>CABZNT010000039.1 GCA_902527105.1 uncultured Prochlorococcus sp. | reverse complement strand
TACTTAATGTCTGAATATTTTCCACAATTTTTAGCTGAAATTTTGTCTTTTGAGGTTTAACAACCATTTTGCATTAAATTAAGCCGCTTCTAAGTTTGATTGAATTTTAGTATTTCCCTCTATTAATTCAAGTAATGCTTCCAACTGAGCAATTAATCCTCTTAATTCTCCTGGTTCAGGGAAAAGGTCATCTTCTTTTATTCCTAAATGCATTTCTCTGAGCTCTTGCCTTAAATAGCGTATGTGACTAATGACTTGTTCTCTCTTGGTTTGAGACATGATATAAATTTTTCTAACTTATTTTAAGAAAGAATATTTTTGAAAAAGAGAGTTTGCATATTTATGACTGAGAATGAAGATAAATGACAAAACAACAAATTGAAAAGATTAAGAAAATTGAAAATTTAAATATCCTTAAAATATATACTTAATACTGATATAAATTTTAAATAATTACTTGAGGCTTTATTATTAGAATGTATTGACTTTACTCAATATGAAATTCATTTCTGAAAATAAAATAAGTGAGGAACTAGTAAATTCTTTTGATGAAGAAATGACCCTTGAACTCGCGAAAAGGTTAGAGGAAGATAACTATAATACTCCCTTTGATGGTTTAAAAGACTGGCACTTGCTGAGGGCTCTTGCAATCAATAGGCCTGAATTAACAACTAATTATATCCATCTTCTCGATCAGGAACCTTTCGATGAAAACTAAAAGTACGGACTCCAAAATAAAGGTTCTTTTATTAATAACGGGAAGTATTGCAGCTGTAAGAATTCCATTATTAGTTAGTCAATTAGCGAAAGAAAATTATGAAGTAAGATGCGTTTTATCCAAAAATGCAGAAAAATTAGTAAACCCGCTTTCTTTTTCGATCTTAAGTAGAAGCCCATGCATTTTAGAAAATGATCAATGGTCAAATAATCAATCAACACCTCTTCACATAGAACTAAGCAATTGGGCTGATATTTTAATCATTGCCCCTTTAACAGCAACAACATTAGCAAAATGGGTAACTGGAAATGCAGAGGGATTGATCCCAAGCATTTTAATAGCAAATACAAAGCCAATTATTGTTGCCCCTGCAATGAATACACAAATGTGGCTAAATAAAGCTGTCCAAAAAAATTATGAGAATTTACAGAATTACGGAAATGTTTTATCTTTGCAGCCAAGTGAAGGCCTCTTAGCGTGTGATGCTATTGGCATCGGTAAGATAGCTTCAAATGATCTAATTCAATTAGCTCTTGAATTTATAGCTTCACACAAACAAAATGAATATCGCAAAGATTTACTTAATAAAGAAATTTTAATAACTGGAGGATGCACCTCAGAGAAAATTGACGCGGCAAGACACATTACAAACAACAGTTCTGGAGCTATGGGACTACTTCTTTCTCAAGTAGCGAGGTTCAGAGGAGCAAAAGTAAAATTTGTCCATGGACCTCTAAAAATCGATAAGAATCTTACTGATGGAATAAAAAGATATGAAATTGAAACTAGTGTTGATTTAATAAGGGCAGTTAATAACGATATATCAAATTGCGATTATTTTTTCATGAATGCAGCAGTATCTGATTTCAAGATAACCTCTGATACTTCAGCTAAAATTCCAAAAAATAAAATTAATGCTCATTTGAATAAAAACTTTGAGCTTGTGCCAGATATTTTAAAAACAATTAGTAAATCAAAAAAAGATAACCAAGTTTTTGTAGGCTTTTGTGCTTTTACAGGATCTATCGAAGAGGCACGAATAATAATTAAAGAAAAAATTATCCAGAAGGGTTGTGACTATCTATTCGCAAATCCAATTGATCTTGAAGGCCAAGGATTTGGGTTTTTGGCACAGAATGAAGGTTGGCTTTTCGATACGAACAATATGGAACACTACATTAACAAAACATCAAAAATTGATTTAGCAAATAAATTAATAACCCAAATTATTTCATTAAAAAAATAAAAAAAAATTTTTTAATTTGTATTTTTTTGTAATCTTAATCATTAAAAATAATGTGATAGC
>CABZNT010000038.1 GCA_902527105.1 uncultured Prochlorococcus sp. | reverse complement strand
GGTCAATATGAAGACAGTCTTAACTTAGCCAAATTAGCTGTAAAGATAAATAGAAAAGATGAAAAACTATGGTTGATTTTGGCTGAAGCACAAATAGCTAACAAAGAATACAAAAAAGCATTAAATTCTCTAAATAAAGCAGAACAGATCAATTCAAATATTAGCGAAATATATTTTGCTAAAAGTAATGTTTATTTACAAATTTCCCAACAAGCAAAAGCAAAGACTGCTTTAGAAAAAGGAATAAAGATTGAGCCTAATAACCACAAAGCTATTTTTCAATTAGGAAATATTTTATTAATGGAAAAAAATTATTTAGGAGCTATCAAATTGTTTGATAAATCTATAAAAATTAAACCTGATTTCTGGCAAGCAATAAATAATAAAGGTTTAGCTTATTTCGAGAGAAACAATGTAAATTTATCAATTAAACTTTTTGAAAGTGCAATCTCAATTGAGGAAAATGCAGAACCATTATTAGGTCTAGCATCATGTATAAATATCCAAGATGCTAAATTAGCGATTCAGCTAGCGAAAAAAGCTTTGGCTAAAGATCCCAAATATGTCAATTATGATTATAGAAAAGAACAGTTATGGGGAGAAAAATTACAAGCATCAACAGAAATTCTTTTACAAAATGAACAACTAAAAAAAGATGTAATACTGGCAAAATCCAAAATAAGTGAATCATCTTAGTGTTCAATACTGGTAAATATTTTTTTACCTATTAGTCTTAATTTAGTTAATTAATAATTATTTAATTTTGCGCTCTAATGGATAAGAAAAACTTCACTTCCATCTCACTTCAAGAAGAAATGCAACGTTCTTATTTGGAGTATGCAATGAGCGTAATAGTTGGACGTGCTTTACCAGATGCAAGAGACGGTCTTAAGCCTGTACAAAGAAGAATCATATTTGCGATGTACGAATTAGGTTTAACACCTGATAAACCATTTCGGAAGTGTGCAAGAGTTGTTGGAGATGTACTTGGAAAGTATCATCCTCACGGAGATCAAGCGGTATATGATGCTTTAGTAAAGCAAGTACAAAATTTCTCAACTAAATATCCTACTCTTGACGGACATGGAAATTTTGGATCTGTGGATAATGATCCGCCGGCTGCAATGAGATATACTGAAACCAGACTAGCCCCAATAGCTCATAAAGGATTTCTTGAGGAAATTGGATCAGAAACAGTAAACTTCTCGAATAACTTTGACGGTTCTCAAAAAGAACCAGATGTTCTTCCAGCCCAACTTCCATTTTTATTATTAAACGGCTCATCCGGCATCGCTGTTGGCATGGCAACAAATATTCCGCCTCACAACCTAGGCGAAATTGTAGATGGTTTAGTTGCTTTAGTAAAAAATAAAGATATAAGTGATAAAAAACTTTCTAACATTATCAAAGGACCGGATTTTCCTACCGGCGGAGAATTAATTTATAGTCGGGCAATAGAGGAACTATATGAAAGTGGAAAAGGATCCATAACGATAAGAGGAGTTGTAAATATAGAAGAGGTAAATTTAGGCAAAGGGAAACATAAGAAGAATGCACTAATCATTTCGGAACTTCCTTACCAAATTAATAAAGCAGGTTGGATTGAAAAACTCGCAGAACTTGTTAACTCAGGCAAAATTGATGGGATTTCTGATATTAGGGATGAGAGCGACAGAGATGGAATGAGAATTGTAATAGAGCTAAAAAAAGATTCTAATTCTGAACTTGTTATTTCTAATTTATATAAAAAAACAAGTCTCCAAACAAATTTTGGGGCAATATTCTTAGCCTTAATTAAAGGCAAGCCAGTACAACTAAACCTAAAAAAATATCTGAACTATTTTCTTGAATTTAGAGAAGAAACAATAAGAAAAAGAACTTATTATTTTCTAAAAAACACTCTTGAAAAACTAGAAATATCAGAGGGTTTATCTAAAGCCATAAAAAATATAAAAAAGGTTATACAAATTATTGAAGAATCAGAAAATTCTGTGGAAGCCAAATCAAAATTAATTGAAAATTTTTTCTTGAGTGATAAACAAGCAAATTCAGTTTTGGATATGCCACTAAGAAAATTAACAAATCTAGAAAAAAATCAAATTGATGATGAAATAAAAAATTTAAAAGAAAAAAAGAATTATTTTCAAAAATTATTGAACGAAAGAGAATTATTACTTGAATTACTTATTGAAGAATTTTTAAA
>CABZNT010000037.1 GCA_902527105.1 uncultured Prochlorococcus sp. | reverse complement strand
TTAAAGAACCTAAACTTATAGTTATCCCCAAAAGAAAAATCAAAAAAGGGATTATCATAAAAATCCCACCCATTGTTGGAGTATCACTTTTTTTAAAGTGATTAGCTGGACCTTCAATCCTAATTTTTTGAAGTAAATTTAATTTTTTGATTATCTTTAGACCATACTTTGTTGTTAATAAAGAAATTAAG
Organism: uncultured Prochlorococcus sp.; assembly: GCA_902527105.1. Lineage (GTDB taxonomy): Bacteria > Cyanobacteriota > Cyanobacteriia > PCC-6307 > Cyanobiaceae > Prochlorococcus_A. The sequence continues at coordinate 2,525 of CABZNT010000037.1, read as the reverse complement.
AAAAATAATGAATAAACTCCTATAAAAATAAAATTTTTAAACAAAAAGGAGGTAATTATTAAAGCAAAAGTATTTAGTATTAATAACGATTTAAAGTTAAATTCTTTAATCTTCCCAATCATCATCTGAAGGGTCTTCTTCAGTTTTATAATCTTCCTTTTCCCCCATTAGCGCTGAAAGTTCTTCTTCTTCTATTGTACTAATCTCTTGTGAATCTCCATCTTTTTCTGCAACAAGTCTACCTGTATTTTCGAGCCAGGATAGTAGATCAGGTTCCTCTCTTAGTGGCAACACAGGAGCTGGATCATCTCTGTGGTAGCAAGTTAAAGCAGGATTGACTTCAGAAATATCGTCTAATTTAAGTTTTAGTTTATTTGAATCCATTAAAGATAATGTTCTATATATATAAGATAATACATAATGATCCACACTAAAAACTTTGTTTGATAAAGGAAATTTAAAATACTTTTTTATCTGGCTAATTTCATTGTTGCTGTCGGGATTATTAAAACTTATTGGATATTTGAATCCCAATGTTTTAATAATTAATAACTTTCTTCTCTTATTACTAGTTTTTGGCCCAGCTCTTTTAGTTACAATAGTATTAGTCTTTAATAAGTCTTCAAATTCTTAATTACGTCAAAAATTTAAATTTATGGAGCAAATTTAGATGCAGCAGGTAAAAAAAGTTGTACTAGCTTATTCTGGCGGTGTAGATACCAGCGTTTGTATTCCATATTTAAAGAATGAATATGGAATTTCAGAAGTGGTTACTTTTGTGGCAGATCTTGGTCAAGGCGAGGATTTAGAACTTATTAGGCAAAAAGCTCTAAATTCTGGTGCATCTCAATCAATTGTTGGCAATTTAGTTAATAGTTTTGTTGAGAGATTCGCTTTTCCAGCCATTAGAGCAAACGCATTATATTTAGATAAATATCCTTTATCTACAGCTCTTGCTAGGCCTTTAATTGCAGAAAATCTTGTAAATATTGCTCGAGAGTTTAGTGCTGATGCAGTAGCTCATGGATGCACTGGTAAAGGGAACGATCAGGTTCGATTTGATTTGGCAATAAATGCTTTAGGTCCAGATTTAAAAATAATTACTCCTGCTAGGGAATGGAACATGAGTAGGGAAGAGGCAATAGTTTACGGAGAAAAATTTGGCATTCCTGCACCAGTATCAAAAAAATCACCATATTCAATAGACGTTAATTTACTTGGTAGGAGTATTGAAGCAGGCATACTAGAAGATCCAATGAAAGAAGCACCTGAAGATATTTTTGTAATGACATCATCTATTGATAATTCACCTGATTCTCCTCAAGAAATAGAAATTATTTTCAAAAATGGGTTTCCCGTAGGAATTAATGATGAATCTTTAACTCCCGTAGAGATTATTAAAAAAGCTAATGTTCTTGCAGGTGAGCATGGTTTTGGAAGAATTGATATGATTGAAGACCGAGTAGTCGGAATTAAAAGTAGAGAGATTTACGAAACACCTGGCCTCTTACTTTTAATCAAAGCTCACAAAGAATTAGAAAGTATTACATTAAATCCAGACGTTGTCGACTTTAAAGGAATAGTTGAAAAAAAATGGGGTCAACTTGTCTATCAAGGTTTTTGGTTTGGACCCCTTAAAGATAGTTTAGATTCATTTATTTCGTCGACTCAAACTTCAGTTAATGGAAGAGTAAAGATTAGACTTCATAAGGGGAACGCAATAGTAATCGGGAGAATGTCGGAAAATAATTCACTTTACAGGGAAGATTTGGCAACTTATAGCAAAGACGATGTTTTTAATCATTCTTTAGCGGAGGGTTTTATTTATATGTGGGGTATGTCTAATAAAATATGGGCTGAATTAAATGCAAAAACAAAAGATTAACATTTAAGATTCTGCATTTTTTTTGGTTTCATTATCATCTTTTCCCGAAGTTGAAGTATCTGCACTTACTACTGGTTGTTTTTCCTTAGATTCAACTTTATTTTCTTGATTTTCTTTATCATCTGCTTGAGTCGAACTCTTCGTAGAAGGTCTTGGAGCTGGCAATGGCCCTTCTTGTTTAACGGTCATGTATCTAATAACATCTTCACTTAGTCTCATTGCCTTTTCGATTTTGAAAATATGTTGTCCATCTCCTTGATGACTTAGCTGAACGTAAATACCTTCTCTATGTTTTGCTATTTGATAGGCTAATCTCCTCTTGCCCCTCATTTGACTATCGAGGATGGTACCGCCAAATTCTTTTAAAAGCTTATTGTATTTGTCAATGTGGTTAGTTACTTCATCTTCCGCAATATCTGGGCGGAGGATGTACATGGTTTCGTAATAAGATTGTTGATCGTTCATAATTTCAGACAAGGTCTTTGGCTCATATAATTGATGTCATGAGCGTCTGTTCATCTTTAACGATACATCATGATGTGCAGTTCCTTAAAATTAGCATTACTTTAAAGATGATTTTTGAGTGCATCATTCATAATATGAAAAGGTACTTCTAAGCCATTTGTCCAAAATGATAATG
>CABZNT010000036.1 GCA_902527105.1 uncultured Prochlorococcus sp. | reverse complement strand
GGCAACAAGTGGGAAAAAATGTTTTTTCTTGGGCACTGACTCTGCTCCACACCTCAGGAAGTGGAAGACTTTTTGTGGATGTGCAGGAATTTTTAATTCGCCAGTAGCAATAGAAAGCTACTTAACAGTTTTCGAAGAGGAGGATGCTCTAGATAATTTTGAAAAGTTTGCAAGTTTGAATGGCCCTAATTTTTATAATGTCCCACCAAATAAAGAAAAATTAAAATTAGTTTCTAGACCTAACAAAATTAAAGAATATATTGATGTTGTTGAAGAAAAAAATATTGTCGGACAAATAAAACCATTTCATGCAGGTGAAACTTTACAATGGCAAGTAGAAGGAATAGTAAATTAAAAAATTAGATTTAATCTGACAATTAAAAGTGTAAATATTCCAATTTTTCTTGGTTAAATGGGTTACTTTCAGCTACGATTAGAAAGCGCAAATTCCTTTGGGAGTGTGGCGGAATTGGTAGACGCGCCGGACTTAAAATCCGTCGAGCGATTTAGCTCGTGGGGGTTCAAGTCCCCCCACTCCCATTATTTAATTATTTATTTTTAGTTCTGACGATAACTTCCAATAGTTGTTATGTTTTAACTAAGCAACCATAAATTAAAATGGAAAGTTTTTTCAATAACTCATTCGCTACTTTAATTGCTTATTTCGGAATTATTTCTACCTATTTATTGGTTATCCCGTTATTACTATTTTACTGGATGAATAATAGATGGAATATTATGGGCAAATTTGAAAGATTAGGAATTTATGGCCTTGTATTTCTTTTCTTTCCAGGTTTAATTTTATTTTCTCCATTTTTAAATCTCAGACTCAAAGGAAGTGGTAAAGGGTAAATAATTGACTAAAGGAAAAGTTATTCAAATAGGTTTATTTATTTCATTAATAGGATTAATTAGTTATAAATTTGTACCGCAAATTGGGATCGACAATTTTACAGCTACTACTCTCTCAAGTTGTATCTTGATTTTGATTGTTATTACTTGGGTCACATCTTATGTTTATAGAGTTATAAATGGAAAAATGACTTTTATGGAACAAAGGAAGCGTTATAGAAAAGAGTATGAAAAAGTTGTTAATGATAAACTAGAAACCAAATTCAACTCATTGTCAAAGGAAGAGCAGCAAAAACTAATGGAAGATTTAGAAAAAAATACATAAATTTTTCATAGAAAAATATCTAAAAATCATGAAAGATAACAAAATGCAAATTACTAAAAATGAATCTTTATCTAAAGTAGATGAGATGTTTTGTCAGTTAAAAAATAAAAAAAAATTAGCTTTGATGCCTTTCATAATGGCTGGGGATCCCAATATTGAAACAACGTCTGAGATCTTATTAAAGTTACAAGAAAATGGAGCTGACCTTATTGAATTAGGTATCCCTTACAGTGATCCACTTGCAGACGGGCCTGTTATTCAATTAGCGGCCTCTCGCGCTTTAAAATCAGGTACTAGCCTAAGAAAAGTAATTAAACTTCTAGAGTCTTTAAAAGGCAAATTAAATATCCCAATTGTCCTTTTTTCTTACTTAAATCCATTACTATGTTTTGGCTTTGAAAAGTTTTGTGAGATGGCATCTAGTGCTGGAGTTTCTGGCCTAATAGTCCCTGATCTCCCTCTAGAGGAAGCTTATAAATTTTCTAAAATAGTTAGTAACTATTCTTTGGACTTAATTTTATTAGTAGCTCCAACTACCCCTTTTGAAAGGATGAAACAAATTTCAAATCATACAAAAGGCTTTACTTATTTAGTAAGTGTTACAGGTGTTACTGGTGAGAGAAACAAAATGGAAAATAGAGTAGAAAATCTTATTGCGAAATTAAAAGATGTAAATAGCAATCCAATAGCGGTTGGTTTTGGAATATCCACCCCAGAACATGTCAATAAAGTTCGTGAGTGGGGGGCAGATGGAGTAATTATTGGGAGTGCATTTGTAAAACGAATTTCTAGTTCAAGTGAAAAAGATGTTCTCGATGATGTTGGTGGATTTTGTAAAGAAATGCGTTTAGCTGCTGATCAAACAAAATAAATACAAAGATAATTTATTAATTAAAAGAATTAATTATAGAAAATTAATTAAAAATGATTAAACCAATTTATTTTTGTTGTCTTTAAGAGTCTTCTGTAGGTAATAATCTGATTTGTTTTTTCCCGAGCTTAATTTCGAATTCATCACCTGCTTTTAAATCAAGAAGTGCTGTATACGCTTTCCCAATCAGAAGATTCCCGTTGCCTTGAACTGTAGCTATATAGCTAAGTTTTCTTCCACCTTTCCCAATACCTGCAACTCCAGAATCACCAAGATTAACCCCTTTTGCTTCTAAAAGTGCTTCATAAAATGCAGTAAAGTTTAGGCGCTCACCTCCGTTTTTCTTAGTGGAAACATAACCACAGGCGCGAACTAGGTCAGATTTGCTAACATCACCAAGTTCTTTAACTTTTGCAAGGAGATCGCTACCAGTTAGCATAATTAATTAAAAGAAAGTTGTATTAAACAACATAGCAATTTGCGTGTAATACATGCAATTATTTAGTGTATATTTATTCTATTATTTATATTTAAAAATGGAAAAGTTTGTAGTTTTTGGAAGGTACTGTGAAGATGCAATTATTAAAAGGGAACCATTTCGTGAACAACATCTTAATAGGCTTAAAAACTTAAAAGAACGGGACATTTTAGTTACATTAGGACCCTCAAAATGTACCCAATATTTGTTTGGAATTTTTA
>CABZNT010000035.1 GCA_902527105.1 uncultured Prochlorococcus sp. | reverse complement strand
TTTTTTATTTTTCTCCAACAAAAAGAACACTTTCCCCATCTTTTGATTTCGCCCTCAGGAGTAGGGGAATTACAAAGAGTACAAATGCACATATTATTTTGATTGATTCTGCTTGGATGATTTGCCCAAACTATCTTTGCATTAGTAGCTTTGATATTTTTATTCTTAATTTCATAATTTTGTATTATTTTTATTTCATTCAAAGTTATTCCAATTTTCTCGATTCTCTCTTTTAATTTATGCTTGTTATAGATTAAAGCTTGGCGCCACTGTGGATGATTAACTGCAATAGTAAGTATTTTTTTCTCAATATTTAATGGTTTACATTCTTGAAATAGTTCTAAGCCGATTAAGTTCTTCCAGTTTTCGTTGATTTTAGAAAGTTTATCTAAGTCTCCGCAGGACTTTTTGAAATTATCAAGACAATTTTTTAATGGATGTGGATTCCTTCTATTCACTATTGGCAAATACTTTTTGTCCAATTTGTAAAATTTACTTAATAAGACTAAAGTTAATCTAATCTTTAAAAAGATGCTCGTTGTTTTAATAAAGAATTTGTGAAAGTTATTGGACCTGCAGCTAAGACAGTTTTTTATTTAAAAAAAATTCAGGGCCAATATCCACCCTGGACACTTCATTACAAAATAAAATGTAAAAATACCGAAAATGAGCTAACAAACTTGCTTGAATATTCTGAAATAAAGAAAAACCAGCCAGTAGCGATAATAGCAAGAGAACAGTTCTCAGGGGTTGGCCAAAATTCAAAAACTTGGGTTTCTCCAAAAGGCGGGATTTGGTTGAGTGCAGCTTATCCAATATTTTCAAAAGAATTTGAATATCAAATATTTAATTTGTCTCTAGGTATTAAGTTATGTGAAATGCTTAGACAAGAGAATATAAATGTTTGTTTGAAATGGCCAAATGATATTTTTTTTGGTTCAAAAAAGTTGATTGGATTTTTACCAAGGGTGATAACAAGAGGCAAAAAAATTATCTATGTAAGATTAGGACTTGGCATGAATGTTTTAAATTGCACCCCATCAGAAGGTATTTCATTATCAAAAGTACTTAAAACTAAGAATATTAATCAACATTATTGGACAGCCAAAGTTCTTAAAGCTTTTTATGATGCAATTGAATGTAACAAGAAAAAAGAATATGTGATTAAATCTGCAAATAAGTTTCTTACTAAAAGTTTTTTACCTAGTGGTTATTGTCCTGATTCATGGAAAATTAAAGATATTGATTCGAATGGGAATTTAAGAATTGAAAATGAAACTCAACAAAAGGTAATTAGAAGGTTCTGAATTTAATTAACTTTCAATTCAACTATTCTTCCATCCTTAAATTTGGCTATTTTTTTTGCTCGATTTGCAACTTCATCTTCATGCGTAACTAAAACTATAGTTATTCCAGATTCATGCAGTTTGTCAAAAAGATCTAATACATCTTCAGTGGTTTTTGAATCTAGTGCTCCAGTAGGTTCGTCTGCTAACAAAATTGCGGGGTTATTGATAATAGCCCTCGCTATAGCAACTCGTTGTTGTTGACCTCCGGATAATTGGTTTGGTCGATTATTCATTCGTTCTGAAAGGCCAACTTTTTTTAAGGCATTCTTACCGCGCTCTAATCTTTGCTCAGGCTCAATACCAGCATAAATCATTGGCAAAGTTACGTTTTCAAGTGCAGTTGCGTCTGAAAGAAGATGAAATTGTTGAAAAACGAAGCCTAATTTTTGGTTGCGTATTTCCGCGAGCTCATCATCAGATAAATTCTCAACAGGAATACCATTTAATTTATAAATACCTTCAGATGGTCTATCTAGGCATCCAATAATATTCATAGCTGTACTTTTGCCTGAGCCACTTGCTCCCATTACAGCTAAATAATCACCTTTATAAATATCTAAGTTTATGCTGTCTAAGGCTTTAACAGTTAGATCTTCTTTCCCATATGTTTTAGATATATTTTCTAAACTCGCGACTTTCTTAGACATTTATTGAAGAATTGTTCTAGGAAATATTGTTTGCTGTAGCAATAATATCTTGTAAGAAAGGAGTTTCTGAAACTGCTGTATTAGCTAATTTAAAAAGAGGATTAGATAGTATTCCTCCAAGAGCAGTTACTGCGACACAAGTATAAAGTGCAATTCTCAAGGGAGGTAATCCTACAATTCCCCAATTAATTTCAGGATATGATTTGACTATTTCAGAAGCTTCCTGTGGTTCTTTAACTACCATCATTTTTATCACTGAAATGTAGTAATAAATAGATATAACTGAAGTTACTAATCCAACTATTACTAATAGATATTGATGATTTGCCCAACCTGCAAAGAACAAGTATATCTTTCCAAAAAACCCTAACATTGGAGGTAAACCTCCAAGAGATAGAAGACAAAGGCTTAAGCCTAATGTAATGAGAGGATCTTTTTGGTAAAGTCCTGAGTAATCAAGAATTCTGTCAGAACCAGTTCTTAGTGAGAAAAGTATTACACAAGAAAATGCACCCAAATTCATAAACAAATATGCAGCCAAATATAAAACAGCTGCTGATAAACCATCTTGTGTGCCAGATACTATTCCAATCATTACAAATCCGGCTTGTCCGATTGAACTGTAAGCTAGCATCCTTTTCATTGAGGTTTGAGCAAGAGCTACAACATTTCCTAGCGCCATGCTCAATATGGCCAAAATGGTAAATAAAAGTTTCCATTCTTCGTCAAAAGAAGAGAAAGTTGTGCTTAATATTCTTATTGCAAATGCAAAGCCCGCTGTTTTTGAACCAACAGATAAAAAAGCTACTACAGGTGTAGGTGAACCCTCATATACATCAGGAGTCCATTGATGAAAGGGGACAGCAGCTATTTTAAATGCAACTGTTGATAAGACAAATACCAGAGCTAGTGAAGTAATGAAGGATGGCTTATTGATAATCTCTAAACCAATTGTCGCTAAGTTTGTTGAGCCACTTAATCCATAAAGAAAAGAGGATCCATACAAATAGACAGCAGCAGCAGCAGATCCAACAAGAAGGTATTTTAACGCCGCTTCTGAACTTCTTGGATCTCTTTTG
>CABZNT010000034.1 GCA_902527105.1 uncultured Prochlorococcus sp. | reverse complement strand
AAATTCGGACAAAGTAAAATAATTTACAATTCTCTAGTCAAGCTCAAAGAGACCAAAAACTTTGATCAAATCAAAAACAGAATTTTAGATAAAGAAATTCTTGAGATGCAACATAGAGGAATTTCGTTACAAAAGAATGATCAAGAAGAATTCAACAACATTTCAGAGAAGCTTGGAAAACTATCAACAGACTTCAGCAATAATGTTCTTGATGCGACTAATAAATGGTTTTTAATATTAAATAAAAAATCTGAAGTAGATGGTCTACCTGAAAGAGTACTCGAATTAATGGCACTTTCTGCACAAAACCACTTAAAAAAAGATGGAGAAGTCGATATAAAAAATGGTCCTTGGAAATTAAGTCTGGATATTCCAACTTATACTTCTTTTATGACGTATGCCACCGACCGTAACCTTAGAGAGAGACTATATAAGGCGTTCGTTAGTAGGGCTTCTCAAGGAGAAAAAAATAATTCTCAAATCATTGAAGAGATATTATCTCTTAGGACTAAACAGGCTAAACTTCTCGGTTATAAAAGCTGGGCAGAACTTAGTCTATCAACGAAAATGGCTAAAGAAATTAAAAATGTTGAAAACCTTTTAGAAGAATTGAGAGAACCAGCATTCAAAACCGCTAAAATTGAATTAGAGACCCTCGATAAGTTTTCCAAAGCCAATGGGTTTTCAAAATCACAGAATATCGAGCCATGGGATATTAGTTATTGGTCCGAACTTCTTAGAAAGGAAAAGCTTAATTTGGATCAAGAGTCTTTGAGACCCTGGTTCCCATTAAATGATGTTTTGAAAGGTTTATTTAAATTAAGTGAAAAGCTTTTTGAAATTAAAGTAGTTGAGGCAACTGATGACGCACCTCTGTGGAATGATGACGTTTTATTTTTTAATATCCTCAATAAAGAAGATAACAAAATAGCATCCTTCTACCTCGATCCATATTCGAGGCCTGAATCAAAGAGAGGAGGGGCTTGGATGGATGAATGTTTGAATAAAAATAATGTTGGCAAAAAGACCCTCCCTGTAGCTTATCTCGTTTGTAATCAGACTCCACCATCAAAAGATAAACCGAGTTTGATGAGTTTTGAAGAAGTTCAGACACTGTTCCATGAATTTGGTCATGGTCTTCAACACATGCTTACTACTGTGAATCTTCCTCAAGCAGCTGGCATCAACAACGTTGAATGGGATGCAGTCGAACTTCCAAGTCAATTTATGGAAAACTGGTGTTTCCATAAAAGTACACTTATGAGTATTGCTAAGCACTACAAAACAGGAGAAAAATTATCCGATGAGAATTTTGAGAAGCTCCTTATGAATAGAACTTTTAATTGTGGCATGGCTACTCTTAGACAACTACATTTTGCAATTACAGACCTCAGATTGCACAGTAATATTGATAAAAACGTAGATAAAACAGCAGATGAAATAAGAAGAGAAATTGCAAAACAAACTACTGTTATTGAACCAATTCAAGAAGATAACTTTCTTTGTTGTTTTAGTCATATATTTGCAGGCGGATATTCTGCAGGATATTACTCATATAAATGGGCTGAAGTTCTAAGTGCTGATGCATTTTCAATGTTTGAAGAAGCGGATCTAGAAAACTCTGAAGATTTAAAGTTAATAGGAAAGAAATTCAAAGATACAATACTTAGCTTAGGAGGAAGCTTACCTCCATTAGACATATTTAAACTATTCAGGGGAAGAGAGCCGCAAACTGATTCCTTAATAAGACACCTAGGCCTATCTGGAGCTACCTAATAATTTCATCGATTATTTTGTCAACCACAGATTTATTTCTTACAAGGTTTCTATGTTTATATACTTTTACTGATATTTTTTTTCCAAAATTTAAATTCGTCCACCAGCCAGGGAAAACCATCATATCCCAATAAGTAAAGAAAGTTATACACTCAATTTCATCAAGAAAAAAATCATTATTTGCGAGTTCTCTTAAAAACTTACTATTTATTTTCATTTCTGATATTCCTCTAAAGGGGTATTTAGGTATTAATTGAGCCATCAAGGTTCCTTTGTGAGGGGAACCTATAGATATTAATCTTCTTGTTCTTTTATACCCATTAAATTTTTGAAGCCAGTGTCTACCAATTATTCCTCCCATAGAAAATCCCAAAATATCTATTTCTTTTTCTAAACCATATTTCTCTAAAATTAATTCGTTTAATTTATTAGTCAAATCCAGAATTGAAGTCATTCCATATGAATGTTTAAGAGTTGGGGCAAAATATTCAATGCCAATATCTTCAAGTTTTGAGGTGATAGAAGAAAAAATACTTGAAGTATTCCAAAGACCATGAATCAATATAATAGGATTTCTTTTTTCCAATACTTTAATTATTTTCAAGAATTCTTACTATTGACACCTTCCCATCGAAACCTGTGATTGGAGCATTACATTTTGTCAAAATAATTTTAACTTTAGAAAGCTTAAATTCCTGATCAATGATTTCTAAAATTTCATTAGAATATTTTTCGATTGTAAAACAATATATTTTCTTCGATTGGTCTTTTAAAATTTGAACTAATTTTGAATAGTCAATTGTTTTTTCTATATCATCATTTACTGTACATTTTTCAAAATCAGTCCACAAAAATATATCTAGAATGAATAGTTGTCCTAGTTCCCTTTCTTTATCAAGAACGCCAACCCTAGCCCAAAGTCTAATATTCTCAATTTTTAAAAAAGTTTCCATCTTTAAAAGTTTTAAAGATCTTTATGCGTATAGATAGACTTTCCTGATAAAAAATCATCAACTATATTCCCATCACCTTTTAGGAAATATTTATAAGTTACCAAACCTTCTAGACCTACAGGCCCCCTTGGTGGAAGAGTTTGAGTAGATATGCCAACTTCAGCGCCAAATCCATATCTAAACCCATCTGCGAACCTGGTAGAACAATTATGAAAAACACCTGCACTATCAACTACATTCATAAATTTATTGGCAGCATTTAAATTTTCAGTAATTATCCCATCTGTATGTTTTGAACTATATTTTTGTATATGTGTGATTGCTGCCTCAAGATCATCAACAATTTTTATCGATAGGATTAAATCCAAATATTCAGTTTTCCAATCTTCTAAGCTAGCCTCATATTTCAACCCTAATTCAACTGATCTCTTATCTCCGATTAATTTAACATCATTAGAATTAAACAAAGGGATGGCTTTCTCTAAAAAAGCTGGTGCGATATCTTTATGGACTAATAAAGTTTCGATAGCATTACATGCAGCAGGATATTGAATTTTGCTGTCCAAAGCGACTGATAAAGCCATCTCTAGATTTGCCTCGATATCTATAAATAAGTGACAAATTCCATCAGCATGACCTAGCACAGGAATTCTTGTATTTTCCTGAATAAATTTAACTAATTCATTACTTCCTCTTGGAATTATTAAATTAATATATTTCTCAAGATTTAACATCGCCATGCTATCTTTTCTACTCGTTAGTAAACATATTGCATTTTTATCTAGACCTGATTCATTTAAACCTTCTTGCAATGCTTTCACTATTGAAGCATTTGTTAAATTGGCTTCACTGCCGCCTTTTAGCATTACTCCATTACCTGATCTTATTGCTAAAGAACTAATCTGCATCACCGCATCTGGCCTTGATTCAAAAATAACCCCTAAGACTCCAATTGGTACAGTTTTTCTTTCTAAGATCAATCCCTTTGAAAGCTCTCTTTTGATTCGAACTTGATTTACAGGATCAGCCAAATCTCCAACTTTTCTTACCCCTTCAATTCCTGAAATTAATTTTGATTTTGATAACTTTAATCTAGAAAGTAAAGCCCTAGAAATACCTTTTTTTTCTGCACTTGAATAATCCTCATTATTAGCCTCTAATATTTCTTTAGAATTTTTTTCTAAATAATCAGCCATAAAATTTAGGGCTTTAATTCGATTTTGATTTTCAGTCTGACTTATTTTTATTGATGCCAAACGAACTTTCTCAGCTTTTTCTAGAAGATCATTACCTGGTTGAGGAACTTCAAAGATATTAGCCATAATATTTTTTAGTTAATTTAATAATAATTCAAATTAACGATTCTTTAAAGTAAATTTCTTTCTGAGTTAATATCTAAAAAATAATTGAACTTGACTTTTCCAATCCCCATTGGAATCATAAGAACCTAATAATTCTAAGTTTGGATTTGCCTGAAAAGTCAAAATTCCTAAAGGTGAAATATCATCTCTACCTGGAACTGTTTGGAAGGCAAAATTTATCGCATCAGTAATATCAAGCCCTATTTCCGCCACCCAAGCTTGAGAAGAAAATTCTTCATCAGAAGATGATTGGCCATCATTCTCTATATCTAAATTTTCATTGGAAAAAATATTATTTAATGAATCATTATTTTCTATTAAAGCTGGATATAGAGATAACTGAAATCTTTCACTAAATGCATCAGCATTATTAAGTTGAGAAATAAATGCTCTATTTATTAAATTTGCAGAGTTACCTCCAATTAAACCAATTATTTGTGATCTGTTATAACTTGGCGTACTCCTTAATTGGATTCTTCTATTTTCATCAGCAAAAGATAATTGATCTAAAAATCCCTCATAAGATGCTTCAATTTTGATAAGCCTTGAATTCCCAATCCCAAATGATCCCAAACCACTAGAAGTTGCATTTACATCAAGATCACCTGAGATGTTTGAATCCTGATTATTTTCACTTATAGGTATTATAGAATCTGGAACTTTACTAACTAGAGAAAAATTTATAAATGGAACAACACCACTTCTTGATGCAAATAAAATATAATTGTCTTTATTTTTATCAAGTTTAAATGGAGTGGTATATAGATTAGCTCTACCTTTTTTAAGATAAATTAGACCTCTAGCATTTAAATCTTTGCCAACCCTTCCGTTTATATTAAGGTCTAATTTAGTATCTAAATAAGCTTGAACTAATTCTGAATATTGAAGTTTGAAATCTGGACCAAGTTTTAGTTTAAGATTATTAAAACTCAAATTATCCAAATAATTAGGCAATGTTTCTCCCAAAAGAACCGA
>CABZNT010000033.1 GCA_902527105.1 uncultured Prochlorococcus sp. | reverse complement strand
GAATTAATAGTTAAAAGAAATGATGAAATTACTTTAGAAGAAATTATCAAACTAAATCCTAGTGGAATTCTCTTATCTCCAGGTCCAGGTAATCCAGATCAATCTGGAATTTGTCTGCCAATTCTAAAAAAATTATCTAAAAATATTCCGACCTTGGGAGTTTGTTTAGGTCATCAAGCTTTGGCCCAAGCTTTTGGAGGTAAGGTTATAGTTGGGAAAGAACTTATGCATGGTAAAACATCCAAAATATTTCATAATCAAAAAGGATTGTTTAAAGATATCGAGACTCCATTTGTGGCTACTAGATACCATAGTCTTATAGTTGATTCAAGTTCTTTACCATCTTGTTTCGACATAACTGCGACTTTAGAAGACTCAACAATTATGGCTATCGCTCATAAAGAATATAAACATTTACATGGGGTACAGTTCCATCCTGAAAGTGTGTTGACGCAATTTGGTCATAAATTAATTAGTAATTTTCTAAAAATGGCTGAACAAAAGTAAAATAAAAAAAAATAATATTATGATTTCTCAAATTAAAAACTTTTTATTTTTGATATTAGTTAGCTCTTTTTTACCTACCTCATTATTGGCAAGGAACTTAGGAATAAAAAGTTTGGGACATAGTAGTTTTTTAATTACTAGTGCAGATAAATCTATTCTTATAAATCCCTTTAAAGCAATAGGTTGTGCAAGTAATTTAAAGGAGCCAAAAGAAGTCAACGTAGATTTTATTTTGGCTAGTTCTAGGCTTCCAGATGAAGGATATAACCCTAATGATCAATTAATGTTCGTTGAGCCAGGAATCTATCAATTTGAGGATATTTTATTAAATGGAATTTCTGTACCACATGACAGAGTAGATGGAAGAAGATTTGGGATGGCAACTGTTTGGAGTTGGGAGCAGAATGATCTTAAAATTGTTCATATGGGAGGAGCTGCTGGTGATATTGATATAAACAGTCAAATTATTTTGTCTGGTCCAGATATATTGTTTATTTCAATTGGAGGAGGAATAAAATCTTACAATGGTAAAGAAGCCTCAAAAATAGTTAAGCTTCTAAAACCTAATGTAGTTATTCCTGTTCACTTTGAACGTGGCAAAAAAATTAATAAAGAATGTGATTTTTCAAATGCTGATTTATTTATCGAAAATATGAAAGATTTTAAAGTAAAATATGTTGGAAAAGATTTTCAAATAAAACCTAAAAGAATCGATCAAAATACAATTTATATTTTCAGTAATTAATTTTTTAAATCTAATATCTTGTAATTGTCCCAGAAAAAAATCATTTGTTCTTTTGTTCCAATACTAACCCTTATAGAATTACCGATATCTTTTTTGTTTTCCATACTTCTAATAAGAATACCTTTTTCTCTCATCTGTTGTATTAAGATTTTAGGATCTTTTTTTGGCCAAATTAAGAAATAATTACCTCCACTAAAGTGAGTTCTGATTTTTGTTGATTTAAATTTATTTAAAATCCATTCCCTCGCCTTTTTTACTTCTAAAACATAATTATCAATATATGATTTGTCTTTAAGTGCTGCTAATGCAGCTGTTATAGCGAAGCTGTTTACATCATATGGTCCTGTAACTTTATTAATGTACTGAATTAAACTTTTATTGCCAAAAGTAAAACCTATTCTTAAACCAGCTAGACCTGCAGTTTTTGAAAGAGATTGGATTATTAGTATATTTTTATTCTTTTCAAAATCTATCGATTCAAGAAGACTATCTCCATTAAATTTTTCATATAGTTCATCAACAACTATTAATGAATCTCTATTGATATTGGCTAAATTAATTATTTCATGAGAGCTTAGAACAGTTCCTGTTGGATTATTTGGATTACAAATAAATATTAACTTTGGATTATGCTTTATTATTTTTTCCCTAAATTCTTCTATGGGGAATAGAAAATTTTCTCCAATGTAAGAACAACTTATTTTTTTCATTCCTCGGATTTCTGCACAAGGAGAATAGTAACCAAAAGTTGGATTTGTGGTTAGAAATATTTGATCTTTTTCTCCAAAGCAGTTGAAAATTGCATTTATTGCTGCATCTGCTCCATTGAAAATTCCGATTTCATCATTACCAAACTTTCTTGAATCAAGATATTTATCACATAAAAATTTTTTTAAAAAATTATATTCTGGATAAATTGAAATCTCATCTAATTTTATCGCTTGTAATGCCTCTAGAACCTTAGGACTTGGACCTAAAGTATTTTCATTAAAGTCTAAGCGGAGTAAATTTCTTCTATTTTCTAAAGGTGCAGAGTAAGACTGCATATTTATTATTTCTTCTCTTGGTTTTGGGAAAAGATTATTTAATGGATCAAAATCATTCATTACATTCTTTCTAAAGTTTCAATTCCTAAAAGCTCTAAGCTTAATTTTAGTGTTTTTGCAGTTAGGTCACATAAATTAAGCCTAGAAATTTTTATATTTTTTTCTTCTTTGAGGATAGGAACTTGATCATAGAATCTATTAAAAGTCTGACATAGATCGAACAGATAATTGCATAATCTATTTGGCATTAAGTCTTTTTCAATAGAAATTATGACTTCATCGAACTTAAGTAATTTTCTGATAAGTTTCCACTCAGATTTATGTTCATAATTTACGTGCTGAAAATCTTTAGAGTCATAAACAAAATTATTTTTTCTTTTAATTCCTAAAATTCTTACAAGTGTATATAACAAATAAGGAGCAGTATTACCATTTAGGGAGAGCATTTTATCAAAACTAAATTGATAATTGGTAATCCTATTTTGACTTAAATCTGCATACTTAACAGCTCCTAATCCAATAATTCTTGAAGTATTTGCTATAAACTCTTCGGTCTCATAACGATCTTCATCTTCTAATCTTTTCAATAAATCTTCTTTTGCTCTTCTAACTGCTTCATTTAATAAATCTTTTAGGCGTATTGTTTCACCTTCTCTTGTCTTTAGTTTTTTGCCATCAATTCCTTGAACTAACCCAAAAGGGACATGGTCTACTTGACAATTTTTTGGGATCCATTTTGCTTTTTTTGCAACTTGAAAAACTCCAGCAAAATGATTTGCTTGCCCATGATCAGTTACATAAATAATTCTTGAAGCATCATCGCCATTAGGAGGTTTATTGAATCTGTATCTTATAGCAGCAAGATCTGTAGTGGCATAATTAAAACCACCATCTTTTTTTTGAATAATTAGCGGTAAAGGTTTGCCTTCTTTATTAGTCATCCCATCTAAAAATACACATTTTGCTCCTTGATCTTCTACTAATATTTTTTCTAAATTCAAATCATCAATAACTGATTTTAAGAAGGGATTATAAAAAGATTCACCTCTTTCTTCTATTTTTATTTTTAAATTTTTATAGATTTCATCAAATTCTTTCCTTGATTGATCACATAATAATTTCCAAGCTTTAATCGATTTAATATCTCCACTTTGTAACTTAACTACTTCCTCTCTAGATCTTTTTTGGAATTCAGATTCGTTATCAAATCTTTTTTTTGATTCTTTATAAAATTCAACTAAATCACTTATTTTGATCTTTCCTATTTCTTCTAGATCATTTGAATATAAATCTTTGAGCTGAGTAATAAGCATGCCAAATTGTGTTCCCCAATCACCAACATGATTGAGTCTTAATACTTCATAACCTCTTAACTCGAAAATTCTAGATATTGAGTCACCTATTATTGTTGATCTTAAATGCCCTACATGCATTTCTTTAGCAATATTAGGGCTAGAAAAATCTACAATAACTTTATTGGATAGACCACTATCTAAATCTTTTCTAATTAGAGGCATGCCAGCCCTATTGCATTGAATATTTGACTTAATTTCATTTATTAGAACCTCATCTTTTAATTTTATATTTATAAATCCAGGTCCAGCTATTTCTAGACTCTTACATAATTTTGATATGATTTTATTTTTATTTAAAAGGTTAATAAAATCATTAGAAATATCTCTTGGGTTCTTTTTGTATATTTTAGATAAACTTAAACAAACATTACATTGATAATCACCAAATTCCTCTTTTGATGATTGTGTAATTAAATTTTTTCGAAGAATTTCGAATTCTCCTTTTTTATCATTTTTTTCAAGACTATCTAAAAGAGATTGTTCAAATTGTTTTGTTAATTCTTTAAAAATGATTAGCATTAATTATTCAATTATTTATCTATATAATTAATTAATATAACGCATACTCAAATCAATCCAATTACTTTTGGTGATTGAAGAACTTGTTGAAATCAAATCAATACCTTTTATTAGATATTTACTAATTTCTTCAGGGTTAATTCCAGAAACTTCTATTATCAAATTTTTATTTACTTCTTTTTTTAAGCTATTCATTGATAAATCTCTTAATTCTTGAACGTTTTTTTTGATTATTTCAGGGCTAAGTTCATCCAATAAGACACTATCTGCTCCTGCTAGTACTGCTTCTTTTGCCTGTTCGATATTCTCAGCTTCAATTATGATATGAGTTGTAAAAGGCGAATTTAGTCGAATTTTTTTTACTGCATTATTAAGATTATCTGTCCATGCAATGTGATTTTCTTTTATCATAGCTGCATCGTATAATCCAATTCTATGATTGATTCCACCTCCGCATTTGAATGCATATTTTTCAAATATTCTTAAGCCAGGAGTCGTTTTCCTAGTATCTGCTAATTTTATATTTGTACCTTCTAATTTATTTACAAGATTATTTGTGTATGTTGATATTCCAGATAAATGCATTGCTATATTTAAGCTTATTCTTTCACTAGCTAGCAAACTTTTTGAAGGCCCATATATCTCTAAGAGTTTTTGATCTTTAACAAATTGCTCTCCATCAGAGATATTAAATTTTGGACTGATTTTTAAATCAATTTTTCTAAAAATTTCTTTTATGATTTCAACCCCGCAGAATATACCCTCTTCTTTTGCAATCCAATATGCATTTCCATTCTCTTCTGTAATAGAGGAACTTGTAAGATCTCCCCTACCTATATCTTCATCGATCCAATTATCAATGATTTTACTTATTATTGGAGTATTGAAATCCACTAAACTAAGAAATAATTAATTAATAAAAATTAAACTGAAGTTAGAGAATCAACTATATATCACTATGTAATTTAACTCAAATTTATTTACCAATACAAAACTTAGAAAAAATATTATCTAGAAGTTCCTCTGTTAATTCTTGACCAGTTATTTTAGATAAGTTTTGAATTCCATCTCTCAGCTCAATTGATAACAAATCAAAGGGCAATTTATTTTCAATTATTTCATCAGTATCATTTAAATTAGATAAGCAAGCAGACAAATTTGTTAGATGT
>CABZNT010000032.1 GCA_902527105.1 uncultured Prochlorococcus sp. | reverse complement strand
AAGATCTTGATAGAGTAAATGGTATAAATAATTCCTACGCAAATTTAAGATTATTTGGACATAGTGAAAATGATGTATTAGTTACCCTCTTCAGGGATAGGCATTCTTGGTGTCCTTACTGTCAGAAGATATGGTTATGGCTTGAATTCAAGAGAATTCCCTACAGAGTCAAGAAAATAAATATGTTTTGCTACGGCCAAAAAGAAAGTTGGTTCCTTGAAAAAGTCAGATCGGGAAAATTACCTGCAATTGAATTTAAAAGGCAAGTTATAACTGAAAGCGATGATATCATAGCTTTTTTAGAAAATGAATTTGGTCCACTTGGGTCTTTTATAACATCTAGTCACCTTATCAAAATTCGAGAGTTAGAAAGAGAAATTTTCAGATCTTGGTGTAATTGGCTCTGCCGAGAAAGCTTTAATTTTATAGATAACTCTTTTAGAAAAAAAAGATTTAAAGAATCCATTTCTAAACTCGATGAAATCTTAAGTAGGTCAAAATCAGGGTTTGTTGATCCATCTGTTTCTAACACTGGTGATATAGAGCCTGGTGTTGGAGATATAATTTTTATTCCCTATATGGAGAGAATGAATGCATCACTGATTTATTATAAAGGGTTTAATTTAAGATCTAATTACCGTCATATAGATAACTGGCTTACCCTTTTTGAAGGGGAAAGTGCTTATAGAGGCACTCAAGGAGATTTTCATACTCATTCTCATGATTTACCCCCACAAATGGGAGGATGCTATAAAGAAAGTAATGAACAACAGATTACTTTTTCTAAGCTAATAGATACTGGGGAGGGTCTAGGTAATTATGAATTTAATCAAAATTATGAGTCAAAATATTTTGCAAAAATTGCTCTTAAAAGAGTGATAAAGCATAAAGATAATTTACTAAATGTAAACCCATACAATAAAGAATCCTTTGACGAATCATTGAGATCAGCTTTGAGCCATATGATCACAGGTGAACTGTTAATTCCTGAAAAACTCTCAGGAATCTCTCTAAGATACTTAAAAAATAGAATCTCAGTTCCAAGAGATATGCCAATTATTTCAGCAAGGTTATTAAGGCAATCATTAAATAAAATTGAATCGCTTAGTGATATCAATCAAATAGATAAGATACCTTTCAGAAATAGATATGATCAAGATCCTATAAATTTCATTTCAAGTTAATAGTAAAACTATAAATTTTTTCTTGAATCTATTTGAAGTAAATCTCTTATTTTTTGAACTTGACTTGCAATATTTGGATCAATAGATAATTTTTTTTCAACTTGTTCAATAGCATACATAACTGTTGTATGATCCTTGCCCCCAAACTCATCTCCAATTCTTGGTAGGCTTAGATCCGTCCCATGTCTCATAAGATACATACCTATTTGTCTAGCTTGACTTACTGGTTTTCTCCTACTTGAACTGATCAATTCATCAGTAGAAACTTTAAAGAAATCTGACACTTTATTAATAACTTGTTTTGGAGTAACAACCACTCCAACACTATTCGGATCAAGCATTGGAGCAATTGATTGGACTGTCATAGGCAAGCCTGTTATTGATGCAAATGCAACTGCTCTAGTAAATGCTCCTTCCAACTCTCGAATATTAGAAGTGAATCTTCCTGCTATAAATTGAATTAAATCTCTCGGAAGACTCATCCTTTCTTGTTCTGCCTTTTTTTGAAGGATGGCCATCCTCGTCTCAAGGTCAGGTGGTTGAATATCTGAAGTCATGCCCATTGAGAACCTAGAAATTAATCTCTCTTGAATTCCCGACAATTGATTTGGTGGTCTGTCACTTGCAATAACTATTTGACTTCCTGATTCATGAAGAGCGTTAAAAGTATGAAAAAATTCTTCCTGTGTATACTCTTTACCTTCTAAGAACTGTATATCATCTATCAAAATCAAATCTACATTTCTATATTTATCTCGAATAGCTGTCATTCCATCTCTTCGGATACCACTAATAACATCATTTGTGAAAGTCTCTGTAGATACATATTTAACTTTTGCTTCTGGATCTATTTCTACTCGATAATGACCAATTGCTTGCATTAAATGAGTCTTACCAAGACCTACTCCTCCACAAATAAATAATGGATTAAATTCTCTTCCAGGAGATTCGGCAACGGCTAAAGCTGCGGCATGAGCCAACCTGCTATTTGGACCTACAACAAATCTTTTAAATACGTAGCGTAAATTTAAACCATTAGGATTTTTAAATTGATTTTTTGAAGAATTATTTTGATTATTACTAGAAAAAGATTTTGTTTTATGATAAACGTTCTGTTCGATAGGTTTATCTTCATTTGTTAAACCGCTGCTGGTATTCGTTTCAGATTTAAAAACAACTTTTACATCATGTCCGCAGATTTCCTTCGCAGCTTTTTCAATGGTTTCACAATAATTCTTTCTTAACCAATCACTAGAAAATGTATTTGGAGCGATTAAAGTTAATAGGCCATTTTCAAAACAACTAAATTTAGCAGGCCTTATCCATGTCTCAAATGAAGGCTTACTTAAAGTTTTTTGGAGTGATTGTTGAACTTCCGCCCAAATAGGATTAGTTGCTTGCAAAGTTTTATTCTCTAGATTATTAATCTAGTTGGAATTTAATAATTGGCCATTATCAAATCACAAGATCACGACAAATTTAAAATTATTTAACAAAGCATCCACAAAAAATTATAAAAATAAATTTTATAATTTTTTTATAGGCATATAATTACTTTAAATCTCACTAAAGTATTGGATAAAGCATTACTTATTATCATGGCGAAATGGCATGGTTTTGGAAGATGCAAAACAAGATTATCAAAAGATATAGGTAAAAGTAATTCGGCGAAAGTACAAAGTGTGATGACCAAACACACAATTTCAGTCGCAAATTTTCTTCAAGAAAATAAACTAATTGATATTTCTATTGCCATAACTGGTTTGGGAGTAGAAAATTGTAGAAAATGGTCTAGAGAATTAGGCATCAAAAAATTTAACTTGCAGGGAAAAGGCTGCTTGGGAGAAAAAATGAAAAGGCAAATAATTATCAATAAAAAATTTTGTGCTAGACATAAGATCAAGAATATTATTTTTATTGGTACTGACCTTCCAGATTTATGCCATCAAGATTTATTGAATACTTTAAAAGAGCTTCAACAAAATGATCTTATTTTAGGGCCATCTAATGATGGAGGATATTGGCTTATTGGTTTATCAGAAAAACTAATTTCAACGCGTCTATATTTACCTTTTATTAATATTAGGTGGGGAACAGAGAATGTTCTTCAAAATACAATTGATAATTTTGCGTCTACAAAATTGAAATATAAGCTTTTAGATAAGAAAATAGATATAGATACAATATTTGATATCGAAAATAGAAAGTAATCAACTTGTCTCAAATCTCAATTATCATTCCAACTATAAATGAAGCTAATAATTTGCCATTATTGCTTTCAGACTTGTCAAATATTCAGAAAGATAGAGAAATCATAATTGTTGATTGTGGAAGTGAAGATAAAACTATTGACATAGCAAATATTTATGGAGCGAAAGTATTGATATCCAAAGAAAGGAATCGAGGTTTACAATTAAATATTGGTGCTAAGAATTCAAAAGGAGACTGGCTCATATTTTTGCATGCGGATACAAGATTAACTCATGATTGGTTTAGAAAAATTAATTCATATTTAGAGGGAAACAAGAATAGTATTTACTATTTTGAATTCAAAATTAATCACAAAAAGATAATTTATAGAGTCCTCGAAATTCTCGTGAATTTTAGAAGTAAATTTTTCAAACAACCCTATGGTGATCAAGGTTTAATAATTCATAGAACTACCTACTTTAATAATAATGGTTTTAGAAAGATACCTTTGATGGAAGATGTAGATTTTCTTAGGAGATTAAACAAAAAAAAAGATTTAAAACAATTAAATTTACCTATTTTTATAAGTTCAAGGAAATGGGAAAGAACCAATATTTTTCTTCAAGCGATTAAGAACTGGCACTTTAGAAGAAGATGGTTAAAAGGTGAATCTTTAAAATCTATATATTCTGATTACTACAAAAAATGATTAATTTGCATACCAAAAAGCACATTTAGAGCCTCTAGGCTCTAATGTCCAACCTTGTCTTTTGTAAAATGACACCACTTCAGCATCAGCAAAAAGGGTTACTTTAGAAATTCCAATATTTTTCAATTCTTTTAGGACATATTTCATTAACTCTTTCCCTAATCCAAGTCCTTGATAGACAGGGTTAATAGCCACATCCCAAACTGTTGCTTCTAGAATTCCATCGCCAGTGCATCTTGCAAATCCTACTAGTCTGGGGAATTTATCATCATGACGCCATAACCCAACCACCAAAATACTGAAATCTAAAGCTCTTTTTACCCTCCTTATAGGTCTTCTGCTCCAACCAACAGTTTGCAAAAGTTGATCTAGTTCTATAAGATCTAAATCTTTATTTTTACTACATACAAATATTTCTTCTTTATTTGTTTGAGTGAACTCATAAGAATTTAAACCATAGAGATCTATCAGCTCATCCTTTGATATAGCGTTTGATTTTTTTATTAACGATCCTTGGTTTCTAAAAATCATTAAAAATTAACGAATCCTTTTTGTTGAAGCTCAGAGAGCTGAAAATATAAACCCTTTTTCAGTCTCAATTCACTATGTGTTCCCTCTTCAACTAATGATCCTCCTTTTAAGACAAGAATCTTATCAGAACTTTCAATAGTTGCTAATCTGTGAGCTATTACCAATGCTGTTCTTTTTGACAGAATTCTCTCAAGATCTTTCTGCAAAGTAGCCTCTGTAGAGGGATCCATAAATGCTGTTGCTTCGTCCATTATTAAAATAACAGGATTTCTAATCGCTACTCGAGCTACTGAAAGAAGTTGTCTCTCTCCAGAAGAAAGATTCCCCCCTCTTTCTCTAAGTAGGGTATTCAAACCTTCTGGTAATTTTTTCAACAAATTATCTAAACCCAATTCGTTACAAAGATTTTCTAGTTTTAGATTGTCTAAGTTCGAATTTAGTTTCAAATTATCTGCTACATTTCCACTAAAGATAAAGGTATCTTGCAAAACTACTCCCAACATATTTCTAAGGGTTGCAATAGGAATATCTTTTATATCTATATCATCAATTAAAATTTGGCCTGATTGAGGTTCATACAACCTGCATAATAATCTTATTATGGTACTCTTACCAGATCCAGTTGGCCCTACAAAAGCAACATGCTCTCCTGGATTGATCATGAAAGATAAATTCTTTATGATATGTTCTCCTTCGTTGTAGAAGAAATCAACATTCTTGAATTCAATTTTGCCCTTAAATTTTTTATTTACATTTTCAGCATTTTCTAAAAAATGTTTTGCGGAAATAGAGTCCTTAATCTGTATTT
>CABZNT010000031.1 GCA_902527105.1 uncultured Prochlorococcus sp. | reverse complement strand
ATTAGTATTTGATAATGAAGTTATCGGACCAGATATAAGTTGGATAGTACCTCCAGGTTTTAAATGGAATCAAAAATACAAATTTGATTTAACTGCAAGGGGTCATAATACACAAATTCCAGAACCTTCTGGTAAAAAAAACTTTTTTGGTTGGAATAACGGAGATGCAGTTGGCCTTTTCTCTTATCAGTTCCTAAATAAGGAAAAATACAGTTTTGGAACTAATTTAGGAATAAGAAGTATCTATGAAGGAGGTAAAGTTGTTGGAGGCAATACTTCTATTGGAGAAGGATTATCTTCAGGTTTTCGATGGGATTATGCATTATCTGAAAATTCAGGTTTTGCAATTGGAGCAGAACAATTAATTCATTATGATGGACTTACAGATACAGGTAGGAATATTTACCTGACATTATCCAAAGCATGGTGGAGCACTGAATATCATGGAGAGGGTATATTCCCTTTATATGTAGCAACCGCTGGATTAGGTACAGGAAGAATGGCAGTTGGCGGAGTGAATGGTTTATGTAGTAATTTGTTTGGCGGTAGTGGAACTGAAATAAAACATCAAAGGCGTTTATGTTGGGCACCCGTGTTCTCATTAGCAAGTGTTTGGAATAAAAAATTTTCCACCTATTTAGAGTACAATAGTAGATTTTTTCTATTAGGGAGTTCAATTGCTCCAATACAAAAATTGCCTATTAGAGGGAACCTCGCCTTAATCCTTTCTGATCATATTGACAATTATAAAATTCATAACTTTTCAGAACTTAATTGGGTTTTTAACATTAGTGTTGGATTTTAAAATATTGAATTAATTGCTTTAATAGAAAAAAATTTCAAATTCATAATTCAGCAAGTTCTGAAAACTTAGTTTAAACATCAGAAAAGTTTAGAAAACTTCTAAATCATTAGAATCAATCAAAGTCTTATATTTTTTTTATTTAATTGATTACAAAAATCTTCATAAGTATGAGTTAACCCTTTTTCTAGAGAGATTTTTGGTTGCCATCCCAACTTTTTGATTCTTGATATGTCAAGTAATTTTCTAGGGGTCCCATCTGGTTTTGTAGAGTCCCACTTAATTTCTCCTTTAAAAGAGGTAATCTTTGATATCAAGAGAGCAAGATCTTTTATGGATAAATCCTTCCCCGTTCCAACGTTTAGAAAATTAGAGGAGAACTCATCAGAATTTATTTTTGGTTCCCATTTTTCTAAAACAAATTTGCACGCATTTCCTAAATCATTGACATGCAAAAATTCTCTTAATGGTTTACCACTACCCCAGCAAGTTATATGATCTTTTTTATTTATTTTTGCTTCGTGGAATTTCCTCAACAAGCCTGGTATTACATGACTGTTTTCTAAATGATAATTATCCCCAGGCCCGTAAAGATTTGTAGGCATAAGGCATAATGAATCAAAATTGTACTGTTTCTTCATCGCTTCACATAGTTTAATACCTGCGATTTTGGCTATAGCATAACTGTCGTTAGATGACTCTAAGGAACCACTTAGTAAATACTCTTCTTTTATTGGTTGATCTGCATATTTGGGATAGATGCAACTACTTCCAAGAAAAAGAAGCCTTTTTACATGATTGTTAAAAGATGCTTCTATCAAGTTATTTTGAATTTTTAAATTATCCAATAGAAATCCAACCGGATTACTTTTGTTTGCCATAATTCCTCCAACTTTCGCAGCAGCAATAATTACAACACTTGGTTTATTATCCTTAAACCAATTATTAACCTTATCTACTTCAACTAAATCTAAACTTTTTCTGGATACTGTTAGTAGATTGTTATAACCACTCTCTATTAAGGATCTATAAATTGACTTCCCCACCATGCCATTATGACCAGCTATAAATATTTTTTCATTTTTAGAAATTAAATTCAACGTTGTATCTAAAGTTTTAAATTATATTAGGTGGATTTTCGATAGAAGTAGATATATTGAAGCCCTTTTTATTTAATAATCTTTCTTTTTTTGCTTCTTTTAAATCATTAGAAATCATTTCTTCAATCATTTCTTCAAGAGAAATACTTGGTTCCCATCCAAGCATTTCTTTAGCTTTGGAGGGATTGCCTAATAAAGTTTGTACTTCGGTTGGCCTAAAGTAACGTGGATCAATTCTTATTACAATTTCCCCATTATCTGCTCTTCTACCTATTTCGTTCAAACCTTGCCCTTCCCAAACTATTCCCTTATTTGAATTCCCATCGTTCCACCCTAAATAGTTACTGGATATTTCGATAAACTCTCTTACACTTTTCTGAATTCCAGTAGCGATTACAAAATCGTTAGGTTGATCTTGTTGAAGCATTAGCCATTGCATTTCAACGTAATCTTTTGCATGTCCCCAATCTCTATATGAATCTAAATTACCCATATATAAGCATTTTTCAAGTCCTTCATTTATTCTTGCAAGACCTCTTGTGATTTTTCTTGTAACAAAAGTTTCCCCTCTTCTTGCGCTCTCATGATTAAACAAGATCCCATTACATGCATAAATTCCATATGCTTCTCTGTAGTTTACAGTAATCCAATAAGAATATAATTTGGCTACTGCATAGGGACTCCTTGGATAAAAAGGAGTCTTTTCAGTTTGAGGTATTTCTTGAACCAAACCATATAATTCACTGGTGCTAGCTTGATATATCTTCGTTTTTTTTGTTAGTCCTAATGTTCTAATAGCTTCTAATATTCTTAAAGTTCCTATTCCATCACAGTTCGCAGTATATTCTGGTGACTCAAAACTTACAGCAACATGACTTTGAGCTCCAAGGTTATAAATCTCATCTGGAGAGACCCTCCCAATAATATTTATTAAATTAGATGTGTCTGTTAAGTCACCGTAATGTAGAAAAAAATTATTTTGGTCTTGATGAGGATCTTGATAAAGATGGTCAATTCTTTGTGTATTAAAACTACTCGACCTCCTCTTTATGCCATGCACTAAATAACCTTTTTCTAGAAGAAATTCAGCAAGATAACTGCCATCTTGACCAGTAATACCTGTAATTAATGCAATCTTTTTCCCTTTCTCCATTTTAAAAAGTTTTGATTAGAAATTACATTTAGGTTGGAAATGAGAATTTCTTATTAAATAATTCATAGTTATTAAGATTATTATATGAATTGCTATTAACTAATCTTTAAAATGTAATAAGTTAAAACAAGATTTTTCACTACAAAAAAATTATAAATAAAGCAAAATGATTGTAGGATTAATTATGAAAGTATTGGTTGAATTTAGGATAAAAATATAATCATGACTACATTTTTAATTACAGGAGGATGCGGGTTTATTGGAAGTCATACATGTTTATCTCTTCTAAAGAGGGGATATAATATAATAATTATTGACTCCAACATTAATAGTTCACAAAATGTTTTAGGAAGAATTTATAAAATTGGACATATTGAAAATAATCATTATGAAAATCAAATTACTTTTATCAAGGGTGACATAAGAAACTATGAGATATTAAAAAAAATTTTTATTGATGCTATTCATAAGAAAAAGCCTATAAGTGGCGTAATACATTTTGCTGGATTAAAAGCAGTTGAAGAATCTGTTAAAAACCCCTTGTTGTATTGGGAGAATAATGTATTTGGCTCAATCAACCTTTTTAAAGCAATGAAATTATATGATTGCAAGATTATTGTTTTTAGTAGCAGCGCAACAATTTATGGAAATCCTAAAGAAAAATTCTTTAGAGAAGATACTACTATACAACCTATGAATCCTTATGGATATACAAAATTAACAATAGAAAAAATTCTAAAAGATATATTTATTAGTTCAAATAAGGAATGGAAAATAGCAAATTTAAGATATTTTAATCCAATAGGTGCTCATGAATCTGGCTTGATAGGAGAAAATCCTCTAAATATTCCCAATAATCTTTTCCCATATATTTGCAGGGTTGCATACAAAAATTATAAAGAATTAAAAATATTTGGGAGCGATTGGAATACTCATGATGGAACTTGCATTAGAGACTATATCCATGTTGTGGATTTAGCGGAAGCACATTGTGCAGCTTTAGATTACTTAATTGAAAATAAACCAACAATTTTAAATCTTAATATAGGAACAGGAATTGGCACTAGCGTTCTCGAAATGGTTAATACTTTTAGTAAAGTTAATAAAATTGATGTTCCTTATTCATTTGCAAATAGACGTTCAGGAGATGTACCGTCAATTATCGCAGATAACAAATTAGCACTTAAAACCTTAAACTGGTTTCCTAAAAGGGGTCTCTCAGAGATGTGTAAGGATGGTTGGCAATGGCAAATTAATAATCCCAAAGGATACAACTAAATACTAAAAATTTATTTCAAAATTAATGCAAAATTCTAAAGAAAGAAAAATTAATTACCAGACCCTATTTGCCAGAAGTTTAGTTTATGCTTAGTTATTTCTTTAGATGAAATTACAGACCTTGCATCAAAAACCCAAGAGGGTCTCCTCATTTTTTTTGATACATTTTCCCAGTCTATCTTTTGATATTCTTGCCATCCTGTAAGTACAACTACAGCGTCCGCATCTTTAAAACCGCAAGAAACCTGATTTACAAAACACCAAGAACCTTCAATATTTGATTTATTTTCAATATCTTCATTAAGAAGGGATTTAGTCTCTTTAATCTTTAAATCATTTTCTATTTGATCAGGATTTACTTTTGGATCATTAATAAAAAGAACTGCTCCTTCATTCAATAAATCTTTGCATATTTTTATTGAAGCAGATTCTCTAGTATCATTAGTGTTCTCTTTAAATGCAAAACCAAGTATATAGATCTTCTTGCCTGAAACCGTGCCAAATAGTTTCTTAACTATTAAATTGGCAATCCTACTTTGATGCCAATTATTTAATTCAATTACACTTTCCCAAAAAGTGGCTACTTCATTTAAATCATAATATTGACATAAATATACTAAGTTTAATATATCTTTTTTAAAGCAACTTCCTCCGAACCCCGGTCCAGCATCTAGAAATTTGGGACCTATTCTAGTATCACTACCTATTGCTCTTGATACTTCCCTAATGTTAGCTCCAGTTACTTCACATAATGCACCTATAGAGTTAATTGAACTAACTCTTTGAGCAAGAAAAGCGTTGGCAGTAAGTTTGGCAAGTTCACTACTCCAAATATTTGTGTGTAAGATTTTGTCTTGAGGTATCCAATTTAGGTAAATTTCATTAAGAGCCAAAATTGCATCTTTACAATCTCCTCCAATTAAAACCCTATCGGGATATTCTAGATCTTTTATTGCAGTCCCCTCAGCTAAGAATTCAGGATTTGATAAAACATCAAAAGTAGCATTTGTGCCCCCCTCGTTTTCAGGATTTGTAGATTCTAGAATATTTTTTATAACCTCAGCTGTTTTTACTGGCAGAGTACTTTTTTCAACAACAATAGTATGACCTTTAGCATTTGCAGCTACTTGCCTTGCACATGCTTCTACCCACTTAAGATCACTCGCTTTGCCAGCCCCAAGTCCTTTTATTTTTGTTGGGGTATTTACCGAAATAAAAATCAAATCTGCAGAACTTATTTCCTCTTCTAAATTTGTTGAGAAAGTTAAGTTTTTATTTCTACATCTTTCAATAATTTTATCTAATCCAGGTTCAAAAATTGGCAATTTGTTCAAATCATCGTTATTCCATTGGTCTATTCTTTTGGGGTTTTTATCTACAA
>CABZNT010000030.1 GCA_902527105.1 uncultured Prochlorococcus sp. | reverse complement strand
AGAAATAGAGTGGGCTGATTTAAGTCATGAGCAAAAGCTTATAAAAGACGCAACTGTTGAGATGTTTTTAAAAACTCTTGAATTGATCAGTACATTTCATCCTTACCTTAGTTCAGGACAATTATTAGAAGTGGAGAGAAAAATGGCAATTATTAAAAAGATTCCTTTCGAAAAATGGGTAACAAAATCTTTCGCCAAAAAAGCGAGATTGCTAGAAAATGAAAAAAGAAAATTTCAAAGAGAAAGATTTTATAGTAGTTGGAGGGAATGGTTCAGTCTAGTAAATACTCAACAAGCCATTTTGCCCTTAATCGTCACGATATTTATTTCTTCATTTATTGGATGGTCTTTAGGGATATCAAAGAATAGTTGTAATCCTTATTTTCAGCAAAATATAGAACAATGAAGTTAATTACTTTTTGATTTTTTTTAAGTATCTAAGTTAATAAATTTTTGAAAAAATAAAATTATTATTTAGAATTCTATTAATTGAAATAATTGCTTAAAAATTATAAGTTTTATGAGTGAAAATTTAAATTCAAATAATATTGAAAATGATGATTTTAATTTCATCAACGAAGAAAGTGATTATAAAGATTTAATCACTAGACTTAATGAGATAAAATCAACCATTGCTTTATTAGAAAAAACAATATCTAAATAAATTTTATATTTTTGATAAAAACAAGTCCTAATAAAAAACTTATTTCATTAAAGAGACAATCTTTAGTCTTACTTCTTTTTTCTTCCATATCATTTTTATTGATTCTATTTAGGTTAATTTTTTTACAACTTTTAAATTATGAATCTTTTAAAAAGATGTCAGACGAGAATAGGATCAGACTTATTGCATCACAGCCAATACGCGGAAGAATAATAGATAAAAATGGTTATGTTTTAGCAGATAGTAGAGTTAAATATTCTTTAATAATAAAGCCTCAATCTGTTAATAAAAGCAATTGGGAAAAACATAAATCAAGTATTGCTAAGTTGTTAAATATTGATAGTAATGTAATTCAAAAAAAATACTCTGATGGTCTAAAAAATCAGAAACTTTCAGTAATTATTCTTGATGACTTAAATGTAGATCAATTAATAAAATTTAAGGAGAATGAAGGCAATTTAATTAGTTTTGAAATAGCTACCAAATTAATTAGAAATTATCCTTATAAATCCCTTGCTGCCCATGTAATTGGTTATACTCAGCCAATTAGTGAATTAGAATATAAATTCTTATCTAAGAAAGGTTATAAATTAAATGACTTAATCGGTAGAACTGGAATTGAATATGTTTACGAAGATTTTATAAGAGGTGATTGGGGTGGAGAAATGGTTGAAGTAAATTCATTAGGAAAATTTCAAAGATCATTGGGTATAAAACCTCCAGTACAAGGTAATGATATTGAACTAACAATCGACCTTAATCTGCAATTGGTTGCTGAGGAAGCCCTTAAAGATAAAAAAGCTGGAGCAATAATAGTAATGGATCCAAGAGATGGAGCAATAAGAGCAATGACGAGTAAACCTACATTTGATTTAAATTTTTTCTCTAAGGATTTTAAACCAGAGAAAGAATATAATAAGCTTTTTAATTCTCCTGAAAAACCTTTATTTAATAGAGCATTAAATGCCTATGATCCAGGAAGCGTTTGGAAAATTGTAACGGCTTTAGCTGGTTTGGAAAGTGGAAAATTCCCCAGAGAAACCATGTTAGATACAAAACCATGCATAACTTATGGGAGCCAATGTTTTAGAGAGCATAATGATTTAGGTTTTGGGGTAATAGGTTATGAAGATGCTTTAAGAGTTTCTAGTAATACATTTTTTTATCAAGTAGGTTATGGAGTAGGAGTTGATGAAATTCATAAGGTCTCACGAAAGCTTGGTTTTAATTCTTTTTCTGGAATTGAAATTTCTGAACAAGAAAATATAGGATTTGTAGCTAGTAGTGAATGGGCTAAAGAAGGCAGAGGATGGGGGCAACCAGGAAGAACCCCTTGGGTTCCAGAAGATATTGCGAGTATGTCTATTGGACAATTTGTTGTACAAGTTACTCCTATTCAAATAGCTAGAGCATATGCCGCAATTGCAAATGGAGGTTATCTAGTTACTCCCTATTTAGTTAAAAAAGACGAAGAAAATCTCTCAGATAAAAAACTTTCTAAAATCGATATTGATACAAAGAATATTCAGTTGATAAAAAGTGGTCTGAGGAAAGTAGTAGAGTCTGGCACAGGAGTATCAATTAATTATGGAGTTTCAAATTTACCTCCAGTTTCAGGCAAAACTGGAACTGCTGAAGATGGTGAAGGTGGATTAGATCATGCTTGGTTTGTTTGCTTCACTCCCTCTGAAAAAAGCGAATTACTAATAGTTGCTTTTGCACAAAATACTCCTGGTGGGGGATCTGTACATGCACTGCCTATGGCTAGAAAAATTTTGAAAGCTTGGAATGAAAAAGAATGAAAGAATGAAATTTTATTAGGTTAAAAATGTTTATGTTTTTAATTTTTTCATTTGTAAAAGTCTTTGAATGATATCTTCAATAGTTTTTGTATCTATAGGTTTACTATATGAGGATAAAAGTTGTCTCCCTAATACTTGACTTCCTAAATGCACTAATTGAATGCGTAATGAGGTCAGCAGTTCTAACCCTATGCCACCAGAAAATGTTGCAATCGCAATAGGTTGACCATTAAATAAATTCCTAAAGTCATCTCCCGAAATAGAGAGCCATGCTATGAAGTTGGAGAGAATAGGAGGTATAGATCCATTATATTCAGGCGCACAAATCACCCACCTTTCAATCTTGAAAAGCTTTTTTTTTAACTCTTCTATTTCCTTTGGAATATTTTCTTTGTTGTGAATTCTTGGATTAAATAATGGAATATCAACAGTAGTAAGATCTAAAATTTCAGAACTTATTTCAAGTGCATTACTTGTTTCAAGAAATTTTTCAGAAAGTTCTAGATTTTTACCACAACTAGCCGTAATGATTATTAAATCTTTTGTTTCAGTCATAAATTAGATAAATAAATTTAATAGTTAGCACCTGTTTTGCGGTGATGAACTGCCGTTAGACTATCGGATTTTAGTATATTACCGTGAAGTACTTCGGCGTAAATTACCCAATGATCTCCACATTCCATTCGCTCTTTTACAGAAGCATCTAACCATGCTAGCGATTCAGGAATGATTATCTGTTCATTAGGAGTTAATTCAATATTGATTCCTTCAAATCTATCTTCACCAGGTGCAAAGGGCTTTGTGAATCTTTTCAAGGGTTCTTTAAAATCTTTTTCACTAAGAATATTTAATGCGAATGAATCTCCTATTTGTAGAAGAGACTCTACCGATCTATCTTTTGCTACTGCAATACTTAGCCCGGGTGGAGAAAAACTTGCTTGACTAACCCAAGATGCAAGCATAGCTCCTTTGATATTATTCTCATCTTTGCCTTTAGAGGCTGTGAGGACACAAAGTGAACCAATTACTCTTCCGAGAGCTTGTAGCTTTGGATCTGTTTTGCTTGTAATCATTCCAGTATCTGATTTTCTGGGTTTTTTCTTTGCTATTTTTATAATTTTTCTTCCAAAGTGAGTTCCTATTTCTTCTAATTCTTTAATCTTTGGTTTATTTGGACTGAATTTAATCCTTATAGGTTCAAAACTAAACTTAAAACCACCGTCTTTTAATTTTGTTTCAAGTAAATCTATAGCTTCGCCGCTCCAGCCAAAACTGCCAAAAATTCCCACTGGCTTATCTCTATTACCCTCTGCTAACAATGTTCCTAGCGCACTAACTATTGGAGTTGGGGCGTGACCACCCAATGTGGGTGAACCTATTAAATATCCATCAGCATTTTGGATAGATTTTACAAGTACATCATTAGGTGTAAATTCACAATTAATACTTTCAACTTCTACGGAGGTTC
This sequence comes from uncultured Prochlorococcus sp., assembly GCA_902527105.1. Classification (GTDB taxonomy): domain Bacteria; phylum Cyanobacteriota; class Cyanobacteriia; order PCC-6307; family Cyanobiaceae; genus Prochlorococcus_A. The sequence goes on along the minus strand of CABZNT010000030.1, from coordinate 2,185 downwards.
TATTTATACCTTTAGCCAATGCATCACCTATTGAGGCTGTATTTCCATATGCACTTGCATATATCAGGGCGATCTTAGGATTATTTGTTAGGAGATTCTCTCCCCATCTAACATAATCATTTAAAAAGCTTTTTAAGCTATATTCGATCGCGGGGCCATGTAATGGTGCAATAGTTTTTATGTCATAATCAGCAATTTTTTCAGTTATTGATACTACTTGATTAGACATTGGTGCCATCAAGCAATCATAAAAATGTTTCCTATCAATTTCAGTACTAACTCGATTTGTCTCAGACCAATATTTAGATGCAATGTGTGCTGAGAAAATTTTTTCACTAAGAAGAATTTCTTGATTACGTTCATAAATTATCATGCCACCCGGCCAACGTGCTGTTGGAATAGGAATTAACTCTAGTGAAATATTACCTAATTCTAAATTAAGTTCTTTTTTGATTATGTTTATTTCAGGTAATTGAATGTCAATAAAGTTTTTTAAGTTAGGATTTCTTTGATTCCAAAGTTCACTAATAAGTTTATAACCTGGATTAGAGCAAGTAATAGTTGTGTTTTGAAATTGGGTACTTATATTTTTTATAGTTTCAATAATTTGGGGATTAATATGACCAGAAATGAAGTTGATTTTATTTAATTTAAATTGATTGCAAAATCTAGAAATTACTTTATTAAATGAATTTAAATATTGTTTTTCAGGTGGATGAATAATAAAAAGTTCCTCATGTCTTCTAATGAAAAAAGTATTAAAAGAGGTTCCTTTTTCAAGGTTAAATTCAAGTTCAAATCTTTCTTTATTTTGGTCTAAGAATCTAACACAAGAAAAATTTTCGATAATTTCAAATTCTGATAAGTTTTGATTTTCTGCAAGCAAGTCTATATTAATATTTGACATTTTAAAGACTTATTTTTTAATAGTGATTAGCAACTTTTCTGTGATGAACTGCTGTCTTGCAAGATAAGTCAGAAACATTACCATTTTCAACAATTCCATAAATTATCCAATGGTCTGGAGTTTCCAGTCTTGAACTAACTTTACAATCTAAAAAGGCGAGTGAATCTGAGAGAACTGGACCTCCTTCAGCGATGTTGCTAATTACATCTACATCTGCAAATCTATCAGCTCCAGGGGCAAATCTTTTTAAAAAATGTCTGAACATTTTTTGATAGTTATCTTCTCTCAAGATATTCACAACAAAACCTTTCCCAACTTGCATATATGATTCAATAGCTCTATCTTTTGCTACTGCAACTGTAATACCTGGTGGAGAAAAACTTGCTTGACTAACCCAACTTGCGACCATGGCACTTTGTCTAAATGTTGAACCTTCTCCTTGGCTTGCTGTGACTACATATAAACCTCCACTTAATCTACCTAACGCTTTATCTAAATTTGAATCAAGACTCTTCATAGAGGCAATATTCTTCTTTTTATTGATCAATTGACCCAAGTCAGTTCCAGCTTCTTCGAATTGTTGATAAACAATGGGGTCTGGAACATTTTTAACTCTTAAAGGGGAGAAAGCTTCTTTTTGACCAAGTTCTCTTAATTTATTTGCTAAGGAATCTATTGGTTCATCATTTCCGCCAAATGCATCATAGACAGCAGTAAATTGTTTTGGTTTTAGTGCGGCAAATAAAGTACCAAGAGATTCTTTTAATTCATTATCTGAGTCTACTGGCCATGTTGGAACGACTACTGCTTTTGATTCAGAAATTAAACTTGTTAATTCTTGCGGGTCAGAAGATCTTAAATCAATTAATTGAACCTGTGCATCTGCTTTACTTATTCCATGAGATATCGCTTGACTTAGTCGATCACAATAACCATAGTCGCTTATATAGCAGACTGAAACAAAATCATTACCTTTACTTTTATTGCTACTCCATTCTAGATATTTTCCTTTCCAGAAATTGACCTGATTATGGAGCAAAGGTCCATGACCAACCGCTATTGTTTTTAATTCAGGTAACTTATCTATTCTTTTAATTGCTTGTATAACGCTTCTAGCGTTTGGACCCATAAGGCAATCGTAATAAAAACGGAAATCATCGTATATTTCTTTTTGATCAGTGTCAAAAAATTCGTCAGAACAATAATGGAGTCCAAATGCATCGCATGTATAGAGAACATGTGTGCCGTGATCATATGAAAATATGGTATCTGGCCAAT
>CABZNT010000029.1 GCA_902527105.1 uncultured Prochlorococcus sp. | reverse complement strand
CTAGAACTAAAGAAAAAACTTGAAGAAGAGAATATTACTTTATAAATAATATTTTGGAAGACTTAGAAATATTTACTAAATAAAGCATCAAAGGAACTTCTACTAGTACCCCAACTATAGTGGCTAAAGCAGCTCCTGAATTAATCCCAAAAAGAGTTATCGATACAGCTACTGCAAGTTCAAAAAAGTTTGAAGCTGCTATCATCGATCCTGGACAGGAAATAGAATACTTTTGCCTAAAAAACTTCATTGAAAAAGCAGTTAAATTAAAAATAAAAAGAGTCTGTATTATTAATGGAATTGAAATTAAGATTATATGAATAGGATTTTGTAATATAGATTTTGATTGAACAAAGAATAATAAAAAGACTGTAAGAATTAAAAAAAACAACGAATAACTTTTACTTTTATTCAAAATACTTTTTATTCTTTTTTCGCTATAGATTTTATTTTTTAAAAATATTGCTAGAAAAAGTGGTACCAAAATAAAGATTATTACAGAACCGAAAACAGTATCTAACGGGATATCTATACTGTTAAATCCTAAAAGAATTTTTGACAACAATGGAAAGGCTAAAATTAATATTAGATCATTAATAGCTACTTGTATTAAAGTAAATAAAGGATCGCCTTGAGCAAGATTACTCCAGACAAAAACCATTGCTGTACATGGCGCTATTCCTAATAGAATCATTCCAGAAACATATTCTTTAGCAAGTACAGGATCTATCAAATTACCATATAAAAAATATAAAAAAGAGGCTGCAATGATTGCCATTGAAACTGGTTTTATTAACCAATTAATAAAAAGGACAATAGAAAATCCTTTAATCTTATATTTCAAATTTATTATTGACTTGAAATCTATTGATAACATCATTGGAAAAATCATTCCCCAGATAAGAATTGCTATTGGAAGATTAATTCTTGAGAGTTCTAATCCGCCTATAAATTGAGATAAATTAGGAAATAAATCACCGGATAAAGATCCAATACACATTGCTAAGAAAACCCATACACTTAGATATCTATCAGAAAATTGCATTTAATTTATCTTTACTTAACTATTCATACTAGTATTTAATTTAGTCTAAATAATAGCCTTTCTTATTTTTGCTGTAATCCATTCACTAAAAACTACTGCCACTACTATTGTTAACAAAATAACTGATACCTTAGCCCAAGCTAAGTCTCCTATTTGAGCATCTAATTCTATCCCTATACCTCCTGCTCCAACTAAGCCAACAACAGTTGCTTCTCTTATATTTATATCCCACCTATAAATAGAAATACTCGTAAATGCTGGGAGAATTTGAGGCACTATGCCAAAGGTCATAATTTGTGCTTTATTTGCCCCTGTTGCCTCAATAGCTTCAATTTGGTTTTCATCAATTTCCTCTATAGCTTCATAAAGTAATTTTCCACAAAATCCTATCGATCTTAATCCGATAGCAATTATGCCAGCCAAGACTCCTGGACCGACAACTGCAACCAGAAGTAATGCCCAGATTACTGAATTAATTGATCTGCTTGAAACTATGCAAAATAAGGCTAAAGGTCTTATAAACTTTTTACTCGGGGTAGTATTGTTTGCGGATAAAAAAGCTAATGGTATTGCAATTAAAGTTCCAATCGTTGTACCAATAGTCGCGATATTTAAAGTATCCCAAATAGGTTTTATTAAAGTGAAGAAATAATTAGTTTCTGGAGGAAACATCCTACCTAAAAGATCTAAAGCCTCATTATGTGAATCAAATACATAAAACCAGATTGTTTTACTACTAATCAGACCGAAACAAAAGCTAAAAATTAAAGTACCTAAGAACCAACAAAGCCAGTTTTGTAAATCTCTTTTTCGATCAAATTTTTTCCAGGTTTTGTAATCCTTTTGTTTTATTATTGGCATTACTTTATTAATTTCCTGAGATGACTAGATGTATATTCAACAATCATCACGATAGAAATAATTACGATAAGAACAGCCGCTGCAGTCTCAAATTCATATCTATCAAAAGCTGTATTTAAGGTAGAACCAATACCTCCTCCCCCAACAATTCCAATTACCGCTGACTCTCTAAAATTAATATCCAATCTGTATAAAGATAATCCAATGAATCTTGGCATAACTTGAGGCTGGACACCATAATTAACCCATTGAAACCAACTGCTGCCAGTGGATTTGATTGCTTCAGCTTGGGATTTATTTATGTCTTCAATATCTTCAGATAATAATTTAGCGAAAAACCCTATTGTCGATAAACTCAGAGTTACCATCCCAGCAAAAGGTCCAAAACCCATTAACTTAACAAAAAATATTGCTAGGATAACTTCCTGAAAACTCCTCGATAATGTGATAACTCCTCTTGATAAGAAATAAACAAATTTAGGGGCTATGTTTTTAGCCGCCCCTAAGGATACAGGTATAGAAATAAGTATCCCCACAATAGTTGCAACAATAGTCATCCATAGACTTTCAAAAATACCTGCCAAAATCTCATCAGATCTAGTTATGAAATCTGGAGGGAAAAAAGCAAATATAAAATTTTTACCCCTTGGGATCCCTTCAAGAATTCTTTGCCAATCAATTTCGGTAGTTAGGAAAACAGATAATAAGTAAGTACTAATTAGCAAAATTAATCCAATTCTTAATAACCTATTTTTTATTAACGGTTTTCTTTTCCAAATTACTTTCTTATCATTCATTTAATATATTCCTAATTTGCTACAGTTTTAGACCAGTCTTCTTCTCCATATATTTTTGTAAGTATTGTCTCTGATAAGCCACTTGGCTTGCCATCGTAAACAATTTCTCCAGCTTTTAAACCTATTATTCTTTCTGCAAAATTCTGAGCAAGAAAAACATCATGAATATTTATAATCGCAGCAAGATTTCTTTCCTTACATAACTCGCATATTAATCGCATAATTTGCCTGGAATTTTTGGGATCTAAACTAGCTGTAGGTTCATCTACTAAAAGTAACATTGGATTTTGTATCAAAGCTCTAGCAATTCCTACTCTTTGCCTCTGCCCTCCTGACAATTCATCGGCTCTTTTATCAAGCATATGCTCTAGTCCAATTCTTTGAAGCAGACGGAATGCTTCTTCAATATCTTTTTGAGGAAATTTCCTGAAAAAACTATTCCAAAATCCTACGTAACCTAATCTACCGGAAAGCACATTTTCCATTACACTTAATCTTTCTACCAAAGCAAATTCCTGGAAAATCATTCCAATTTGTCTTCTTATTTTTCTTAATTTAGATTTATTTAAAGAAGTAATGTCATTTTTTTCATTAGCGAAATAAACTTTCCCTGAAGTGGGCTCAACTAATCTATTTATTGTTCTAATAAAAGTACTTTTACCAGCACCTGAAGGACCGATAAGAGCAACTACTTGCCCATTAGGAATTTCCAGGTTTATTCCTTTAAGCGCCTCTTCACCATTTGGATAAACCTTTTTGAGGTTTATTGTTTTAAGCATTAAGTCTGATTTTATTTATGATTAAAAATTTTTATTTGCAATCATAAACAACACCATTAGCCTTATCTATTTTTCTAATAACATCCCAATCGTGCTTGTGACTTATTGAAATGAATCTATCAGCCTTTTTAAATTCTTTATCTAATGTTGAATTATCCCAGTTATAGGTGTAAAAAGCTTGCTTTACTTTTGCAACTACAGCTGGATGTAAATTATGAGCATGAGCATAACCTGTCGTTGGGAAGGTTTGGGATTTATAAATAGTTCTTATTTTAGAAGAATCAACAACACCTCTTGCATCCATTCTTGTAAGAACTGAGTTAGCAATTGGTGCTACTTCATAATCTTTGTTTGCAACACCCATTATTGAATTTTGATGCTTGCCAGAAAAGACTGGGGTGAAATCTTTATTTGCCTCAAGACCAAATTCTCCTTTAAGAATGGCCGATGGTGCTTTAAATCCTGAATTAGATGTCTTAGATGTAAATGTAACTTTTTTACCTTTTAAATCTGCAGGAGAATTAATTGGACTATCAGAAGGAACAATAATTTCCATTTCATAACCGTAAGATAAATCTTTTTTAGCCATCATTCCAAATGGAACTGCTCCTGCACATGCTGCTGCCACTGTATTGCTTCCAGTATTAATTCCTGCTACATGAAGACGTCCAGATCTCATTGCCTCAACTTGAGCAGCATAAGATTGAACTGGTAAGAAAGTGACTTTTTTACCAGTCACCTTAGACATATGTATTACAAAATCTTCCCAAACTTTTGCATAAACGGAGGGGTCTTCAACAGGTGTATATGAGAACACAATGGTTTCAGGATCTATCCATTCATCTTCGGAAAGGGGTAGATCTGCGAGAAAATCTCCATCTCGATCACAATATTTGCTGTCAACAGTATTATTTGGATTGCAATCAGATAAATCTAAATCTCCAATTAAGTCATTTGATTTGTTTCCACAACTTGAAATACTTGTACTGATTATTGATAGCCCTAAGACTATCTTTAAAAAATGTTTCATTAGTGTTGAATTTATTCTCCATATTTAAGCTGCTCCAAAGAGATTAACTTTTTCCCAAAAAGAGTTTAAATTCTGATTAATTTTTTATTTTGTGTTAGTCAATTTTTAATCAGATTTGACCAGGGAATTAAATAATTTTTAATTTATTTTTAACTTTATAAATTTAGGGTGAAACCACTTTAAGAAATAAATATGATAATTCCTGAAAAGCAAAATATAGAATTTAAAGAAAATACAATTCTAGAAGTCAAATCAGGAATATTAATAATGCAATCAAAAATCAAGAATAAGAAAAATATTGTTGGGATAATAAATGAAAATGTTGTAATAAATTTGGAATTATGTAACTACGAAAATATTAAATTAATTGCGTTGACAAATTGCGAAATTAAAACAATTAAAAGAGGGCTATTTTTTTCATCTACAGACTTATTAACAAAAAGTCTAAAAAGAATTGATCAATTGGAAAAACTTTTATTAATAAGGGATATAAAAAAATCAGAAGAAAAACTAAAAGAATTTCTTTTATACTTATCCTCAATAATTGGCTTAAAAAAAGATAAACATATTTATCTAAATTTAAAAGAATTTAATTTTACCCATAAAATTATAGGTAATTCAATTTCTTCAACAAGAGTAACCGTAACAAGAAATTTAAAAATACTAGAAAAAAAAGGTTGGCTCAAATTTGAAAAAAAAGGTATTTTAATTCCGTTTAAAGATAATTAACCAAACCTTAATTAAACAGACTTATTTTATGGCTACAAATAATATTTTATTATGTCTTGTTCTATAACATCTGTTTTTACTTTTAAAATTGAAAGCACTTTCGATGAATGGGCAGCAATATTTGATAGTGCAGAAGCAGATAAAAGGCATTTAGAATTTGATATTAAGCCACTTTTTAGAGGAGTAAGTAAGAAAGATCCTCAAAAAGTTATTGTTATTCATCAAGCTCCAGAAGGTAATGTTCAAAAGTTTGTAGAAGCTAATGGTGACTGGATGGCAACTCATAGAGTTGACTTATCAACAATGGAAGAATCATCTTGGACTTCTTCAGCAACAACGGAAAGTTGTTGTGATTAACAAATGAAAAGACTACTATTCCCACTACTAGCTCTCTCAACTATTTTCCTTGCGAGTTGTACTAGTAACTCAAACAAAATAGGTACTCAAAAGGTTTCTGAAACCCAAAGGCAAAGAGAAGTTTGTCTAGATTGGTATGGCTACAGAATTGATACCAAGAAAGCAATTAATGATTTAAATCTAAAAATTGAAACCGAATCAGAATTAATGGCTTACTGTGATTTCTTCAAGAATGTAGCAGATACAAAATAGATTTTTACAAAAGAATTTATTTTTTGGTGTCTTGTGATCTCATTTCTTTTTGTGCTTCCCTAATTCTTTCTTCAAAGACTGATCTTCTATATGGAGTAACTTCTCCATTTTTAGTTGCCAAGATTTGGGCTTCATAAAGCCTCTTGGCTCTTGTAATTTTTTCTCTTATTTGAGAGAGCTCATTCATGATGTTATGCAGTTAATGAGAATCCCGTTCCCTATTCTCATTTCATGCGTCCAAATAAATTGGATGAACGTAGAAGTAAGCTAACATTAAAAAAAGAAGGTCGGATTTAAGATATATTTAAAAAATCTTTAAAAGTAGTTTTAAATAAAATTTTAAATAGAAATTTTATCTAGAGGTAAAATATTCTGGGCCTCAATTGAGTCCAAATGAATTTCATTCTCTGTATCTTTATACAATCTTCTTGATTGTGGTGATTTAAGGGCGTTATTGTAATTTTCAATAAATTCCGAATCATCCAAAATAAATTTATTATCTCTTTTAAAACCTTCTTGATAACAATGGTTGATTTGCTCTTTATGGTTTGTTTGTTTTGAGTTTTCTAGAGAGGGTGAATTTTTTTTTATCATTTATTACTTTTTTATATTATTGTCTTCAATATTCAAGGCGTAAAATACAGAAGACTTATATAAAAGTTAAGATTATTGGATTAAGAAGTTATTAA
>CABZNT010000028.1 GCA_902527105.1 uncultured Prochlorococcus sp. | reverse complement strand
CTTAAATTTTTAATATTAGGCAGTGGTAATTTATGTTTATTATTAAGTTGTTTTATATTATTAGAATTCTGATCTTTACTCAATAATCCATTACTGCTTGTAGTTTCTAGACATTTTGATACCCATTTTGTTTCTTCTATATTTTCAACAGTTTTTGATAATTCAAGTTTGATTTGTTCTTTATTTTCTTCTTTATTTTCTTCTTTATTTTCTTCTTCATCTACTGCATCCATTAAAGTGGTTTGTTCTTTATTTTCTTCTTCATCTACTGCATCCATTAAAGTAGTTTGTTCTTTATTTTCTTCTTCAAGCTGATTTTCCCCTAGAGCTGGGGTATGGATTAATAAATCATTTAAAGAGTCAATTCCAAATCTATGTACCCACTTAAGAACAATATTTTCTTTAAGCAAAATATTATTTTCTGAAGAGGCTTTTTTAAAAACTTCTATTAGATGATTTTTTAAAAGCATAAATTTATTAATTTAACTTTCTATTTAACAGAGGCCTTATAATAATTAAGGAGAAAACTGTTAAAGAAAATAAAATTGATATACAACTCTTACAAGTTAAATCACCATATGGGGCATGTAAAGCCACTAATTCTAAATTCATAGTTTCTGTATAAGCAGTCCTAATAGGTTCAATCGCAAAAGTTAATGGATTTAATGAAGCTAACCACCCAAGCCAATTTGGCATAAATGAGATTGGAGCTAAAGCAGTGCTTGCGAAAAGAAGAGGTAAATTTATTACAAATATTAGAGCTATTAATTCAATATGTCCGGGCAAAACAAATGCTAAACATAAACTTATTGATGTCACAAAAAGAACTAATAGAATTAGTGTTGTAAACACAATTCCTAAACCATATAAGTTGGGCCATCCATAACCCAAAATGTATGAAACTACCATAATTACAATACTCTGAACAAAGCTCAGGATTGTTATGTAAAAAAAAGAAGATAAAACTATGGATAATCTACTGGTTAAAGGAGCTACAAGTAATCTATTAAGAAATCCAAACTCTCTATCAAACATTAAAGGAAGACCAGAATTTAGGGCTCCGCTAAAAGCAGTAAAAACAATAAGTCCCGCTCCTAAAAAATTCCCATAAGAATCAACTCCTGGTAAAAAACCTTCAGGAGCTTTAGAAAATAATGCTCCAAATAAAAAAAGCCAAATTATGGGTTGTAGTATTCCAGCTAAAAGAGTTGATGGTCTTCTTTTTAATTGAATAAATAATCTCTTTGTTAAGGCAAATGTTTCTTGATATAAAAAAAATAAATTATACTGTTTTAATTCCATAATTAGCAGTAATTAATGTTCATTATAGTTAGTTATCAAGAAGTTTTTCTATCGCATTGATTGCTTTGATTCTTTTTTAAGGTCTCTTTTCCCTGCCATAGAAATTTCGGCATCCAATAATGTTTTCCCAGTTGCCTGAAGATACACATCATCTAAGCTTGGCTGACTTTGGGTAAGAGAAAAAATTTCAAACTTTGAAAAGGCCAATTCCACCTTGAGCTTCGTAAGTAAATCTTTTTCCTTATCTGCTATAAAATTTATAGAGAAACCTTGAGCTTCATTTATGATAATCTGACTAATTCCATCTATTGAAGATAAAATTTGACATATATTTTTTGCTTCTTCGTGATTACTAAATTCTCTTACTTTCAAAGTTACTCTATCTCCTCCTAATTTATTTTTGAGTTCTGCAGGAGCCCCTTGTGCTATAACCCTTCCATCATCAATTATTACTAATCTGTCTGCCAATTTATCTATTTCATCAAGATAGTGACTGCTTAAAATAATAGTCATTCCATTATTTCTCAGATTTTTCAAAAGTTGCCATATAATATTCCTACTTTCAATATCTAAACCAACTGTAGGTTCATCCAATATTAATACTTGGGGCAAATGTAAAAGTCCAGCTGCCAGATCTATTCTTCTTTTCATTCCCCCTGAATAAGTTCCGCACTTACGATCAATCCAATCATTCATTTCTAATTGATCTATTAATTTCTTTATCCTTTCAAATTTTTTGTTTTTATTGATGTGATATAAATCTGATTGAAAATCCAAAAGCTCTCGTCCGGTTAATATTTTATCAAGTGCAATATCCTGAGCAACATAACCAATTAATTCTCTAATCTTCCTTGAATTTTTTATCAGATTAATATTATTTATAAAAACTTCTCCACTATCAGGCTCAATTAAAGTTGCGAGTATTTTTATGAGCGTTGATTTGCCTGCACCGTTTGGGCCAAGTATTCCAAATAATGTACCAGCTTTAATTTCCATCGATAAATTTTTTAATGCCTTGATATCTGAATAAGATTTTGAGAGCCCTTTAACTTTTATATAATTCATCAAACTTACTATTTACTTAAAAAACATTTTACATCTAATTTAATTACTAAGCAGGGATACTGTAGAGGAAAGTATTTGCATAGATTGCTGCTCAAATTCTACGGATAGTTGGGTTCTGGAAATTAATAACAAAAGACAAATACCAAACATATAAAGAATAGACCATCTAAAGAGAGACTTTGCTCTTGAAAGATCATCAGGAGATTTCTTTAATTCATTTATTAATTGCAAAAGTCTTCCATTAAATGGCAATAACATAATTCCGTATAAGAGACCCCCTTCAGGTAAAGCAAAGACTCCCATTATACTCATTAAAACTGTTGCCCATCCGTAACGAGAAATTGCTTTAGCAGTAAAAACAGATCCTTTAACAGAAGGAAGCATAGGAATTCCAACAGATGCATAATCATCCTTCAACAAGATCGCAAGTGCCCAAAAATGAGCTGGAGTCCACAACATTACTAAACCAAACAACCACCAACCACTAAGACCTACATGTCCAGTAGCAGCAGATGCTCCAACTAAAGGTGGTATAGCACCAGCAACTCCCCCGAAAACTATATTTCTTGTCGTACGAGGTTTCAAAATAACTGTATATAAAATTACGTAGCTAAATAAACCAAGAAGAGTTAATCCCGCAGCTAAATAATTTACACCACTTACTAAAAGCATAGAAGCTGCCAAAGTACATGATACGGCAGCTAAAAATACAGTCTCAGATGACAACTTTCCTGCTGGCAAAGCTCTTTTGCTAGTTCTTGTCATCCTTTTATCTAATTCCATTTCCCACAAGCAATTAAGAGCTCCTGCTGCTGCTGCGGCCAAAGCTCCTCCTCCTAAAGTACAGATAAGTTTTGGCGAAGACAAAGGCCATTCCTCTGTTAAAGCCATTCCTCCCAAAGTTGTTGCCAGTAAAAGTGGGATTAATCTGGGTTTTGCCACTTCAAGCCAAGGCGGCAAAGTTAATCTTTTTCTTGAAGGTACAACTTCATCCCTAATTGAAGATTTATAGTTCAAGTTTTCTAAGTCACTACTGTTCATTAATTGATACCAACCATTTGAGAATTTAGTGAGTGGTTTAGACCTTTTTTGGTATAAGGATTTCTAAAAATTAATGTTGTTAATATTGAAATAAATAAAGAGGCGTTAAGTTGATGACCGATAATAAAAATAGGTTCATTCAAATTTGTTTTAAGACTTAAAACACCCAAAACAATTTGGGAAAACAAGAGAAAAATAAGTGCTGAGAGATATTTCCAATTTTCAGTAAGCAAACTTCTCTTGTAAATTGCAGTAGAAAAAATCAATAGAATTGAAAAAGTAATTGGGAAAGCAAATAATTTGTGAGTATTTAGAATTAAGCATTGTTTATTAAAAGATAAGCAAATATGTGCTGACCAGGTTGATGAAAGCCTTACACCAATAAAAGATTGAATCAGAGTAAGTAAAAGAGGAACAAACAATAATAATCTCCACCAAATTAATGACTCTTTTATTTCTTCATTTTCTAAATTTTGATTTATTGAAATTGTTGTGATGAGAAGTAGAAAAGCTATTAAAAGATGGCCAGTAACAATATATGAATCAAGCAGGTTTATTACTGTTAAAGCTCCAAAAGATCCTTGGACAATAACGAGAAAAAGTAATAATGAATAAGTTTTAGGTAACCAATTTGGAATTTCATTTTTCCAAATAATTGAAAGGGCAAATTTAAAAAGAATTAATATTCCAACCAGAAAAGCATCTAGACGATGAAACCACTCCAGAAATACTCTTAGGTTCATATGATTAAAAGGCAAAAAAGATCCATAACATAATGGCCAATCTGGACAAGCAAGTCCGGCCTCCATGACTCTTGTAGCTCCTCCAATTACGATTAGTGCGATGAGTGCAAGTACACTATGGCTTCCCAACCTTTTAAAAATTGTCAGATATTTTGATTTATATAATTGGTTATTAATCAAATGGACAAAACCTATTATTTTGCATAATAAATTAGATTCAAAAACCAAACATTAATTAAAAATTAATATGTTTAATTTAAAAAATAATTTACTAATTTAATCTTTTTTCCCTGACAATTAACTGTAAAAAGTTATTAATAATACGCCTTTTATTTCATAAATCTTAAGAAGTTGTAAATTTAAATGTTTTTCTTTTAACAAAGGATGCAGGATTAAAAAAATTGAATATCTTGAGGATATAAATACAAACTTTAAGAGATCAATTGTTAAATAAAAACATTTATTTAATACTAATTATTTCCCTCGTTTTTGCTACATCTTTTTGGATTGGTTTTAATGTAAATCTGCTACCAGCGGAAGCAAGTATTAATGCACCAATTTACGATGAACTTTTTAAAATTCTTTTCATTATTGGATTAATTATTTTCCTAGGAATGACAATAGCAGTTATTTACAGCTTATTTAAGTTTAGGAAAAGAAATAATCAGATAGGCGATGGTATAGCTTTAGAGGGGAATTTAAGCTTAGAAATTGTATGGACAATTATCCCTTCTATAATTGTTTTATTGATTGGTTTATATAGCTACAACATCTACGATCGAATGGGAGGGATGAAAGAACTAAATCATAATCACGAAATGATGAGTTCTAACACTGAAAAAATATGGGCGGGAATAAGTCAAACTTCTGATAATGAAATAGCAATAAATAATTTATCAATTGAAGTTTCAGCTATGCAATTTGCATTTCTATTCAATTATCCCAAGGGCAATTTCATATCAGGAGAACTACATGTTCCTGTTGATCAAAAAATATCAATGAAAATGGAATCCAAAGATGTTATTCATGCTTTTTGGGTGCCAGAGTTCAGAATTAAACAGGATATTATTCCTGGACAACCGACTATTCTAAATTTCACTCCTACGAAAGTAGGAAAATATCCGATAATTTGCGCAGAATTATGTGGCCCATATCATGGAGGTATGAGAGCCTCCATAATTGTTGAAGAAGAATCTGATTACAACGAATGGTTTAACAAAAATAAAAAACCAGAGGTAAATTTATGACAATATCAATTGATCCACAAAAAACTAATAATGAAAGCCTTCAACCTAAAAGCTGGCTAAGATACTTTAGTTTTAGCCTTGATCATAAAGTTATTGGGATACAATACTTAGTTTGCGGTTTTCTTTTCTACTTAATAGGAGGAACCTTAGCGAGCGCTATAAGAATTGAACTGGCTAGTCCAATGTCTGATTTTATGCCGAGAGATGTCTATAACCAAGTTCTAACTTTACACGGAACAATAATGATATTCCTTTGGATAGTGCCTGTAGTTAATGGTGCTTTTGGAAATTATTTAATTCCATTTTATGTAGGTGCAAGAGATATGGCATTCCCAAGATTAAATGCCGTAGCTTTTTGGTTAATTCCTCCTTCAGGTTTGATGCTGGTAGCAAGCTATTTTGTTGAGGGTGCTGCTCAGGCTGGATGGACGGCTTATCCTCCTTTGAGCATAACTACTCCTCAATCTGGACAAATTATTTGGATTCTTAGCGTTCTATTACTTGGAGGAAGTTCTATATTTGGTGGAATAAATTTTATCGCGACCATTATCAAATTAAGAAGGCCAGGATTAAAACTTATGCAATTGCCAATGTATTGTTGGGCAATGCTTGGGACAAGTTTATTAGTTGTTTTGTCAACTCCTGTTTTAGCAGGCACGTTAATTCTACTAAGCTTCGATATCATCGCTAATACAGGGTTTTTCAATCCTGTTTTAGGTGGCAATGTTGTAGTTTATCAGCATTTATTTTGGTTTTATTCTCATCCAGCTGTATACATCATGGTCCTTCCTGCCTTTGGTTTAGTTAGTGAAATACTTCCTGTACATGCTAGAAAACCACTTTTTGGATATACAACAATGGTTTTTTCAATAATGGGGATAGTAGTTTTAGGTTTAGTTGTTTGGGCGCATCACATGTTTACAAGTGGAACACCCCCTTGGATGAGATTGTTCTTTACTATCGCCACAGCATTTATTGCTGTTCCAACAGGTATAAAATTTTTCAATTGGGTTGCAACATTATGGGGAGGTAAAATCTCCATCAATAGTGCAATGCTATTCTCCTGCGGATTTATTATAAATTTTGTTTTTGGAGGTATTACAGGAGTTGCTTTAGCACAGGTACCTTTCGATATTCACGTACATGATACATATTTCGTTGTAGCCCATTTTCATTACATAGTTTATGGAGGGACTGTTTTTATTATTTTCTCTTCAATTTATCATTGGTTCCCCAAAGTAACTGGAAAAATGCTAACTGAAAAATTAGGAATTTTACATTTTATCATTACTTTTATTGGATTTAACTTGTGTTTTGCTCCTCAACATTGGCTTGGTTTAAATGGAATGCCGAGAAGAGTTGCAGAATATGATCCTCAATTCCAGTTCGTTAATCAAATTAGTAGCCTTGGGGCTCTTTTGATGGCTATTAGTACAATTCCTTTTTTAATTAATGTATTCCTAAGCGTGAGAAATGGAAAAGATGCTGGAGATAACCCTTGGAAAGCTCTTACACCTGAATGGTTAACATCTTCTCCACCTCCAGTTGAAAATTGGAAAGGAGAAGCTCCATTAGTTGAAGAACCTTATGGATATGGTAAAGAAATTTCTGAAAAAAATAAAAACATATGACAACTTTAGATAGCTCAAAAGAAATTCAAAAAAATAATTCTGAAGTTAATGAAACTCATGAAGACTTCAGAATGTTTGGTCTTATTACTTTCCTAATTGCGGACGGAATGACTTTTGCTGGATTCTTTGCTGCTTATTTAACTTATAAAGCAGTAAATCCATTACCTGATGGTGCTATTTATGAATTAGAACTACCAATACCCACACTCAATACAATTTTGTTACTTGTTAGTAGTGCAACTTTCCATAAAGCAGGTAAAGCACTTTTAAAAGATAAAAACTCTGATTCCCAAAAATGGTTATTTATTACTGCTTTTCTTGGAATTATATTTTTAATATGTCAATTATTTGAATATTTTCATTTACCTTTCGGATTAACCGATAATTTATTTGCAAGTACTTTTTATGCTCTTACTGGTTTTCATGGATTACATGTCACTTTAGGCACTTTAATGATTTTAATTATTGCTTGGCAGTCGAGAATCAATGGCGGAAGA
>CABZNT010000027.1 GCA_902527105.1 uncultured Prochlorococcus sp. | reverse complement strand
CCTCTTTGCATAATAGATATTTAATGGCTTCTGATATTAGAGATGGAGAAACAATTTTTAGAAATGTTTGTGCAGGATGCCATGTAAGAGGTGGATCAGTCGTTCTTAAAGGATCCAAATCATTAAAACTTTCCGACCTTGAAAAAAGAGGAATAGCAGATGAGATTTCAATAACAAAAATTGCTAATGATGGAATTGGTTTTATGAAGGGTTATAAAAATAAATTGAGGGATGGAGAGGATAAGATTCTCGCACAATGGATTATTCAAAATGCAGAAAAGGGTTGGGAGTAGATGAAAAGCTTACTTCTTGCATCGTTTTTATTTCTATTATCTGAATTTTCTTTTGCTGAGGAATTAACTAATTACACAATTACATCTGATTCTCAAGTTAATACTTTAGAAGGAGATTTAGAGGCTAAGGGAAATGTAGTCATTAAGAGTAATAGTGGTAATTTTGAGGCTTATTCTGACAAGCTTTCTTTTGACAAAGATGATAAATCTCTAAAACTTTTTGGTAATGTATATGTTAAAAATTTAGAGTCTGAAGGAATATCAATTGAAGAAACATCTGGAGATGAGTTGACCATATTTACTGATACAGGAATTTTTGAATTCAAATCTCAAAATAAAAACAGAGTAACAACAAAAATTAAATTCTAAATAAAGGCTTGCTTTTAAAAAAAAATTTGTATTAAAAGGAAATTTTAAATGAGATTTAAAGCTGCTTTAATCTAGATAATCTAAAAGGAAAGAGTAGAAATAATTATTATTATGCATCCAAGCAAAGTAATAACTGATCCAAGAATTAATGACACTTATTATGATCCAGATTTAGATAAGCTTTATCAATTCGTTAAACTTGGGGATTATCCTCCAGAATGGATTGATACAACTCCATATAAAGAGGATGATTTTTTTTCTTCATTCGGATACTAAAGCAATTGTATATCAATACTTTTTCAAACCTTACAAGATTATTCAAAATTGGGATATTTGCTGCCCTTTTATCCACTTTTGAAGTCTATGGTTATGACGGCCCGCTTTTTGATGCAATGGCTCAATTAGATGAAAAACCAGGATTTGAAAAAGCTATTTCTAGAGTGAGAGATGCTGGAATTTATAAGATTGCGCTTTTTGCCAGAAGTAGAGAATACTTAGGTGAAAATGAAAAAGCATTACTCAATTTGCATAGAGACAACAAAGACTTAATAGTGCTTGGTGCACCAAAGTATTTTTTGCATAAAAATGACATTGGTAAATCCTTCACAAAGCGAACTTTGAAAAATATTGATAAATATAAATATTCTTTTGTAGGAGAAATCTTATTCACTCATGCAGACAAGTGTAATACTACTTCGCGCCAGCATGAATCAGGAGAAATATATAGAGATCCATCAGGAAAAGGGTTTGCTGACTTTTTAGTGAAGGTTTCTTCAAAGAATATTCCTGTTATGACACATTGGGAGTTTTATGCTTGGGAAAGAGATTGGCCTAAATTTTCTAAACTTTTCCTTGATTTCCCAAATCAAAAATTCATAATACCTCATATGGGTTTTGGGAGTCCAAAACAGGCCAAATTAGTCCTCTCAACACATGACAATGTATATATGACGATATCGAAAAAAAATAAAAAAAAAAGAAACATCTGTGATCCTACTAAACAATCCAAATTAGGATCTGCATTTTTAAATGATGAAAAGCAATTAAAAAATGAATGGAAAGAAATCTTAATCGAGTATCAAGATAAATTGTTATTTGCCACTGATGCGCATAAAAAACACCGCTGGAAAAAATATTCAAAAATAGTGAGGATTTATCGTGATATTTTAAATCAATTACCTGAAGAAGTTGCTAAAAAGATTGCTTACTTGAATGCTGAAAGGATTTATGACATAAAAAATTAGATAATTAAAAAAAGATTTAAATACTAGTCAACGTTTTTGGGATGGCTGATAAGAAAAAAAAAAGAAAAAGAAATGTAAAAAGAAAAAATGTTCAAACTGGAAAGGGGGTAAATGTATTTGTTATGGCCAATAGACTAGGTACGGTGATTGAAAGTCGATATAAAATTGGAGAGATAAAACCCTCTCTTTTTGTGAAAAAATTATTATACATTTTTCTAGTATTGATGTCTTTTACCACTGGCAATTCATACTCATGGGAAAAGGTACCTGTTCCAGATTCTGTAGATAAAAAAACAAAATCTCCTTGGAATTTTTCAGAAGACTTTGAAAATCAAGAAGAAGGAAAATTAAAAGTTGTCAACCCTAACCCTTCATCCTCAAATTTTCCTTCTGGTGGGGGTACAGAAAAATCATTCAACCAAATATTTCGAAT
The DNA here is from genome assembly GCA_902527105.1 of uncultured Prochlorococcus sp. Lineage (GTDB taxonomy): Bacteria > Cyanobacteriota > Cyanobacteriia > PCC-6307 > Cyanobiaceae > Prochlorococcus_A. The sequence goes on along the minus strand of CABZNT010000027.1, from coordinate 5,975 downwards.
CTACGATAAGGGAGCAGGTTTAAAACCATTTAGAATTAAAAAAGATCTTGATGGCAATAAGTATCTTGAAGTTACAGTAAAACATGGATGGAATAATGATCCTCTTAAAGAAGGTTCAGGAAAAGAAACAGAAAGAGCAATATTTGAGACAAAGCAAAGAAGCACTTTAAATAAAGAAATATGGATTGGTTTTAAAAAAAGACTTCCTAAAGATTTTAAACATACAGATGGCAGAGTAACGTTTTTTGAATTTAAAAATCGACATGCATATATGAGAACGCATCCTCTTGTAAGAATAAGTTTTGATGACACTGGAAAAACATTAAAAATAGCAGGTAATACTGCCGGTACTGGTTTCAATAGAAGGAATAGAGAAGATAATATTAAGCATCGCATTGATATAAAATATAAAAAAAATGATTCAAATTGGTTTGTGCGTAATGAAAAAACTAGAGGTGAAAAAAAAATAAGAAATAATTTTAAACTCACACCGAACAAAACATTTAGTGTGACTCAATTAGGTGAATGGAGCACGTATAAAATTGGAATATATAATACAAAGGATGATGATGGTTTTGTAAAAGTCTTCAAAGATAAGAAATTAATATTTGATTACAAAGGTATAACATCTGACTGGAAAGGAAAATACACTGGTACTAATGTAAGAATAGGTGTTTATAGACACTCGGGAAAACAAATTGGAATTGAATACCCCGATCAATCTATCCATTTTGATGATTTTATTGTCGTCTCAGATCAAAAAACTTTAGACCAATTGATCAGAAAGAATGAAAAACCCAATGATTGATTAAATTAAATTAAATAGAAAGAGCGGTAACTATATTCTTAACGATATTATGTAGATAATTTAACCAGAATTTAAAGTGAGGGACTCGCATTTTGAAGAAAAGAAAGAGAATATAAAGAAAAAAGGTAATTCCAATGGAATCAACCAAAATACCAAAAATGATTATTAAAAAACAACTTAAAAAGGGAGTTATCAAGAAACAGCTTAAAAAGGTTGATAAAGCAATTGTTGAAATTGCAGAAATGAAATTTGAAAATTATGAAGAAAAAGAAGAAAAACTAGACGCGCTTGTTTTTTTAAAGAATCAAATATTGACAGAAGCTAGGGAATTACTATGAACGGAAGACTAGACAAGGTTGCTATGACCAATAAACTAATGCAACTCAAGAGAGAACTGCACTACAAATGTGCGATTGGTGAAAAGGGGAAATGGGAATGTATAGGAGCAAACGATTATCTCAACAGAGTGTTTGATGCATTAGATGAATTTTGGCAGTAAATACTAAACAAAAAAAAGAATTGATATAGCGACTTGTTGGGCTACTAAAAGAATTTCTGTTATGGATAATCTAGAAAGATATGAAGACAGTTATGCAATAGCAGAAGAATTTAGAGAGTGGATACTGCATATAGGAGAAAAGAATGAAAATTTAAGAGATTCTTTTTTAAACTTACCAAAGGAATTAAAAGAATTATTAGACCAAAAAGTCAACGATTAAATGAAACGCTTAGCTTTATTTATTGTTTTCCCACTTATATTTGGTTTCGGAAACGATAAAGCAAGATTATGCGAAGACCTTAAATTTGCAATAAATAAATCAAAAAATGATTATCAGCAAAAAATATCATTTGCAAAACAAACCAAAGAATTTGCTAATGATAAAATTACCAAAATTTATGCAATAGAGACAAAATGGGAGGATCTTTTTGATAGTCCTTATGAAATAGAAAGCTTATGTAATGAATATTTCTTAATAAAAGAATTTGATATTGATTTATCAAGTGAATGTTATTTGTTTGAAACTATCTTAAAAAGTGGAAATTATAGTGATGAAGATTTTGATTTTATGCCCAAAGAAAGAAGACAAAATGCTCAAGCTCTTAAAGAAGAATTTAAAGCCAAATATGATCAAATTAATAAACAAGCAATAGAAGATTATTTATCAGAACAAAAAGAAATGCAGAAAATATATCGAAAGAAAAAATGCGATTAAGTCACTTATGGTTTTTAAATGAAACGATTGATATTACCTCGACCCAAAGACTAAATTAATGGAATTTTTAAATGAGCTTTAGCAAAATCATTAAGACCCATACCATGCAATTCTTGGTATAGGTTGAATAATATTATTGTTGGTAATTTAAAATAGATTACTCAATAAATATCATTAATCACAAACCATCGTAGATTAAGCAGCATCAGATATATTGTTATTCGTATCTTCAATCTTTTCAATCTCTTTAATCATTTCCTCTAGCCATAAAGTATTATCTTCTGATCTCTTTTTAAAATAAGAAATCTTAGGTTGATTGATTTCTAATGTCTCATAATCTCCACTCATAAAATTTTCCTAAATTTATAACCACTTAAATTTTAGTTAGTTTATTTATTAGTTTTACTAAGGGGAAAATAAGAAAAAATTAATTTATGGTTAATATGAACTAAGACAAATTAAATATTATTTATAAAAATATCGGAAACACTTAATTTACCTAATGCTAACCACCAGTACAGAAACGAACCGCATCAGCTGTTTGCGAACCAGTCGCGTTCATTTCTTCAACACATTCATTAAAGAACTTTGATTCTTTTTTTAATGAGCAAAAGCTTAGTGCAATAGCTACTAAGGCAACAGCTGATACAACTGCTGATCCTAGTTGTATCACTCCATAAGCAAGCATAGCTTTATTCTTTTTAAAATCTTTTTTTGTATCTTTCTTTTTATCAGACATTTTTTTTTAAATTCTTAGCTTATTATATTCAACTAAATAACTAGACTCCACATATAGAAAAGGTAAGTTATAAAGTTAAATGTTAAATGTATATTGTTATTCCCATAACCAAATTCTGAAGAGTAAAAGCTCAAACTAAAAATAAGAAAAAGTGATGAGAAAATTAATTAAAAATTTATTTGAAATTAATTATTTTATGATTGGTTTTTGAAAATAATTTAATTTCTTAAAGATAACGTTTTCTTAAATTATTTTTAAATTTCATATGACATAAATATAGATAATTGAATAATCTTAATGCATATTGATGATGCAGTGTTTTTAGAGGATTTATGCCCTAAGCTCAAATTAAGATTTTGGCGAAAGTCTATTCATACATTTACGAGCAAAAGATGCATATATTGCGGAAAACCTTCAGAATCTATTGATCATATATTGCCACGAAGTAAAGGAGGTTTAAACTTAACAGAAAATTGTGTTCCAGCTTGTCTTTCATGCAATGGAGACAAATCAGATGAGAATGTTTTTGATTGGTATAGAAAGAAAAAATTTTATGATCCTAGAAGAGCTATGGCTATTAGAGCATGGTTAGATGGAGACTTAATATTATCTATAAGATTATTGCAATGGGCTAATCAAGAAATTAAGGAAAATAAAGCAAATTTTGAACAAGAAGAATTAAATCTAGATGCTGCTTAACTAGAAAATTTGAGGGAAATTTGAGGGGACGCTTATTAAAACAATACTTTTGTTAGGTTCAATTTCTGTTGTTTTTATTTGTTTTAATCCAATTTAAAGAATTTATATTGCTGATTACCTGGAAAAGATATCGTTATTTTTATTCAGAACAATAAGTGAAAAAGATTTAAATGATTGGTATGAAAAAAGAGATAAATATGAATTACTTGATAAATTAAGCGGGCCTTCTTATTGATAGATAAACAAAAAATATAAACGGTTTTTTTAAACTAAAAAATATGCAATTAAATCTGAAAAAAGTTTTATTAACTAATCTATTTGTGCTTACTGCTTAAATGAAATTTAACAAGATTAGAAATTACTTAACCAAACCTTATATAGAATTTATATTTTTCTTTAAAACAAAAATCATACAATTTTGCATATTGTAAATAAGTAATACAAACTAAATGAAAAAGTTATTTTCTTTTGTAATGGGGGCAGCTGTTATAGGAACAGCACTTGCACCTTCAGCAAATGCATGGTGGTGGGGTAAAAAAGGTTCTGAAAAGGCTTCAATTACTGTTTATACTGCTTTAGAAGATGACCAAATACCAAATTATCTAAAATCCTTTGAGAGAGATTACCCTAATATAGAAGTTAATATTGTTAGGGACTCAACAGGTATAGTTACTGCGAAATTATTGGCTGAGGCTGAAAACCCACAGGCAGATGTGGTTTGGGGTTTAGCTGCTTCAAGTTTATTAGTAGCTAATGATAGAGGTTTGATTCAAGGTTATGCTCCAAAAGGCCTTTCGAATGTTAAACCAAGCTTTAGGGATCCTGCAAAAAAACCTTCATGGGTTGGAATTGATTCTTGGATTTCTGCTTTTTGTGTTAATAAAATTGAGGCTCAAAAAAAAGGACTATCAATACCTAAATCTTGGGCAGATTTAACAAAACCAGAATACAAAGGTCACATAGTTATGTCTAACCCTGCTTCCTCTGGAACAGGTTATTTGTCAGTAGCTTCAAGATTACAAAATTTACCTTCTGAAGAGGATGGTTGGAATTACCTTGATGCACTTCATGCAAATATTGCTCAGTATATGCATTCTGGATCTAAGCCTTGTAAGGCTGCAGGTAAAGGAGAGTATCCAATAGGGATTTCATTTGGTTACAGAGCTGTAAAACAGGTAAATATGGGGCAACCAATTGAGGCTGTTTTTCCTAAGGAAGGTTCTGGATGGGATGTAGAAGCTAATGCCCTTATCAAAAAAGACAAAATAAAACCTGCTGCTAAGACTTTTCTTGATTGGGCAATTTCTCCTGAAGTCTCAAGAGAATATGCAAAAAGTTTTGCAATAACAGCTGTTGAAACTGATGTTCCGCTTCCTAAAGGTTTCCCTTCTAATCCAGAGAAACAGCTCGCAAAAAATGACTTACAATGGGCTGCTGTAAATAGGGAGAGAATACTAGCAGAGTGGGCAAAACGCTATGATGGCAAATCTGCTCCTAAGTAAAAATTAAAAGCATATAAATAAATTCCATGAATTAGCAATTCATGGAATTTATCATCTAGATGAATAATTATTTTAAATTTAATGATTAAAAAAGAAGGAAGTTTTAAATATTTAGAAATCAAAAATATCAGTAAAAACTTTGGGGAAACATTCGTTTTGAAAAATATTCACTTGGATGTTTTTAAGGGAGAATTTTTATGTTTATTAGGACCAAGTGGTTGTGGAAAAACAACTCTGCTAAGAATAATTTCTGGCTTAGAGAGACAAACAAATGGCGATATTGTTCAAGATGGGCTTTTAATTTCTAATTCCCCCACTGAGAAAAGAGACTTTGGAATTGTTTTTCAGTCATATGCATTATTTCCAAACCTTAATGCAAAACAAAATATAGCTTATGGTCTTGAAAATAAAAAAATAAATAAAAAAGAAATTGAAAAAAGAACTAATAATTTACTTCGTTTGGTTGGATTAGAAAAATATTCTGACCAATTTCCATCTCAATTATCTGGAGGTCAACAACAAAGAGTGGCTTTGGCGAGAGCCATGGCATTATCTCCTGGTTTACTTTTATTAGATGAACCTCTTTCAGCCCTAGATGCTCAAGTTAGATCAAAATTAAGAAATGAAATTAAACTAATACAAAAGAAACTTAATTTAACTACTATCATGGTTACCCATGATCAAACTGAAGCTTTATCTATGGCAGATAGAGTTGTAGTCATGGAAAGGGGTCATATTGCTCAAATTGGAACACCTTTTGAATTGTATGAAAATCCAATTACACCGTTTGTTGCTGATTTCATAGGGAAGATGAATTTGTTAAAAGGTAAATATGATAAGAAAAATTGTGTTTTTTATTATCTTAATAATAGATTTTTAATTTCACAGAATACAGAATATTCATTTTTAGAAAACTGCTTGCTTGGTATTAGACCTGAAGATATTGAAATTATTAAGTTCAGAAAAAATATAGAAAAGGAAGAAAATATTCTTAGAGTAAAAATAAAAGAAAT
>CABZNT010000026.1 GCA_902527105.1 uncultured Prochlorococcus sp. | reverse complement strand
TAATTCTTGATAAAACTAATTTAATTGGCTTATCTTTTGGTCCTTTTATGAGAGAAACAGCTTCATTTATACCCATTCCTTTAGTTGATTTGCCATCTATTTTTATGATTACATCATTTGGTTTAATGTCAGCTGAAGCAGCAGGTGAATCATTTATTACAGATTGAATAGTTAATTCAGCAGTGTCACTATTGAGAAAAAGCCTTATTCCAATCCCTGATATTTCCTTATCTTTTTTATGAGATAGTTTTTTATTAGTTTTCACACATCCTGCATAATCTCGTGCTTCTAAACATTTTTTATGTAATTCATCAGATATTTCAGCATTAACAGCAGTTGGTAAAGCGAGGGCAGCTACTAATGGGAGTAGTAAGCGTTTCATTTATTTATTCAATAATAATTGAGCCTCCCATTCCAAAAGGTGCATGAGGAGAACAAACATAATAGTATTTCCCAGCTAATACACCCGTTGTGTTCCATGATAGTTTTCCATTTTGAGTTCCAGGGTTACCTGATAATGTCCCTGTCGTTACTTGATCACCGCCTCCACGAGAAAATTCAGTCTTTATATAAAACGGATGACTAAACGCATCTACATTAAAAACAATAGTATCCCCTTTATTAACAGTTACTGTAGGATCATTCCCAGTTACAGATCCATTTTTATCTTTACCACTAAGAATATAGTTTTCTATACTTTCTGCTGAAACATCAATATAATAAGACTCTGACTTTACATTCGCTGGAAATGAAAAACCTAAAAGCAAAGGCAATAATAAAAGTGAACGCATAAACTTAAGGAATTTATATAAACATATTAAAAAAAAAAGGAGCTAATTGCCCCTTATTTTAGATCGACTGTCAATCAATTAAATTATCCCATCGCTGCTACTTCTTCAGCAAGTTGTTTATTTCTTAGAATAACTTCTTCATCATTAAAAACAGGAAGTACATTCCATTCAACGCCAAATTTTGCTCTCCAAATACCAAAATGTTCAGCCATTTTAAGATGACTGTCAGCTTTGCATGTTACGAAAACTTCTCCGGTTTGAGGAGCATGGACTCTACTTATCAATTCAAAGCCGTCAAAATTATCCTTAGGTGCGCCGGAAGCAATATATTGTTCAAAGAGTTTGTACCCTTCAGATTGCGAAAGAGTATCTGGGATAACTCCATGAACGTGATAGTAAGCCATAATTAGAATTCAATAGTGTAATTTCAATCTAAAAACGATAATTTAAAAAGTATTTAATTTATCTTTAAATTTAGATTTTTAGATCGACTTTCAATCTTTAATTAAAATCTGCTTTACCCAGTTTAGTTTTGAAGACTTTAAAAGTAAGACCACTTTCGTTAATTGCTTCAATTACTTAATCTCCAACAGTTCCATAAAATTCAATAGACGAATCTCCGTCACACAGTCCAGCGTGAACTTCAAGATAAGCACCGACAGGAGGGTTAACTAAATGAGCAAGAAATGCATCATCATTTTTAAAAACCTCTGACCATACAAAACGAAGTGTGCAAGATAAATTTAAATGGCCCATCTGTTGCTGTTAAATTATTTCTAGGGAGTGTTGTAATTATTCTTTAATCCACTTTTTAGTCTTTAGAAATTCCAATTTATCTGTAATTGATAGGAATCTGAATTTTTTGAATCTCCCTGTTCATTTTTGTAAGAAAGCACAGCTCCGAATCTATTTTTCCTACTCATCTGCAATCCAATGGATAATTACTTTTTATTAAAAATATAACTTGCAAAAATGCCTTTCTTTTTGTTTCTTTTTTTTTCTTTTAAACAATTCATAACTTGCTTATAACTTTAAAATGTGACTCTAATAATGCATTCAATTCTTCTAAATCAAAGCAGTGGTCTTGGATGCAGTTTTTTATAGTATGCAGCAAGTAAACTAATAATTTTTAAAAATTAAAATAATATTTTATTTTTTCTTATTATTATCTTATTTAATTCTTAAAGAAGAGTTCATTAAATCTTTTAAGCTGTTGGTAGCTTCTACATTCTCCTCACACGAAATAGAGAAGCTTTTTCTTTTTGAAATAAATTTGGTATGACTTATTTTGCAGAGCCAAATTACATAGAATATGAGCTGTGGTTTGATTCAAATATTAATGCAGTTGATTTAATTAACTATTCAGATGAAAATGAATTTTGTAATTTTACGCATAAAAAATTCCATAAGATATCAAGTTTAAATTTAGTTATTGGTTCCTCAAAATATAAACAAATGATGATTTTTTCTTTTTTCTAATTTCCTTGCAGAGTTAATGCATTCCTTTATTGTTTTATCTCTCTGATTCTGGCATAGCAAAAGTAAATTTTTTGATATAAATTTTTAAGGCATTAATCACTAAAGTTTAATTATCAAAGAGCTAAATCGCAATAATTTCCAGCACTCATATTTACTGAATTTTGTGAAGTAATTCTTTCTAAGTTTTTATTTAAATTATTAGCTTGATTAGAAGCCGAATAAAATCCAACTGTTAAAAAAACAAGTGTGATAGAAGTTACTATTGTACTGAACTGGATAACTCCATCTGCCAGAATAGCTGGAGTTTTTAGAGATAAAATAGCTTTTTTTCTCTTTGCTTTTGATTTTGCCATAATGTTAACCTTTACTTAAATTTTTCTTAAGTTATTTTTAATAATAAGTAAAAAAAATAATTTGTCAGTTAGTAAATTTACTCATTTTGATGAGTCGTTCGAATCGAGAAATCTTAATATTTTCAACTATTAATTTATATTGACCTGAAAATTAATAGCTTCTTTAAATTTTTAAGCGTCTTGACTTTCTTTAAACAAATTTATTTTTAAATTAATTACCTCTTAATTTTCGTTACTTACTTTAAATTTATCGACTAAATATTGACGCCTTATTTAGCTGATTTCATATGAACAAATTAAATATTTATAAAACAAAAACAATAAACTTTTTAAGAAAATATTCATTAAATATTTTTATGGCTATTGTAGCTATCAATTCATATTCTATTTCAAGTACTCTTAAAGAAAATAGAAATATTTTAAATGAAAATGTAAAGTTACTAAGATATAAAGAGATTTGCGCGAGATATTATACTTTTTATTCTTCTGGAACTGATGAGCAAGCAGAAAGTAGAGAGGAATTGACAGCTTCTTTGTTAGATGTTCCATTGGAGCTTGTTGATACTTTTTGCCAAAGGATGATATAGATATTTTTCTCTTAATAAATTGAGAATTTTTAAAAAGTTTTTTGCACCGTATTGAAAAAGAAATTTAGTATTTTAAATTTTTGCAGATATTTATGATTTAATTAAACGTTTATAATTTTATTATCGTATTTTTTAAAATTAAATTTAAAAATGGTTTAATTATCAAAATATATGATGTAATTTTAAGTAAATTTAAAAAACTTATATATTTTTAAAATGTCAATTAAGGGTCTAATTCTATTCGATATAGATGGAGTTATTAGAGATGTTTCGAATAGCTATAGAATGGCAATTATAAAAACAGTAAAGCATTATTGTTTTTGGGAACCAAGTATTTTCGAAATTGATGAAATAAAAAATGAAGGGATTTGGAACAATGACTGGGATTTAAGTTTAGAACTAATAAAAAGACACATAGTAAGCAATAGATTAACTATTACACCTCCAACAAGGAAAGAATTAGTTTGCCATTTTGAAAATTTATATTTTGGTTTGAAATCACCTCTAGAATCAGAAATTTGGACAGGATTTATAAAAAACGAAAAAATTCTTATCGAGAAAAATATTTTTAGCGAACTAACTAAAAATAGTATTTTGTGGGGTTTTGTAAGTGGAGCAGAAAGGGCATCAGCTGAATATATATTAAAGAATAAATTAAAACTTCTGAATCCTCCGCTAGTCGCGATGGGAGAAGCTCCAGATAAACCTGATCCTAAAGGTTTCATTTATTTATCTAAAAAATTACTTAATCAAGAGCTTGGAAGATCAGCTCCTCCCATAGCATATATTGGAGATACGGTAGCAGATGTTAAAACAATTATTAATTCAAGAAAAATAATTCCAGAGCAGAAATTTATAAGTCTTGCTGTCGCTCCACCACATTTGCATTTAAAAAACAGTTTAAAAGCGAGAGAAATATATGAATCCAAACTAAAGATTGCAGGAGCAGATTTCATACTGAACTCAGTAAATGATATAAAAAATATTTTTAAAAATTTATTTTTTTAAAATAAATTAGTATTTAGATTAAATCATAAACTTTAAAAAAAAAGGCTATCGTAGCTGAATCTTTTATTACTCCAGAGTAAATTAAATCTCTGATTTTCTCTTTACTAAAAAATAAAACTTCGATTTCCTCATCATCATCCTTATCTAATAAATTAGCCTCTTTAAAAATATTGTTAGCTAAAAACAAATGTATTCTTTCATTAGAATAAGATGGCGACTCAAAGATTTCTCCAAAATATTTGAAACTTTTTGAAGAATAGCCAGTCTCTTCTATGAGTTCTCTTCTGATAGTCGATATTGGCTTTTCATTATTTTTAATAGTACCTGATGGGAATTCTAAAATATATTCTTCAACTGGAAATCTATATTGATTTAAAACAATTATCTTTTCTTGTTCATTCTTAGCTATCACCATTGTTGATCCATTATGGTCAATAGAACCATATCTCCCTATGGAGGAATTATTTAGCTTTAAATGTTCGATTTTTAAATTTACGTTTTTAGTGGTTTCAAAAATTTCTCTCTTAAAAAAAATATGATTTTTTCTGGATTCAGAGTCTGATTTCATTATTTCATATTATATAAATTATTAACCTTTATTTTAATAAGATATATTTTAAGGAAATGGCACATCTTAATTTGATGAAAAATATAAATTTAAAGGATAAAAAAGAATTCTTTAGAATGATTAATTATTTATTTTCTCAGAAAGGTAAAGAACAATATGCAGGTGAGGAAATAACAGTCTCAGATCATATGCTTCAATCCGCTACTCATGCGGTAAATAACGGTTTATCAGATGAAATCATTATCGCATCCCTTTTTCACGATGTAGGTCATTTACTTCTTGATCAAGATATCTATTCTAAATATAATGATCATGAAAAAATAGGTGCAGAATTTATTAAGGACTTTTTCTCAGATAAAATTTTTAATTGCGTAAGAATGCATGTTGATGCCAAAAGATACCTATGTACAAAAGATTCTTCTTATTTTGCAAAACTTTCATCAGCTTCAGTAGCATCATTGAAGGTTCAGGGAGGTGAAATGAATAAGGAAGAAATAAAAAGTTTTGAAAAAAATCAGTTTTTTAATGAAATTTTATTGGTTAGAGAATTAGATGAAAAGGCAAAAGATACTAATTTTAAAAACCTAGAATTGGAATTTTTTATTACAAAAATTGAAAGTATTTTTTTTAAGCTAAAAATTTAAATATTCTTCAGCTATTTCTTCTGCGAGTCCAAATGATTGGGTCATTCCAGCACCACCCAAACAATTGACTATTAGGATTGAATCATCAACTTCTTTTATTAACTCAGTTCCTCCAATTAACTTAGGATATATTCCGTTCCATCTTGAGGCTATCTCAATTGAAGGAAGACTTATAAAACTCTTAACTTGATCGACAATAAATTTATTTATTTCTTCATTATTAAAAGGATCAAAAGTTAATCCATACTCATGAGAATCTCCCAAAATAATTTCACCTAATCCATTTTGAGAAATCATAATATGTATTCCGTTTTCAATTGCAAAAGGGAACTCTTTTTTATATCTATCTTTTAAAGAATTAATTGATGAACATTCAGCAAAAGAATCATAATGCGTTAATGTAAAACCTGAACAAAGTGCAGGTCCTAACTTAAAGTTTTTAGGTTGACTAATTGTTCTTAACATTTGAAGCTTGCTTTTGGTTGTATGAAATTTCTTATATTCTTGAGGAAATAATGATTCAAAATCGGCTCCTGAACAAATTATACTTTTTTTTGTATTAATCTTATTACCATCACTTGTAACTACTAAATTTGGCTCAACACTTGAAACTGTTGTACCAAAATTAAATTCAACTCCATATTTATTCTTTAATAAAATTGTAATCTTTTTAATTGCCTCTCTAGGATCAACAATCATTTCAGTAGGACTCCACAATCCTCCAATTAATCCTTTACTTAAGACATAAGGGCTAAGATTAAAGATTTGCTTTATTGAAAGTAATTCTGCACTTGAATTTTTAAACTTAGACAAATCACAATATTCTTTCATAACCTGATATTCATCTTCTTTATATGCCAAAATAATTGAACCAACTTGATCTAAAAAAAAGTCGCTGCTTTGGGCTGTCTCAATCCATATTTTTCTAGAATTAAGAGCTCTACTATATAGCTTTCCAAAAGGTTGACCAATTGGCCATATCATTCCAAAGTTTCTTATTGAAGCTCCAATAGCTTTTTCTTCTCTCTCAAAAACTTTTACACTAAAACCTCTTTTTGCAGCTGACAATGCATGAGCAAGACCTACAATACCTGCTCCAATAATAGCTATATCAGTTTTACAATTTTTAGACATCAATAAATTGATTTAAGTAAGATGAAAATTCATTTAAGGAAGAAAAAAGTCCATCATTTTTATAATCCTCAAGCTGTTCTTTTGAATGAGTTCCATTTGTGACTGCAAAAGATTTTAAACAGCCTGCACTTACTCCTGATTTCAAATCAGATGGGGTATCACCTATAACAACTACTGATTTAGGATCATCAATTCCTAAAACATACATTGCCTTTTGAATCATATATGGAGAAGGACGGCCTTCGTTATTATAAATTTCTGAAGGGGTTACTGATACATCAATAATTGAAGATGAGCCTCCCACATAATTATCATTAAGTCCTAAATCCCATCCAAGATTTTTAAGTATTATGTTTGTTACTTTTCTATAAAAACCTGTGTTTAATCCAATAAAAATATTTTTTGTTTTTAAGGATCTAAATAACTCAAGACAGCCTTCTGTTGGTTCAATATCAGTAGATAAATAGTGATTTTCTAAGATATCCTTAAAAGTTTCAAAAGATTTATTCACATAAGTTTCAAATTTATTACTACCTTTACCAATTCTCTCTTCCCATAATAATTGAAAGACCTTCTTTTTTGGAATGCCATGTAATCGATCAACTTCATTTTTATTAGTATTTAAACCTGTTCTTGAGGCGGCCTCTAAAAAACATCCAGTAACTTCATTTTTATCCTTCACAGTAGTGCCAGCCATATCAAAAATAACAAGTTTTATTTTCATATTTTTTTTCTTCATAATATTGATTTTATTCATTTAAGTTTAAGTAGTGTTTAAGTTTCTAATGGATTAATCCAAACAGAAGATTTTTTCGAAACATTCCTAGAAGTAAATTCATAAATTAACCTTACGAATAGACTTGTTAAAACGATAAGAGTAGACATTGCAGCCGCTGATGCTGTATCTCCTGCATCATCCATGTTTACAATTGAAACAGATGAAACTGGTATTTTTGCTGGGTAGAGAAAAATAATAGCTGATACAGTTATCATTGAATTAACAAAATAATAACTTCCTATCTCTAAGATTGTGGGGAGTGATAATGGTATCGTTATTCTTAAAAAGGTTTTATAAAAAGGAACTTTTAAAGACTCTGATACCTCTTCAAATTCCTTATCAATTTGTTTTAAAGTTGTTGTTGCTGATATAAAACACACTGTGAAAAAATGTATGATATTAGCTAATACAAGGATTCCCATTGTTCCATAAAGTAATGAGAAAGGATTAAATATTTGAAAATCTAAAAAGGGTACAGAGAAAGAAGGTTTATTAAAAAAAAGAATATAGGATAAGCCAAGTACTAAGCCAGGAATTGCAATTGGTAATGTTGAAAAAAAGTATATTAGCATTCTTATTTTTTTTAATGGTTTAAATTTTTCTACTAAATAAGCTGTAAAAAATACAAATATAGTCCCAAATATTGCAGTATAAATTGACATGAAAACAGTATTAAAATAAGGTTCATAACCATTTCCAGCTACATTAGAAAATCTAAAGTTTTGTAATGATAGAGAAATATCGTATGGCCATATTTTTATTAGCGAGGCTAATACTATAGATGAAAAGACCCCAATTACTAAAATCAAAATTAAACTGCAAAAAATAAACATTATTGAATCAACTATCAGATTCTTCCTTGGTTTAAACGGTATAGATTTCCCCGAAATTAGAGATGCTTCATTCTTTTGGAAATTTTTATCAATTAGAAAAGCCAAAATTGAGGGTACTAAAAGATAGATGCTAATAGTTGCTCCCATGGCAAAGTTTTGTTGACCAACAACTTGTTTATAAATATCTGTAGCAAGTACATTAAAGTTCCCCCCAACAACTTTAGGAACTCCAAAATCCGTAAAAGATAAAATAAAACATATAAAAAATGAATTCATCAGTCCATATTTGATATTGGGTAAAGTAATAGTTAAGAATTTTCTAAGTGGAGATGCTTTCAGAGATTCTGCTGCTTCATATAATCTTTGATCACTAAGATTTAATGCTGACACAAGAATAATTAGAGCTTGAGGAAAGCAGTAAAAAATTTCACCTATAATTATTCCATTAAAACCATATAGATTTATATCAAATCCAGGAATAGTCCCAAAAAATCCTTGAGTAATTAAACCTTGTTTTCCAAAAATATAAATTAAACCTATGGCAACAGCCAGGGGTGGAATATATAAAGAAAATAAGCTAAAAGTATTGAAAAATTTTTTAAATGGTAATCTTGTCCTCGTGAGAGCATAAGCATAAATAAATCCAATTAATACAGAAAAAAAAGTCGTAGTAATTGCCACCTTTAAGCTATTTATAAAGGATTGCGTTAAGGATGGATTTTGAATATAGTTTATAA
>CABZNT010000025.1 GCA_902527105.1 uncultured Prochlorococcus sp. | reverse complement strand
AACCTACCCTTTTTAACTTATTTAATTTTTTGATATTTTGTTTTCATGATAATATTGTTATTATTGAATTAGTTTAAAAACTCATAAGATAGTTTATGTTCCTAATTCATCCAATCAGATAAATATCTAATAAATTGTATACATAATATGAATATTGAAGAAATAATTAGGGGTCAAATAGATGAACATTCAGAAGCCACCAAGATATTAAGAAAATATATTACTGAAATCAAAGGTATCTCAGAAACTATTAATAGCGCAATAAAAAACAACAAAAAAATTCTTACTTGCGGAAATGGCGGCTCCGCAGCAGATTCCATACATTTATCTTCCGAAATAGTGGGTAGATATGAAAGAGAAAGAGAAGGATTCCCAGCAATAAGTTTAGCAAGCGAATCATCTGCAATTACTGCAATTGGGAACGATTACGGATTTGAAAATATATTTTCTAGACAGGTAAAGGCCTTAGGTAACGAAGGCGATGTTTTAGTATTAATTTCGACTTCAGGAAATTCCCAAAATCTTATTAATGCTGCGAAAACTGCAAAGAAAAAAAACATCATTTTGATTGGCCTTTTAGGAAGAGATGGTGGAAAACTTTTAGATCTAGTTGACCAAAATATAACAATTAGAGTTAAAAGAACATCAAGAATACAAGAAATGCATTCGTTGATAATTCATATCATTTGCGAGTTATTTGATAATTCTATTATAGTTAAATAACAAGGTTAATTTATTATTAAAAATTTGAGAAAGGCTGCTTTTCTTGATAGAGATGGGATTATAAATCAAGATTTATCCTATGTATCAGAAATTTGCGATTTTAATTTTAAAAAAGGTATTTTTAATCTTTTAAGAATTTTAAATCTTAAAGGATATGTAATTTTTATAGTTACTAATCAATCAGGTATCGCTAGAGGTTTTTATACTGAAACGCAATACTCAAAACTCACTAACTACTATATAAATATCTTAAAAAAAGTAGGTATTGAAATCAAAGATATTCTCCACTGTCCCCATCATCCTAATTTTTCAAAACCACCCTTAGATAAATGCTATTGTAGAAAACCTAAACCTGGCTTATTTTTAAAAATTAAAGAAAATCATAATATCAATATGAAAAATTCTATAGCTATAGGAGATTCTATGCGTGATTTAGAAGCTGCTTTTAATTCAGGTATAAATAAAAGATTTCTCATAACAAACAAAAAAATTGAGTCTAAATATGAAACTAATATATTTTGTTCTTTAGAGGAATGCTCGGAATTTATTTCAGAAAATTTATAAATTTTATTCTAAAAAGATTTATATTTGTCAAATAGAAAAATTTACTTATGCTCACTTTTTGACTTATTAATATTTTTTACTTAAACTGTGAGAATATAAGTACGGAATGGTTCAATTGAGGTTAATTTCTGAGTTTTGCGGCAATCAATTAGGGAACTTAATAAATTATTTAACAAATTACAAAAGAATTGGCTTACCTATTAAGTACTCTCTAATAAAATCTCTTACAAAAGTTCAAAATCTTTATTTTAATAAATCTTTTACAGGTAAATTATCATGCTCTCCTCTCTCAGAAAAGTCATTTTGGAGATTAAAAAAGATAGGATCAAAAGAACCATATCTAACAAATTTAATCTTAGGTTTAAGTAAAGATGATATCTTTTGGGATGTGGGTGCAAATATAGGTCAATTCACACTTTTAGCAGGATTAACCACAAAGTCGAAAGTTTTTTCTTTTGAAATTGATCCATTTAATTATGCGATGCTTGTAGATAATATAAATAAAAATAAATTTCACAAAAGATGTATTGCATTTCCTTTTGGACTTTCTAATTCAAATAAATTACAAGAAATTTCTATTTACCCAGATTCAATTAATCAAATAGGAAGATCATATGTTTACGAAAAAAATAATCGGAAAAAATCTAATTTCTATCCAGTTCCTGTATTTAAGGGAGATGACATTATAAATTTTTTTCAAATCGAATATCCGACATTTGTCAAAATAGATGTGGATGGACCTGAATTAAATATCTTAAAAGGTATGGAAAATATTCTTAGTCAAAAAATATTAAAGAATTTAGTAGTTGAATGCATAGAAGAAGGCAAAGGTAAAAATTTCAATCCAATAAAAGAATTTTTGGAGAAATTTAATTTTCAGATAGTTGATAAGCAAGATAATCTCTCAAACAAAATATATAATGTTCATTTTAAAAAATGTTTTTAGCTAAAAAATATAAATCTTTTTAAATCTCAATCTAAATTTTTATGTCGCTTAAAAAAAACTTTTTTTTATTTAGAACCATTTGGAAAACTTTAGAGTCAAATGAAAGGTTACTAATATGCCGAACAATAGCAATTACTTTTATATTCAATTTATTAGAATTACTTAATATATTTTTAGCAACGTCTTTTGCATATATTATCTCTGGTAATTCTCTTTATGATTCAGAAAAATTAAAATTTGTTGGAGAAATATTCAATTTGAACGAATCAGACTTCATTAGTCAACTCAAAGTTATTGGATTACTGTTTGCATTTGGTTCGTTAATTTATTCAATTTTTTCAATTATCTCTCTTAGGGATAGGATTCTAATAACAGCAAGGATTAGTATTTTTTATACAAATAATCTTTTAGAAAACATATTAAAGACTTATCATAATTTTTTTATTGGATATAAAAAAGAAAAGTTAATAAACTCTGTTTTAACTGAAGCTTCTGCGGTGACAACAAGCCTACTAAGACCTTTACTAGATCAACTAAATTCAATATTAGTTATAACTTTTCTTTTGTTTTTTTGGATCTATTATGACTTTAAATCTGCCCTAATCGTCTTAGTATCTTGTTTTTTTATATACTATTTATTTACACAAATTCTTTTAAAACAATTAAAAAACCTTGGCAAAAAAGTTTTAATACAGAGTGAAAAACTAACTCGCAATATATATAAAACATCTAATATGTATAGAGAATATTTAATGTCAGGTTTAATAAATAATGAGATACAAACTTTAAAAAATTTAAATAGAAAATTTAGGACAATAGAAGCAAAAACAGCTTTTTTGAAAGTTTCATCAAGTATTTTGATTCAAGGATTAGTTATTTCAACCACTGTATTATTTCTTGTCTTAAATCAAAAAGGTTCTATTGATCCAAACCAATTGGCAATACTTGCAGGATTTTTATATACAGTACAAAAATCCCTCCCACTTCTTCAAAAAATACTTAGAGCTTCTAATACTATTAATGCAGGTTTTCCTGCATTTCAAGAATTACAGAAGAAAAACATACTTTTTAAAAAGAATATTGAGTTCTTTAATAATCAAAATAATGAATCTAAAACTAATAATAAAAAAGATAGCTTAATTTTAGTCCAACTAAAAAATATTAAAATTACTAATTTAGATAATACAAGTCTCTTTTCCTATTCTTTTAAAAAAAATAGTTGTACAGGAATAGTTGGGAAAAGTGGCTGTGGTAAAACAACATTACTTAATTTAATTGCAGGGTTGGATAATAAGAAAACTGGTATATTTATAAAAGGAGAAAACATAAAAAATTTATCAAAAAAAGAACTGGAGGCTTGGAGGAAAGAAATATCCTACATTTCGCAAAAGCCCTATCTAATAAATGGAACTTTAGAAGAAAATATTATACATTTATCGACAAATAGATTTAAAAATAAACGACTTAAAGAAATTCTCGAAAAGCCATGGATGAGAGATATTGTTGAACTTTTTCAAAATAAAAATCAATCTGAGAAAATTATTGATGATGGTGGTACTAATTTAAGTGGTGGACAAGTTCAAAGAATAGCAATAGCTCGAGCAATGTATCAAGAAAATCCATTTTTAATTCTTGATGAGGTAACTAGCGCATTAGATTCAAAGAATGAATCTCTTTTGATTGAAGATTTTAGAAATGAGAAAAAAAATAAATGTATTATTATCGTTAGTCATAGATCTGATCCTTTAAAATTATGTGATGATATTATTTATTTAGATAGAGTTACATAAATATTAAAGTGAAGCATATTGTATACATTGTGGATTCCTTAGATAATTTTGGTGGTGCAGAGAGATCCACTAAAGAACTTATAGAAATACTCTCAAAAAGTTATCGAATAGATTTAATACATTTTGGAGAAAAGTTAGATCATAAATTTTTTGATACAAAGAATATAAACTTGATAAACCTAAGAAAATTTAAAACAAGACTCCCTAGAAGTTACATTAGCGTAATAAATTTAATTGCAGTACTTCAGATAATTTTAAAAATTAAAAATATAGAAAATATTAAGAGTATAATAGTAGGAAATATTAGCAACCATATTTCTTTTTTTATAATACCAATAACTAAATTTTTCTGTAAAAATAATATTCATATCATAAGGGATACATACTTTATGTGTGCAGGATCTAAAAACCTAAATATTGATGAAATAAAATTTAATACCGTAAAAAAAACAACTATATTTTTTGAATTAAAAAGATTAAAATTCAGATTTAACCCATTTCGAAAAATAATAAGCATAATTTTTATAAAATTTGCCAGTAAAGTAATAGTGCCATCCAATGCTATGTCTAGACTTTTAAATCTCTATAAAGTCAAAGCTTTTGTTATAAATAACTCTGTAAAAACAAGCTACAATTACAATTCCATAAAATCCCTTAAAGAGCCAATTAATATACTTTACCCTTCAAGATTTAGTTACAATAAAGGTATGATAGAGGTTTTAAAATTATCCCAAAAAATAGAGAGAGAAGGGAAGAACTGGAAGATTTTTGCAACTACTAAAAAAGAATATGCCTTAAAAAATTTAAGAAGATTTGGCTTTACTTATTTGCCAAAAAACTTATTATTCTTAGGCTGGTTAAATAATCAAGAAATAATAAAGGAGTTTAAAAAATGTGACGTAGTGATTTACCCAACAATTTGTTTTGAATCTTTTGGGAGAGTACCTATTGAAGCTATGAGTTTAAGCAAACCTATTATAACTTCAGGAGCTGGTGGAATCTATGACTTAATTTCTAATATGCATGATGGTATAATTTCTGATCCTAGAGACACAAATCAATTTTTTGATACTTTAAATGCATTAATAAACAATATCTCTCTCTATAACAAACTGACTCTAAATGGCTTTAATAAAATAAAAAAATTATACTCCTTTAAACAATTAGAAGAAAATTATTTAAAACTTATAGATTTATAGAATACTAGTTTAAGATTAATTTTTTATCTTATACAAATAATTTATGCTTTTCTCCATACTGCCAATAACTTTCCTTGAATCTCCACATCTTCTGAACTTAAGATAATTGGTTCATAAGCCGGGTTTGCAGCCTCAAGAAAAATTTTACCTTCTTTTTTAACAAAATATTTTAAAGTCGTCCCTAAACCTTGAACCATTGCACTAACAATAGTTCCATTCCTAAGAGAGTAAGAATCTTTAATTGGCTCCATCAAAACCATATCTCCATCTGCAATACATGCTTCTATCATTGAATCCCCATTAACTGTAAGTGCAAAAACGTTTTTCTTTTTTAAGACATCGGAAATATCAAATTTTTCTTGCACATCAGCATAAGTTTCAATAAGGCCTCCTGCTGCTACTGAACCCATAACTGGAATCCCTTCTACAATTTCATCAACCAATTGCATTGTTCTAGCTTTTCCTTCTTGCCAAGAAATGTATCCCTTCTCTTGCAGATGTTTTAACCGACTTTGAATTGGGGCTGGAGATTTCAGACCCATGCCATGCATCATCTGTCTAATTGATGGGCTATGTTGAAAGTTTTTTATGTAATCCTTGATCCAACCATAAAGCTCGTTTTGAGCGTCAGTAAGATTATTATCAACAGAAGGCTTCATAGAAACAAATGTACTCTAATACATTTGTACCCTTTTATTAATCAGTTCGCAAGTTCCTATTGAAGAATGCAATATAAAAGAGCTTGTTGAGCATGCAATCTATTTTCCGCTTGATCAAAAATTCTACTTTTGTGACTTTCAAATATTTCATCAGTTATCTCTTTGGATCTATACGCAGGAAGGCAATGAAGAATAATTGCATCTTTGTCAGCCTTATTAACTAAATCACTGTCGATAGTAAAACCATTAAAAACTTTTTCTTTTTCATCCTTTTGATTTTCTTCACCCATAGATGACCAAACATCTGTATAAAGAACATTTGCCCCTAAAACAGCAGTATTGGGATCATTAGTTATTTTCAACATATTCTTATTTTTATAAATTTCATATGCCCTATCAATCACCAAAGAGTCAGGTTCATAGCCTTTAGGACATGCAATTCTAACTTCTACTCCTAATAATGCACCACATAAAATAAGAGAATTAGCAACATTATTGCCATCACCAACAAATGTCAAAACTACATTTCTAAAATCAAGAAACTCCTCTTTGATTGTTAAAAAATCAGCTAAAGCCTGACATGGATGTTCTAAATCTGTTAAAGCATTAATAACTGGTTTCGTAGACCAATTAGCGTATTCTTCCAAATCTGAATGATTAAAAGTTCTAATTGCAATCACATCACAATATCTACTAAGAACTCTCGCCGTATCTTTAATTGGCTCGCCTCTGCCAATTTGTGAGGTTTGGGGATTAAGATCAATAGTACTCCCTCCAAGCCTAGACATTGCAACTTGGAAACTAACTCTGGTACGTGTTGATGACTTATCAAATATTAATCCTAAAACTTTATTGTTTAGATCAATATTTAAGTCTTTTTTTTTAAAACTTTTTGCAAGTTCTAATATATGAATAACTTCTTCAGTAGATACATCCAAGCTTGATAAAAAGTTTTTATTAGAAAGCTTATAAGGTTTTATCATAAATATCTACAGTAAGGTGAAAATTCTAATTTACAGGCAATTTAGATTCTGCAAGAAGATTTTTAAGTTCTTCACCTTCAATAACTTCTTCTTGAAGAATTTTTTGTGAAATAGATTCAAGAAGAGGTAAATTATTTCTCAAGATATTAAGTGCAGTTTCATGCGCATCATCTACTAGATCTCTTACTTCTTTGTCTATTGCTTGTGCAGTAGCATCACTAACAGATCTTCTTGGGTTATTACCATTCCCTAAAAACTGGCCTCCACCTTGTTTATCGTAAGCAAGGGGGCCAAGAATATCACTCATTCCAAATGTACCAACCATTTGTTCGGCTATATCAGTTGCTCTTTGTAAATCATTTGAAGCTCCGGTAGTAATCTTTCCAAAGACAACCTCTTCTGCAGATCTACCACCAAGAAGTGTGGCTATTTGTCCTTTTAATTCCTCTTTAGAATTCAAGAATCTTTCTTCAGTTGGCAACTGCAACGTATAACCAAGTGCGCTCATCCCTCTGGGGACTATAGATATTTTCGCAACTTTTGAACCCCCAGGCATAAGATGTCCAACAATTGCATGACCTACCTCGTGATAAGCAACAACTTTTTTTTCATCATCTTGCAAAACACGACTCTTCTTTTCTAATCCAGCAACAACTCTCTCTATAGCTTCACTTAAGTCTTGTTGTTCTACACTTTTTCTTTTTGCTCTTGCCGCAAGTAAAGCAGCCTCATTTACCATATTAGCTAAATCAGCTCCTGCGAATCCACTAGTAGCTTGGGCGATAGAATCTAAGTCTATTGAATCAGCAAGTTTAACTTTTTTGGTATAAATCTCCAAAATAGTTTTTCTACCTGATAGATCTGGTCTATCGACTAATACCTGCCTATCAAATCTTCCTGGTCTTAAAAGTGCCGCGTCAAGAACTTCTGGCTGGTTCGTGGCAGCTAAAACTATGACTGGTTTATCTGTTGAAGCAAAACCATCCATTTCTGTAAGGAGCTGGTTAAGAGTTTGCTCTCTTTCGTCGTTACCTCCAACAACTCCCATTGAGCCTGAACGACTTTTACCAATAGCATCTAATTCATCGATAAAAATGATACATGGAGCTTTTTTCTTAGCTTGTTCAAATAGATCCCTAACTCTTGCTGCACCTGCGCCTACAAAAAGTTCTACAAATTCAGAACCTGAAATAATGAAGAAAGGAACCTCTGCTTCACCAGCAACAGCTTTTGAGAGAAGAGTTTTTCCTGTCCCTGGAGGACCTACAAGAAGTACACCCTTAGGTATTCGTGCTCCAATATCCGTGTATCTTTCTGGTTTTTTTAAAAAATCAACTATTTCTGTTAATTCGTCTTTAGCTTCATCCACTCCAGCCACATCTGCAAATGTTACTTTTGATTCATCATCTGGCACATAAACTTTAGCTTTACTTTTAGTAAAACTTAAAGCTCCTTGTGCCCCTCCTCCTCCCATACTTCTTCTTGCAAAGAATTGTAAAACAAGGATAAAAATCAAAGGAGGAACAACCCAGCTCAAAATAGTTGAGAAGAAATTAGGTTTCTTTGGGGGAGCAGCAGCAAATTCTACCCCTTTACTCTCTAGCCTTTGTGGGAGATCCATATCAAAAATTGGGGTTGTTGCTAAAACTGAAGGTGATCCTTCTTCAGCTCCATTTAACTCATATCTAATTTGTTCTTGAGTGATATATGCACGTTTAACTTCTCCATCATTAACCTGATCTATGAATAAAGAGTAAGGTACCCTAGGGATCTGCATATTTTGATTAGGGAAGAGGCTACTAAATAAAAGTAATGCTCCCACTCCTATCAAGATGATATTTACAATTCCGAATCGTTTATTAGGTTGATTATCGTCTTGTCTTATCGGCATAGTTATTGTCAAATGTGAACTTATTATAAACTAAACGAAGAGATTCCGTATCTGTATTGTTTATTTTGGGTAAGAACCGTACGGTAATTTTAACTATTTTCTTAAGTAATTAATGATTAAATTTTTAACTCACTTTTAACGCATATTTCATCCCCAATCAAACTAAACTCTAAATCAGTTAATTTAACAGTCTCATGAATTTCTTTATATTCAAAATCACCAAAGGGATTCATGCTATTTTCTCCACCTAAAATTTTTGGAGCAATAAAAGTAATAATTTCCTGAATGCAATTAGATTTAACAGCAGCGGTAGCCAATCTAGGGCCACATTCCCATAAAACTTTATTACATCCTCTATCTGCAAGTATTTTTGAAATTAACTCTGGATTATCTGATGATACTTTTGCAACTTCCACACATTTCGGGATCCTTTTAAGTAAACTTTCATCCGCTGTAGAAGAATCATAAATAACTATAGTTTTTGCCTTATTACAATTCCAAAGATTAGATTTTGAAGGAAGATCTAGACTTTTTGTGAAAACAACTCGCAAAGGCTCAGGTTTTTTTAAACCTCTCGACGTCAAAATTGGGTCATCTTTCCTCAATGTATTTCCACCGATGATTATTGCATCAAACTCTGCCCTAAAAGAGTGAACTAGTGATCTTGATTCTTCACTAGTAATCCATTTGCTTTTACCATTTTTCAAACCTACTCTGCCATCGATACTCATCGCCCATTTAAGAACACCAAATGACTTTCTAGTAATATTCCTATGAATAAAATCCTTATTTAAATCTAAAGATTCTTTTTTACATAATCCTAGGTGAACTTTCAAACCAGCTTCTTCAAGCAATTTAATACCTTTACCAGAGACTCTTTCATCAGGATCTTGCATTGATATATATATTTTTTTTATACCTGAGGATATTACCTGATCTACACATGGAGGTGTTTTACCTCGGTGGCAGCAGGGTTCAAGATTTACATACATTGATCCCCCTTTAGCATCCTTTTGTAAATTATTAAAAGCCATTGCTTCAGCGTGTGGCATGCCTGCCTTGAAATGAAATCCCTCAGAGATAAGATTTCCATTTTTGTCAAGTATTACTGCTCCCACCTTAGGGTTAGGACTCGTGGTATTTTTGCCTAACGAAGCCAAAAAAATTGCTCTTTTCATCCATTTTATATGGCTTATATTTTTATTAGACATCTCGTCTATGTAATTATTAACTTAGTGATCTCCATTCTTTAACTACGAAAGGAGGGACAGGTAACTCTGAAAAAACACCTGTTAAAGATAATCTCAATGGCCTATTTTTATCAATATTTTGAATAAGCTCATCAAGATTAAATTCTGCAGCAGCTTGACGTCCATCATTTGCTAATTCTACGTTAATTAATGTTTTGTCTTCTAAGAGCCACTGTTTTCTTCCTGATTCAACTCTCAAATCAGTGGGATGATCAATCCTAAGATTTCCTGGATACCCTATTACCCTTAAGATTAATTTATCTTCAAAGAGAGGTGATTTATATGCAACAAGTTGCCAAGTT
>CABZNT010000024.1 GCA_902527105.1 uncultured Prochlorococcus sp. | reverse complement strand
TTGGGAACTTGAGTTAATTCCCGTATATTTATTACTTGCAATATGGGGTGGTAAAAATCGACAATATGCAGCAACAAAATTCATTATTTATACAGCTGGCAGTTCTATCTTCATCCTTCTTGCGGCTCTAGCAATGGGTTTCTATGGTACAGAAATTCCTAACTTTGAATTCTCTCACTTGGCAGCTCAAGATTTTAGTCAAAAATTCCAAATATTATGTTACGTGGGGCTATTAATTGCATTTGGAGTAAAACTTCCAATAGTACCGCTTCATACTTGGCTTCCAGATGCTCATGGAGAGGCTACAGCTCCAGTTCATATGCTTCTAGCAGGAATTTTATTAAAGATGGGAGGATATGCTCTTTTAAGATTTAATGCACAATTGTTACCCGTTGCCCATGCTCAATTTGCTCCATTATTAATAGTTCTTGGGGTTGTAAATATAATTTATGCTGCATTGACTTCTTTTGCTCAAAGAAATCTTAAGAGAAAAATTGCATACAGTTCGATAAGTCATATGGGTTTCGTTCTTATTGGAATAGGAAGTTTTAGTAGCCTTGGTACAAGCGGAGCTATGCTTCAAATGGTTAGTCATGGATTAATCGGTGCAAGTTTATTTTTTCTTGTTGGTGCTACCTATGACAGAACAAAGACTCTTAAACTTGATGAAATGAGTGGTGTAGGACAAAAAATGAGAATCATGTTTGCTCTATGGACTGCTTGCTCCCTGGCTTCCTTGGCTTTACCTGGCATGAGTGGATTTGTTTCCGAATTGATGGTATTTACAGGATTTGTTACTGATGAAGTGTATACACTTCCGTTTAGGGTAGTGATGGCCTCTTTAGCTGCTATTGGTGTAATACTTACTCCTATTTATCTACTTTCAATGTTACGAGAAATTTTCTTTGGTAAAGAAAATCCTAAATTAATCGAAGAAAGAAAACTTATAGATGCTGAGCCAAGGGAAGTTTATATTATTGCTTGTTTACTTTTACCGATTATTGGAATAGGTTTGTACCCAAGATTAGTTACTGAAAGTTATATTGCATCTATTAATAATTTAGTAGATAGAGATTTAACTGCGGTTAAAAGTGCTGTGAAAGCAAATATTTTTTCAGGAACTAAAAAAAATGACATCCTCAAAGCCCCAACTATATAATTTTTTAAATAAATGCAATATTGTTTGATATTAAATAAATTAAAAGATATCTTGTGAGTAGATTTTATCTATCTCAAAATAATTTATTCCAATCCTATTGATAGGCAACAATTAGGCCCTAGATTGTTGATTAAGTTTCTTCAAGATGCCGCAGGCAAAGGTGAGCTTGATCCATGGGATATTGATGTAATAAGTGTAATTGATAGTTTTTTAGAGCAATACACTCATACTGTCAATAAATCTTTAAATAGTCACAACTCATATCATAAGGATTTAGCTGAAACAAGCGAAGCATTTTTTGCGGCTTCCGTACTAGTTAATTTAAAGGCGCAGGTTTTGGAATCTGATGTTTTCCAAGATAATTCTTCAGATTTTGAAGATGAATTTGAATTGGATGATCAAGATTGGATTGATAAAGAATTTGATATCCCAAAATATCCTGAAAAATATCTAAGGAGAAGATCCATTGCCCAGCCAATTCTTAAACGTACAACAACGTTGGGAGAACTTGTAAGTCAGTTAGAGTCCATAGCAGAAGTTATAGAAACCCAAGATCTTCTGCTTATGAAGAGAAAAAGAAATAAAAAATATTCTGATAAGGCTTTAATTTCTCAAGTAAAATCTCTAGCACATCGCGAGAAACTTCCAGAAACAACTAAAGCATTAGGGAAATTTATTGATGGATGGGAAAAAGCATTACAATGGACAGATTTTGAATATTTAGTCAAAAAATGGCAAACAGTTGTAAAAAATGATTTAGATAAAGATCGTTTGGGAGTTTTTTGGGCTTTGTTATTTTTATCATCTGAAAACAAAATTGAAATTAAACAAATTAATTCATTATATGGTCCAATTCAAATTAAAAGAATAATACCTGATGGTGGCTTAGCTCAATTGCCTATAGAAAATCTTGAGGTAAGTAATGTCTCCTCCTCGGCTGCTTAGAAGCTTAATAGTAATAACGTATAATTTTAAAAAATGGTTTTGAATTTATGAAGGCAATGATACTTGCGGCAGGTAAAGGCACACGTGTTCAGCCTATTACTCATGTTATCCCGAAACCGATGATTCCGATTTTGCAAAAACCTGTTATGGAGTTTCTCTTGGAACTTTTGAGAGAACATAACTTTAAAGAAATAATGGTAAATGTGTCTCATCTTGCTGAAGAAATTGAAAATTATTTTAGGGATGGGCAAAGATTTGGAGTAGAAATTGCTTATAGTTTTGAGGGAAGAATTGAGGATGGGGAATTAATAGGTGATGCTTTGGGATCCGCAGGAGGATTAAAAAAAATTCAGGATTTTCAAAATTTCTTTGATGAAACTTTTGTTGTTTTATGCGGTGATGCTTTAGTGGATTTAGATCTAACTCAAGCTGTTAAAAAACATAAGCAGAAAGGAGCGATTGCGAGCTTGATAACTAAGAGGGTAACTAAAGATCAAGTATCAAGTTACGGTGTTGTAGTTTCAGATGAAAATGGTCGAATAAAGGCTTTTCAGGAAAAGCCTTCAGTTGATCAAGCTTTAAGTGACTCTATAAATACAGGAATTTATCTTTTCGAACCCGAAATTTTTAATCACATTCCTTCAGCTGAGAAATTTGATATTGGAGCTGATCTTTTCCCTAAACTTGTTGAAATGGATTTACCATTTTTTGCATTACCAATGGATTTTGAATGGGTAGATATTGGGAAAGTTCCTGATTATTGGAGTGCTATCAGAAATGTATTACAGGGTAAGGTAAGACAAGTCCAAATACCAGGTAAGGAAATTAAACCAGGAGTTTTTACCGGTTTGAATGTAGCGGCTAACTGGGAAAAAGTTAATATTACAGGCCCTGTTTATATTGGAGGTATGACTAGGATAGAGGATGGAGCCACTATAATTGGGCCTTCCATGATTGGACCAAGTTGTTGCATTTGCGAGGGAGCAACTATAGATAACTCAATTATTTTTGATTATTCAAAAATTGGTAAAGGTGTACGACTTATGGATAAGTTAGTGTTTGGTAAATATTGTGTTGGGAAAAATGGAGATCATTTTGATTTGCAAGATGCATCTCTAGATTGGTTAATAGCAGATTCAAGAAGATCTGATTTGACTGAGCCATCCCCTCAGCAAAAAGCTATGGCAGAATTATTAGGTACTGATTTGATTAATATTCCAGACTAAGATCAGCTTTTTCAATAATTTCAGGAATTAAATGCTCTGCCTTTACGGCCATTAGATGTATACCATTTGCGATATTAAAAAAATCATGAGCTTGTTCAGCTGCAATTTCAATACCTTCCTGTAAAGGGTTTTTGGCATCTTTAAGACGATTTAAGATGTTTTCAGGAATATTTGCGCCTGGAACGTATTTGTTTATAAAGAGAGCATTTTTGTAAGATTTTAATAGAAATACACCTGCAATTACTGGGATTTCAAGAGGATTGCTTATTGTTTCGCAAAATTTTATCAAATTATCTCTTTCCATAACCATTTGAGTTTGTATAAATCCAGCTCCAGCCTCTTTTTTCTTTTTCATTCTATACTCTAAACTTTTTTGATTTCTACAACTAGGGTCAGCTGCAGCACCTGCAAAAATAGATGTTTTTTTATCGGCAAGTTCCCCTAGAGTAGGATCAATGCCTTTATTGAAGGCCTGAATTTGTTTAAGTAATCTAACTGACTCAAACTCATGGACAGCCTTAGCATCTTGTTGATCCCCGGCTTTTACTGAATCACCGGTAATGCATAAGATGTTTTTAATTCCTAAAGCATTTGCTCCCAGAATGTCAGATTGTAAAGCAATTTTATTACGATCCCTACAAGATATTTGCATTACTGGTTCTATTCCATTTTCCAGTAATAGTTTGGACATTGCCAAGCTGCACATTCTCATAACAGCCCTGCTTCCGTCTGTAATGTTAACAGCATGTACCTTATCTTTCAAAAGTTGTGCTATCTTAAGAGATCTTATGGGGTCTCCACCTCTTGGCGGCATTAACTCTGCTGTTATTACTTTAGAACTTCTTTCTAAAGTCTGCTGAAGTTTCGATTTCAATTGCTTTTTGTTTCCTGGTAAGTTAACAAGTGTACTGAGATTGCTAAACTTAATTAATATAAAAAAGGAACTGTTTAAATGCAAATGGTTGAAGAAGAAGTAAACAACATTGATATGATGGGTCTCTCAGCAAGAGAGATGGAAATCATTGATTTAGTGGCTGATGGGCTGACAAATCAAGAAATTGCGGTAAAACTAACTATTAGTAAAAGAACTGTAGATAATCATGTAAGTAACATGTTTACAAAAACTGGTTCTAAAAACAGAGTAGCTCTTTTGAATTGGGCAATGGATAACGGAAAGATTTGTAGAGATGGATTTAATTGTTGTTCACTCCCAGACTCTGATCAAGAGTAGCTTTGCCACTTATTTTTTTTGTATCATTAGGCAAATCCATTAAACAATAATTTGTAGAGCTTAATTCGAAGAGTTCAGCATATGCAATACATGCATCTTTGTCTGAATCAACAAATCTCAATATTCCTTCTTTGTCGTAAAGACCATACATCTGAAGAAAATAAAAATTTACTTTGCTTAAATACAAAGAAAATATAAATGACCAGTGGTACTTTTGACTAGTTTCTTTTGAAAGTTGTTAAATTGTCTTCTTTCCACTTTGAAAAAGGATTATTAGCGAGACTGAAATTAGAGTAATGGGTCAGCCCCGTAATTTCTTTTGAAATAAAAGATGGTAGCAATAAATTCTCCTTTTCATCGGAAAGTTCAATTTCTGCAATTTCAAGTGGATAATTATTTTCTTTAAAGCAATCTACAATCCAAGATTTTTTTTCAACTTCTAAAAAGAATCTATCTTTTTTAACCGTACTTGAAAGATTTGACATTATTGTTTCAGCATCGCTGCGCGGAATGGAGTATTCAAATTCAAAGTTAGTGAAGCCTTTGATATGTTTTTTTAGTGCAATTTTAGAGTTTTTGCTTGAAAACCTTATTCTAATAATCCAATCCTTTAAATTATTGGATAAATATCCTTGTTCAATGTAAATTTTTTTAGTTATGAATTCTTTCCAGTTATCATTTTTTAGAAGAAATCTTCTTTCTATTTCTATGGCCATTTAAGTTTTTGAATTTTTTTGAGATAAATCACCTTTCCAATCTAGTTTTTTTATTAGGGTACTATAGTAATTTGTGCTTTTTTTAAACTTTATTATTTTGCAGGGTATTTGCCCTTTTTTTATCTCACAATAATAAGTTTCTTTAATAGTCATACATTTTGAACCGTCTCTCCATAATTTAATTTCCCCTTTACTTTTTTTTACAGGTTTAATAATTACCTTACTTGTATTAGGTATAACTATTGGTCTACTAGCCAAACTCATCGGGCATATAGGATTAATTATCATTGCATCAATACTTGGATGAACTATTGGGCCACCTGCAGCCATTGAGTAGGCTGTTGAACCAGTAGATGTAGATATGATTAATCCATCACCTTTATATTCATTTACTTTCTCGTTATCTATTTCAATTTGTATTTGGTTGGTAGGAGAAATGTCTTCTTCAACAGATTTGAAATAAAAATCATTTAGGGCATCGTAGCTTTTTATAATTTTTTTCTCAGAATTTTTCTCGTTAATACAAACATTACAATTTAATCTATTACGTAAGTCAATTGTATATTCTTCGTTTTCAAGGATTTCAATAAAAGATTTATCAAATAAAAAATCTTTTTCTTGCGTAAGGAATCCCAGATTACCACCAATATTAATACTCAACAAAGGAATATCATAATCAGCTAAAACATTTGAACATTTTAGGAAGGTACCATCCCCACCAAGAACTATGCCAATGTCTGGTTGCAATTCTGGATTACAAAGATGTTTTTCAATTTCATCTCTATGAAAATCACTTTGAATTCTGTTTGCTTTTATATTTTTAGATTTGAGGGCTTCTTCACAAAATTTAGAAGCCTCTTTAGCTATATAACTATCTGAACGGTATACAATAAGCACTAATGAAAGTTTCATTTAATGGTTTTACCATTTTAATAAATTAAAACTTTCCATATCTACGGTCACCCTATTCCGGTAAAGAGATAATAATATAGCTAATCCTACGGCTGCTTCTGCAGCAGCAACAGTAATAACAAAAATTGTAAAAACTTGTCCTTGAATTAAATTATTATCAACATAAGAGGAAAATGCCATCAAGTTTATATTTACTGCATTTAGCATTAATTCAATGCTCATAAGAACCCTGACGGCGTTTCTGCTATTTAATAGTCCCCAAATACCAATACAGAATAGTACTGAAGATACTATTAAAAAAGCTTGAATAGGAATTGATTCTAGACTCATCATTAGAAAGTTGAAAGTTTAATTTTTATTTGTAAGTAATGGTTCGGATGATTTTTCAATTAACTCTTGATCAACTGGCAATCCCGTTGAAATATCCTTGCTCATTACATCTCTTCTAGCTAAAACAATAGCCCCAATCATTGCCATTAAAAGTAATACTGAAGCCACTTCAAATGGGAGTAGATAATCACTAAAAAGATGTTCACCAATTCTGATAGTTGATTCTTCTCCTATAGAGTTTTGAGGACTTGATAGGCTCCATACATTCGTCATGTCAACTCTTATCAAAAGACTTAGTAAAGTTAAACATATTGATGTTGATATGATTCTTCTCGATTTAATGTCACTGATAGGCTTTAGATCTTCTTTTTTATTGACAAGCATTATCGCAAATATTATTAATACATTAACTGCACCTACATAAACTAAAACTTGTGCTGCTGCTACAAAACTTGCATTCAAAAGAAGATATAGTCCTGCAACACTCATGAAAACTCCTCCAAGAAGAAAGGCTGAATAAACAATACTTTCTAGCAATACAACGCCAAGTGCTCCAATAAGAATAACTAAAGATAAAACTGAAAAACAAATAATTTGAGTTGTTATTGCAATAGACATAAATTAATGGAAATTAATTGTTTGGATTAGAAACTTTATCTTTATTTTCATTGGATTCGGGTCTCATCCAATCATAGACTTCTTCAGGTAATTTACCAACTCTAGTATCTGAAGCAGGAATTTCATGAGGATCCATTACACCTTTGGGAAGATAGGCAAGTTCTCTTAGAGATTTAACTGTAGGATCTGTTGTGACATTTGTAGGTAGTCTACCTAGTGCAACATTATCAAAGTTTAGATTATGTCTGTCAAAAGTAGCTAATTCATATTCTTCGGTCATTGAAAGACAATTAGTTGGGCAATATTCAACACAATTTCCGCAAAATATACAAACTCCAAAATCTATAGAATAATTTCTAAGTTCCTTTTTTTTTGTTTCTTTATTCATTACCCAATCAACTACTGGTAGGTTTATGGGGCATACTCTCACGCAAACTTCACAAGCAATGCATTTATCGAATTCATAGTGTATTCTTCCTCTGTATCTTTCAGAAGGTATTAATTTTTCATATGGGTATTGGACAGTAACAGGTCTTCTTCGAAGATGATCAAAAGTTACTGATAAGCCATTATATAAATATTTGCCAGCATTAAATGCTTCTTTGATATAGCTATTTATTTGATGAAGGAAATTTTTCATTTTGAAGAATTTACTTAGTTATTTTATTTTAGTGGATTAATTTTAAATTTAAGTATTTTTACTTAAGTTTAGCCACCAAAGAATTGCGGAAACGCAAGTTTTAATCCTGCAGTTATCAAAAGATTAGCAAGAGAAATTGGAAGAAGAAACTTCCATCCTAGATCTAATAGTTGATCTATTCTTACTCTAGGAGTTGTCCAACGCAATAAAATCGCAATGAAAACTAAAAGATATGCTTTCAATACAGTCATTACAATTCCTATTGATGCAGTGAAAACTTGTATGAGGGGCGCATTAATCGGCAAATTTAGAAATTTAGCTATTAATTCAACTGGAATAGGAAAACCCCATCCTCCTAAATAAAGTATTGATACCAGTAAAGCTGAAAGGATTAAATTAATGTAACTACCAAGATAGAACAATGCGAATTTCATCCCTGCATATTCAGTTTGATATCCTGCAACTAATTCTTCTTCAGCTTCGGGTAAGTCAAATGGAAGTCTCTCACATTCTGCAAGAGCACAAATCCAAAAGACTATAAAACCAACTGGTTGTCTCCATATATTCCAACTTAGGATTCCAGCACCACTTTGTTGGTTGACAATGTCAATAGTACTTAGAGAATTTGTCATTAGTACGATAGCCAGTACAGATAAAGCTAACGGTATTTCATAACTTATTGATTGAGCTGCTGCTCTTAAACCTCCTAATAAGGAATACTTATTATTTGAAGCATAACCGCTCATAAGAAGTCCAATTGGCTGAATACTGCTTAAAGCGATCCAAAGGAAAATTCCAATACCAACATTACTTATTAAAAGGTTTTGTCCAAAAGGAACAATGAGCCAGGACAGAATCACTGGGACAAGAACTAAAATAGGTCCTGCAGTGAAGAGAATTCCATCCGCTTTTGCAGGAATAATATCTTCTTTGACAAGTAACTTAAGACCATCTGCAATTGGTTGGAGGACGCCAAGCGCTCCTGCATATTCGGGACCTATTCTTTGTTGAGCAGCAGCAGATATTTTTCTTTCAAGCCAAACTGTTACTAAAACACCTACAACTGCCGCTACCAAAACCAACAGCATAGGTAGAGGGAGCCAGATTATATGAGCGATTTCGCTGGAAAGGCCAAAACCCTTCAAGAATTCATTAAAGCTATATTCGAGATCTAATCCGTATTCCAAAATTTTTAGGTTATTTACTTAATAGATTAACTCTTCACAAACAATATGTGTGTTTTTTATGAAAAGCTGCAAATATTATTCTCTATTTTCTAAGCTGATCCAATCTCTTGGTGCTGAACCTGTATAAATTTGCGATGGTCTGAAAATTCTATTAGCTCCAAGTTGTTCTCTCCAATGAGCTAACCAACCAGCCACTCTAGATATGGCAAAAATTGGAGTAAATAAATCACGGGGAATACCAAGTTTTCTATATACAAGACCAGAATAAAAATCCACGTTAGGAAATATACCCTTTGGCCCAAGTCTTGGTAGTGCCTCTGCCTCAAGTGATTTAGCAACTTCATACATTTCATCAGCTCCAAATCTAATAAAAAGCTCTTCTGCCAGTTTTTGAAGAATTATTGCTCTTGGATCTTTGACTTTATATTCTCTGTGGCCGAAGCCCATTATCTTATTTTTATTTTTTATTGCATTATCTAAAAAAGACCCAGTATTTTCTGGGTTTTTAATCTCTTCTAACATTGCAATCACATCCTCATTTGCTCCTCCATGAAGTGGGCCAGCCAGTGTGCCTACTGCAGAGGCGATGACAGCATATGGGTCTGTGAGAGTGCTTGCAGTCACTCTAGCGCTGAATGTACTTGCGTTTAAACTATGTTCGGCATGTAGAATTAAACACCTATCAAAAACTTTTGCAGCTATAGGGTCTTGTTCTTTTTCAGTCAGCATGTAAAGAAAATTTGATGAGTAAGTTAAATCATCTCTAGGTTGAATTGGGTCTTGTCCTTTCCTGATAAGTTGAAACGCAGCAATCATTGTGGGTATTTTTGCTATTAGTCTTATGACTGCGTTGTAGATGTAATTAGGATCATCTATTGCCCTACGCGAATAGAAGAGCCCCAAAGAAGCCGCGCTAGACTGAAGAGCATCCATAGGATGACCTGTCGCAGGAAAACATTTCATCATATCTCTGACTCTAAAACTTAACCTTCTATGCATCTGAACTTCTTGTTCAAAATCTCTAAGCTGAATAGCGGTGGGTAATTCACCCCAAATCAATAGATAAGCAGTTTCTAAAAAACTACTTTTTTTGGATAGTTCCTCAATGGAGTAACCTCTGTACAATAATTTACCTTTGTTGCCGTCAATATCACAGATAGATGAATTAGTAACTGGGACACCCTCTAATCCTGGTTTTAAAATTAGTTTCTTACTATCCAATTGATTAATTCAATATCAAATACTTATAGATTAAAGATAGTCAAATAATTTTTAATTAACCACAAGATATTAACTTCACAAAAAATTAAAATTATTGTGTTTGAAGCTTGTTTGAATAAATTTAATTTAGAGAATTTTTAATATTGTTTCTTTATAAAGAATTGGATTTTTTTCAGGAATAGTTTGTCTTATGATTTCAAGGGATTCTTCATTTGATATTTTTAAAATATTTCTAATGAGAAAATTTAGGTCTTGCAAATTAGAAAAATATTCAATTTTGTTAGAATTACTATTTTTGATATCAACTTTTGAGTAAAGAAAAGTAGATTTATCTTTATTACT
>CABZNT010000023.1 GCA_902527105.1 uncultured Prochlorococcus sp. | reverse complement strand
GATTAATACATTTCTGAGACAATATCCTCTAGAAAATTCTGATTACTTATTGGCAACATTACTTTCCTTATCTCTTTCTGAGCTTTATCTAATTTATCAAAATTTTTAATTCTGTTCAAGAGAATGTCTGGTTTTTTACAGAAAAGTTTATTTACTAGAGGATTTTTTTCTAAAGCAAAGCAATCCTCCCATGATGGGGTGTAAAGGACAAGAATATCTAGATTATTTATCAGACAATCCATTAAAGCAGTTGTATAAGAACCAATAGCTAATTTGTAAAGTGACATATCAATTTTCTCAAAGGAAAGATCTGTCTTTGAAATTTGATTTTCGTATTTAATAAAACTAGAAAGTTGATCTATTATCATTTCATAAGTATAATCTCCTGCATCTTTTTGTTGAGGTCTTAATTTAAAAACAACTTGATAACCGTTTTGTACAATTTTAATTAAGTAGTCTATTATTTCACAAACAGGTGTTTCATTTTCTATTAAAAATAAAATTGGTAATTTATCTTTTAAATCAGGATTTATTTTTGCTTTATTTAATATTGAATCCTTTTTTAAAAAATATCTAAAATAACCTTTAGCTATTATATTTTTATCACTATAAACCTTTCCTTTTGATATGTAATAATTTTTCCAGTAATCATTCCAAGCGTAAAGCTTATCATGAGCTAGAAAATTTAAATCTGCGACTTTTGGATTATTAATAAACTTATTGATCATATAAAAATCAAATTCCGTCCCATTTTGAAAGTATATTGTTTTTACTTTATTCTCTTTAGCAGATAAAAATTCCATTATTGATCTTTCACAATTATCGCCTACATAAAATTTTGTTTTTAATAGTTTAAATAATACTCCTAATATTTTTTTTGAGTAATTAATAGATTTAACTCTTATAAGATGTTTTGCAAAAATAACATCTAATAAATAATAATCAAAACTCGGATTATATAGTTTTTTGGGATAGTTTTTAATTGAGGAAATTTTTAATCTTAATTCTGAAATAAAAAATAGAAAATGTATAATATTATCTGTGTAGAAAGAGATTCTATCTCTCCTAAAATAATGGCTAATTAATTTTACTGGACCATGTCTTGATCTTATAAAAAAACATGTTTTCTTTTTTTGTCTATCAAGTTCTTCAACTAGGTATGAAATTCGATAATCAAACTTCTTCCCCTTATAAAAGTTATTTGAAGTGCGTATTACAATAAAACTTTGATTTTTTATAAAGATCCTAATAAAGATTAATTTTATTAAAGATATAATATTCAAAATGATTTTTGTTAAGAAAGATAGAAAATATTTAAAATTATTAAATAATCTATAAGGCATGAAAATAAAAGATTTAGATTTTCTAGAGGCTATTGCAATCAATTCAGATAAATATGGGTAACCAGATCGTGCAGATTTAATTTTACCTTCATAAATAAGTTTAA
The DNA here is from genome assembly GCA_902527105.1 of uncultured Prochlorococcus sp. Classification (GTDB taxonomy): domain Bacteria; phylum Cyanobacteriota; class Cyanobacteriia; order PCC-6307; family Cyanobiaceae; genus Prochlorococcus_A. The sequence continues at coordinate 9,521 of CABZNT010000023.1, read as the reverse complement.
AAAATTTTCTATATCTACACAAATAAATATATCTATTAAATAAATCCCTCTGATCAATAAAAAAAAAGTTTTCGAGATTGCTTCCAAAATATTTGTTAAATTCCTCATAATAAGTTTTTACTAATTTATTTTGAGAAATTTTTTCATAACTTTGACTTATAGAAATAATCTCCTGACCATTAAAAGCTTGTTCATTTTTTAGATAAAAGCTTTTAAGAAAGTAGCGAATATTTTTTAAATTCATAAACACTTTTTTTATCATACAAAAACAACTTTTTTTGATATAAATTTAATAATTATTTATCCAATCAAATAAAAATTTTAGTGGTTTTAATCATTATACGACAACACATTTATTACATGGACTCAAGTCGCATCTTTTACCATTAAGGTGTTTTTCCCTAAGAGATTCATATTCCAATGATCTCCAAATTTTTTTTATATTTTCAAATTTATTCAAATTACCAATAGAAAGTGTAGATTTATAATCAGTATCACAAGGGTTCATTTTGCCATCAAACCATATAAAAATTCTTCTCCATAAATCGCTACAATGGCTATTAACTTCAGACAAAGGAGATTCATATACATTCTCCCAAGGGTTATATTTTACAAAAGTTATTTGATCAACTAATTCACCCCATGTTTTGACCATATCATTCATATTTTGTCTTTCATCCATATATACGCCACTTAATCTTACAATGACGGGCTCTTTGCTATATTGACTTTCTCTTACTTTTTGAAATAATTTTATTTTTTTTAAAATATTTTCATATCTACCATTAACTCTAAGCTCTTCATATAAATCTTTTGATGGGGCATCAACTGAAAATACAATGGTTTTTGCTCCTCCGCTAAGAAGTGCATGAATTCTTTCCTCATTTAGTAAAGAGGCATTAGTATTTATTTTTAAATTTAGAAATTTGTTAGAAGAATAACTAAGCATTTTGGGTAAATCTTTACAGATGAAAGGTTCTCCTCTTGATGCTAATGAGAGGAATTCAGTTTTCCCCTCAAGATTATCTACTATTTTTTTATACATCTCGAAGCTCATAGTTCCCATATGAAATGATTTAGAGTTACTAAAACTTTTATCAGTTTGATAACAAAATTTACATCTATAATTACATATTGAAGAAGGTTCAATTTGAACATAAGGAGGGGCATTATCTAATATCCTTTTTTGGGGGAAGATTTCATATCTATATCTATGAAATAGATAATAAGCAATTTTAAAATCAGGAATTAACGCCATTTCTTCAGCTACAAGTTCAGATATTTGAAATTCCGCACTTGCACCAAGTAAATTAGGATCTTTTACATTTAATTGTTTATTAAGGGATGCTTTTATTAAATTAATTACATCACTATAGTTATCGAAGTTTTTATTAATAAAATCTTCCTGTTTATTTAAAATAGAAACAGCCCTTTTATTTTGATATTTGATATTTGTTCTTTTATTTATTATTCTTGTCGATTCGAAACTATTTAATTTCTTATAAGTAGTTGTGGCTAAATTCGACATTATTAATTTTTTTTATATTATATAATAATTATTTAAATTCACAAAAACTTAGTTTCTCTTTTTGAAATACGTAATTAATCATGTTTTCTAAACAACTAACTGAAACTATAAGAGAATATCCAGACTTTCCAAAAAAAGGAATTCTTTTTAGAGATATAATGCCAATTTTACAGAACCCTGACTTATTTTCAGAGTTAATTTCGGAAATGTCTTCTTCAAACTTATTGAAAGAATGTGAAGCGATCATTTCAATTGATGCTAGAGGTTTTATTTTTGGATCAGCTATAGCTTTACTATCCAAGAAACCGATGTTAGTAGCCCGTAAAATAGGCAAATTACCTGGAGATCTAATCACTGAAAAATATTTACTTGAATATGGATCTAATGAATTAGCTATTCAAAAAGAACCATTAAATCTTTATGATAATTTTGTAATAGTTGATGATCTATTGGCCACAGGCGGAACAGTAAAATGTATAGAAAATTTGTTAGCCAGAAAAAACAAAAAAGTTTTGGGATTATTAGTTGTTATAGAACTCGTTGAATTACTGGGGAAATCAAAATTCAAATTCCCTGTAGAATCAATATTAAAATTTTAAACTTTTTATTAAATTGGGAACGTTTTTAAATTATTGAGCAAAATTTCTATTAAAGAAAAAGAGGAATTATTATAAGTATTAATAAAGTCAACAAATGATTGATCAGCAGATTCATTTGCAGAATCAGATATAACTCTCAAAACTAGCCATGGGATGCCTTCTTGGGTTGCAACCTGCGCAACAGAAGCCCCCTCCATCTCTACAGCCAGCAGATTTGGCAATTGATCTTTAATACTTTTCAAGGTTTCTTTATCACTAATAAATCTATCACCCGTCGCGATCAATCCACTGAAAACTTTCCCAAATTCTCCAATTTTGTCCTTATTTTTTGTTAGATTTATCGAATCTTTTGCCCAATGATATATCAATTCATTACATAGTATTTTTTCCTTCCCTAATGAGGGAATTACAAACTTTTTAAATAAAGGGCTTGCATCCATATCATGTTGCACTAAATCTTCAGAAATTACAATGTCCCACTGGGATAACCTAGGATCTGCTGCGCCTGCAACGCCTGTGAATATTATTAAATCAACGGTATTATTTTTTTGTTCCGCAATTCCAATTAACCTAGAAACAGCTCTAGCGGCACTAACTTTTCCCCATCCACTCCAGGCAATTGTCAATTGAATATTGGGCTCATTTATATAGGTTCCTTGAAATACATCAAGATCTCCAAATTTATGCATTTGTAATTTATTTAATTTTTTTACAAAATTTCCAATTTCCTCTGGCATTGCTGCTAAAACAATAAAATTATATTTTTTAGATGTCATTTTTTACTCTCCTCCTGCAATCGTAGTGTTACTTAAAGTTTGAAAGGTATTCTCATATGAACATAACCTAAAACAATTAAGAGCCAGTTCAATTGGCTTTGCCATTCTTTTTACAGGTACTTTTTCTATTCTTGTCTTTAAAACTTCCTTTTTTTTATCATTTAGAATGGATGTATCGGTTATTCCACAAATAATATTATTAAAAAAAATATTATATTCAGCAAGATTCTTATACTCCTTTGGAAAAAATTCTAAAGCTTTTTTACTGATTGTATAATTAAAACCATTTAAACTGCCTCCATATTTAGACCCAATAGATGAAATAGATAAGTATCTCCCATAACCAATAGATTTCATATAACCGCAAGTTCTTGCAATTAATAATTGATATGCAAATAGGTTTATATTAAAGGAACTATGCATGGACTGAAGAGAATTTTCATATAAGTCCTTTCCATCTATATAACCGGGAAGGTAGATAATGTTTGAAGGCTTTGATTCCTCAGCAAAATCCAATAATTGATAAATACCTTTTTGATTTGATAAATCTACATTTAAAATTTTTTGACACTTACTAGAAATTGAAGATGTTAATTCTTTCTTATTGTGAGTGGCGAAGATATTGAACCCTTTTTGATAATAAATATTGCATAATTCCTTACCAATCCCTGAAGATGAGCCAATTATCATTACACTCTTGTATTTTTCTTCAATATCCAACATAAAAATTCATTTTTATATAAATATACTTTAATTTAGATGTGTTATGAATAAATTTTTTTTGTTCTATAAAAAATATTTTTATATTTTGTGCATGCTATTATTTCTTGAAAAGGGGCCATAGCTCAGTTGGTAGAGCACCTGCATGGCATGCAGGGGGTCAGGAGTTCAAGTCTCCTTGGCTCCACTTATTTTTCAAGAAATGAAAATAGTTTTTAAAAGGTTCTTTAGTAAGATATATTTTTTTAAAAATATTTTACAAGTTTGTTCAAGCAAATCTGCAGCCAAAAATAAACTTATAAGAATTTTATTTTTTTTAGAGTGAGATTTATTGCCACCCCTTTTCATTTCTTCTTCAAAAGAATACGTATTTATTTATCTCCTCGATAAACAAAGTGAATAAAAAAGCTACAAATATTTTATGATTGACATGAAAGTCAACCAAATAATCAGAAACAAATCTTAGCTATTTTTGAGATCATTAAACCAACTCAATTAATTCTTATTGGTTGTAATCTTTTCCAATTCTTCATCAAGATAAGTTTTTTAATTCCTTTTTCTCTATTAGAAGTTATCAAATCAAATATAAAAGTTAAAATAAATAGTTTATTCAATTATTAAAATCATGATATTAAAATAAGAAAAAGAAATATTTAAATCCGTATAAAATGAATATTTTGAATATTTGCTTTACTATTTGAAAATTCATTATTTTCCCTAAAATTAAACTTCGATAAATATTCTTTTATATGTTTATAATTCTTTGAATCTCCATTTAAAATACACTCCACTACAATATTTCTTAGATTTTCATTTGAAAGAATTTTTTGCATACCTTTCAAAACATCAAGTTCGGGTCCATCAACATCTATTTTTAAAAAAGTAGGCATTTTACAATTAAAGTTTTTAACTACATCATCGCCTTTCATTACAATCAATTTTGGCAGCTCTTCTTTAGTATAAATTTTTTCATAAATACAATTTCTTGCAGCATTCGTATATGGATCTTTGTCTATAAATATAGGTTGCAAACTATTTTCTTTACCAAGGCCAATAGGTAGTGTTGTAATTAATGAATTTAAATCATTTTTATTTACATTATCAATAAGCATTGAGTAGGTAAAAGGTTCAATCTCAAAAGAGTAAGCATACGCTTTTGAAACCAATCCTGCAAAAAGAGATATTTGCCCCACATTAGCTCCAACATCCCATAAAATGTCATCTTTAGTTAATTTAGAAATTAAAAAAGTTAGATTTGGATGCTTTTTATTAATAGATTTCATCCTCCAATATCCTTTTTCAGATAAGGAATTAAATTTAATCTTATAGTTCTTTTTTTTAAACTTTATCGATGTATATTTAGGAATGAAAAGTTTTTCCAATAGTCGAAATTTTGCAGGCAGGTATATAGAAGTAATCGTTGACATCTTATTCAAAAAATATCCATTTATACTTCCAATTAAAGCCCCTAATTTATAGGTAAGAGAATTCATAAAAAGATGCTATTAGTTAATTATATATTTATTAAACAAACATCATACTATAAGAACTTATTAAAAAATTTTTACAATATTATTTTTTCTCCATGATTTCCAAGGCTTCACATCTTGCTGTAAAAATTTCTTATTGCATTGAGTGATGCCATTAGTAAAAATTTGGAAGGGAAGGAATATGGGACAGCTTAGGCCACTACAAATACTCTGTTTAATAACAAAGTTAAATTAATAATTTAACTAAAGTCTATTAATATCAATAGATTTAATAATAATAAAGACTTAGAAAAAACCTTAATTTTAATGCAATCAGCTTTGTTAAAATACTGTTTTTGAACTTTTATTGACAGTAATATGCAGGACTTTTTGCTAATTAATTTCAGAAAAGGGGCTGCGTTTAAAATCCTTCTAGTTCCATTATGGTATATTTCTTAAATAAAATTATTAAGTTTAAAAATGATAATAGTTACTGGAGGAACTGGAATGATAGGTAGTAATTTAATAAAACAACTTAATAAATTAGGTAGAGAAGATATTATTGTTGTTGACGATTTGACAGATGGATATAAAAGTAGAAATTTAAGTGATTTAAATTTTTATGATTATATTGACAAAGACGATTTTGTTGAATTAATTCTCAAAAAGACATTTTCTAAACAAGTTGGAACGGTCTTTCACCAAGGTGCTTGTTCATCTACAACTGAATGGAATGGGAAATTTATAATGAAAAATAATTATGAATACTCAAAAATATTATTAAATTGGTGCCAAGAAAACAATATTCAATATATTGGAGCCTCCTCTGCTTCTGTTTACGGATTAGGTAAAAGCGGTTTTAAAGAGAAAAGAGAATGTGAATCTCCAATAAATATGTATGCTTTTTCTAAATTTCAATTTGACCAATATATTAGAACAATTAAAGATAAAGGATCTCAAATTGTTTCCTTGAGATACTTTAATGTTTATGGTCCAAGAGAATCGCATAAAGGGAAAATGGCTTCAATGCCTTTTCACTTCAATAATCAGATCTTAAAAGATGGAAAATGTAAATTATTTAAAGGTATTTCTGGATACAAAGACGGAGAACAAATGAGAGATTTTGTTTATGTTGATGATTGTGTTTCTTTAAATATCTGGTTTATGATGCATCCTGAAATATCAGGAATATTCAATGTAGGGACGGGTGAATCACGTTCAATAAATGATATGGCTGATTGTGTTTTGGATTGGCATTTGAAAAAGAATAACTCTAAAGAATATAAAATTGAATATATTCCCTTTCCTCAGCATCTTAGAGGTTCTTACCAAAACTATACTAAGGCTAATTTAGATTATCTAAGAAGTATTGGTTATGATAAAAAATTTATTAGTATTGAGGATGGTGTATCCAAATATTTGGACATAATAAATAAATTTTAAGTATTTTATAAGTTTCTGATTTTTTCAATTAAATTTGTTGAACTTTTATTTTCGATTAACTTAGTTCTAATTACCTTACCTCCATAAGATTTAACGAAATTAGAACCAACTATTTCTTCGGTTTTATAATCGGCTCCTTTAATAAGAATGTGAGGTTTAATTTTTTCTATTAATTGTTCTGGTGTATCCTCATTAAATAATATAACTTCATCAATAGATTTCAATGAGTTTAGTAAATTCAACCTAGAATATTGGTCATTGATAGGTCTCTTTTCACCTTTTAGTCTTTTGATAGAGCTATCACTATTTAATCCAACAATTAAATAATCACAGTGTTTTTTTGCTTCTTCGAAAAGAGACAAATGCCCATCATGAATAATATCAAAACAACCATTCGTAAAACCAATAATCTGAGTATCTTCTTTTTCTTTAAAGTTTGATAATTTGAAATCTTTATCTAAGGGTAATGTCCCTTTCTTAGAGACAACTGATGAGGCTCCAGAATTTGCAAAATTAATATTGTCCATTGCAATAGAATTAAAGAACGGGTTCTGACCCCTCTCAAATGCTTTATTTAAGAAAGAATAAACAAGTGCGCTTATAAATGCATCTCCTGCACCTGTAATATCAATCACATCTGAAATAACAGCAGGACAGAAAATTACATCCTTTTCAGTTGAGGCAATACAACCTTCAGAGCCTAGGGTTACTATAAGGTTTTTTATATTAGAGTTCAATCTAGCTTCTTTTATTTTATCTTTTAATAATTTCAAGGGTTGTTCTTCTAATATTTCGTTCTTTTTAAAAAGGTAGTTAAACTCTTTTTTATTAATCTTAAGACAAAAAGCATTCTGCACTGACCTGATATTTTTATTTTTGGTATCAATAAATAATGGTTTGGATAAGTTGTTGCAAGTTTTAATAAGGTAAGAAAGTTTATCAGAGTCAAAACAACCCTTTTGATAGTCTGCAACGACAATTATGTCATGATTAAAAACAATTTGATCTATTAATTCATTCGATATTACTGAAATCTTATTTAGATTATTTATCTCATTATCTTCTCTCATATATTGCCTATCATCTACATAATATCTTATTTTTATAGGATTAATATTGGCTAAATCTGTAAAAATCTTTTCTCTTTTAATTTCAATATTTTTAAATAATTTAATAATTAATTCTTCAACTTTTGTTGAATCCTTTTTGCTAAATGGAAAGTAGAATTTTAAATCTAGTCCTAAATTAGCTAAAGATGCCGCAACATTCCCAGCACCTCCTGCAGCTTCTGCAGTCCTTATCTTCTTAACTATTGGAGCTGGTCCTTCAGGCGATAGTTTTATAGACTGGTAATAAATAAATTTATCAAAAATTAAATCGCCAATTAGAGCAACCTTATATTTCATCGTTTCTATGTTTTTTTGTTTCTTTTAAATATTTTAATATATTGATCTTATAGAAATTAATAGAAAATCTTTATGAAATAATTTGACTTTAAATTAATTCAATTAGACTATATATCAAGCAAATATATTTTTTAATATAAAAATCAAAAAATAATCAATAATCAAATAGAAAAATTATTACCTTCAGGAATGGCCTTTCGTATATAGCCTTAAAGCATTTACCTTGAAAATTGCCATATATAAATAAGGAAAAGAAAAATACCTATAAATAGATGTAATCATCAAATCCCCTGAAATTAATAGTATTGATAAAAGAACAAAATTTATATTATGTGCAAAAAATCTTAAAAATTTAATATTTAATAATATATGTACTTTATTAAAATTTATGATTGAAACTTCCTAAAAAATTAATGTTTTGGATTAATTATGTGTTTTTAATTATTTCTAGAGTTGAAAGAATATCTTCCTCTTTGATTTTGTTAAATATACTGCATGGAGATTGTGATTTCCTACTATTACAATTGCAAAGAGGTCTATTACCTTTCCTTTTTGAATTCAAACATCCTGAGTAGCAGGGATTTTCCGGATTTGAATAATCTATATGAAAACAGTTAGAGTTATATGTTTTATATGCTTTATGACTAGTACAACCAAATAATCCTATAAACTTTTTATTCAAAGAATTACATAAATGATATACAACTGAATCGATTGTAATTATTAGATCAAAATTTTGTAAAATATCTAATAATTCTTCCCAATCAGTCCACAAAATATATTTATTATTAATTCTTTCTATGAATTCTCGATCTATCGAATCCATAGAAAAACCAATTAAATATACTTCATATTGAGTTGATAATTTATTAAACAAATTAAGAATCTTTTCATATGGAAATGCTTTCCTTTTTTTTTCTTGGGGGAAATATAAAGCAATTTTTTTAATTTTTCCCGAATAGAATTTTTTGTTTAAATAAGCATCAATAGGGGGAGGTAAAACAATATCTTCTAACTGATAAGAGAGTTTGAATAGTTTTTCAATAATTAAATTATTTCTTCTAATATGGTTAAGTTCAATTAAGTCATCTCTATTAGATTTAACTATTGATGATCTTATTTTGAGATCATATACAAATCCATGAAATTCGCAATTACTAATAAACAATTTATAAGCTAATCCTTGCGGAGGACCTGATAAAACAATTACTAGATCTTTATTATTAAATCTTGTTTTGTCGTCATAAACAAAAACTTTACTTTTTTTGAAATAAAGTTTTGCAAGTTTTAAAACTTCATTTCTACAACACAATAATATTATTTCTTGACTACAATTTTTTAATATAAAATTTATAGAATTTAGTGACATCAGCATATCACCAGCACCAGCGGGCATGATAATATAGATTCTCTGACTCTTAATTTTTGTACTCTTTAATTTATTAATTGGCGTTTTGATAAATTTTATAAATTGAATTAATTTAAAAAATATTATTCTGCTTAACCTTATTTTTAAACTCATCTAGATTAATAAATAATTCAATAACATTACTTATAATAAGTTATTAAGTAGAGAATTT
>CABZNT010000022.1 GCA_902527105.1 uncultured Prochlorococcus sp. | reverse complement strand
TGTACTCAATAGCTAGTACTAGACACGGAGATGACTTTAATGGAAATACAGTCTCTCTTTGTGTAAGACAGCTTCAGTACGAAAAAGATGGTGAAACCATTAATGGTGTCTGCTCTACTTACTTATGTGATATTAAGCCTGGAGATAAAGTAAAAATAACAGGTCCTGTAGGTAAAGAAATGCTTCTCCCTAACGAAGAAGATGCAAACATTGTTATGTTGGCCACTGGAACTGGAATAGCACCAATGAGGGCTTATTTAAGAAGAATGTTCGAACCAACTGAAAAAGAAAAAAATAAATGGAATTTTAAGGGTAAAGCTTGGTTATTTATGGGTGCTCCAAAATCAGCTAATCTGTTATACGAAGAAGATCTTCAAAGATACCTTGCTGATAATCCAGATAATTTTAAATATACAAAAGCTATTAGTCGCGAGCAGCAAAATACGAAAGGTGGAAGAATGTACATTCAAGACAGAGTTTTAGAGTCAGCCAATGAACTTTTCAATATGATTGAAGATGAAAAGACACACATATATCTTTGTGGATTAAAAGGTATGGAACCTGGAATAGATGAAGCAATGACTAAGGCGGCAGAAGAAAAAGGCTTGAACTGGTCAGAATTAAGACCACAACTCAAAAAAGCAGGAAGATGGCATGTAGAAACTTACTAAATAGTTGAAATTTAGATTTAAGTTTAACTAATAAATACTTTTTGGTTTAGACACAATATGTAGCTAATATTTGAAAAACAGAGGATTTTAAATAAAGAATATTAAAAATATGCCTTCAACTTTAAGTAATCCTCTAAGATTAGGTTTACGGCAGGAAAGAGTCATATCTCCACAATGCTTAGTAATATTTGGTGCCAGTGGAGACCTTACTCATAGAAAATTAATACCAGCCTTATTTGAACTCTATTTGCAAAGAAGAATTCCTAGTGAATTTGGAATAGTTGGTTGCGCGAGAAGACCTTGGACTGATAATGATTTTAGAGAAAAGATGAAAGTAAAGCTTTCAAATCAAATATCTGGTAAAGAAAGGGAGTGGGAACAATTTTCTAATTATCTTTTCTATGAACCAGTTGACTTACAACAAAGTGATCATGTCATAAGGCTTTCTAGAAGATTAAATGAAATTGATAAAACACAAGCTACTCATGGGAATAGAACATTTTATTTATCAGTATCTCCGAATTTCTATGCAAGTGGATGCAAAGCTCTTAAAGTAGCTGGCCTTTTAGATGACCCTAAGAAAAGCCGTTTAGTGATTGAAAAACCTTTTGGAAGGGATTATTCAAGTGCAAAAAAATTGAATAAGATCGTTCAGAGTTGCGCTGAAGAAAGTCAGATTTATAGGATTGATCATTATTTAGGTAAAGAGACAGTTCAGAATATTCTTGTTTTGAGGTTTGCGAATACTATTTTTGAACCAATCTGGAACAGAAATTATATATCAAGTGTTCAAATTACTTCATCTGAAACAGTGGGTGTTGAAGATAGAGCAGGTTATTACGAAAGCTCTGGTGCTTTAAGGGATATGCTTCAAAATCATATGACTCAAATGCTCGCTGTTACTGCAATGGAACCTCCTGGAAAGTTTGAACCTGAAGCAATAAGAAATGAAAAAGCTAAGGTTCTTCAAGCATCAAAACTTGCTGACGAAAATGAACCTTGGAATTGTTGCATAAGAGGTCAATATGGAGAGGGAGGAAATATATCAAATCGACTCAAAGGATATAGGCAGGAAGAAGGTGTTAATTCTAATAGCACAACAGAAACTTACATTGCGACAAAAGTTTTTGTTGATAACTGGCGTTGGCAAGGTGTTCCTTTTTATTTGAGAACAGGTAAAAGACTACCTAAAAGACTTGGAGAAATAGTCTTGACTTTTAAAGACGTTCCTGTTCATTTATTTGAATCAACAATAATAAATCCTGCCCCAAATCAGCTTATCCTTAGAATTCAACCAAATGAAGGTGCTACTTTCAAATTTGAGGTAAAATCTCCAGGTTCTGGAATGAAATCAAGACCTGTTGAGATGGAATTTTCTTATGATGAATCATTTGGAGAACCATCAGATGAAGGCTATGTAAGATTATTAGCTGACGCTATGCTTTCTGACCCAACCTTATTTACTCGAAGTGATGAAGTAGAGGCAGCCTGGAAACTTTATACGCCATTAATAGAACTGATGGATAATTCCCCTTGGAAGTTACCTATTTATAATTATGAATCTATGACGTGGGGACCTCCTGAGTCTGATCAATTAATTTCAAAAGATAATATTTTCTGGCGTAGACCTTAAAAATGAAACCTCAACTTACACTTCAAACCCCGTTAGAGCTGCCTTATCAGGAAATTTCTAACTATCTTAGTAAATTATGGATTTCAGAAGATAAAGATAATAGTGGTGCTAATACTTTTACATTAATGGTCTGGCAGCCTGCTTGGCTAGAACAATGTTTGGTTCAAAAAGGATTAATAAATGAACCAATAACTGGAAATTTAAGCCCAGAGATAATTGAAGTTGCTAAAAAAATTATATTAGATCAGGGCCTTCCTATTAATACTTCCATTAATAGTGAAGAATTATTGAATTTGTTGAAGAAAAATTTATCTAATGAAGACTTTGAAGATTTTAGAGGACAATTTTTTGAATCAACAATAAGTACATTGAATCCAAGAAGATTAATAACTCTAGCGCCAACATTAAATAAAAATTCAGAAATCAAAACTTTTGTATCCGCTTACTGTCCATTAAGTGATACTCCAGGTATGCAGCCTATTTGTGGGGATTTAGTTGTTATAAGAGGGGACTCGGCCTCAATATTTAATAAAGGATTAAAAATAATTGATGAATTATCTATTGATGAATTACCTTCATGGTTATGGTGGAATGGAAGCTTGGATGAATCGCCCGAAATCTTCGAATTTTTTACTAATCATGGATTAAGGTTAATAATTGATACTGCTCTTGGATCTCCTCAAAGATGTTTAAAAGTTTTAGATCAATTAAATAATTCAAATAAAGCTATCAATGATTTGAATTGGGTTAGATTGAAAAATTGGAGGGAATCATTGGCAATGATTTTTGATCCGCCTTCAAGGAGAACAATTTTAGATCATATTACTGATATTGACATTGATATCGCAGGAGATCATATGATTCAAGCTTTGTTTTTGATTTCATGGATTAGTGATAAACTTGGATGGTCTTTTCTAAGAGTTGAAAGGGATACAGAATCGACAAAAATAGAGTTTGAAAGAATTAATGGCGAAAAAATTTCTGCATCAATTAATCCCTTATCTTTGGGAAATCCAAGTATTCATTTAGGACAAGTTATTGGATTGAGACTGATTTCAAAAATTAGTGAGGTTCAAAAAAATAACACTTGTGTAATACTTGGCTGTGAATCAGTGGAATGTATGAGACTTGAAGCCGGGGGAATGGCTGATATGGAATTAATAGAACAAGTTGTTCCAAGCTCTTCATCTACATCAGAGTACGATGTTAGTAAATTATTGGGAAGTAGTAGAGGGAATACTAGTCCTCTTTTTGAAAATTCTATTAAAATAGCCCTTCAAATATTTAATGGTTTTAGTAATTTGTAGATGCCTTGTGTAATATCTTCTCCTTCAACTGATAGTGGGAAAACTACATTATCGCTTTTGCTATCTTGCTGGGCGTTCTCAAAAGGTATAAAAATACAAACTTTCAAGGTTGGCCCAGATTATCTTGATCAACAACAACTTAGTTCAATTGGCCAACCTATTTGTAGGAATTTAGATATTTTTTTAAGTGGTGAGGAATGGGTTGAAGAAAGTTTTTTTAAACATTCTTTGAAATATGAATTCTCATTAATTGAAGGAGCAATGGGTCTATTTGATGGGTTAGGGTCAACAACCTATTCCAGCACTGCAAATATCTCTAAACTTCTAGATGCTCCAATAGTTTTTATTATTAATGCTAGAGCTCAAGTAGCTTCTCTTTTGGCGACTATTCGAGGTTTTAGAGATTTCGATGGTGAGTTGTCAATAGTAGGAATTATATTTAACAACGTTAATTCAGAAAGACATAAAAAATTAATCAAAGAAGTTTTTAAAAATGAAGATATCGAAATTTTTGGTTTTTTACCATCTGATCCAAAAATAACTTTAAACAAAGCTAATTTAGGTTTGGTATCTCCAATGGATAATGGAAAAGAAATTGATGTTGAATACTTTGCAAATTTCGCCGAAAGAAATCTTGATATATTTTCACTTGTTAAATTCTTGAAATCTCCTCAAAAGAAAATATTTAGTTCTGGCAATTTTAAAGATTTAAAAATAGATAAAAGTAAACCTATCGCAATAGCAGAAGATAAAATCTTTCATTTTCAATACCCTGAAACTAAGGAGTTTTTGAGTGAAATAGGCATACCATTGATTTCATGGAGTATTTATGATGATGAAGAAATACCTAATGAGGCTTCTTCTTTAATTATTCCTGGAGGTTTTCCTGAAAAATATGCTGATCATATAAGTAACTCTACAAAAAGCTTAAATTCGTTAAGGAAATTCCGCCAAAATGGATTTATATATGCTGAGTGCGGAGGCATGATGATTTTAGGAGACTTTATAAAAGATGAAAATGGTAATAATCATAAAATGAGTGGTATCCTACCTTTTAGATCAAAAAAAAGTAAACTTTCAGTAGGTTATAGATACATTGAGGGTTTAAAAGATACTCCGATCATTAAACGAAATCAATTAATTAGGGGACATGAATTTCATTATTGGGAAATTGAAAAAAATTTATCTGAACTTGATTTAGGAAAAGCTGGGCATCAGAAAAAACTTTCTTCTCCATGGAAAATTAAATCTTGGAAAACTGAATACAAAAATGAAGGCTTTTTTGATAAAAAATTACATGCAAGTTGGGTTCACTTACATTTACCAAGTTCTCCAGAAGTCGCAAAAAACTTTATTGATGCCACCCAAATTACTTTTTCCAGACAATCTTAATTTATTATCAAATCAAATATTTTGAGAGGAGAACCTAAAAAAAACATTCCAGGCAAAGTGATTAATGGCCCTAAAAAACTCCCCACCATGACCTCAATTTTTGTATGACCCAGGGTTTCTTTTAACAGTAATTCAGATTGAGGATCTAGTTTTTTTGATAGTTTATTAATTTCTGCAGCTTGAATCCCAGCTGATTTTCGGACTCCACTAGCGTCATACATTACAATTAGTGCTACAGCAACTGATAATGCAAATATTGAGCTATCAAATCCTAATTCAAAACCTATACCAGATGTGGCACCAGTTATTAAGGCGGAATGACTTGAGGGCATACCACCCGTCTCGAACATAATTCCAAATCTTATCTCTCCAGTTGAAAAGAAATTGAATAAAATTTTAAAAAATTGAGCTAGTAAACATGATAATAGGCTCCAGAAAAGAACTGAATTATTAAAAAAGGAAAAAAACTCAGACATAAATTAAAAAAAATTATCTGTCTCTATTTGTAATAAAGTCTGCTAACGATATTAAATATTTTGCATCTTCACCCCAAGGTTCAATTGCTTTTTTTGCTTTTTCAACTAAATCAAATGCTCTTTTCTTTGACTCTTCCATTCCAAGTAATTTAGGGTAAGTAGTTTTGTCAGCTAAAAGATCTTTGCCGGCAGTTTTACCTAGCTTTTCACTGCTGGAAGTTAAATCAAGAATATCATCTATTATCTGGAAAGCTAAACCAATTCCCTCTGCATATGTTGTCAGAGCTTCTAATAGTTTTTCGTTAGCTCCTGCGATCATCGCACCTGTTCTTACGCAGGCCTTTAATAAAGCCCCAGTTTTGTGAAGATGAATATATTCGAGAGTTTTAAGGTCGACTTCTTTGCCTTCGCATTCTAAATCAACAACTTGTCCGCCGACTAGGCCTGGTGCGCCAGCGACTAGGGATAATTCGCCAACTACATTTAATAATCTATTCGAATCGACTCCAGGGCTTCTTAAAGAGACCATTTCAAAGGCTCTTGTTAATAAAGCATCGCCTGCAAGAATAGCTATTGCATCGCCATATACTTTATGATTTGTTGGCCTACCTCTCCTCAAGTCATCATTATCCATGGCGGGTAGATCATCATGAATCAATGACATTGTATGGATCATCTCTATTGCTACCGCGGTAGGAACTGCAAGAGAGGGCTCTCCTCCAGCCAGTGCGCAAGATGCTAAACATAAAATTGGACGTATTCTTTTACCTCCGGCTAAGAGGGAATATCTCATTGATTCTCTTAATATTTCTGGATTCTCAGGACCCAAGGAAAAATCAAGTGCTTCTTCTACAACCTTTTTTGTGTTTTTAAGATATTTTTCAAAATCAGAAATACTATTTATAACTTCAGTCATTTTATACCTTTAGTAAAAAAAAATTCATCTTGGAGTTTATGGCAAAAGGTCATTGAGAGTTGATGATAAACCAAATTGTTTTTGCCAGCTAAAAGTAGTATTTACAAGTAACATTGTTACTGTCATTGGACCAACACCTCCTGGTACAGGTGTGTAAGCAAATACTTTTGGAATGACATCTTCTAATAATACATCGCCACATAATCTAGTTTGATTTTTATTGGAACTTTTTAATCTATGTATTCCCACATCAATAATTACTGCTCCTTCTTTCACAAAACTCGAATCTACAAGATTGGGTTTTCCTGCAGCCGCAATTAAAATATCGGCTTCTCTGCAAACTTGTTTCAAATTTAATGTTTTAGAGTGAGCAATTGTTATCGTGCCATTTAGATTCAATAACATAAGCGATAGGGGTTTCCCAACAAGCAAACTTCTTCCAATGACTACAACTTTCTTACCTTCAATTGTAATATTTTGGGATCTTAATAAATTAATTATTCCTGCTGGTGTGCATGATCTCATCGCAGGCTCATTTTTTACTAGTTTGCCGATGTTTATCTCATTTAGTCCATCTACATCCTTACTTGGATTAATGTGGCTGATCAGTTTTTGCTCATCAAACTTCTTTGGAATAGGAAGTTGTAGTAATATTCCATCAATATCTTTATCAGAATTAAGTTTTTTTATTAATTGTTCAACTTCTTTTTGCTCAACATTATCTCTTAGATGAAAGATAAAGCTCTTTATTCCAATCCTTGAACATGCTTTTTCCTTGTTATTAACATAGACACCACTCGCGGGGTCTTCACCTATTCTTATTACAGCTAAACCAGGAGCTCTTTTTGCGATTTTTTTATTACTAGAGATATAGTCAGTTAATCTTTCTTCAATTTCAAGAGATAATTTTTTACCGTCTAATTTTAATGACATTTAGAAAAACATCTCCTTTTTACACCTAGCATGCCTATAATTTTAAATTATTCAAATAGATTTATCTATATTCTGTGCAAAACATCATAACTACCTTAAAGAAATTGTTTTATCTGTGGAGGCGAAGTCAAGTCCCAGTAAAACAACCAATTAAAATTTCAAGAATAGATAATCTCATAATTTTTTTAGTATGCATTGTAATTTCAATAATTTCTTCTTATAAACTACTTCTTATCTCGCCTTTAAATATCTCAGATATTTTTTCTTGGTTTTGGAACTTTACTGAAATTCTTATTAGTTCCGGAGTTTTGATATTAGTTTCAAAAAAAGAGAATCCTACAATTTCTTCAAGACAGATCTTCTTGATCATTACTCTTCTTTTAGCTGTACAAGTTACGAAATTAGCCTTAGCTTCAACCGTAAGTCCATTATCTATGATAATTCCACCGGCATTAATAATATCTCAAGGAATGGGAAGCATAACAGCCTTAGCTTGGGTATCAATAGCAAGTCTTAGTTGGCCTGACCCAGAAATTGTTATCAATAACAATTTATTTTTTATTTTATTAGTTTGTGCTTCAATAGTATCTCTTCTTGGAGGAAGAATAAGAAGTAGAGCTCAGTTACTTCAACTATCAATTTTTGTCCCCATAGGATCGTTCTTGAGTCAATGGATATTGATAGGTAAAGATAAAATATCTCTTATTAGTAAGCAAGATTTTGTTCTAGCTAATGGGAATATATTTTCTGATTCCTTGCTATTGGCAATAGCTATGCTTTTTACAATTTTATTTATTCCTATTTTTGAATCGATATTCGGATTATTAACTAAAGCAAGATTGCTTGAATTGGCTGATAAGGAGAAACCTCTAATTAGAAGGTTGTCTCTAGAAGCTCCTGGTACTTTTGAACATACCTTACTTATATGTGGTTTAGCAGAGGAAGCAACAAGAATGATTGGTGGTGATATTGATCTTATTAAAACTGGAGCGCTTTATCACGATGTGGGCAAATTACATGCACCTAATTGGTTTATTGAAAATCAGGATGGATCAAAAAATCCGCATGACGAATTAGATGATCCGATTAAAAGTGCACAAGTATTACAGGCTCACGTTGATGAAGGATTGAAATTTGCAAGGAAAAATAGACTACCTAAACCGATAGCTAATTTTATTCCTGAACATCAAGGTACCCTTAAAATGGGATATTTTTTTCAAAAAGCTAAAGAAAAAAATCTCGAAGTTAATGAATATTATTTTAGATACAAAGGCCCTATTCCTCAGTCCAAAGAAACAGCTATCTTGATGCTTGCGGATGGATGTGAAGCAGCACTAAGAGCTATGGATATTAATGCATCTGATAAAGAAGCTTTGGAAACAATTTCTAATATTATCTACTCGCGAAAAAAAGATGGTCAATTAGATGATAGTAATTTATCAAAAGGGGAAATTTTTCTAATAAAAAGGGCATTCCTGAATGTATGGAAAAGAATTAGACATAGAAGAATTCAGTATCCAACTAGCAAGAATAATACTTTTTCTTGATTTTTGATTTTATAACCTAATACTTCTTCTATGTTTCGGATTGCACCAATAAAAAAGAGCTAAAGTACTTAATAATGTTGTTAAAAGAGTAAACCCACCAACTCCATAAATGTCTTGAAGAGTTATGAGCCTCACAACTGAATAAGGACCCATACCAGAAATTACCATTGATAAAGATACCAGAGTTAAAGTTACTCCCCATTTTCTCTCTGCCAAAAGAGCTGCTGAAGAAACTATTCCAACAATTGCAGCAGGCCATCCAAGACTTATGGCAAGAGTTATATTCGCAACTTTTAGTGGAGGCCCATAACTTATTATTAATGCGATTATTGGAAGTGCAATTATGTTGCCGATTAAGCCAGCCCACGAAAGTGCCCAATATCCAAGAACTCTTTCTCTCATTATTTACTGCTTTAGCTATTAGTTTAATCTACAGTATTAAGAGACTTTTTTTAATGCTACTTAATAATCCTAAGAAAATAATTTAATTTGCAGGATTAGATAGAAATTTATTATCAGAATTCTCTAAATTATCAAATTGTGGATGAATTGAATTTTTTTTCTCAGAAAATACAAGTCTATTTAAAGCATTAACGTAAGCATTCGCTGCGGCAACTACAACGTCAGTATCAGCAGAATGACCAGAATATATTTTATTATCCCTTCTAATTCTTATTGTTACTTCGCCCAAAGCATCAATTCCTTCTGTTACCGACTTAACAGAAAATTCAATTAATTCATTGGGTACTTTAGCTAATTTATTTAAAGCCTCGCATACTGCATCAACAGGCCCAGTGCCTATTGATACAGCAGTATCCTCACTATTATCTTCCGTGTTTAGAAGAGAAATCGTGGCAGTAGGTTTCGAGGCGTTACCACAACTTACTTGTACAAGACTTAATTGAAATTTAGCTTCAGGGAGCTGAACTTGTTCACTAACAATTGCTTCTAAGTCTCTATCAGTAATTTCTCTTTTCCTATCAGCTAAATCCTTAAAACGAGCAAAAGCATCATTTAAATCTTCTCGGCTCAAGTCATATCCCATCTCTTCTAATCTTGCTCTTACTGCACTTCTCCCACTAAGTTTCCCTAAAGATATTTTGTTGTCATTCAAGCCAACAGTTTTTGCATCGATAATTTCGTAAGTTAGTCTATTTTTTAAAACCCCATCCTGATGAATGCCCGACTCATGTGCAAAAGCGTTAGCTCCAACAATTGCTTTATTAGGTTGTACAATCATTCCAGTTAAGTTAGAAACAAGTCTAGAGGTTTTTGTTATTTCTTCTGTTCTTATAGCCGTAAGAGGAGTTGGGGAATCTGGATTTCTTTTAAAAAAACTATTAAAAAAACTTTTTCTAACATGAAGTGCCATTACTAATTCTTCTAGAGAGGCATTCCCGGCTCTTTCCCCAATTCCATTAATAGTACATTCTAGTTGTCTCGCTCCATTTTTTACTGCCTCAAGGAAATTGGCTACTGCTAAACCCAAGTCATTATGACCATGAACCGAAATTACTGCCTCATCAATATTTGGAACATTTTTATTTATATCGGCGATTAGTTTGCCAAATTCACTAGGAGTTGTAAATCCAACAGTGTCAGGGATATTTATTGTTGTAGCTCCTGCAGAAATTGCTAACTGAATCACTTCGTATAAAAATTCAGGATCACTCCTTGAGGCATCTTCACAAGAAAACTCAATATCATCTACTAGTGATTTTGCATAATTAACCATTTCTGGGACTATTTGAAGAACATCTTTTCTGGATTTTTTAAGTTTATGTTTAAGATGAATATCACTTGTCGCAATAAAAGTATGTATTCTTTTCCTGGGAGCTGGACTTACTGCTTCGTAACACGCTTTTATATCATCTCTAGACGCTCTAGCCAAGCCGCAAATTGTAGGGCCATTTTCTTTTCCAACAGTATAAGCAATTTTATTAACAGCTTTAAAATCTCCTGGACTTGCGAAAGGGAATCCAGCTTCAATAACATCTACACCTAATCTTGCTAATTGATGAGCGATTGCAAGTTTTTCTTCAAGATTTAAACTTGCACCAGGAGATTGCTCTCCATCTCGAAGAGTTGTATCAAATATCAAAATTCTTCCAGGATCTTTTGACATTAAAAGGATAAACTTAACTCATAATAAGCTAATTAAAAAAATTTGACTAGATTAGTTCAAAAAAAATTTGCTGTAATTTTATAACTTAAACAATATTGGTTAAAATTCTGAAGAAAAAAATGAAATACTTAAATTATTAAAGTATTCTTTTAAGATCAAAGCTTCCTTTTATAAAAGGTTAATTTTGATTTTAATAGAATTTCAGGCATAAATTATAAAAAGTATGAATGGGCGATACCCCCAAAAAAATGTTTTAGGTCAGTTAGCGATAGTTTTGCATGCTCATCTACCTTATGTCAGAAAAAATGAAAAAAACTCATTAGAAGAGGATTGGTTATTTCAGGCGATTCTGGAATGTTATATACCACTCCTTCAATCAATAGAATCTTCCAAAGAAGAAAATTCTGAAAATACAAAACTTACTATAAGTTTGTCTCCAACATTATTATCACTTCTAAATAATAAACAAATTCAAGAAACTTTCCCAAGCTGGATTAAAACAAGGAATGAATTCCTAAACGAACTCCCACTAGAAGAAAAAAATGCCTCCGCATTTTTAATGAATAATCTTAATGATAAATTCTTATACTGGCAAAATTGTTCTGGAAATTTAATTGAAAAGTTTAGGGGTTTAAATAATTCTGGAAATTTGGATATTCTTACTTGTGCTGCTACTCACGGATATCTCCCAATTTTAAGGGAGAATCCAGAAACTGTAAAAGGACAAATCAATACAGCCATTAGGAGCCATGAAAATATTTTTGAAGAAAGGCCTTTAGGTATTTGGTTACCT
>CABZNT010000021.1 GCA_902527105.1 uncultured Prochlorococcus sp. | reverse complement strand
GTTAAAGTTCAATTCATACTTAGATTGTGATTTTTTTGTAATTCGATCATTTTTATAAGATTCGTCCCTTTTAAAAAAATCCCTATCTATATTTATTGCGGCTTCCTTAGGACTTATTTTTAAAATCCATTTTTGTTTTAAAAAAGATCTAAAAGGCATAATGCCCACATATACATTTTTAGCTTTAATTTCAGAATCTATATTTTTTTTATCATTAATTTTTGAATTACCCAAAGAAATACCTAGAAATCTAATCCCGACATAATCACCTAAATCAACATTTTTATCTAAAAGATTCTCAATACTTTTTTCTAATTCTAATTTCCTATCACTATAAGTTTCTTTTAAAAAATTATTTAATAAAAAAGAGCCTAAAAAACCTAAGGGTAAAAGCATCCCTACTAAAAGAATCTTAGTATTTAAATTTAGAGATCTAATTTTTTTCAAGTTAGAGCCCAAAAATAGAGTAGGCTTACAAAATATAAGAAATTAATCAGGTCAAAGCCACTAAATGTCTTTTTTTGAACTATTAGAGAACACACCCAAAATTTTTGGATTCCTTGGAATATTTCTTTTCATTTGCACCATAGCAGCATTTATATTAAATTTTGGTTTTAAATTTCGAATAATTGGCGCAACTATCTTTTCATTATTGCTTTCTTTAAGTAGTTGGGCATTCATACAAAGTTACTCCGAAAAAGTTGTAATAGAAGGTGCAAAATATGTTCCAATTGTTTATGACAACGGGTTCGATTTGATTATTGCTAAAGCAGATGATAACTTTCCAGAAGAATCTATTGAAGCAACTTTAGAACAATTATCGGAAAACTTAAGGAAAGGTAGCAGATCTGGTGCTAATGTAAAAATAAAGATAAGAAAACTTGAAAAAATTTCAGATGGTGTAAGTAAACCAGTGGTTATAGGGGAAGTTCAGAAAAATGTCAAAATGAATTAGTTTGTTAAAAATGAAAAGTAAAACTTTTTTAGATTTTTTGCCAACTAATTTTAGACATGAGAAATCTTTTTTTATTAAAAATAATCTAACTGACTTTGAAAAATTAAGTAATCTTTCGGACTTAGATATAAATGAGATTCAAAGAAAATCTTCACTATGTACATTGAATAATCTAAAGAAAATAAGAGCCATAGCTATTTTTAAAAAAGAAATTGGAATTTCTCCACCGCAAGCATATCTACTTTTGCATTGCGGTATATCTTCACTTAAATCATTATCACAATCTACCCCTTACGAATTAGAACGGAAAATTGGTAGATTAGAAAGAACTCTTAGAGTAAAAACCGAGGCAGATAGGACTTTTACTCTCTTAAAAGAATGGATTAAAAAGGCTAGTCAAATCGACAAATCTTTTGGAAATCTTGGATAAAAAAATATTTTTAATGTAGAATTTAAAAAAAGTAAGTGATAATGAAACCTCTATTATTTTTGTTATTTTTGTTTTTCAACTCACCATACCCTGTTTTAAGTCAATCCAACTTATTGGAAACTGTAAAAAAGAATCCAAACCAAGCTGAGGATTTATGTAATAAGTTCAGAGAGTTTAATTCTAAAGGTATTTCAGCTAGTTCAGATAAAGCTATAGAGTATGTATCAAACAAAAAAAATTTAACTCCCGTTAACGCAGAGATATTTTCTATTTACGTCATTGGGCTGCACTGTCCAGACATTATCTAAAGCATAAATGTCTGGTTCAAGATGGGTTGACAAGTCTCTAGTACTTAGAGATGGAGTAAGACTTATATCAAGGATTTGGTTACCTAACAATAATGGGCCATGGCCTGCATTATTAATGAGACAACCTTATGGAAGGGAAATAGCTTCAACCATTACCTATTCTCACCCAGAATGGTGGGCTTCCAAAGGGTATATGGTAATAATTCAAGATGTTAGAGGTATGGGTTCTTCTGAAGGAGTCTTTAATGGTTTTTCTCAAGAAGCTAGCGATACTTCAGAAACACATGAATGGGTAAGGTCACTAAAAGAATGTAATGGGAAACTTGGCTTATATGGTTTTTCATATCAAGGATTTACTCAACTAACTGGTGAATTAAATTCAAAGCCGCCCGATTGTTTATCTCCAGCAATGACTGGGATGAATATTAAGGATCATTGGTGCTCAGATGGAGGTGCATATTGGTGGCATAACAATATTGCATGGGGACTTCAAATCGCAGCACTAAAAATGAAAAGAGAAAATAAATTGCTTGAGTGGGAAAAGATAAGATTAGCCCTAGAAAATAAAAGTTATTTAAGGGAAGGAATTGATATTTTAAAAAAATATGATCCTAATAGCTTTGTTTTGGAATGGCTTGAAAATTTAAATAATACTCGCCCATTTGAAGAATTTAAACCAATTTCAACATGGATTAAACAACCTATGTTAATTATTGGCGGACTTTGGGATCCACATTTAAAAGGTGCCTTTGATCTTTATAAAAAATCTAAAGAAGCTGGTGGAAGCCCAGAGATTATTATTGGGAATGCGACACATCTAAATTGGTGGGAGGGATCACAAAAATCTTTATTAAATTTTTTTGATAAATATTTAAAATCAGATGAAAAATTTAATTCTACGAATTTTAAAGACGAGAGAAAAATATGGAATATTTCATTAAATAAATGGGAAGAATTAGATAATAAATTTCACCCTGAATTTATTTTTGGGCTCAAAAGCGATGGCATAGCAAATGTAGAGGCTGAAGATGGAAGTCTGACCATAAATTCAAAAGGATCAGGATGGTTCACAATTGTTAATGACCCATGGAGACCTACTCCATCTGACGGTGGTCATTTAGGCCCAAATCCAGGAAAGTTTAATAGAAGTATTATTGATAAACGCCTGGATGTAGGTGTTTTTCAAACTAATTCTTTTGAAGAAGATCAATATTTAAGGGGAGTTCCCACATTAGAAATCCAAGTAAAAAGTGATCAGCCCAACTTCGATATCTGCCTTGCTTTATCCCTAGTTGAACAAGGTAATGAAAAGGTGAATCAATTTTCAACCGGATTCTTAAGGGTTAAAAACTCCAAAATAAGTGAAGAATGCATTTATCAAATAACAATGCAGCCAACAAATATTTGTTTGATTAAAGATAGCAAGCTTCGCTTATCTATATCTGCAGCAGCTTATCCCGCTATTGGAGTTAATCCTGGATTTGAGGAAGGAGATGTTGGAGCCCCTTCAGCAAATCATAGAGTTATTACTCTCAGTTTTAGTCTTAATAGAACATTTATGAAAATGACCCCATTTTTTTATAAATAATTATTTTTTTGGTTAATCATTTGATATTATAAATCCTTAATATCTACCAGTCATGATCGAGACAATTCAAGCAGACTGGATTAAATCAGAAGCTATCAACCTAGAAAATTGTTGCAATGATAATCCATTAAAAATATTAGGTCCTCATTTTTATGAAGAACAGTGGGTTGTAAGGGTATGGATGCCTGAAGCAGACGAAGTTAAAATAAATTTTAAAAACAATACTTATAAGGCAAAGAGCATAAACCATAAATGGCTTTTTGAAGCTATCCTGCCTGAAAATCCAAACCATAATTACGAAATAAATATTTCGCGAGGAGGGATCACACATACACAACATGACCCTTGGTCATATAAAGAAGAGTGGATGGGAGAATTTGATAGACATCTTTTTGCAGAAGGCAATCATCATCATATTTGGGAAAAAATGGGAGCACATCTCATTCAAGAAAAGAATCAAAAAGGAGTCATGTTTTGCATTTGGGCTCCAAATGCAAAATCAATCTCGATAATTGGAGATATAAATTCTTGGGATGGAAGACATCATCCAATGCAAAAAAGATTAGGGGGAATTTGGGAACTATTCATGCCAACAATGCAAGAGGGCGACACATATAAATTTGAAATAAGAACACAACAAGGTCATATTTATGAGAAAGCTGATCCCTATGGTTTCCTTCATGAAATCAGACCTCAAAATGGTTCAATAGTTTCAAAATTGAAAAACTTTAATTGGAATGATAGTTCTTGGATTTCAAATAGAGATTCTTCTAGTCAAATTAACAAGCCAATTTCAGTTTATGAAATGCATTTAGGAAGTTGGCTCCATGAATCAACAGATAATAAATATCTCGAGGACAATGGTGAACCAAGAGACCCAGTGCCTGCAGCCGATTTAAAACCTGGAACAAGATTATTAACTTATCCAGAATTAACCGAGAAACTCATTCCTTACGTAAAAGAGAGAGGCTTTACTCATATTGAACTGATGCCAATATCTGAACATCCATTCGATGGCTCATGGGGATACCAAGTTACAGGCTGGTATGCACCAACAAGTAGATTTGGCACCCCAAATGAATTTAGAGAGTTTGTAAATAAATGTCATGAAGAGGGCATAGGCGTAATTCTTGATTGGGTGCCTGGTCATTTTCCAAAAGATAAGCATGGTTTAGCATTTTTTGATGGTTGTCATCTTTATGAACATGGAGATTCACGCATAGGTGAACACAAAGAATGGGGGACCCTAATATTTAATTACAGCAGAAACGAAGTAAGAAATTTCTTGGTAGCTAACCTCGTTTATTGGTTTGAAGAATTTCATATTGATGGCATAAGAGTAGATGCTGTAGCTTCAATGCTTTACAGAGATTATCTACGTCCAGATGGAGAATGGATACCCAATGAAAATGGTGGGAATGAAAATTTAGAAGCCGTTAAATTTCTTCAACAGGCTAATCATGTACTCTTCCAACATTTCCCAGGCGCACTTTCTATCGCTGAAGAATCAACAACTTGGCCAATGGTAACCAAACCAACTGACATGGGAGGGTTAGGGTTTAACTTGAAATGGAATATGGGATGGATGCACGATATGCTTGATTATTTTGAAATAGACCCTTGGTTTAGGCAATTCCATCAAAACAGTGTCACTTTCTCAATTACATATAACTATACAGAGAACTTTATGCTTGCACTTAGTCATGATGAGGTTGTCCATGGGAAAAGTCATCTTTTGCATAAAATGCCTGGCGATGACTGGAAGAAATATGCAAATACTCGAGCATTACTAACTTATATGTGGACCCACCCTGGTAAAAAAACGATATTTATGGGAATGGAATTTGGGCAAAGACAAGAATGGAATGTTTGGGATGATCTGCAATGGGAGTTACTAGAATTTGAGCCTCATAAAGGTATCAGAAACTTGATTGATGACCTAAACGTTCTCTATAAAAATGAACCTGCATTATGGAAAAATGACTTTGACCCTTATGGATTCCAATGGATTGATTGTAATGACAAATCTAATTCGGTTATAAGTTTCATGAGAAGAGAAAACGATACCAATGAGTGGCTTGTTGTTGTTGCTAACTTTACACCTAATACTCATGGGTCATACAAAGTAGGTGTCCCTGTGGAAGGATTCTATAAAGAAATATTTAATTCAGATGGCTCTAGATACGGTGGCAGTAACAAAGGAAACATGGGGGGTAAAGAAACTATAAATTACAATATTCATGATTATCAAAATGCTCTAGATCTTGCTTTGCCCCCATTAAGCGTGAGTATCTTCAAACATCAATCAAAAAAATAAGAAGGCTCATTTAACTTAGTGCTTCATATAAATGTTCATATAACGTTTTTGCTCTGCTTTACATTGTAAGATTTTTAAGTTGGATTTTATTTTTTTCAGAATATCGAATTGAAAAATGGGTCAAGATTTACCACTACTACTTTCTGCCGCTTTAGGTAAAAAAGTAAATAGGCCTCCAGTATGGATGATGAGGCAAGCAGGAAGATATATGAAAATCTATAGAGATTTAAGGGAGCGTTACCCAAGCTTTAGAGAGAGATCTGAAAATCCAGAACTATCATATGAGATTTCAATGCAGCCTTTTCATGCTTTCAAACCGGATGGTGTAATCCTTTTTTCAGATATTCTCACACCTCTTCCAGGGATGGGCATAAATTTTGAAATAATAGAAAGTAAAGGTCCAATTATTGAGGATCCAATAAGAACCCTTAACCAGGTAGAAAATTTAAAAGAATTAAATCCAAGTGAGAGTTTAAGTTTTGTTGGGCAAGTTCTTACTTCACTAAAAAAAGATGTGAATAATGAGGCAACAGTTTTAGGTTTTGTTGGCGCACCTTGGACTCTTGCTGCATATGTAGTTGAAGGTAAAAGCAGTAAAAATTATTCTTTAATAAAATCAATGGCTTTTAATGAACCAGATTTACTTCATAAACTTCTTGATCATTTTGCAAAATCTATTGGTGAATATCTTAAATATCAAATAAAATCTGGAGCACAAGTAGTACAAATTTTTGATTCATGGGCAGGCCAACTAAGCCCACAAGATTACGATATCTTTGCTGGGCCGTATCAAAAAAAAGTTATTGAAATTGTAAAAGCGGAATACCCTGAAACACCAATAATTCTTTACATTTCAGGAAGCGCTGGTGTTTTAGAAAGAATGGCAAAAACTGGAGTAGATATTATCTCATTAGACTGGACAGTAGATATCGAAGAGGCTTGCAAAAGAATCCCCAGGGGGATTGGAATTCAAGGTAATGTTGACCCTGGCATTTTGTTCGGAAACAAAGAATCAATAAAAGAAAGGATAGATAATACTTTCAATAAAATTAAAGACAGGAAATATATTCTCAATTTGGGTCATGGGATTTTACCTGGGACTCCAGAAGAAAATGCTCAAACATTTTTTGAACATGGGAAAAAACTCACTTACTAGTCAAAGTCTTGGCATATAAAAACTTATTAATCACAGGTGCGAATGGATGTGTTGGCCAATATTTAGTTGATTGGTTTTTGAAAAACACAAAATTCAGACTTTATCTCATGGTAAGAGACAAAAGAAAGTTGCCAATTTCTGTTCAAGAAAATAAAAAAGTCAAGTTAATGGTGTGCGATATCAGGGAATCAAATAGATATAAAAAGGAAATTAGTCAAATTAATTACCTAATACATACTGCCACAGCTTGGGGAGATCCCCAAAGAGCCTTTGAAGTAAATATTAAAGCTTTTGAAGAATTACTAGAAATGCTTGATATTGAAAAGTTAGAAAAGATTATTTATTTTTCAACGGCTAGTATTCTTGATACCCAAACAGAATTAATGAGGGAATCATTGATTTATGGAACAGAATACATTCAGACAAAATATGAATGCTTCCAGAGACTTAAAGAAAGCTCATTTGCAGAAAAAACATTCGCTGTTTTCCCTACCTTAGTTTTTGGAGGGAATCTTGGAAAAAAAAGTAAATATCCTGTGAGTTATTTAACTAGTGGATTGAAAGAAATTGGGAGATGGCTTTGGTTAGCAAGATTTTTAAAACTCGATTCTAAATTTCACTTTATACATGCAAATGATATCGCTCAGATTTGCGGATTTCTAATTAAAAATCATAAAGAAGAGCGATACAAAGGGTTTAGAAAATTTGTGCTAGGTCAGAAATTCATTTCAATTGATGATGCCATAATTACACTTTTAAAAAGACATAATATGAGGAGATTTTTTGCGATACCGCTTACAAAAAAAATTCTAAAAATATTATTAAGAATTCTCCCCATCCAAACTACTCCTTGGGATAGCTTCAGTATCAAAAAATATGACTTTAATCATGTCCCCATCACTAATCCTGAGACTTTCAAACTCAAAAGTTATGCCAAGTCACTGAATGATATTTTAAGGTTATCAAAGTTACCAAGCTGTAATAACAATTAAAATTCTCGCAGTTAGGTTACCAAAGCCTTGTAATATATATGTATAAGCAAACTTTAATTATGTTACGTTCAATTTTTGCAGGGTTATTTGCAATAGTTTTAACTCTAGGTTTAGGTATTTCGTCAGTTTCAGCTAAGACTGTTGAAGTAAAACTTGGAACAGATGCTGGAATGCTTGCATTTGAACCAAGTACAGTCACTATTAGTACTGGTGATACAGTTAAATTCGTCAATAATAAACTTGCCCCTCACAATGCTGTTTTTGATGGGCATGAGGAATTAAGTCATGCAGACCTAGCTTTTGCTCCAGGAGAGTCTTGGGAAGAAACATTTGATACTGCTGGAACCTATGATTACTATTGCGAGCCACACAGAGGCGCTGGAATGGTAGGTAAAGTTGTTGTTGAATAAATCTTCTAAATAGTTAAACACACATGTTGACTTAATAATTATTACGGTCATACCTAGATTTTGATTAATGAAAATAGTTCCAAGCGAATTTTCAAATTCTGCTTGGAACTATTTTATTTTCGCCAAAGAAATTGCTTATAAAAATTATCAACAAAACGTAGACTCTGATAATTTATTATTAGCTCTTATAAAAGAGGATAATTTTACAAAAAAGATCTTAAAAAAAAATAATGTAAATCTAAAAGATCTTGAGAGGGAAATAATTTCTTTATTAAATGCGAAGGCAAAAATGAAAAATAAACAAGATGATTTATATATTGGTGATACTCTTCACAAAATATTTTTGAGGGCGAATGATATTAAAAATACTTTAAATGATGTAGTGATATCAACAGAACACTTAGTTTACGGTTTCACTTATGATGATAAATATGGATTTCAAATTTTAAATCAAAAAGGTATTCCAGAATTTCTTGAAATTATAAAGACAATGAAGTCAGATCCGGCAGTAAAAAATGAATTTAATAGTTCTAATGAGTCTTTGGAAAAATATGGTATTGATCTAACTCAATCTGCACGAGATGGGATTTTAGATCCAGTTATTGGTAGGGATGAAGAGATTAGAAGAACAATTCAAATATTGAGTAGAAGAACAAAAAATAATCCTGTTCTTATTGGAGAACCTGGGGTTGGCAAAACAGCCATTGTAGAAGGGTTAGCTCAAAGAATTATTAATGGCGACGTACCTTCTGCGCTACAAGATAGGAAATTAATTTCATTAGATATGGGTTCACTTTTGGCTGGAGCAAAATATCGTGGAGAATTTGAAGAAAGAATAAAAAATATTCTAAAGAAAGTGAAAGAATCAGAAGGTAAGATTATTCTTTTTATTGATGAAATCCATACGGTAGTTGGTGCAGGCGCTAGTGGAGGTTCTTTAGATGCTAGCAACCTATTAAAACCAATGCTTGCAAGAGGAGAACTTAGATGTATTGGTGCTACAACTATTAATGAACATAAACAAAATATAGAGAAAGATCCTGCGTTAGAACGAAGATTTCAAAAGATAAAAGTTGATGCTCCTTCAATAGATGATACTGTATCAATTTTGAGAGGATTGAGAGAAAGATACGAAGTTCATCATAGTGTGAGGATTTCTGATAATGCTTTAGTTGCTGCTGCAACCCTTAGTGAAAGATATATTAACGATAGATTTCTTCCTGACAAAGCAATAGATCTAATCGATGAAGCAGCCTCAAGATTAAATATGGTCATAACTTCCAAACCCGAAGAAATTGATGAAATTGATCGAAAAGTTCTACAGTTTGAGATGGAAAAATTATCTTTAAAAAGAGAAACAGATGATTTTTCTATAGAAAGATTAAAAAAAATCAATAATGAACTTATGACCCTTAAAGATAAACAGGCAGAATTAGGCGCTCAATGGAAAAAAGAAAAAGATGAAATTGATGAGATTAGCACAATAAAAGAAGAAATTGAATCTGTTCAATTGCAAATAGATCAAGCCAAAAGGAGTTTTGACCTCAACAAAGCAGCAGAATTAGAATTTGGAACTTTAAATTCCTTGCAAAAAAACTTGAAAGAAAAAAGTGAGTCCCTAGTAAATTCGCAAAAAAATGGAGATACAAGTCTTTTAAGACAAGAGGTAACTTTTGATGATATTGCAGAAGTTGTCTCAAAGTGGACTTCTATTCCAGTACAGAACTTAAACCAGTCAGAAAAAGATAAACTCTTGAGCCTCGAGTCAATCCTTAAAGAAAAAATCATTGGTCAAGATAGTGCGATTAGAGCAGTTGCAGATTCCATTAAGAGATCAAGGACTGGCCTAAATGATCCAAGCAAGCCATTAGCGAGTTTCCTCTTTTTAGGTCCAACTGGTGTTGGAAAAACAGAGCTAAGTAAAGTAACAGCCAAAATCATATTCGATTCAAATTCTTCAATTACGAGACTGGATATGTCTGAATATATGGAAAAGCATTCAGTGAGCAAAATTATAGGTGCGCCTCCTGGATATTTAGGTTTCGAATCAGGCGGTCAACTAACTGAAGCTGTACGCAAAAATCCTTATTCATTGATACTTCTTGATGAAATAGAGAAAGCTCATAAAGATATTTTGGATATTCTCTTACAGGTTCTTGATGATGGAATCATTACTGATGGTCAAGGTCGTACAATAAATTTCAAAAATTCAATTATTGTTCTCACTAGTAATTTAGGAAGTCATTCAATAAATGATCTATCAGTTAGAAAAGAAGATAGAAATGAAATTAAAAAAGTTGTAGATAATGAAATTAAGAAATTTTTCAAGCCTGAGTTTTTAAATCGACTTGATGAGATAGTTATTTTTAATAATCTAGAATTAAATGATATAAGAGAAATTGCAAAAATCCAGCTTCAACATTTAGAAAAAAGACTTAACAAAAAAAACTTAAAATTCAAAATTACGGATGATGCAATTAATCAACTGGTCGAAAATAGTTTCGATCATACCTATGGTGCAAGGCCTTTAAAAAGAATAATTCAAAAACAAATTGAGACAAAAATTTCAAACAATATATTGAATAATCATTACCTTAATAAAGACGAGATTAATATTTATTTGGTTAATGGAGAGATAATTGTTGATTAAAGATCTAAATTGAAAAAATCTATATGACTTGAAATCCAACAATCATAATCTAAGATTTGAACCAATCAGGAATTTTCTCATAACTTGCTTTATTAGATTTATTTTCTTTTGATTCTGTTTTCCAACAACAGGTTCTGCCCTTATCCTTATTCTGTAAGTATTCATTAGCCCATCTCCAAATTAATTCAGAAGTGAACTCCATCCCCACATTATCCATAATTCTCAGATCTAAAGCATCTAAATCATGTAATTTTTCCCAGTAATTCAACAACGGGTCATCTTTATTTATTAAAAAAGTATGGTCAAATTGCTCCTTTAGTCTATTTTCTAGGGGTTTTAGACTTGAAAAATCGACAACAAAACCATTTAGGTCTAATTTTTTTGCAGTGAACCAAAATGTGAATGATCTTGAATATCCATGCACAAATCTGCAGTGGCCTTGATGGCGCCATTGCCTATGCGAACAAGGAAAATCCTCGTAACTTTTGCTGCATGAAAATTTCAGAGAATGAATATACATCAATTAACTGTTAGGATAATTTTTAATAAAACACATTTAGTAGGATTTAACATAACGAACATAATGACTTATTCAACTAATTTTTCAATAGAGGATCTACGCTTTGATAATTATGGATTAATCCCTGCAATAGCACAAGATTGGCTTGACGGATCAATTCTTATGCTTGCTTGGATGAACAAAGAATCTTTGACAATGACACTTGAAACCAAAAACGTTCATTATTGGAGCAGATCAAGGTCTGAAATTTGGAGAAAAGGAGCTACAAGTGGAAGTACCCAAATACTTAAGGAGATAAGATTCGACTGCGATAATGATGCACTAATCCTTTTGATTGAACAAAATGGTTCAGGAGCATGTCACACTGGGGAAAAAAGTTGTTTTTTCAACGAAATACAAATTAATAAAAGTGATAAAAAAGAGAAAAAAACAACTCCCTTCTCTAATATTTGCTCTGAATTATTTAATACAATTAGCGAAAGATCAATAAATCCATCAGAAAAAAGTTACACAAATCATTTATTAACAAAGGGCAGTAATACTATTTTGAAAAAAATAGGAGAGGAATCTGCAGAATTTATAATGGCTTGCAAAGATAATGATAAAAATTCAATCTCAAATGAAGCTGCTGATTTAATTTATCATCTACAAGTAGCCCTTTTGCATAAAGGCCTTGAGTGGAGAGATGTACTTGCTGTTCTAGAATCAAGAAGAAAAAATTAAATAATTGAAATTTAAAATTTTTATTTTTTAAACTAAAAATTAAAAAAATTTGTTAATTAACTAGTAAATAATTATTAATTAATTATTAATTAATTATTACATGTATGGCTTATTACTGAATTGACTATAAGTTGAATATATCAACAATGAGGTAAATCGTGAGTTCATTAAGCGATTTTCTTGGTGAAATTGGTCGTCATCAACTTTTGACTCCCGAGAGAGAACTCACAATGGGCAGAAAAGTCCAAGAGATGGTTGTGCTTGTTAATAGATGTCAAGAGGCAGGAGGAAAAGGCCCTGCTTGCGAATATTCCGAAGCTGAAAGAAAAAAGATCAAAATTGGCGAAAAAGCCAAAAACGAGATGATAACAGCCAACCTAAGATTAGTTGTCAATCTTGCCAAGAGATACCAAGGCAAGGGATTAGAATTACTGGACTTAATTCAAGAGGGGACATTAGGTCTTACAAGGGCTGTAGAAAAATATGATCCGTCTAGAGGCCATAGATTTTCTACCTATGCTTATTGGTGGATTAGGCAAGGTTTAAATAGAGCATTGTCAACTCAAAGTAGAACGATAAGGATCCCTGTAAACATTAATGAAAAACTTACAAAACTAAGATCAGCAAAATCAAAGCTTATGCAACTTAAGGGTATTCCACCCACTAGTGATGAGCTAGCTGAAGAAATGAAGATAACCAAAGAGGAAATTGACGAACTCCTTTCTTGTGAATTGAGAAGCATCACTGTTAGTCTCCAAGGCACTGTCAAATCAAAATCAGATCCTTCCGAGTTAGTTGATATTCTTCCAAGTGATCAGACTCCCCCAATGGAATTAGCCGAATTAGCCGAAAGGACAGCCTCGGCTTGGAAGTTATTAGATAAAGCAAATTTAACTGAGAAAGAAAGAAAGATAGTAAGCCTAAGATTTGGTTTAGACGGCTCAAATGAATGGAGAACTTTAGCTGAAGTTGCAAGACATATGAGTTGTAGCAGGGAATATTGCCGACAAGTCGTTCAACGTGCTTTAAGAAAACTTAGAAAAGCAGGAATACAGAATGGATTAGTTGATAGTATTAGCTAAAAATTCCATTAAAAAATTTAAACTTCATTTACAAGGATGAAAGAGAATTACAAAACCCAAGAAAAAATCTATGATGCTGAAGTTTTAGAGAGTTCAACATTTGATGAAAATATCATTATCAAGATTCTTATTAAAGCTGGAAGAACAATTGCCAAGCCTGCATTAGAAGTTTTGGAGATGGCTTTAGATCCTTATACTCCAGCACAAGTAAGAGTTTCATTAATGGCTGCGCTAGCCTATTTAATTATGCCATTTGATCTTTTCCCTGACTTCATGCCTTTAGTTGGTTTTAGTGATGATTTTGTAGCCCTCACAGCAGTACTGAGTATATGGAGCAAATACATGACACCTTCAATAAGAGCAAGAGCAGAGAATAAGCTTAATAAGTTATTTCCTTTTTATTGAATGAGCAAATTATCTATACAGGAAGAAAAAGAACTCGTTTCTTTCATTAAAGATTGGTTAAAATCTCATGGATTTACCCAAAAAGACTTAGCAAATGAATTAAATATTAAATCGAGCAGAACCTCGGAGATTATTCTCAAGATTAAAGAATTATATAAAAAAGGCGGCATGTTCAATATTGCAAAAAATCTTATAAAGATTGAGCAAAAATGGCTAAATAATATCAAGAACGATTATCGAGAAACGAAACAAGCGCCCCCATATAATCAATTAGATATCGACTCATTAGTAAACCAAATAAATCTAGATACGAGTGAAT
>CABZNT010000020.1 GCA_902527105.1 uncultured Prochlorococcus sp. | reverse complement strand
CATCGCAAGATGGTACGCAGTTCAAGTAGCATCAAGCTGTGAAAAAAAAGTAAAAGCGACTCTTGAGCAGAGATCAGTAACTTTAGGTGTTAATAATCGAATCATTGAAATTGAAATTCCCCAAACTCCAGGAATTAAACTAAAAAAAGATGGAAGCAGGCAAACTACTGAAGAAAAAGTTTTCCCAGGTTATGTCCTAGTAAGAATGATTTTGGATGAAGATACAATGATGGCTGTTAAAAGTACTCCTAATGTAATTAACTTTGTCGGTGCTGAAGACGGTAGAGGCAGCGGAAGATCGCGAGGTCATATAAAACCTCGACCATTATCAAGACAAGAAGTTAATAGAATCTTTAAGCGCGCATCAGAGAAAAAAGCTGTAATCAAGTTAGATATCGAAGAAAAAGATAGAATCATCGTAACTAGTGGCCCATTCAAGGATTTCCAAGGAGAAGTTATAGAAGTTTCCGGAGAGAGAAATAAATTAAAAGCATTACTTTCAATATTTGGGCGCGAGACTCCTGTAGAATTAGAATTCTCCCAAATCAATAAACAAAATTAATTTCTATTTGTTCTTGTTTATCGAGTAAAATTATGATTTTCCACTTCAGCTTAAATTTTCTAATCTAATGGCAAAAAAAATTGTTGCAGTTATCAAGCTTGCTCTACAAGCAGGCAAAGCAAATCCTGCACCTCCTGTAGGCCCAGCTTTAGGACAACATGGTGTCAATATCATGGCATTTTGCAAAGAATACAACGCTAGGACGCAAGATAAAGCAGGTTTTGTAATTCCAGTCGAGATTTCTGTTTTTGAAGATAGAAGTTTTACTTTTATCACAAAAACGCCTCCTGCTTCCGTCTTAATAACAAAAGCAGCTGGTATTGAGAAAGGATCAGGTGAATCCGCTAAAGGCTCTGTTGGGAATATAAGTAAAGCTCAATTAGAAGAAATAGCCAAAACTAAGCTTCCTGATCTAAACTGTTCTAGTGTTGAATCAGCAATGAAAGTAATTGAGGGTACTGCTCGTAATATGGGCGTCTCTATCACTGATTGAGTTCAATACAAAATTTCTCACTATTTAGGGGAGGTTAGTTAATAACCGTTTGCACCCAATATTATTATGAAAAAACTATCCAAAAGAATGGCGGCTCTATCAACAAAGATAGAAGATCGCATTTACGCACCACTTGAAGCTCTTAGTATCATCAAGGAAAATGCTAATGCAAAATTTGATGAAACCATTGAAGCACATATACGTTTAGGGATTGATCCAAAATATACTGATCAACAATTAAGGACCACTGTTGCATTACCACATGGTACTGGCCAAAGCATCAAAATTGCAGTAATTACAAGTGGTGAGAATGTATCGAAAGCTAAGGCTGCCGGTGCAGATTTATTTGGCGAAGAAGATCTTGTGGAAAGCATCAACAAAGGAAATATGGAGTTTGATCTACTTATTGCAACTCCAGATATGATGCCAAAGGTTGCAAAATTAGGAAGAGTTTTAGGACCTAGAGGTTTAATGCCTAATCCTAAAGCTGGGACAGTAACTAATGACATTGCTAATGCAATAAAAGAATTCAAAGCTGGTAAGCTCGAATTTAGAGCAGATAAGGCGGGAATCGTTCATGTCCGCTTTGGAAAAGCAAGTTTCACAAAAGAGGCTCTATTAGACAACCTAAAAACCTTACAAGAATCAATTGATAAAAATAAACCAAGTGGAGCCAAGGGAAAGTATTGGAAAACTTTTTATGTAACTTCAACAATGGGTCCTTCAGTTCAAGTAGATATAAATGCGGTACAAGATTACCAACCTGAAGGTTAACGCTTTGTAGTATAATTAAAACTGCAATAATACGGCCAAAGAAAGTAGGTTAATTTAGTTATTCTAAATTTTTAATTCCTACCGAGGACTCGTCTTAAATTATTTCTTTTTGGATCTAATAAAAGCGGCCTCTCTAAAAGGACTTTGCCGCATTTCCTGCTCTCCCTAAATTACGATCCAAAAAACATCAATGGGCCGAACACTAGAGAATAAGCAACAAATCGTTACTGAGATTAAATCTCTATTAAACGACTCGGAAATGGCTGTAGTTCTTGACTATAAAGGTTTAACTATCAAAGAGATGTCAGATTTGCGATCTAGATTGCAAACAACTAACGGCATTTGCAAAGTTACTAAGAATTCATTAATGCGCAAAGCGATTGATGGAGATAGTAACTGGAACGATCTTGAATCTTTACTGACCGGAACAAATGCTTTTGTCTTAATCAAAGAAGATGTTGGTGGTGCTGTAAAAGCTATCCAATCTTTTCAAAAAGACACCAAAAAATCCGAAACCAAAGGGGCTTTATTTGAAGGCAGACTTCTAAGCGATTCTGAAATAAAAGAAATTGCAAGTCTCCCATCCAAAGAAGTATTGATGGCAAAAATTGCTGGCGCTCTTAATGGCGTTGCAACAAAAATTGCGATCTCTATTAATGAAGTACCTTCTGGACTTGCTAGATCACTTAAACAACATTCTGAAAAATCAGAATCCTAAATTCAAAAACTAATTAACTTTTAAGAAAATGTCCGCAAAAACTGAAGAAATTCTTGAATCATTAAAATCGCTATCACTTTTAGAAGCATCTGAGCTTGTAAAGCAAATTGAAGAGGCTTTTGGTGTATCTGCTGCAGCTTCTGCAGGTGTAGTAATGGCAGCTCCAGGAGCAGCTGGCGGTGATGCAGATGGTGGCGCTGCTGAAGAAAAAACTGAATTTGATGTAGTTCTCGAGAGCTTTGATGCAGCTGCAAAAATCAAAGTACTTAAGGTTGTAAGAAATGCAACTGGTCTAGGTCTTGGCGATGCAAAAGCACTTGTTGAATCTGCACCAAAAACAGTAAAAGAAGGAATTGCTAAAGCAGATGCTGAATCTTTAAAGAAAGAGATTGAAGAAGCTGGCGGTAAAGTTACACTTAAGTAAGAGAATATTTTTTTCAAGCCGATAGACTTTATATCGGCTTCAAAAATTATGAATATTGATAGTATTGCAATTGAAGCTGCAACAGATGGAGCCTGCAGTGGTAACCCAGGTCCAGGTGGTTGGGGCGGTCTAATAATTTTTGACGACAAAAGTGAATTAGAAATAGGTGGTTCCGAGCAAAATACCACAAACAATAGAATGGAACTCACTGCAGCTATAAAAACACTTGAGAAATTAAAAACCTATAAATTAAAAGAAAACTTTAAATTAAGAACCGATAGTAAATATGTCATAGAAGGGTATACAAAATGGATTATTAATTGGAAGAGAAATGGATGGAAAACAAGCTCAGGGAAATCAGTTCAAAATCTGGATTTATGGCAAAAAATTGATCAATTAAGAATTAATGGTCTTGTAATGGAATATGTTAAGGGCCATAGCGGTGACAAACAAAATGATAGGGTAGATAAAATCGCAACCAATTATAGCAAAGGTATATCTCTAAAAAGTAACTTAAAAGAGTCCGAATCTTCAGTAGAGTTTTTTGAAAAAAAAGCACCTTCAGAAATTCAGGAATTATTTTCAAGAAATGAATTAATTCAAAAATTTGCTGACAAAAAGTTCTTATTAAATTCACTAGAACTAGGTAATTTAATAGGTGAAGAAAACCACTTAAAGATAAAACAATATTTACTTTTTGAATGGCGTAATTGGAGATTGATTCCTAAAGATAAAAAATATTGGATAATAGAAAAAAAAGAATCCTGATTTTTTATGAATGAACAGAAGGGGATATTTAAAAATCTTTATAAAAACTTGATGACCCCTATACTAAAAAATGATGCTGGAATAGATGCAGAATATTTAACTAATTTATCTCTTAGCCTTCTATCATTTAGTTCAAGAAAATATAATTGGCCTTTAGTTTCATCAATACTAAAAAATCTAAATGAAGAATTTTCTGTAATTGATAAAAGGTTAAGTCAGAATATATGTGGAATAAATTTTTGCAATCCAATTGGTTTAGCTGCGGGTTTTGACAAAAATGGAAATGCTGCAAATATATGGAAAGATTTTGGTTTTGGATTTGCAGAACTGGGTACAGTAACTAAATTTGCTCAAAATGGTAATCCAAAACCAAGGTTATTTAGATTAGCTGAAGAAGAAGCAGCATTAAATAGGATGGGTTTTAATAATAATGGTGCAGAAAATCTGGTTAAAAATTTTCTTGAGCAGGGTATTGAGTTCAAAAAAAACAGAGAGAATATTTGTTTAGGGATAAATTTCGGTAAGTCTAAAATCACAAGCTTATCTCAAGCAAAAGATGATTATTTAACTTCTTTAAAATTATTAATTCCATATTGTGATTACGCAGCAATAAACGTAAGTTCTCCAAATACTGAAGGACTAAGAAAGCTGCAAGATCCAATACTTCTAAAAGAACTTCTTAGAGAAATTAAAAACTTACCTAATTGTCCACCATTATTTGTAAAAATTGCGCCAGATTTAAGCCTTAAAGATATTGAAGATATTTGCCAGTTAATAATCGAGGAAAATATCGATGGGATAATTGCTACTAACACCAGCATAGATAGATTAGGTCTTGAAAATAGGAAGATAAGGCAAACAGGATTATTACTTTCTGAAGAAAATGGAGGATTAAGTGGAAAGCCTCTACAAAAAAAAGCAAATCAAATAATAAAACATATTCATAATATTGATAAAAAGATTATTTTAATTGGAGTTGGTGGAATCGATAGTCCTGAGTCGGCTTGGGAAAGAATTTGTTCTGGAGCTTCATTAATTCAAATTTATACGGGATGGATATATAAGGGGCCACAATTAGTGCCCGATATACTTGAAGGGATTTTAAAACAACTCAATATCCATCAATTATCCAATATTAAACAGGCCATTGGATCAGATTTAAAATGGGTTAAATAAAAATTAGAAAATTAATAATGTACAAATCAGAAACTGATGATGACTCAAAATTAGCCATGCAAATATCAAACTTAAAGCATGGAGGAAATGTATATGCAAATGCAAAAAAGTTAAATTTATTACCCTCTGAAATCATTGACGCAAGTGCCTCGTTAGTACCCTTTGATCCACCTCAAATAGTAATAGATTCATTAAATGCTGGAATTAAGAATCTTGGATTTAGATATTACCCAGAGAGAAACTTGAGTGATCTGAAAGAAATAATCGGTAAATTTCATGGGATAAATCCAGACAATATATTACCTGGAAATGGAGCTTCTGAACTAATAACCTGGGCAGGTTATGAAGCATCCAAATTTGGAACAAGTTGTATTCCTTCTCCATCATTTGTTGATTATGAAAGATCTTTAAATTGTTGGAATAGCAATTTTATACATTGCGAATTACCAAAAAACTGGAATGATATTTTTCCTCAATCATTTCCGCTTCATCCAAAAGGTGATGTTATTTGGATAACAAATCCACATAACCCTACCGGCCAATTATGGAAAAAGAATTCATTGGAGAAAGTTGTGAAAAAATATAAATTAGTTATCTGTGATGAAGCTTTCTTATCGATAACACCTAATGGAGAGAAAGAATCTTTAATACCACTAACCCAAAGATTTGATAATTTATTAGTCTTGAGAAGCTTGACCAAAATCTTCAATATTCCTGGACTTAGATTAGGTTACGTTATTGGCTCATCGAAAAAAATTAAACAATGGGAAATAAAAAGAGATCCCTGGCCTTTAAATTCATTTGCTATTAAAGCTGGAATTGATCTACTAAGTAATAAGAAATTCTATGAACAATGGACAAAACAGATTCACAGCTGGATAAATATTGAAAAAAAGAGAGTATTTGAAAAATTATCAACAATAGAGAATCTTAAAGTTCATAACTCTTCAACCAACTTTTTTTTAATAGAAAGTAAAAAATCCTTGTCGCCAAATATAAAATACCTAGAAAATAAGGGAATATTGCTTAGAGAATGCGCTTCATTTAGATTTCTTGACGAAAAGTGGGCAAGAATAAGTTTGCAGAATAGGAAAAATAACACTCTTTTATGTAAAGAAATTCAGAATTCCTTTAAAAAATAATTAATAAATTTCTTAATCTCATTTTTAGATTTAATTTTATTGTTATTTTCCATATTCTTCTTCATGAGTTCTAATATTTCATAATGATTTTTTCCCTTTTTTGATTTTATTCTAAAAATTCTTTCTAGCGTTTCTTCAAAAACTTCTTTAGAAAATTTATTCTGATTGATTAAAACTGAGCCTCCACTTTCAGCAAGAATCATTGCATTTTTCTCTTGATGATTATTTTTTGAATCTGGATATGGAATTAAAATTGAAGGTTTTTCAGTCTCTATTAGTTCATTGATTGTTCCTGCTCCAGATCTCGATATTACAAGATCACAGTTTTGAATTAAAGCTGCTATTTCATGAGTAAATTTCTTTTGAATATAATTTTTTGAGTTTTTTTCATGAAAAGGTTGTTGATTAGATTCGCCAATAATATGAACTATCCGAAACTTTTTATTTATTAAAAATTCTAGAGATTCATAAAGAATTTGATTTATAGCTTTTGCTCCTTGACTACCTCCCATAACAATCAAAAGAGGACCATTTCCTTTCGGAACCCATTCTGGCAAATAATTAAACTTATAAAATTGCTTTCTTAATGGTGTTCCAGTAAAAATAGTTTTACAATTTTTTAAATAAGAATTTGTTTTCTTAAATCCTAAAAGAACATAGTTACACAAAAAACCAAAATATTTCGTGACCATTCCTGGAATTACATTTGATTCATGAATAATGATAGGTATCCTGAGAAGTTTTGAAGCAACAATAGTAGGTGCTGATATATAACCGCCAGTCGTAAAAACTAAGTTAATTTTTTTTTCTTTTAAGATCCTAATTATTTGGAAGGTTGACGTTAAAATTTCTATGTATTGATAAAACAAAAAAATATTTTTTCTTGGTGTCTTTATATTTAAAGTCCTCAAATTATATTTTTTGGGAATAAAATTTGCATCAAGTCTTTGACGAACACCTAACCAATGAATATTCCATTCATTTTCCACCTCTTTACAAACTGCCAAGGCTGGGAAAATATGACCCCCTGTCCCACTGGCTGCGACTAATAAATTATTTTTTTTAGACATAAAAACTTAAATTAGTAGAATAAAAATAACCAATGATTAATATGTTTAATTTAAACTTATTCAAAAATATAGGATTTATTCTCTACTTATTTGTTTATCTTATTATTCCCAATTCAGCAATAACGCAAACTTTGAAAGTTGATTTTATAAGAAATCTAGAAAACTCTTTAAATGAAAGAGATTTAGAATTTATTAGAAAAAATTTTAGAAATGATGAAAGTCAAAATATACCAAAACAATTTTCAAAGATTATTAATGATTTTCCTAACAGCAAATGGAAGATCAAAAGATTAAAATCTAATATTCCAAATGAAGATATTTTGCGGATAAAAGTTTCTGGAAAAAAAATAGTTAATGAAGAAATATATATGCTCGAATCCAATTTTGATTATTTATTTTCAATCGTAAATGGGAAAATTGATGAAGGGATTATCAAAAATTTATTCACAACTATAAGAAACGATAATAAAAAGATAGATATTAGTTTTAAAATTCCTGATAGAGTTCTTACTGGTTCAAAATATGATATCGATATAATTCTAAATAAGCCTCTTGAAGATGTGATTATAGCTGGAGCTATAAAACCTCATCAAGTTAATTCATTGTTTGAACAAGAAATATTATTGGAGCCATTGGCTTCTGGAGGCATTTTTAAAATAACAAGAGCCCCTTCGAAGCCAGGGATACAAATTTGGTCAGGAATCATAGCTCACCCTCAGGGAAT
This sequence comes from uncultured Prochlorococcus sp., assembly GCA_902527105.1. Taxonomy (GTDB): domain Bacteria; phylum Cyanobacteriota; class Cyanobacteriia; order PCC-6307; family Cyanobiaceae; genus Prochlorococcus_A. The sequence continues at coordinate 8,561 of CABZNT010000020.1, read as the reverse complement.
GATTACTTTCACAAAGAGCATTGATATTGTCAATGAGATATAGACTATGCGTCGTTTAACGAAGCAACACCTGGTAAGGTTTTCCCTTCTAAAAGTTCCAAACTTGCGCCACCTCCAGTAGATATATGAGACATTTTCTCAGCTAATCCTGCTTTCTCTACTGCTGCGACCGAATCTCCACCACCAATTATTGTACAAACTTCAGAAAAAGCACTTAAGTCCGCAAGAGTCGTAGCTATTGCATTGGTACCGTCTGCAAATTTATCAAATTCAAAAACTCCCATTGGACCATTCCAGATAATTGTCTTACATTCTGCAAGAGCATTCTGAAAAACTTTAATGGAATCTGGACCAATATCGAGACCCATCCAATTCCCACTAATTGAATCAATTTGAGATATTTTACTATTGGCGTCGGGAGAAAATGCATCAGCCAAAACAACATCAGTGGGTAATAATAATTCTACCCCTTTTGCTTTTGCTTTTGCTTCAAGATCTTTAGCAAGATCGAGTTTATCTTCTTCTACAAGGCTCTTTCCGACATCTAAACCTCTAGCTTTATAAAAAGTGAAAATCATTCCTCCACCAATAATGATTTTGTCACACTTATCTAGTAAAGAATCAAGTACTCCTATTTTGCTACTAACCTTTGATCCTCCAACAATTGCTGCCAATGGACGCTTTGGGGAATCTATTGCTCCTTGTAAGTATTTCAATTCTTTTTCTAAAAGAAATCCAGCTACTGAGGGACTCAAATAATTAGTAACACCCTGAGTTGAAGCATGAGCTCTATGAGCAGCACCGAAAGCATCATTTACGTACATATCTGCATGTGATGCTAATTTTTTAGCAAACTCCAGGTCGTTCTTTTCCTCTTCACCAAAAAAACGAACATTTTCAAGTAAAAGAACATCTCCATTAGATAAGCTATTTGATTGTGCAACTGCCTCATCGCCAATACAACTGTTAGTAAGAGCAACATTTTGCCCCAACAATTCACTTAATCTTGCTGCTACTGGAGTTAATCTCATTTTTTCATTTACCTGACCCTTTGGTCTACCAAAATGGGCAGCTAAAACAACTTTTGCGGAATGATTAATAAGATATTCAATAGTTGGGATCGCTGCACGAATACGAGTATCGTCGGTTATTTGACCATCTTCATTTAATGGAACATTAAAATCTACTCTTACAAGAACTTTTTTTCCTTCTAAATGTGTCTTATCAAGACTGGAAAGAGATAATTTTGACATTAAACAAGCTATATTTATAATCTCAAGACCCTAACGTTAATTTGGACTTATTGGGTTAAAAAGTAGTTACTGTTACCTATGCCTTAATAAATTTTAAAAATTAACGATTATAAAAATTTTTTAGTCATTAAATTTATACTAAAATTTAAAAGTAAATACTTTTGAAACTTATAAAAACTAAAAGGAATACAAAATTTTATTTGATTTATTGAAGTGGACATACCCAAAATCCAATGGTACCCAGGCCATATCGCAAAAGCAGAAAAGAAATTATCTGAAGTTATCAATAAAGTAGATTTAGTCATAGAAGTTAGAGATGCACGCATTCCTTTGTCAACAGGACATCCACACTTAAATAAATGGATAAATAATAAAAAACATATTCTTGTTATTAACAGATCAGACATGATCTCCACTCATACAATCAATAGTTGGAACAAATGGTTTAATGCTAAAGATCAATATCCTCTTTGGTGTGATGCTAAAAGAGGAATAGGGATTAAAGAAATTTGTAAGTCAGCCAAAGATTCGAGGTCGTCAATCGACGATAGAAGACTCTCTAGAGGAATGCGAATTAGGCCAATTAGAGCCCTTACACTTGGTTTTCCAAACGTAGGAAAGTCAGCATTAATTAATAGAATCGCAAAAAAAAGAGTTGTAGATAGCGCTAGGAAAGCAGGTGTGACTCGTAATTTAAGATGGATAAAATTAGAAAGTGGTATAGATCTGCTAGATGCTCCTGGTGTTATACCTCCAAATTTAGAAGATCAAAAATCAGCACTTAATCTTGCACTGTGTGACGATATTGGTGAAGCTGCTTATGAAATAGAGAGTGTCGCAATTGGGTTTATCAAAATTATATCCACTCTCAACAAGGATAAGAATGCGAATATCTCAGTTAAACAAATATCTAATAGATATGGAGTTGATATTACCAAAGGCTTTAAGAGTCCATCTGCTTGGATCAACGAAGCAGCTTCAAAACATACCTCAGGTGATAAAAGGAGAATGTCTCATAAGTTATTGGAAGATTATAGAAATCAAATGCTGGGTAAAATTGCTTTAGAAGTCCCATTATGGAATTAAATAATCAAAGTTCTTTCGGCATTGGAGAAGGTGAGCTTATAGAAATTATTTATGAGCTACCTCTGCCTATGAGGCTAGACAGATGGTTGGTAAGTAAAAGGCCAGAACAAAGTAGAGCAAGAATTCAACATTTTATAAATTCAGGTTTAGTACTTGTAAACTATAAGACCGCAAAAGCAAAGACCCCATTAAAAAATGGCGACAATGTTCAAATATGGATGCCTCCTCCAGAACCTCTTATTTATTTGAAACCTGAAAAAATGGATTTAAATATCCTTTTTGAAGACGAGCACATCATAGTCATCAATAAACAATCAGGTCTAATAGTTCATCCAGCCCCTGGACACAAATCTGGAACTTTAGTGAATGGATTACTTTTTCACTGTAAAGATCTGCCTGGAATTAATGGGAAACTAAGACCTGGGATTGTTCACAGATTAGATAAAGATACCTCCGGATGTATGGTGGTTGCAAAAAGCCAAGAGGCATTAGTAAATCTCCAGAAACAAATTAAAGAAAAAATAGCATCACGCGAATATATTGCAGTAATCCATGGAGCACCTAATTCTGAAGAAGGCCAAATAGTGGGACACATTGGCAGAGATAAATTAAATAGATTGAAATATAAAGTAGTTGAAGAAACTTCAGGAAGGTATGCCTGTACCTATTGGAAATTAGAAGAAAGATTTGGCAATTACTCATTAATGAGTTTCAAACTAGATACGGGGCGAACGCATCAAATAAGAGTTCATTGCGCTCACATTAATCATCCAATTGTGGGTGATCCATTATATGGAAGATGTAAAAAACTACCATGTAAATTAGATGGCCAAGCTTTACACGCCATCAAGCTCGGACTTATACATCCAATAAATGGTAAAGAAATGATATTTGAATCAGAATTACCATTAGATTTTCAAAAATTGCTAAGTGTTCTTAAAGTTAAATGAGATTTAAAGAGGAATTTAGAAGCGATTTTGTATACGGGTTTTGAGTTTTAGTGAATATTGTGGAACTTTCTCCTTCATCAACTATCTTTCCATGATTCATAACTAGCAATCTATTACAAAATCTTTTAGCAATGCCTAAATCATGGGTAATAAAAATAATCGACAAATTCATTTTTTTTTGAAAGACTCTTAGTAATTCAAGAATCTCTATTTTTACTGAAGCATCCAACATATTTACGCTCTCATCACAAATTAAAATTTTTGGCTGCAACAATAGCGCCCTGGCCAATGAAATTCTTTGCAATTGACCGCCAGATAATTGGTTAGGGTAAGAATTAAAAAAATCATTACTCAAGGGAAGATTTAAATTTCTTAACATTAATTTTATTTCTTTTTCGATTTTTCTTTTATCTGAAATTTTTTGAATAAAAAAAATATCTTCCAAAATATTTTTAATTGTCATTTTCGGATTCAAACTTGAAAAAGGATCTTGAAAAATAATTTGCACTTTATTGTTCCTTGTAAAAAATTTATTTTTTTTCGATACATGATTTTTATCATAAATTTTGATTTCACCACCTCTTACTTTAAGAAGTCCAATTAAAGCTCTACATAATGTACTTTTACCACTCCCTGAAGAACCAACTATTCCAAGAGTCTCATTCTCATATAACTTGAAACTAACTTCATTTAAAGCCTTATTCCATTTATTAATGAAAATTGAAGAATTTAATTTATACCAATGTCTTAGGTTATTTACCTCTAGAACGACCTCATCTCGAGCATTATTTTTAGTATTTGGTTCTAATACTATTTTTGAAGCATTTACTAACTTTTTCCCGATATCTGATTTTGGTGATTGAAAAATATCTAATATATTCCCTTTTTCAACAATCGATCCCTTTTCAATTATTGCAACTTTTTTACACCACTTTGCTGCAAGATTAATATCATGACTAATTAAAATTAAAGTTGTATCAAATTCATTACAAAGATGAATTATTTCTTGCATAATTTCAAAACTTGTTTTGGTATCTAAGCTTGTTGTAGGTTCATCAGCTATTAATAATTTAGGTTTCAAAGCAAGTGCCATTGCTATAGAAACTCTCTGTCTCATTCCACCGCTAAATTGATGTGGAAAAGAATCAAGTCTACTTTCTTCAATTCCGACTTTTTGAAAAACTTCTCTTACTAATTTTTTAATAGCTAAAGATGATTTAGTTTGATCATGTGTTTTTAATAATTCATATAAATGATCCCCAACTCTCATTAGCGGATTAAGTTTTTTTATAGAGTCTTGATAAATAAATCCAAAATTCTTTCTTCTAAATAATTGTGCATATTTGTTATTAATTTTCCTAGGATCTACACTAGAAATCGATAGATAACCTCTAGAATTGGCCTTTTCAGGCAATATATCTACTAATGTTTTTGCAAAAGTGGTCTTTCCACATCCAGAAGGTCCTATTATGGCCAAATGATCTCCACTATCTACTTCCAAATTAAAATTTTTGATAATAGGTTGCTGTTTTAGACCATATTTAACAGTAAGATTTTTAACTACAATAATTTTTTCTTTATTTTTTTCCATGATTTATAGCAAATTTTTCTAGTCCTAAATAAAATACATCTAAAGCAATATAAAATGTCCGAGGCAGCTGCAAATTCAAAAGAAAAAAACGAAATTGAAGTTTCCAAAACTATTTTGCCTGAAAATAAAAAATATGAAAGTGAATCTTTGAATTATCAAATAAACATACCCGATTGGCTTCTTAAAGATATTCATAATTTTGAAAAATCAAAAAAAGAAAATGATGAGAATCAAAACCTTATAGTAAAGGCTTTTAAACTTGCTTATAAAGCTCATGATGGACAATTCCGCGCGAGCGGCGAGCCATACATTATCCACCCGGTTGCTGTTGCAAATCTCCTTAAAGAAATAGGTGCTAGTTCATCTGTTATTGCTGCAGGCCTTTTACATGATGTAGTTGAAGATACTGGCATTGATTTATCAGAAATAGAAACAAATTTTGGATTAGAAGTAAAAATACTTGTAGAGGGTGTAACAAAATTAGGCGGCATTCACTTTAACAATAGGACTGAAGCACAAGCTGAAAATCTTAGAAAAATGTTTTTGGCTATGGCCAGCGATATCAGAGTTGTCTTAGTAAAACTTGCAGATCGACTTCATAACATGAGAACAATTGAATGGCTAAATGATGAGAAAAAACTAAGAATAGCTAGAGAAACAAGAGAGATTTATGCACCATTAGCTAATCGACTAGGAATAAACAGATTTAAATGGGAATTAGAAGATTTAGCTTTTAAATTCCTAGAGCCTAAAGAGTATCTAGATCTTAAAGATCAAATCGCTGTAAAAAGAAGTGATAGAGAAAAAAGATTAAACGTAACTTTGAATCTTATGAAGGAAAACTTGATTTCAGCAGGTTTGAAAAATTTTGAAATAACAGGAAGGCCAAAACATCTTTATGGCATCTGGAGTAAAATGGAAAGACAACAAAAGCATTTTCATGAGATTTATGATGTTGCTGCCCTAAGAATTATCGTAGACAATTCAGATAGTTGTTATAGAGCTTTAGCAGTTGTTCATGATACTTTTAAACCAATTCCAGGTAGATTTAAAGACTATATAGGATTACCAAAACCCAATGGATATCAGTCCTTACACACTTCTGTGATTGGAAGACATCGACCTATTGAAGTTCAAATTAGAACTACTTCGATGCATCAAATTGCTGAATATGGTATTGCCGCTCATTGGCAATACAAAGAGGGTGGTTCTCCTGCTAAAAGTAATGCCGAGAGATTTAATTGGCTAAGACAATTAGTAGAATGGCAACAAGAAGGTAATGAAAGGGATCATAATGATTATTTAGCTTCAATTAAAGAAGATTTATTTGATGAAGAAGTATTTGTGATCACTCCAAAAGGAGATGTTGTTGGTTTAAGGAAAGGATCTACCGCGATAGATTTTGCCTACAGAATTCATTCTGAAGTTGGAAATCACTGTAATGGAATAAGAATTAATGAAAAGCTTTCTCCATTATCTACAGCACTTCAAAATGGTGACTTCATAGAAATTTTGACCAGTAATAATGCTACTCCAAGCTTGGATTGGCTGAACTTTGTAGTTACGCCAACTGCTAAAAATAGAATTCGCCAATGGTATAAAAAAAGCCATCGTGATGAAACGATTAAAAGAGGTAGAGATTTACTTGAAAAAGAAGTAGGTAGAAACGGTTTTGAAGCATTACTTTCTAGTGAAGCCATGAAAAAAGTTGCAAATCGATGCAATTTAAAAACTACTGAAGACCTTCTTGCATCTCTTGGTTTTGGTGGTTTAACTTTGCATCAAGTATTAAACAGACTAAGAGAAGAAATAAAATTACAGACAGAAGATGTAAAAAATGATTCTAACTCTGAAATAGCAAAATCTCTTAAAAGTAATAGTAATTTATCCACTAATCAATCTAATACAGCAGCTAAATCTCCAATTTCCGGGATAGAAGGTCTTGATTACAGAATAGGTAAATGCTGTGCTCCACTCCCAGGCGAGGATATTATCGGAACTGTGTCGCTCGGCAACCATGGGATAACTATACATAGGGAAGATTGTGAAAATGTAATACCAATTCCAATAGAGAGAAGATTACCTGTCGGTTGGAATCAAGATAATAAAACTGGCGATAATAAGTTTCCAATTCAGCTACGAATAGAAGTAATTGATAGAGTTGGAGTTCTTAAAGATATTCTTATGCGGTTATCTGATAAAGGTATAAACGTTAGCGATGCCAATGTTAAAACTGCTTATGGTAAACCAGCTATTATAAATCTTTGTGTAGGTCTTGAAAGTTATAATCAACTTCACAAAACAATTGAACAAATTAAATCAATGGCAGATGTTTTAAATATTGCCAGAGTTGGACAAAGTTAATTTTAAAATCAGATCAATCTACCTTTTACTTTTTATCTTGTAGATAAAGAAAACAATACTGCCGCAAATCAAAGCTAATAAAATACCTACACAAGATGAACCTAAGAGTAATTTTAGGGAAAAAATTCTACCTTGTTTCCATAAGTCATCAATTACAAAACTTTTTTCAAGAATTTTATTAGAAGGATTATTTAAAATAATCGAACCAACTTTATAGTTAAAATAATAAAGTGGAATATAAGTAAAAGGGTTGCTGATCCAGGTACCAATTGCAGCTAGAACAATATTTCCCTTAGCGATTTTCGCGAAAAATACTCCCATTAAAGTCTGAAAACCAAAAAATGGAAAGCAACCACTAAATACCCCTATAGCTAAACCTTTAGCATTAAAGAAAGGACTTCCATTCTGACTCCTAAATAATGATAGAATTTTCTTATAGGTAATATCTCTTTTAAATCTCATTCAGAAAGAAAATTTCAAAATTTAATTCTTGATAATCTTACTTAATTATCCATAACAAAGCGAGAGATGGATTCGATAGTTACTACAGAAGATACGATAGCCGCAATTGCTTCAGCTATAAGTATTGGGAAGGGAGGAGTTGCGATAATAAGAGTATCAGGGAAAGACGCAATAAATTCTTGCAAAAAGATTGTTCAAACTAAATCTAAATATGCATGGGAATCACATAGAGTTTTTCGTGGTTTTATTCAGGAAAATAAAAAAAATAAATTTATAGATGAGGTTTTAATTTTAGTGATGAAATCCCCAAATAGCTTCACAGGAGAGGATGTGGTTGAACTTCATTGCCATGGCGGAATTATCATAGTAAATAAAGTTTTAAAGATATTATTATCTAGTAATTCTAGAGTTCGACTTGCAAACCCAGGAGAATTTAGTCAAAGAGCTTTTCTTAATGGGAAAATAGACCTTACTCAAGCTGAGTCGATTAATCAATTAATTAATGCAAGCAATACCAGATCAGCAGAGTTAGCCTTTAGCGGGGTTCAAGGAGAAATAAAGAAAAAAATTGATGATATTAAAAATGACCTTATAAATCAACTTTGCGAAATAGAAGCGAGAGTTGATTTTGAAGAAGACTTCACAGATTTTGATTACACCAAATATCTAAAAAACATTAAAAAAGTCAAAGAAAAAATAGAATTACTAATAGAAAATGCAAAAAGAAATTCATATATTCACAATGGAATATCCATTGCGCTTATAGGTAAAACAAATGTTGGCAAAAGCTCTTTATTAAATTTGCTTGCAAAAAAAGAGAAAGCAATCGTAACTAATATTCCTGGAACAACTAGA
>CABZNT010000019.1 GCA_902527105.1 uncultured Prochlorococcus sp. | reverse complement strand
AAATATGAATATTTTTATATTGCCAATTTCTTTTTTAGTGCTTGTTGGCATAAGTAATTCGGTAAATTTGACTGATGGACTAGATGGATTAGCAGCTGGTTGCAGTGGGGTTGTCTTTTATGGATTAGGAACAGAAATATTAATGAAAGGACAGCAAGAGCTTTTTGTTTATAGTCTTTTATGTTATGCAATGTCCGGCATATGCTTAGGATTTCTCAAATACAATAGTTATCCTGCAAAAATATTTATGGGCGACACAGGATCTTTAACTATTGGTGCAATTCTTGGTTCTATAGCCTTATTAACTAATAGCATTTTTACCTTATTTATTTTCTCAGGAATATTTATTATTGAATCATTATCAGTGATGATTCAAGTAGGATTTTTTAAAATTACAAAAAAATTATTTCACAGAGGTAAACGCATTTTTTTAATGGCTCCACTGCACCACCATTTTGAACTCAAAGGAGTTAAGGAACAAAAAATAGTTGAAAATTTTTGGAAAATCAACATTTTACTTGTAATTTTAGGTATAGTCTTAAAAATCAATCTTTAAAAAATTTGTTATGAGTTTTTTTACATGGAAGGATAATGGATTAACAAGTGACTGCTCAAGTCTTGATGCAATGGCATCAAGATTTGAAGAAACTGCTAACTTAATGAAAAAACTATCTAAGAAGGGTTTCAAACTAAAGAAAACTCATAACAATCAACTAATTCTTCACCCTGATCCTAAGGTATTTGATCAGTGGGGTTTTATAAGTGAAGAACTTCCTTTTAAACAACTTTGTTTAATGTCGGATGAAGAACAACTATTTGAACTTGAAAATTCTTCTGTCAGTATTGATAAATAATTTCGTACATGTGTGTTCCAACTAAAGTGTCTATTAACGCCCTCTATTCCATTTCTACTCCATAATTTCCACTGATTATTATTTGAAATTCCTTTTTCAAGGATAACTTTCAACTCATTAATATCAGTAACATCTACTAGAAGTCCATTCTCACATTTTGAACAAATTTCTTTTGGGCCTCCATCATTTGTTGATATTATTGGTAAACCACATGAAGAAGCTTCAAGAAGAGTTAAACCAAAAGGCTCTGTTAAAGCTGGATTTACAAATACACCACCTCTGCTAGCAGCCCACCTATATAAAGCAGGAATCTGACTTGGAAGATGTTTTTTTGGATAAGCTACCTTTCCATACAAATTATATTTGTCAATTGTTTCAAAAATATTATTGAAAACATCTTTTTGTTGAGGGTCAAGTTTAGAAGTACTATCTCTACAACCCAAAATCAAAATTAAATTCGTTTTTCTTTTTAATTTTTCAGATCTTCCATATGCCTCAATCAAAGAAGGAATATTTTTTCTTCGTACAGCTCTAGAAATATTCAATAATGGAGGTTTAGTAGAATCCTTTAGAAAAGGTTTCATCATATTCTCAATTTCGGCTGTTTCTGTTGTCGAATGAATATGGTGAAACTTATTATGATCAACACCAGGAGGGATTACCCTAGCTTTGTGAGGTGAAAAAGAAGAATATTGAGAATATTGATACACTGACTCTTGTTTAGTGCTAGTAACAACAATATCTGCAGACTTTAATGCTTTTTCTTCTGCCTCAATCCTTTTACTTATAGAGTAAAGCTTTTCTATTTGATTAGTTTTTAAACCAGTATCAAGCAATTTCCTTTTTTTCTCTCTTCCTAAAGAATGACCAGTAAAAATAAGAGGAACGTTTAAGGATTTACTTAGTTTAACTCCTACATATCCAGCATCTGCATAATGTGCATGGATAAAATCAGGCTTTTTGTTTTTTTTATAATAAGAAATTAATCTTTCAGTTAAATGATCTAAATAAGGCCAAAGCAATTCCTTTCTTAAATATTTATTAGGACCAAATTTGAATCTTAAAATTCTTACTCCAGGTTCTACAAATTCTTCTTCTTGAGAATATTCATCACCTACTTTAGGATCGTTTATTAAACGAGTAACTAGATCAACTTGATCAACTTCTGAAGTATTAGCCAAACTTTTAATTAATTCTAAAACGTATTGTGTTTGCCCTCCTGTATCTGCATCCCTGCCTAACTCAAGATTTTTAGAACGTATAAGACCATGTAAATGTAAATGTAAAAAATTCAACCTCATACAGCAAATCCTCCGATCAACGGCCTTTAATACAAATAAGCTGAATTTTCTAATGAAATATTAAGAAAGCATTATGATTTTAAATTCATTTAATGCAAAAGTTAAAAAAAAGCAGTTATAGAGCAGTTTAATGTCCCTCTAAAAGAGAATTTTGTTTTTCTTAAATAATTAAAATACAAAGAAATACAACAAGGATTTTCTTATTTCAGAACCTTTTTAAGATATTTTGCTGTATGACTTGTAGGATTTTTAGCTACATCCTCAGGAATACCTTCTGCAATGATTTCTCCGCCTTTATCCCCTCCGTCAGGTCCTAAATCAATAATCCAATCTGAACATCTAATAACATCTAAATTATGTTCAATAACAATTACTGAATTACCTTTATCCACCAAACGTTGTATCACATCCATTAATTTATGAACATCATAAAAACTTAACCCCGTAGTTGGTTCATCAATCAAATATAAAGTTTTTCCAGTAGCCCTTTTTGATAATTCTGTAGCTAACTTAACTCTTTGAGCCTCTCCGCCAGATAACGTAGGAGCTGGTTGGCCTAATTTTACATATCCTAAGCCGACATCTACCAATGTAGATAATCTATCAGCAGCTTGAGGTATAGCAGAAAAAGTTTCTGCAGCTTGTTCAACAGTCATCTCTAAAACATCGGATATATTAAAACCTTTATATTTAACTTGAAGAGTTTCTCTATTAAAACGAGCTCCTTTACATACTTCACATTGAACATACACATCAGGTAAAAAATTCATTTCAATAACATTGACTCCCTGGCCTTTACAAGCTTCGCATCTTCCTCCTTTCACGTTAAAGCTAAATTGACCAGCCTGATATCCTCTTGCTTTTGCTTCTACTGTGGCAGTAAATATCTGCCTTATAGGATCAAAAGCACCAGTATATGTGGCAGGGTTTGATCTTGGAGTTCTTCCTATTGGAGATTGATCAATAACGATAACTTTATCAATTGCCTTTATACCCTTTAACTCTTTTACGCCTTGAGGAAAAGGGACTTTTAAACCTAGAGAATGGCACAAAGCAGGATGAAGCAATTCATTTATCAAGGTGCTCTTCCCACTTCCACTAACACCTGTTACAGAAACTAATCTTCCTAAAGGAAATTCCACAGAGATATTTTTTAAATTATTTTTGAAGCAATTATTTAAAATTAAACTTTTTTTTACAGATGATCTACGTTCTTTTGGAGTAGGAATAGACTTCCTGCCACTGAGGTAAGCTCCGGTTAATGACCTTTCTGAATTTAAGATATCTTGATAAGATCCTTTAGCAATAATTTCCCCACCATAGACACCTGCCCCTGGACCAATATCTACTAAGTAGTCTGCAGATTTCATAGTATCTTCATCATGTTCAACCACAACCAAAGTATTTCCCAAGTCTCTTAAGCTTTTTAATGTTTCTAATAATTTGTCATTGTCTCTCTGATGCAAACCAATACTTGGTTCATCTAATACATATAAGACGCCAGTAAGACCTGCACCTATTTGTGTTGCCAATCTAATACGCTGAGCCTCACCACCAGACAAAGTCATAGCTGGCCTATCTAAAGTCAAATAATCTAAACCTACATTAATTAAAAACTTCAAACGTAAACGAATCTCTTTTAAAACCAATTCACCTATCTGCTTTTGTTTTGCTGATAATGATATTTTTTCCTTCTCTGTATTTGTATTGCCTAAACCCATGATGCGCTCTACGTGTTTGAGTGTTTCAGAAACGCTTATAGAAGTTAAATCAGTAATGTTGTATGGACCAAGTTTAACGGCCAAAGCTTCAGGTCTTAATCTTTTTCCGGAGCATGTCTTACAGGGAACTAATTCTAGATACTTTTCTAATTTTTGTTTAACCGATTCTCCATTAGCTTCATTCAATTGCCTTTCTAATATTGGCAAAATCCCCTCAAAAGGTCTTTCGAAACCACTAGAAGTTTTAAAACGACTATCAGCTTGAATTAATATTGGTTTATCTGATCCCAAAAGTAGAACTTTTTTTTGCAAATCACTTAAATCTTTCCAAGGAGTTTTTAATTCAAAACCATAAGCTTGTCCTACAGAATAAAGTAAAGAGAAGTAATAAGTATTATCTTTTTCACTCCAAGGAGCTATTGCAGCGTAAACAGGTAATGTTTTATCAGGTATAACTCTATCAGCAGTAAATTTTTTTAAATAACCAATCCCATGACAATCTGGACAGGCTCCATATGGGCTATTAAAAGAAAATAATCTGGGAGAAAGTTCTTCAACAATAGAGCCATGTACAGGACATGCGTAATTTTCTGAGTAAAGTTTTTCTCTTTCTAAGTTAGAAGGTAAGTTTTCTCCTTTTTTTGGGACAACTTCTACTATTGCTAAGCCATCGCCTCTTTTGAGGCAAGTTTGTAGAGAATCATTTAGTCTTTCTTGTATTCCTTCTCTTGCAATTAATCTATCTACTACTACCTCAATATTATGAATTTGATTTTTATCTAATTCAATACTATCAGCAAGTTCTCTTACCTCACCATTAATTCTTACCCTAGCGAATCCTTCGGCAGCTAGTCCACTTATCAATTTTGTATGTGTTCCTTTTTTACCTCTTACAACAGGAGCCAACAATTGATACCTTGTACCTTCTGGTAAAAGAAGAATTTGATCAACCATTTCATCAATTGTTTGAGGCGCAATTGGAATCCCACAGTGGTGACAATGTGGCTCACCAGCACGACCAAACAATAATCTTAAATAATCTTGTATCTCTGTTACTGTTCCGACTGTTGATCTAGGATTATGACTTGTAGATTTTTGATCGATTGAAATAGCAGGTGATAAACCTTCAATATTGTCAACATCTGGTTTATCTATTTGACCCAAAAATTGCCTTGCGTATGCCGAAAGACTCTCAACATATCTTCTTTGACCTTCTGCAAAAATAGTATCAAAAGCTAAAGAACTTTTACCACTTCCACTCACGCCTGTAAAAACTATAAACTTATTCCTGGGTAGAGAAAGATTAATATTTTTTAAATTATGCTGACGAGCTCCCTTGATATTAATTGAGTTATCTTCTCCAAAACTACCATCAACATTATTTATCATGTTTAAATCTAATTTATGATTTAAAGAAGTTATTATAGTAGAATTTTTTTTATTTTACGCAGCTGACCAATCAAGAAGTCTAGAAGCATATTCATTTACTTCGCAAGAACCTCCACCTATAAGTTCTATTAATTCATTTTTTCTTTGATTTTTTGTGATTAGTTTTGCAATTGAGGTATAAGTTATTCCATTAATAACATTTTTATTAACTTTGAAATGAGCCAATCCCCTAGCGGCTAAGAAAGGCTGATGTGTAATACATAAAACTTGTTGATTTTTAGAAATTTCCTTTATCAGCTCAACCAAAGAAAATAGAGATTTACCACTTAAACCACTATCAATTTCATCTAAAAAGAAAGTGTTGGGTTTTTTAGAAATACTAGATTTAATAGCTAACAAGAATCTTGACATTTCTCCGCCAGAAATAACATTTGACAATGGAGCAAGCTTCTGATCAGGATTAGCTGAAAACAAAAAATTTATATCGTCAATTCCATCACCAGAAGGCTTACATTCAGAAAATTGAATGAAAAAATTTGCATTTTCCAAACCTAGATTTCTTAAAATCGACATCACTGAATTTTGTAACTGTTTAGCAAATTTTTTTCTTTCAGAAGATTGAATAAGAAATAAACAATTTAAATTACTTTGTAAATTTTCAATTTGAGCTTTAAGTCTGCAAATCTCATTACTTTGATCATTTTCTTGAAAATACGTCTTTAATTGATCACGCTTTGCAATTAATTCAGGTAATTCTAGTGAAAAAGTTCTCTCTAAATTTTTTAAAAAAAATAATCTTTTTTGTATTTCTGGAAGATTGGCTTCATAAGTATCCATGTCTTGTAAATATGAATTAAGATTAAGAATTAAATCTTCAACATCAGCATTGATATTTAATAATTTCTCTCGAAATTTTTGAATCGTTAAATCGAAATTTGCTGTTTTATTTAAAATCTTCATAGATTGATTTATCAAAAAAGTTACTGACGGTTCATCATGATTGAAATTATTTAATTTTTCTAAAGATGATTTAATTGAATTATTAATTTCGAGATTATTAACAAGTTTATTTTCTAATAACTCCAATTCTAAAATTTCATCACTGGAATTTAAATTAGCTTCTTCTAAACTCTTCAACATATGTTTAACTGCCAAGTTTTTTTCTTCTTGATTCCTAGCAAATTCAATTTTTTTCTCCATTAATCCCTTTAAAACTTTAGTTTGTCCCCATATACTTTTAATCCTTTCGCTATTATCTCTTGATTCTTGAGAACATAAGTCATCAATAATTAATCTTCTCTTATCTAAAGAATCAAAGACAAAAGTATCAGATTGGCCTGCAAAATCTATTAAAAGTCGTCCAAGTATTTCTAAAGATTGTTTTTTAATTGATAAATTATTAAGGCTATATTTGGATAAAATTTTATTATTTTTTTTATAAGATTTTCTTTTAATTTGTATTTCTGAAGAAGTTATTTCAAAGCCATTACTAATTAACCAATTATTAATTTGGGAAGAAGAAGAAAATTTAGCTTCGATAACGCAAAAATCTTTTCCTGGACGTATTAAATGCTTTAGAGGTATATTAGTTCCACCAAATAAAGCATTTAGGGAATCCAGAATTAATGATTTTCCTGAACCTGAATCCCCAGTTATGATATTCAACCCTTTTTCGAAATTAATTTCTATAATTTCTATTAATGCAATATTTTCTATTTTTAATTGTATTAACATGATAAATCTTCCATATAAAAAAATTAACTTCTTTTTTAAAAAAATAAAGGTTTTAAATATATAAAGTTATGAATGAAGATTTTACTGATTTTATTGAGGTATCCGGGCTTTTAAATTATGATCCAGATACTATTTCAAAAATTTATAAAAAAAATCCTAAGAGACTTTTAAAAAGGCTTTGGCAAACACTCATACCTATTTTTGCTTACATCTTCTCTGTTGGATGGGATAAATTAACTGGAAGATTGAAAAATGAACCGCAAGCAAGATTTAGAGCAAGAGAATTAACAAATTTGTTAGTAGAACTTGGACCTGCATTTGTTAAAGCCGGCCAAGCTTTATCAACCAGACCAGATATAATTCCAGGAATTCTTCTAGAAGAATTATCTGAATTGCAAGATCAACTCCCCGGCTTTGATGGCGATAAAGCTATGGAATTAATAGAAGAAGATTTAGGATATAAAATAAACGAGATTTTTTTAGAAATTGATAAACAGCCAATTTCCGCTGCTTCTTTAGGGCAAGTGCATAAAGCAAAATTAAAAAATGAAGAAATCGTTGCAATAAAAGTACAACGCCCAGGTTTAAGAGAGCAAATAACTTTAGATCTTTACATAGTAAGAAATATTGCTTACTGGCTAAAAAACAATATCGGATTAATAAGAAGTGATCTTGTTGCTTTGATTGATGAATTAGGCAAGAGAGTTTTTGAAGAGATGGATTATCTAAACGAAGCTGCGAATGCAGAGAAATTTAGAGATTTGCATAAACATAACAAAATGATTGCCGTCCCAAAAATTTATAAAGAAATAACTTCAAGAAGAGTTTTAGCTATGGAATGGATAAACGGTACAAAATTAACAAATTTAGAAGATGTAAAAAAATTAGGTATTAATCCTGATGAAATGATTGATATAGGAGTGCAATGCAGTTTAGAACAGCTTTTAGAACATGGTTTTTTTCATGCAGACCCACATCCAGGTAATTTATTAGCCTTGGAAGATGGAAGATTATGTTATCTAGATTTTGGAATGATGAGCGAGGTTTCCAGAGAATCTAGATCAGGATTAATTCAAGCAGTAGTACATTTAGTAAATAAAAACTTCGATAAATTGTCTCAAGATTTTGTAAAATTGGGATTTTTATCAGAAGAAGTAGATCTAGAACCCATTGTTCCAGCATTTCAAGATGTTTTTATTAACGCCGTTGAACAAGGAGTTTCTAAAATGGATTTTAAAAGTGTTACAGACGATATGTCTGGTGTTATGTATAAATTCCCTTTCAAACTGCCCCCATATTATGCACTTATAATTAGGTCATTACTTACATTAGAAGGAATAGCTTTAAGTGTAGATCCAAACTTCAAAATATTAGGCGCAGCTTATCCATATTTTGCAAGAAGATTGATGGAAGACCCTGATCCACAATTAAGGGAAAGCCTTAAAGAAATGCTTTTCGACAATAAACAATTTAAGTGGGATCGTTTAGAAGATCTGCTTTCTAACGCTGCAAAGCAAACAGATCTCGATTTAGAAAAACTTTTAGACGAAGTTATAAATCTTCTCTTTTCTTCAAATGGGGGATTTCTTAGAAATGAGATAGTTGAAGGTTTAACAAATCAGATAGATTTACTCAGTTTAAAAATATTGAAGAGTTTGAATAACTATCTTCCACAACCAATTAAGTTGAATACTTTTAACGAAAATAACAACTTGAGTGACCTTATTATGTATATAGAGCCATTGAGAAACTTTTTAGAGATTTTACAAAAAATACCCGGCTATTCAAATGACATTTTTCTAAAAAAGGTTCCGAGACTTATAAATGAGCCCTATACCAAAGAAATGAGTATAAAAATTGCAAAAAAAGTAACTGAAAAAGGAGTAGTAAGACTTGTTAAAATTGCCGCGGGTGCAAATATCTAAATGAAATTTAGTAAATTTTTAATATTCAAAATATTTTTTATTTTAGCAATTTCTCCATTATTTTTTAATCTTCCAAAAGCTAATGCTGCTGAAGAAATTAAAATCACATACAGCATATTTTCTAGAACAATTAAAGTTAATTCTTTAAAAACTTTTGCCAAAGAAGGTAAATCCACAAGAAAATTAAAAAGGATTTTAAAAGCAACCGGGTCTCCCGATAAAGAAATTAGAACAGTTTTAAATAAAGATTTTGAAGTTCCTATAACCATTGCAAGCAAACTTGTATATTCTGAAATAGGAAATGTTTTTTTAACAAGACTTTCATCTATTATCCACCCACCCAGAGCAACTGATGAAAGAACAGGTATGTTGGCTCTTAGAGCAAGCGTAATTCAAGGAATTAACATAGGGAATGGAAAAATAAATCTAATAAATTTTTTCGAAGGATATCCAACTAAAACTGTAATTTTAGATGTTAGCGCTTTGAGCAAAGTTATGAATAAAGTAGAATCGATTTCAGAATTATTAACCTTTTTCACCAATTCCCCTTTAGAAAAAATCAAAACAAATTAAACAACCATGGCGTTATTGAATAAAATCAAAAATAAACTGCACATTAATTACAGAAAAAAAAGATGGCCAGGTCTAATAGAAGCTTATAAACAATATCTCCCAGTTACGAAGAAAACTCCTATTATTTCCCTCAATGAAGGAAATACACCACTAATTCTAAGCGAGTCGATTAGCAATTTGATTGGAAATAAAACAAAAGTTTTTTTAAAATATGATGGCCTTAATCCAACAGGATCTTTCAAAGATCGTGGTATGACTATGGCAATTAGCAAAGCAAAAGAAGAAGGCCGTGAAGCAGTTATTTGTGCAAGTACTGGAAACACCTCTGCTGCTGCTGCTGCATATGCTTCGAGAGGAGGATTAAAACCTTATGTTTTAATCCCAGAAGGATTTGTTGCACAAGGAAAACTTGCGCAAGCATTAATGTATGGCGCTGAAATAATATCTATCAATGGAAACTTTGATAAGGCTCTAGAAATTGTTAGAGATTTATCCTCAGAACACCCTATAGAACTTGTTAATTCTGTAAATCCTTATCGAATACAAGGACAAAAAACAGCAGCTTTTGAAATAATTGATGACTTAGGTTATGCTCCTGATTGGCTGTGTATTCCAATGGGTAATGCCGGGAATATAACTGCTTATTGGATGGGATTTAAAGAATATTCAAAAATAAAAAGAAATTTAAAATTGCCAATAATGATGGGGTTTCAATCCGAAGGCTCTGCTCCATTAGTAAAAAATATAATAGTTAAAGATCCAGAAACAATTGCAACTGCAATAAGAATTGGAAATCCTGTAAATAGAGAAAAAGCAAAAAAAGTAAGAAAAGAAAGTAAGGGAGACTTTCAGTCAGTTACAGATAAAGAAATAATCAATGCTTATAAAATCCTTGCCAAAGAAGGAGTATTTTGTGAACCTGCCAGTGCAGCATCAGTTGCTGGATTGATAAAAAATAAAAATAGAATTCAGAAAGAATCTACTATTGTTTGTGTTCTTACTGGAAATGGTTTAAAAGATCCTGATTGCGCCATAAAAAACAACGATGCTATTTTCAGGAAAAATGTTGAACCTTCATTAAAAAATATAACTAAAATTTTAGGATATTAAAATCCAAAACTTTTAGTGTCTGTGGAAATCGATTAAAAACAAACATAATTTGTTGAAAAAGATCTAATAAATAGTTCTATTTGTTGAATAAATTAAAAATTTTCGAATAAAGAAACAAATATTCAACAAATTCGGAATTTTTTTCACATGTTTTTATGTTTATAAACTAAGTTGAGAAGGTTTTTTATTTTAGAATTCCACAGTTCCCACAAGAACTACTACTACTAAATTTTTTATTTTATTATTCATTTTAATATTAGAAAAAAGCAAAGATTAAATTTATTGAATTTAGTTTACGAAAAAAGTATATTGTATTTGTAAAAAGTTCCAAATTCCGATGGAAATTATTTGTAATCAAAATGAATTAAATAATGCTATACAACTAGTGAGCAAAGCAGTTGCTTCAAGACCAACACATCCAATTCTTGCAAATATACTTTTAACAGCTGATGAAGGAACAAATAAAGTTAGCGTAACCGGTTTTGACCTTAATTTAGGAATTCAAACTTCTTTTGATGGAACTGTTAAAAAAAGTGGAGCTATTACTATACCTTCAAAACTTTTATCCGAAATAGTCAATAAATTACCAAGTGAAACTCCTGTTTCTTTAGAAGTTGACGGTAATTCAGATAATATTTTAATAAAAAGTGATAGAGGTTCTTTTAACCTTAAAGGAATCCCTTCTGATGAATATCCTAATTTGCCATTTGTTGAAAGTGGTACTTCTTTGAATATTGATCCTAGTTCTTTTTTAAAAGCTTTAAAATCTACTATTTTTGCAAGTAGTAATGATGACTCAAAGCAATTACTTACTGGTGTCAACTTTACTTTTAAAACAAATTACTTAGAGTCTGCTTCTACAGATGGTCATAGATTGGCTGTTGCATTAATTGGTAACGAAGAACATATCGAACTTAAAGAAAATCTATCTTCAAATGATAGTGATTTTTCAGTAACTATTCCAACTAGATCTTTGAGGGAAATTGAAAAACTTGTATCTTTGAGAAGCTCAGAAAATTCAATAAAACTTTTTTATGACAAAGGTCAAGTAGTATTTATTTCTTCTAGTCAAATAATTACGACAAGAACCCTTGAAGGTACTTATCCTAATTATTCACAATTAATTCCTGATACTTTTTCTAAAATTCTGAATTTTAATACAAAAAAATTAATCGATGCACTAGAAAGAATTGCTGTTTTAGCTGATCAGCAAAGTAGTGTTGTAAAGATTAAATTAGATAATAAAGATTTAGCTTATATCAGTGCAGATGCCCAAGATATTGGAAACGCAAATGAATCAATACCTGTTTCTTATGATGGAGAAAATTTTGATATTGCGTTTAACGTTAGATATCTTTTAGAGGGTTTAAAAGTTATTTCTTCTGAAAATGTACTTTTAAAGTGTAATATTGCGACTACTCCTGCTGTTTTTGTGCCAGAAGATAATCTCAATTCTTTTACTTATTTAGTTATGCCTGTGCAGGTTCGTTCTTAACTTGAAATTACCTAAAGAAATTTTATTAAGTCAATTACTAAATTATTGTGTTAAGGGAAATATGGCTCTTAATTACGGAAATGGTGAAAATGTTTGGATGCATCCTCCAGTTCATAGAATTTTAGGATGGTACTCTCGCCCTTCAAATTTTGACTTAAAAAGAAATGTTTGGCGATTAAATCAAATTTCTCAAATAATCGATAATGAAATATATGTCAAAGGTGATCCAGCTATTTCTGATTTAGCAACTTTAAATAGGTTTCCAACTTTAATAGAAGCTAATCTTATAAATGTAAATGGATCAAAAATAGGAGTTATTGCCGATTTTTTATTTGAAATGAAAACCGGTAAGATTATATATTATTTGGTTTCTAGATCTAATCCTAAAATTCCAGGTTCTAGTAGATGGAAATTAAATATTGAAAATATTAATGATCAACAACCTGGATTGGTATTTTCTGAAATTAATTCTTTAGGTGATTTATCCTTAATAAAATCAAGTATTAAGAATGAATTTATGCAAAAAGGAAAAAAAATTATTGATAGATTTGATGATATGAAAAATATTGCTTCTAATAGATTGGAGGATTGGCTTGAAGAAGATGAAGATATGAGCCAATCCTTAGATTTTAAACAAAAAAGTTTTTATAATGAAGATAGAACATCTATTCCGTTTAGTGAAAAAAAAGAAGATGACCCTTGGATATAAAGAATGATAAATCAAGAAAATCATGATCTTTATGATCTTAATGAGGCACTGAAAGTTGAAAATTTAACACTTAATGATTACGAAGAAATTTGCAAAAGATTAAAGAGAAAACCTAATAGAACGGAATTAGGAATGTTTGGCGTCATGTGGTCCGAACATTGTTGTTATAGAAATTCAAAACCTTTACTATCTAAATTTCCTACTAAAAGTAAAAATGTTTTAGTTGGACCAGGAGAAAATGCTGGAGTTATTGATGTTGGAAATAATCAAAAACTTGTTTTTAAAATAGAAAGTCATAATCATCCTTCTGCTATTGAACCCTTTCAAGGTGCTGCAACAGGTGTAGGAGGGATTTTAAGAGATATATTTACAATGGGTGCAAGGCCAATTGCAGTATTGAATTCATTGAGATTCGGAAACCTTGATAAATCATCAAATATTGATTTACTGCGAGGAGTTGTATCCGGTATTGCACATTATGGGAATTGTGTTGGTGTGCCGACTGTTGGAGGTGAAATTGACTTCGATGACAGTTATTCCGGGAATCCTTTAGTGAATGTTATGGCTTTAGGACTTTTAGAGACTAATGAAATTGTTTGTTCCGGAGCTAAAAATATAGGCTCACCAGTATTATATGTTGGTAATACTACTGGCAGAGATGGAGTTGGTGGCGCTAGTTTTGCTAGTTCAGAATTAACTATAAACTCATTAGATGATAGACCAGCAGTTCAGGTAGGTGATCCATTTATCGAGAAAAGTCTTATTGAAGCTTGCTTGGATGCTTTTAAAACAGGAGATGTAATTGCAGCTCAAGATATGGGTGCTGCAGGTTTAACATGCAGTAGTGCAGAAATGGCTGCAAATGGAAAATTAGGTATATCTATTGATTTAGATTTGGTACCTTCTAGAGAAGTTGATATGTCTCCATATCAATATTTATTATCTGAATCTCAAGAGAGAATGTTGTTTGTCGTTAAAGAAGAAAAAATTAATGACCTTATCGAAAAATTTAATAAGTGGGGATTATATGCCAATGTAATAGGCCAAGTTATAGGAACTAATGAGGTAATTATTTCTCACAAAGGTAAAATTGTTGCCCAAATACCTACTTCTGCTTTGTCTGATGATACACCTGTCAATCTTCACAATGTGATTAATAATCCACCTGATGATCTTTTAAAGAAATGGGAATGGAGTGAAAATGATTTACCAGAAATTTATGAGCAAAAAATATTTTCATTGAAGGAAAATAAGAATTTTTCTTATTCAGAAATTATTTTAAAACTACTATCTAATCCATCTATAGCTTCTAAAAGATGGATTTATAAACAATATGACTCTCAAGTGCAGGCAAATACAGTTTTTAAACCTGGAAAATCAGATGCAGCTGTAATAAGACTAAGGGAACAAAATAAAAAAAATAAAAGTAAAATATTTTCTGGTGTAGCTGCTTCAGTTGATTGTAATAGTAGATGGGTTGCTCTTGATCCTTATAGAGGAACTATCGCTGCTGTTGCAGAATCCGCGAGAAATGTTAGTTGTGTTGGGGCTGAACCGATAGCAATTACAAATAATTTAAATTTTTCTTCTCCTGAGAATGAAATAGGATATTGGCAACTTTCATCTTCATGCAATGCAATTTCCGAAGCCTGTAAGGCATTGGAAACTCCTGTAACAGGAGGTAATGTTTCTTTATACAATGAATCTAAAAATAAAGATAATGTAATAACTCCTATCAACCCTACTCCAGTTATTGGAATGGTAGGAAAGTTAGATAATGTTGAGAAAGCTATAAGTAGTGAATGGAAAAATATTGATGATCAAATCTGGTTAATTGGTTCTTATAAATCAGATGTAACAATTGCAGCTAGTTCTTATTTGGAATATTTTCATGGGGCAATCACAGGTCGGCCTCCAAAAATAGATTTGCAAGATGAAAAGTTTTGCCAGAGTTTTTTAAGAAATGCTATTTCAAAAAGTTTTGTAGTTTCTTCTCACGATATCAGCGATGGCGGTTTAGCTATAGCTTTAGCAGAGTCCTGTATTTTGTCCGGAAAAGGTGCAACGATAGAATTAAAGAAAGATTTAAATAGAAATGATAATTTATTGTTTGCAGAAGGAGGTTCTAGAATCCTTTTTTCAATTACTAAAAAGAAACAAAAAGAATGGCTATATTATTTAAAACAAAATCAAATAAATTGCCCATCAAGTATTTATGTAAAAAAAGTAGGATATGTATCTAGTGAAACGCTGAAGATAAAAATTCAAGATAAAAATATTTGCAATATTAGGGTTGAGGAATTATCTGAAAAATTTAATAATAGTATTTCAGGTTATTTTTAATATGAAAAACATTTCTCAACTATTAAAATTTTTAAGATATTAAGTTATGTGCGGAATAGTTGGAATCGTTTCTTCAGATGATGTAAATCAACAAATTTACGATAGTCTTTTGCTTTTGCAGCATAGAGGTCAAGACTCAACAGGTATAGCTACAATGGAAAATACTGTTTTTCATATACATAAGGCTAAAGGTCAGGTTAATACTGCTTATAGAACAAGAGATATGAGGAATTTAATCGGCAAAATTGGATTGGGTCATGTAAGGTATGCAACAAAGGGATCTGCAGAAAGTGTAGAAGAAGCACAGCCTTTTTACGTTAATGCTCCTTATGGAATTGTTTTGATACATAATGGAAATTTGACAAATACAAGAGATTTAGAAAAACAATTATTTAATATTGATAAGCGGCATACAAATTCTTCGAGTGATACTGAAATGTTGTTAAATGTATTTGCGACAGAATTACAAGAGCAAATTAATAATCAAGAATTAGAACCTGATATTATTTTTAATGCCGTCAAATCTTTACATAAAAGAATTCAGGGATCATATGCTTCAATTGCATTAATTTCGGGACATGGTTTATTAGCATTTAGAGATCCTTTCGGCATTAGGCCGTTAGTTATAGGAAAAAGACTTTCATTAACCACAAAAAAAGAAGAGTGGATGGTTGCAAGTGAATCTCTAGTGCTTGAGAATAACGATTATCAAGTAGTGAGAGATGTAGATCCTGGAGAGGCTGTTTTTATAAATCTTAATGGGGAGTTTTACTCTAAGCAATGTTCTGAAAATCCAATGTTATTTCCTTGTGCTTTTGAATATGTTTATCTAGCTAGGCCAGATTCAATTATGAATGGAATTTCAGTATATAAAGCTCGTTTAAAGATGGGAGATTATCTGGCAGAAACAATAAAAGAGACAATTAATTCTGGAGATGTTGATGTAGTTATGCCTATTCCTGATTCTTCTAGGCCTGCCGCAATGCAAGTTGCAAGACAGTTAGGGATAGAATATAGGGAAGGTTTTTTTAAAAATAGATATGTTGGTCGAACATTTATAATGCCTGGTCAACAGAAACGCAAGAAATCTGTAAGGCAAAAATTAAATGCTATGAGTGCAGAGTTTAAAAATAAAAATGTATTAATTGTTGATGACTCGATAGTAAGAGGTACTACATCAAAAGAAATTGTCCAAATGGCTAAAGATGCAGGAGCAAATAAAGTTTTTTTTACATCAGCAGCTCCTCCAGTTCGTTATCCTCATGTTTATGGAATTAATATGCCTAATAGAGATGAATTAATAGCTCACAATAGAACAATTAGTGAAATTGCTGATCATCTTGAAATTGATAACCTTGTTTATCAAAGTGTTGAAAGTTTGCGAAAATCTATAATAAGCGATTCTTCTATTAAAGATTTGGAGATGAGTTGCTTTACTGGTTCTTATGTAACAGGAACGGTTAATAAAGAGTACTTAAATTGGGTAGAAAACGAATATAAATCTTAGTTGAGAAACTTCTTAAGTCGGAAACAATGTTCAAGGCATTCATCCTTATCAAACTTTAAAAAATCAATTAAAAAATTTGATTTATTTGACTTGAAATCTAATTTATTTAAGTCCAATCTCGCAGATTTATTTTTATTAGTTTCAATATCAACGTAATGGTTACTTGTTATTATTTTGAAGAAGTAATCGTTTTTAAGTTGGGTTTTTTCATTTAAATATCCCAAACTATATTCATTTGAATAATATATTTCATTGCTATTCATACAAAAGATTTTCCCTTTTTTAGATATTAAAAAAATATTTTCCCCATTTTGATATGTACAACAAGAAACGATTTTTTCAGTTGGTAAAAGTTTAGTAAGTATTAATCCTTGTGATTGTTTAGAGGTTGGTGTTAAAAATTTATTTGATAAATTAAAGTTAAAAACTCTTCCTATCGAGGTTAATATTATTAAATCTTTGTTTTCATTAGAAATAAATGAATCGATTGTCTTTAGGTTATTTTTTAGTTTTGTAATTGTGAAAGTTCTATTACTTTTTATCATATCTTCATCAAATAACACTTTTTTAAATCTTCCGTCTGAATTTAATATGCATAAATAATTTCTAATTTCTTTTTTAATT
>CABZNT010000018.1 GCA_902527105.1 uncultured Prochlorococcus sp. | reverse complement strand
AATATTTCTAATATTAAAACAGACATTATTGTTGCAATCAAAATAACATAATTACTTAGACTAATTTTTAGTAAAAAACCAATTATTAAACTTGTAACTGCAAAAATTAATTGAATTTTAAAATTTCTTGAAGTTTTTAATACATAACTAATACCACTGAAAGCATACTTAAAACTTATAAATACATTACTAGAAGTTTTGTATGATTCTTTTCTATTTTCTAAATAGTTTATTTTTTTTTCCATTTATTTTTAATCTAATCGAGTAATTAAATATTCTTGGAAATTTAACATATTTTCTAAATCATGCTCATTATTATGTTCCCATCCCAAAAGATGTAAAAATCCATGACTAGCCAACCAGATCATCTCTCTATAGATTGAATGTTTATATTCATAAGATTGCTCAAGTGCCATCTCTAATGATATAAAAATATCTCCCAACTCTATATGATCTAAATTATTTAGAGATTCATCAGAAATAATTGGAAAAGATAGAACATCAGTTGGACCATGTTTTTGCATCCATTTCTTATTCAAAGAAGCAATTTCTTGATTAGATATTATCTGTAAGCCTAATGAAAAAGATTTTTTTTCAAAAATATAATTTGGTAATTCATAATCCTCTTTTTTTAATATAGTATTTATCCAAGATAAAAAAACTTTCTCCCAAAAAATAGATTCAAAAATAAGATGAGTTTTAGTATCTTTGAACTTATTTGAAAATTGAGAGAAATCATTACATTGAAAAACCAAATCTAAATTTATTTCAGAAATAATTTTTTCTTTCATACATTCTTAAACTGGAATATTGGGCTTACCTATTGTGGCCACAAGTATTAATATCCCAATTAAAACTAGAAAGGTTATTGAAAAATGAGAAATACTTTTTGAGCCTTTCCTTACCATATTTCTCATGGCAAGCTTTATAAAGCTTGGAGGAGAAACTTTTTTTTCTAAAATTTCGTTTTTATTTTCCATTAGTTATTCAATAGATTCATTAGAAGAAATATTCATACGTAATAATTCATGAATAAATGGGTCAAGTCCACCATCTAAAACACTATCTAACTCGTTAGTCTCCTGCATAGTCCTAAGATCTTTTACCATTTGATAAGGATGGAAAACATAATTTCTTATTTGATTGCCCCATGCAGCTTCCACAATATCACCTTTAATATCAGCGACTTCAGCAGCTCGTTGTTCTTTAGCAATCACTAATAGTTTAGACTTTAAAAGTAACATAGCTTTTTCTTTATTTTGTAATTGAGATCTTTCTTGAGTACATCTTACTGAAATCCCTGAAGGCAAATGAACAATTCTCACTGCTGTTTCTACTTTATTAACATTTTGTCCTCCAGCTCCACCGGATCTACTCGTTGTAATTTCTAAATCTTTTTCAGGTATATCAAGTGAAATATTATCATCTAATTTTGGCATAACCTCTACCCCAGCAAAGCTGGTTTGTCTTTTGCCATTGGCATTAAAAGGAGAAATTCTTACTAATCTATGAGTTCCTTTTTCATGTTGCAGATAGCCATATGCATATTTTCCATCAATTTCGAACGTTACACTTTTAATACCTGCTTCTTCTCCTTGAGATAATTCACTAATGACAAAGCTCATTTGATTATTATCGGCCCATCTAGAGTACATTCTCAATAATATCTCTACCCAATCCTGCGCATCTGTTCCACCCGCACCTGCGTTAATAGAAACTACTGCTCCTTCCTTATCGTATTCACCACATAACAATCTTTCAAATTCCCATTTATCCAAATTCTCTCTTAATTTCTTTAATCCCAGCTGCGATTCTAAAATCATTTCCTCTTCGGGTTCTAGAGAATAAAGCTCAAGAGAGGCATTAGCATCAGAAATAAAAGTTTTCCATTTATCTAACAATTCGAGTTGTGCTTTGACATCATCAAGGATTAACATTTGCTTTTTAGCTTCTTCTTGATTATCCCAAAATTCAGGCTGAGCAGAAATTTGCTCTAACTCTTTCCTTTTCGCTTTTAATCTTGGAACGTCAAAGACAATCCTGAGCATTACCCAGGCGCTCTGTTAGTTCCGAAAGATCTTTTTTGAAATCTGTAATATCTATCAAAATAGAATTTAATCGTTATTTATAATCTAACAAGCACTTTTGTTTAATAGTATAAACTAAGTATTATTTTAAAAAAATGTCCAAAGTTGAAATTTATACTTGGCAATATTGCCCATTCTGTATTCGAGCAAAATCACTACTCAAGAAAAAAAATGTAAATTTTACAGAATATAAAATAGATGGCGACGAAGATGCCAGAGCATTGATGATTGAAAGAGCTGATGGTAGAAGAACATTACCACAAATATTTATAGATAATGAGGGTATCGGAGGCTGCGATGATCTCTACGCATTAGAAAATGAAAATAAATTAGAAGCATTATTAAACTAGATCTTATGAAATTTCTATTCGTAATAGATCCAATTAAAAATATTAACCCCTTAAAAGATTCAACTGCTGCTTTAATGCAAGCATCATCAAAAAAAAATATTGAAATCTGGAGTTGTACTCCTCAAGACCTGGAAGCCAGAGGTGATGAAGTATGGGCATCTTCCGTAAAAGTTGAAGTCAATCCGTGGATTTCTTTAAAAGAGAATGATTGCATACCTCTCGCCGAATTTAATTGCATTTGGATGAGAAAAGATCCTCCTGTAAATGAGGCTTATTTATATGCAACCCATCTTTTAGAAGTTGCCGAAAGAAAAGGAGTAAAAGTAATTAACAAACCCTCATCGTTAAGAGCGTGGAATGAAAAGCTAGGTGCTTTAAGATACAGCCACTTAATGGCACCTACAATAGTTGCGAGTAAGGTAAAAGATCTTATTAATTTTGCAAATATAAATAATGAAGTAGTCATAAAACCTCTAGGAGGAAAAGGAGGTCAAGGTGTTATAAGGATAAATAAAAATTCTCCAGGAATTAAGTCAATCATTGAATTAATCACTTCTCAAGAAGAATTACCCGTTATGATGCAAAAATTTATTCCTGAAGTCGTAGAGGGTGATAAAAGAATAATTATCGTAAACGGAGAAGCAATTGGATCAATAAATAGGATTCCTCAAGGAGGCGATTTTAGGAGTAATTTAGCGATGGGAGGCAAGGCTGAACCCACATTATTAACAGAAAAAGAAAAAAGTATCTGCTCAGAATTATCTCAACACTTCAAAGATGAGGGTTTATTTTTTGTGGGTATTGATGTAATAAATGGAATGCTTAGCGAGATTAATGTAACCAGTCCAACAGGTTTAAGAGAAATAGAAAATTTATCCAATAAAAATGTTTCAGAGGAAGTTATTGAAAAATTAGTAGAAATTATCTAGGGTTTTTAGCGCAAAATATCTGTTTTACTATAGATTCAAATTTTAATTTAATCTCATCTATTTCTTTCTCTAAAACGGAGCCAGAAACTATACCTGAACCTGCAGTAAATTCAATATTTTCTTCAATACATCTTGCGCCTCTTATTGTCAAAAGAAATGAAGCATTACCTGATGAATCAACCCAACCCATTGGAGAAGCATAATTTCCTCTAGGAAAAGACTCAAGAGTGTTTATCCAATCCAATGCTGTATTTTTTGGGTATCCACAAACAGCTGGAGATGGATGTAAGTTTTTAAGCAATTCAAAAGGACAAATATTTTCAACTTTAGAGAAAATGAGTGTTTGCAAATGAGAAATATCTCCAAATGAATTTACCTTGATATCACTTTTTTTAAAGTTTGTTATTTTTGAAACTTCTAAAGATTTAATCAAATGTTGTATTACATAATTATGTTCCTTTAAGTCTTTAGTACTTTTTAGGAGTTTCTCAAAATTTGAATTAGTAGAGATAGTTCCAGCAAGAGCCTCTAAAGTTAAATTAGGTTTAAAGAAAGAAAATAATTTTTCTGGAGATGCTCCAAACAAAATATCCTTACTATTCCTTTTCCAAACGTATCTAAATGTATTTGGTTGATTCTTTTTAAATCTTTTTAAAATTTCTACTAAATCTAATTTATTTTTAAGTTTTATTTTAATCCTATTCGCTAAAACTATCTTTTCGAGGATATCTTTATCTACTAATTGAATTCCTCTATTTACTACTTTTTTCATGTTTATTTTAGAAGTTTCTAAGGAGCGTGAGAAATCATCAATAAAAGGGGAATCAAAACTAGTTTTTAAGCCAGATGATTTTATTAATTCTGAGCCAGAATTAATAACTTGATTTCTAATTGTCCATATTTCTTCAATTAATGTTCTTAATGATGATTTACCTTCAACATGACCATTGATTCTTAACCAACAATTCTTGCCACTTTTAGTAATTAATATTTTTGGCAAAATGGCTTCCAAACTAGGGATATCTGAAGGTAAATTCTTATTATTAAAATTTTCAGAGAAAGAAAATAAATAAATTATTTTTGAAAGTGCAGAATTATGCGATTCATTAGTTAAGTTAATTAAATTTTTAAAATTCTCAGAATTAAACTCTTTTGCTACCTCAAATCTTTTTGGGCCATCCAGAGTAACATATTTACACTTCTCGAAAGCTATATATGAAATGCCATCAGATTCCTCCCAAAATGAAGAAAACGGATATTGATTTATTAACAATTCATAAACTTGGAATAAATCAATACAAGGAATCTCAACACAAATACTTACTAATCCAGAATTTTCAACTTTCTTATCGAAAGAGGAAAATACATCTTTTAAAAAATCTGTTAAGTTTAAATCATTTTTCATTACTTATTGAAAATAACTAAAAATGATGCAATAAAGTAAAAAATGTAACTCAATTTATAAACTACATTCAATAATTATCTAATTTTGCGTGTTAATTAAAAATGGACGAAGATAAAAAAAAATTATGGAAAAAAGCAATAAAATGGCCTCTTTATTCTGTTGCCATACTTCCAGTTTTAATAACAGGGGCTTACTTGCTCAATCAATATGAAGACGTAAAAATTTATAATTTGATTTCATTTACTTTAGCTGCAATTTTGATATTACTTTGGGAAAATCTAACTAATGATTTATACGACGCAGAAACAGGAATCGATGAATTTAAATTCCATTCAATTGTAAATCTTGTAAAAAATAAAAAAATAATTTCATTTATTGCATATACATCTTTAGTTATTGGTTTATTAATAATTTTAATTATTTCAGTATCAACAAGTATAAACATTTTTATTTTGGTGGCAGCTTGTTGCTTCTTAGGATATTTATATCAAGGTCCTCCTTTTAGATTGGGCTATCAAGGTTTAGGAGAACCATTATGCTGGCTTACATTTGGACCTTTTGCGTACTCTGCAATCTTAATTGCGTTAAATCCATCTAATATTTACTTCGAAGATATTCCATGGAAAGTTTCTTTATTACTTGGTTCAGGACCTTCCTTGGCAACAACTCTTGTATTATTTTGTTCTCATTTTCATCAAATTTCTGAAGATAAAAAGCATGGGAAAAATTCACCTTTAGTTCGCTTAGGAGCAAAAAAAGGTTCTCAATTTGTGCCTTGGATAATTTTTACAATATATATTTTTCAACTTTTCACAATAGTTTATGGATTTATTCCAGTGTTTTGCATCCTTTATTTGCTTAGTTTTCCTCAAGCAATAAGACTTATAAATTTATTAAAATCTTCGTATGCAAAACCTTCTGCAATAAAAAATTGCAAATTCGTCGCAATAAAATTTCAAACTCTTAATGGTATTGGTTTAATCACAGGATTAATATTTAATTACTTGCTAAATAAATGAACTTAATATTTGAAAAAAAATCTTATAGCTTTAAGTTATCCGCCAAAGTAGAAAATTCTAAAACCACTTATCATACAAAATCGGGTTGGATAATTAAATTAACAAGTAATGATAAAAAAATTGGGTTTGGAGAAGTTTCACCGCTTCATAAAGAAGACTTAAAAAAGTGTGCGAAACAACTAGATATGATCCCTTCGTATTTAGAAGTATTTAATTTATCTGAGCAAATAAATATTTTTCACCCATGCATTCAATCTGCAATAAATTCTGCATTAGCCGAAATAAATAGAAAAATAATTTTTAAAAAAAACTACTACTTTGATGAAATTGATAAAACAGCCATATTGTTAAATCATGAAAATGTAGTTTCAGATCTAAATGAAATTAAAAAAAGACAATCTGATATTGGAAAATCATTAACCATTAAATGGAAAGTAGCATTAAAAAATAATCATGAGGAAGAAGCAAGTTTAGAAGAAATTTTAAGCCAAATAGGCAATAATATTAAGTTAAGAATAGATGCTAATGGTTCTTGGGGAAGAGAGATAGCTAATAGATGGGCTGATATTTTAAAAGATAACAAAAATGTAGATTGGTTAGAACAACCTCTCTGTGTTGATGATATTGATGGACTGACAGAACTCAACAAAAAAATCCCTATAGCCTTAGACGAATCACTTTTAAAATTTCCAAATTTGATTGATGAGTGGAAAGGTTGGCAAATTAGAAGGCCTTCTCAAGAAAATAATCCAGTTAAGCTTTTAAGAGAATTAGAAAATAAAAAAGCTTTAATATCTATAAGTACCTCATTTGAAACTGGTATAGGGAAGAGATGGCTTTATCATTTGTCATCTCTACAATTACAAGGACCAACTCCAAAAGTTCCTGGTTTAGCAATGAATAAATTCCCTAATTCTTTTCTATTTTTAAATGAAGCAAAAAATATATGGGATAAACTATGAAAAATAAAATTCATACTATTGAAGTTGAAAATAACGAAACTCAATCTATAGAGAAAATTATTGAAAAAATTAGAGAGAATAAAATTATTTATGTAAAAAACAAATTTTATGAAGACAAAGATTTATTAGATTCAATTACTGAAAATGGGCCAGCAATTATCTTAAATAGTAGTGGCAGTTCTGGAAAACCGAGAAAATGTTTTCACCATTTAGATAATCTGAAATTATCTGCAGCTACATCAGGTCAATGGCTAATAGAGCAAGGATTTGAATTGCAAAACTGCTTAATTTTAAATACTTTACCCCTGAACCATATAAGTGGATTAATGCCAATTTTTAGAAGTCAATCTTGGGGATGTTCTTGTATTAATATTTCTCCGAATTTATTAAAAAAAACTCGAGAACTTTTACTTTTCACAATTAAATCTAAAAAAAACAAAAAACACTTAATTACGTCATTAGTACCTACCCAATTAAAAAGACTTTTAGCTCAAAAAGATGGAATTAGTTGGCTGAAAATTTTTGATCTAATTTGGGTAGGTGGAGCTTCAATTTCAGACGAAACTGCAAAACAATGTATAAAAGAACAAATAAAAT
The DNA here is from genome assembly GCA_902527105.1 of uncultured Prochlorococcus sp. GTDB lineage: Bacteria > Cyanobacteriota > Cyanobacteriia > PCC-6307 > Cyanobiaceae > Prochlorococcus_A. Next base: position 9,939 of record CABZNT010000018.1, on the reverse strand, counting down.
TAGCACCTTGTTACGGCTCAACAGAAACAGCAGCAATGGTTACGAGTTTAAAACCAAAAGAATTCTTAATGGGTTTAAAAAATGTTGGAGAATTACTACCTGATACAAAAATAAGAATTAATGCAAAAGGATTAATCGAGATAAAATCAGCCAGAATTGGAATCGAAATAATAGACTCTTCAAAAACTGAAAATTTCACAAATAAAAATGGGTGGTGGCAAACCGGTGATTTAGGTGAAATTAATCAGATCAATAATTCTTTATATTTAAACTTTCTTGGAAGGAGTGATAACGCTTTTAATTCAGGAGGAGAAATCGTTTTTCCAAAAGTAATTGAATCTCGATTAAATGATTTTATTATGAAAGAAAATATCCCAATTAATAAATTCAATATTTCAAAAGTATCTAACAAATTATGGGGAAATAAAATTAAAATAATTGTTGAATTTAGAGAACTTTTGAATGATAAAAATATTGAAATTTATTTAAATTTATTAAAAAAATTTTCTCAAAGTTGGCCTAAACATGAAAAGCCTGAAGAGTGGATTGTTAAAAACAAAAATACCAGTAGAGAAAAAATAAACTATAAATTTAAAAAATAATAATTAGCATTCTTTTAAATTTATACTTACATTTGAAGCCTCTATCCATCTTTCTAACTGATCGGGAAGTTCTATTTTATTTCTTGAATCAACATCTAAAGAACAATGTATGATTTTCCCTTCGGCTACTTTATTGCCATTTTTTATAAAAAAGCTATTTACTTGGAACAAATGAGTATTAATTTTATGAGGAGCAATTTTTACTTTTAAGAAATCTCCGATTTTAATAGGCGCAAGAAAGTTTGCTTCACAATTTACTATGGGGAAAATAATTTGACTTTTGCTTTTAGAAAAATCCGGAAAAATATCTTGAGAAGGAATCCCATAAATTTCAATACTTTCTTCCCAAGCTTCGTGCGACCATTTTAATAAGTTATGAAAATGAATAACACCTGCAGAATCACAATCACCAAATCTTACCTTTTTCTGCAATATTAACCAATCAGCGGGTTTCATCTAAAGAACTTATCTATCAACAGATCCCATAATGACGTCTATTGAGCCAAGGATTGCCATAATATCTGCGATTTTAGCCCCTTTAAGAATATGAGGTAATATTTGCAGATTATTTAAATCAGCTGCTCTGATTTTAAATCTCCATGGGGTAACTTCATTGTTTCCTTGAATAAATACACCTATCTCTCCTTTCCCAGACTCTAATCTTGTATACAATTCTCCGTTAGGAATTTTAAAAGTTGGAGCAACCTTCTTAGCTACATATTGATAGTCAATACCAAATATTTCACTCTTCTTATCTTCAGTCGCCATTCTTTGGGCTTCTAAGTTTTCTGTTGGACCTCCTGGAATCATTTTGCAGGCTTGACGAATGATACTTAGTGATTGCCTCATCTCTTCAACTCTTACTCGATATCTTGCATAACAATCTCCTTCTTTTTCTGAAGCAATCTGCCAATCAAAATCGTCATAACATTCATAACTATCAACTTTCCTTAAATCCCAGGAAACTCCAGAAGCTCTAAGCATTGGCCCAGACAAAGACCAATTAATAGCCTGGTCTCTTTGTATTGTTCCAAGACCTTCAATTCTTTTTCTGAAAATTGGATTATTTGTGATTAATTTTTCGTATTCATCTATCTTAGGACCGAACCAATCGCAAAAGTCTATGCATTTTTCTAACCATCCGTAAGGAAGATCACATGCGACACCACCTATCCTAAAGAAATTATTATTTATTAGCCTTTGTCCAGTAGCAGCTTCCCAAAGATCATAAATCATTTCTCTTTCTCTAAAAATATAGAAAAACGGAGTTTGAGCTCCTACGTCTGCTAAAAAGGGGCCAAGCCATAAAAGATGATTTGCAATACGATTAAGTTCCAGCATTAAAACTCTGATGTAACTAGCTCTTTTAGGAACTGGGATATTAGCTAATCTTTCAGGAGCATTTACTACAATAGCTTCATAAAACATTCCTGCTGCATAATCCATTCTGCTTACATAAGGGACATACATTACATTTGTCCTATTTTCAGCTATTTTTTCCATTCCCCTATGTAAATATCCAATTACTGGCTCACAATCAATGACATTCTCACCATCAAGAGTTACAACTAACCTTAAAACCCCATGCATTGAGGGATGGTGAGGGCCAAAATTAACCACCATTGGTTCTGTTCTAGTCTCTAGCTGAGCCATTCGAAATTTAACTTCTAAATAAATCTTAGTCGAAAGTTATGCAAACTGACCTATCTGATTCATTTTTTTTCAATCATAAATCAGTCATGAAAGATGAGATTATGGCTTCATTAGAGCATTACCCATTAATACATAACAACCAACTTAAAGGAATAGACGCAACTTTAGGCGGAGGAGGACACTCTTATCATTTATTGAGAAAATATTCGGATTTAAATATAATTGGACTTGATCAAGATCCATTCGCAAGAAAATCAGCATCAATAAAACTTGATGAATTTAAAGATAGGATTGATATAAGGGCTTCAAATTTTGCGGATTTTGTACCAAAAGAAAAAGTTTCTTTTGTGATTGCAGATCTTGGAGTAAATAGTAACCAAATTGATGAGCCTAAAAGAGGATTTAGTTTCCAAAAAGACGGGCCTCTTGATATGCGAATGAATCCTTCGCTTGAGGTTGATGCAGAGAAATTAATTGAGGCTTTAAATGAAAAAGATCTAGCTAACCTAATTTATAAATATGGAGATGAGAGATTATCAAGAAAGATTGCTAAGAAAATAAAAATGCATTTAAAGGAAAATGGGAAATATTCTGGAACAAAAGAGTTAGCTTATTCTATTGCCGGCTGCTTCCCACCAAAACAAAGATATAAAAAAATACACCCAGCAACAAGAACATTTCAAGCACTAAGAATTGCCGTTAATAAAGAAATTGACGTATTAGAAAAATTTTTGCAAGTTGTCCCTGAATGGCTTTTGCCGGACGGAATTATTTCTATTATTAGCTTTCATTCCCTGGAAGATAGGTTAGTTAAAAATTCTTTTAAAAATGATCAAAGACTAAAAAACCTCACAAAAAAGCCACTAACTCCTTCCGAACAAGAAGTCGAACTAAATAAAAGAGCTAGAAGTGCAAAATTAAGAATTGCTCAATTGAATTAAAGAGCCAATAATCAATAACGTAATGATTTGATTGTATGTGTAAGAATTTGTATTGCTTGTTTTATATCTTTTGAATTAGTGCTTAATCCAATACTTAACCTAATTGAAGATTCTGCTTCTTTAAAAGATCTACCTAAGGCTAGTAAAACATGAGATGGTTCACCATTACTGCATGCAGATCCACTAGAACAAATTATTTTAGATTTTAAAAGTTTGTGAAACTTTGCACCGTTTAAATCCAATATAGTCAAATTTAAATTGTGAGGTAATCTTTTTTCTATTGAGCCATTAATTAATAAACCAGAATTATTTTCTAACAAACCCTCTAAAAGGGAATTTCTATACAACAGTAATTTCTCAGCATTATTTTTTTGATTAAAAACTGCTATTTCTATTGCTTTAGCAAAGCCAACTACTAACGGAAGAGGTAATGTCCCAGACCTGAGACCATATTCCTGACCTCCTCCAACAATTAAAGGCTCTAGATTAATTTCTTCATCTATCAAAAGAAGTCCTATCCCTTTAGGACCATATATTTTGTGAGAACTCATCGTTATCATATTTACTTCTGATAAAAGATTGTCTAACTCGATATAACCTAAACATTGTGCGAAATCAGAGTGAAAAGTTATTCCTCTCGATTTACATATTTTCGAAATACTCTTTGCAGGCTGAATAACTCCTATTTCGTTATTTGCCAACATGACACTAACCAGAAATGTATCTTCTCTTATATTTTTTTTGAATTGTTCTTCAGAAATTAAGCCATCTTTCTCAGGATTAATTTCTGTAACCATAAATCCCTCTTTTTTTAGTTGGTTTAGCGGCTCTAAGACAGCTTTATGCTCTGTTTTTAAGGTAATAATATGTCCATAATTTCCTGTTTTTTTATAGTAATTTCTAGCAAAACCCAATAAGGCTAAATTATTAGATTCTGTTGCCCCACTTGTAAAAATAACTTTTTTATTCTTAAGAAATAAATTTTGTTCTATTTTTTCTCTTGAGGCTTCCAATATAGCGCTTGCGTTAATCCCCGCCAAATTAGATTTGCTTGCAGGATTAGAAAATATCTCACTCCAAAAAGGTTTCATAGAATCAACAACATCTTTAGAGCAAGGAGTCGAAGATTGATAGTCTAGTAGTATAGGAGTTGATAGCATTATGTTTAGTATATAAAATTCCGTTTATTACTAGAAAATCAAATTAAGGAATTTAAAAAATGAATCAAATTAATCAAATAATTAATGAACCGTTAAGAAAATCAAGAATTTTATTAGTTGATGATGAGCCTGGTTTAAGAACAGCTGTTAAAACATTTCTAGAAGATGAAGGCTTTGAAATATTTATTGCAGTTGATGGAGAGGATGGTTGGGAAAAAGCTAAAACAGTTTTCCCCGATTTAATTATTAGCGATGTTATGATGCCTCGAGCCAACGGTTATGCTTTATTAGAAAAAATTAGAGAGGATGAAAAATTAGGAGGAACTCCAGTTATTTTTCTAACTGCAAAAGGAATGACTCTTGACAGAACCGAAGGTTATCTTGCAGGAGTTGATGATTATATTTCCAAACCTTTCGATCCCGATGAATTAGCTGCAAGAGTTAAAAATGTAATCAACAGACAAGAACGTTTACTAAAAGAAGCGGCAAGATTCGCAGATATTGATGTAAGCAAAATGGCAAAACAAATTACTGAAATTAAATCTCTGCTAACAGACCAAAACCAAACTAATCCAGAAAATAAAATAAATCTTCCGAGTTTTACTCCAAGAGAAGCAAGTGTTCTTCAACTAGTAGCAGAGGGACTCATGAACAAGGAAATTGCAAGACAGCTTGAAACATCTATCAGAAATGTTGAGAAATATGTGAGTAGACTTTTTATCAAGACAGGTACATCCAGCCGAACCGAATTAGTTCGTTATGCACTTGAAAATCATTTAGTAAAATAAATTATTAAATTTTTTCGAATTCAATTAGTTTAGAAAAATAAAAAGGAGCTTGATTTAATTTCTTTTTAACCACTTTAAATCCTCTTTCTTTAGCAGCATTAATAATACCATTTTCTTTCAACGTATATGCTCTCGTAGTTTTACTTGGCCCAGGAAATAATTTCCCAATATTTTTTAAAACAGCAAGAACTGGGGTATAAGGAGCAAAGCTAACGATTAGTTTTTCTTTGCTTAAATCGCATAAATGTTGAACCATTTCTTCTGCGACCGGTTGAGGATAATGAATAAATACGTCCAAACAAACTACAACGTCAAATAGTCCTTTTAATTTTTCCAGATCACAGACTTCATATTTGATTTTGCCTTTATTCAAACCTAATTCATTAATGCGTTTTTTTGTTTCTTTAATCATTTCAGAAGAAATATCGCTCACCTGTAATTCTTTTATACCAAGTCTTAGTAAAGGTATGGAAAGACTTCCTACACCACATCCTGCATCACAATAACTTTTTTTTGTCAGTTCCGGATAATTTTTGATGTATGAGACTACATCATCTACAGTTTTTTGATGTCCTTTCCTAATGTTTTTCTGAACTGTATTAATTTCATCAGATTTGCTATAAATTTTATTCCATCTTTCAAAGCCAGTACCATTAAAATACTCCCTAACTTCACTTTTTTCGATAATCTTATTTGACGTCATAATTTTCTATGAAAAATTTCTTCTTTTTATACTAACTAACTGGCGCCAAATTAATTGCACGCCATTATAGGAAAGAATTGATTTGTTATTTTGTCAGAATTGAATTCAAAAGATATTTATAAAATTGCTGTCGTAATGGGTAGTGATTCAGATCTAAAAACATTGAAACCAGCTATTGACATTTTAAGAGAATTTGGAATAAAAACTGAAGTTTGTATACTTTCTGCCCATAGAACACCTATTGAAATGATGGAATATGCAAAAAATGCAGAATCAGAAAACATTAAAGTAATAATTGCAGGTGCTGGTGGTGCTGCTCATCTTCCAGGAATGCTGGCATCCATAACTTGCATTCCTGTAATTGGAGTACCAGTAGAGAGTAAGGCACTTAAGGGGATTGACTCTCTTTTATCAATCGTTCAAATGCCGGCTGGGATTCCAGTTGCAACAGTTGCAATTAATGGAGGTCAGAATGCTGGTTTATTGGCAATAGAGATAATCAGTTTATTTGATGAATCCATAAAGAAAAATTTAAAAGAATTCAGAGAAAATCTTCATACACAGGTAAGAACAAAAAATAGTAGGTTATCAACTATTGGAACTGATAATTATCTCCAAAATCAATGAAATAATATTTTTCTATTATTTCTTTTTAAGAAAGTTTTCTTTTTTAAGGTAGTTAACAACTTTTTCAACGGAATCATTTAAATCTAATGAACCTGTATCAACAAAAATTTCTGGATTATGAGGAGCTTCATATGGACTAGAAATCCCTGTAAATTCCTTAATTTCACCCAAACGAGCTTTCTTATAAAGACCTTTAGTATCCCTATTTTCGCAAACTGTAATATCAGCAGCACAATAAACTTCAATAAAATCCTTAGATCCAATAATTTTTCTCACCTTATCTCTATCGCTAATAAATGGCGAAACAAATGCTGTAATAGTTATTATCCCAGCATTCATAAATAAATTCGCAACTTCTCCAATTCTTCTTATATTTTCTTCTCTATCTTCATCCGAAAAACCAAGATCTTTACATAAACCGTGTCTAATATTATCTCCATCCAAAACATAAGTCGAAAAACCATCTAAGTGTAAAACTTCATTTAAAGCGTTGGCCAAAGTACTTTTACCAGAACCAGATAAACCTGTAAACCAAATAACCATACCTTTATGACCTCTCATTTTCTCTAACTTTTCTCTATCAATAGTTAAATTGTGCCACTTTATATTGGTTGACTTTGTTTGATCTTGTTCTTCCATTTTTTGCATCATCAAAATTAAAAACTATCCTAACCCTTGCTTCATAAATTATGAAATCCCTCTTTACGAAGAAACTCAATTGATTTCGATACCATATCACCCTGTAACTGGATATTTCTATCAATTAATATTCCTCCAGTACCACAAAAAACTTTAATTTTTTTTAGTAATTCTTTTAATAAGATTTCATCCTCAGTGCCTAAACCTCTTATTAAAGTTATGATTTTACCCTTTTTACCCTTTTTTTGTTTTGAAATATTTATTTTTGATCTTTTATTAAAAGTATCTACCTTAGCTGTTTCTTCAGATTTTTTTTTTTGATTATCAAATTCGATCCAATTCTTTTTTCCCATTATTTTCAATATAATCTATAGTTAGTTAATACTTATTCTATAGAAAAAGTGGTAAGCACATTTTCTCGCAAAGATCAAAACTATAAAAATGACGATTTAAATCAACCCTCCAAAGAGGGAAGATTTGGAAAATATGGTGGTCAATATGTTCCTGAAACCCTAATGCCTGCTCTTTTTGAGCTTGAAACAGCTGCATCTAATGCATGGAAAGATAAACTTTTTGTAGAAGAATTAAATCATCTACTTAAGACTTATGTAGGAAGAGAAACACCACTTTATGAAGCCAAAAGACTTACTGAGCATTACAAAACTAAACAAGCAACCCCTAGAATATGGCTTAAAAGAGAAGATTTAAATCATACTGGAGCTCACAAAATTAACAATGCCCTTGGACAAGCTTTATTGGCAATAAGAATGGGCAAAAAAAGAATAATTGCAGAAACTGGAGCAGGTCAGCATGGAGTTGCTACAGCCACTGTTTGTGCGAGATTTGGCTTGAAATGTATTATCTACATGGGTGCTGAAGACATAAAAAGGCAATCCCTTAACGTTTTCAGAATGAAACTTCTAGGAGCCGAAGTTAAAGTTGTAAATTCTGGAACTGCAACACTTAAGGATGCAACTAGTGAAGCCATAAGAGATTGGGTTTCTAATGTCGAAACCACACACTACATTTTAGGATCTGTTGCCGGCCCACACCCTTTCCCAAAGATTGTGCGGGATTTTCATGCAGTTATAGGTGAAGAAACCAAAAAACAATGTTTGGAATCATTTGGATCTTTTCCAGATATTTTGCTGGCTTGTGTAGGTGGGGGATCAAATGCAATGGGTCTTTTCCATCCTTTTGTTAAAGAAACTTCTGTGCGTCTTATTGGAGTTGAAGCCGCAGGAAGTGGAGTAGATACTGACAAACATGCCGCCACTATAACTAAAGGTTCAGTTGGAATTTTGCATGGATCAATGAGTCTTCTCTTACAAGATGATAATGGTCAAGTAAAAGAAGCTCACTCAATAAGTGCAGGTTTAGATTACCCTGGAGTAGGTCCTGAACATAGCCATTTAAAAGATATAGGTAGAGCAGAATATGGATCAGTCACAGATCAAGAAGCTTTAGATGCTTTAAGACTCGTTAGTGAACTTGAAGGAATTATACCTGCACTTGAAACTTCCCATGCCTTTGCTTGGCTAGAGAAATTATGCCCTACTCTTGAAAAAGACACTCACATAGTTATCAATTGCTCTGGTAGAGGCGACAAAGATGTGAATACTGTTGCATCTTCATTAGATATTTAATCAATACCTTGGAATTGATGGGTCAATATATCTACTCCATCCATCAATACCCTCCTCCAAATTCCATATTTCGCTCACAATATTATTATCCAAACACCATTGAGAAAAGTTATAACTTCTTATTCCTGCATGACAGGTAACTACAATGTCTCTGTCTAATAATTCAGCAAATATTTCTTCAACGTATTCAGATGTTACTTTACTAATTGGTATATGTAGAAATTCTTTTGAGAAACGAGCTAGTTCAAGCTCTGACTGTTCTCTTACATCAATCAAGACTGGATCTTCTTTCTCAGAATTAAACCAATCATTGAGACTAGAAGCATTTATAGATTTTGGACAACTTCCCAATTTATAGGATAATTTAAGTGTTATTTACAATTTAATAAATTAAGTTGCAGTAGGAAGTTTATTGTTAAAAATAAAAATAAACATTGATAATGAAACTTAGATTAGTAGTAATAATAATATTATTATCTTTACTACTTTTTTTTGGTTTTAAAAAAGTTTCTGCTAATAAAAATAAGGAGCAAAGTACAAATATTGATCAACTAAATATCTTAAAATATATACCTGAAAACAATAAATTATTATTTGTTTCAAATTTAGATAGTTTTAATATTGTTCATAATAATGAAAAAGATAAAAATCCAAAAAATCAAGATAACTTTGTTTTTTTAAAAGACTCTATATTAGATTACTTAGGTATAGATCTAGGCAACAATAAATTAGAAGATATCTATAATAATGAACTTATAATCTCAACTTTTGAAAATAATAAAAAGAATAAAGATGATATTTTGATTGTTTTTAAAATTAAGCCAGAAAAAACAATAGAAGATTTATTAAATATGCCTAATAAAATTGATCAGATTGATGAGATAATTTCAGTAAATAGAGAAAACAAAATAAATTTCCTTAACTTTATTTACCGAACGGAGGATGATTATATAATTGCCTCATCAGATAAAAAATTAATCAAAAATAGTATTCACTCCAGCAATAATTTTAAAGAAAAAAAATTTCAATATGAGGAAGAACTTTTTGGATTAAAAAACGAAAAAAATATATTATTTACAAATAAATTTTGGGAAAGTATATTTTTTGATAAGGAAATTTTGACTCAGAATAAAGAGGATATTGTAGTTACAACATTTGACATAAAGAATAAACACTTAAT
>CABZNT010000017.1 GCA_902527105.1 uncultured Prochlorococcus sp. | reverse complement strand
GGACCAGATTTTAACTGACAGTATTTTTTTCTTTTGTCATGAGCATCAGTAAATTCAAGATCTATTCCAGAAATTCCACTCCCAAAGACATCTTTAAGACCTTTTATTAAAAACTTTTGAAAATTTGTCCCAAAAGATGTATTTATAGAAGTTGATAAAATCCTTGGATATATGAGCATCCTTGCAATACCTTCAGCGGTTATGGAACCTTCAAAAAAAGTAGAGAGGTAATTTAGCAAAAAAGGATTGAATTTTGAAAATTCTTTTGGATTTTTAAGTTTTAAAATATTTTTTCTATGATTATTTATAACTTCACAAAAAAAATCTTCGTATTCTTTGATTAATTTTTTTTTCTGGTCTGAAGATAACAATTTTGATTTCCAATAAATTTTTTATGATATTAAACAATCATATTCATATCTTTAATTCACATTACGATAAACTTGCGACAAACAGCAATATTTAAACTATAACTGGGTTTTAACACATCATTTTACTCCCACTCAATAGTTCCAGGGGGTTTGCTTGTAATATCATAAACAACTCTATTAACTGAACTTACTTCGTTTACGATTCTATTCGCAATCCTCTCCAAAATCTGAAAAGGAATTTTTGACCAATCGGCTGTCATACCATCTTCACTAGATACACAACGTAAAACTATTGGCCATGCATAAGTCCTTTTATCACCCATTACTCCTACAGTTTTTACAGGTAGCAATACTGCAAAAGCTTGCCAAATATCATTGTAAAGACCTGCTTTTTTGATTTCATCTCTTACTATCCAGTCTGCATCTCTTAAACAATCAAGTTTTTCATTATTAACCTCTCCCAAAATTCTTATAGCTAATCCAGGCCCTGGGAATGGATGCCTTTTTATAATTTCATCCGGCAAGCCTAAAGCAGCTCCGACTTTTCGGACTTCATCCTTAAAAAGTTTTCTTAATGGCTCAACTAATTTAAATTGTAAATCTTTTGGCAAACCACCCACATTATGATGACTCTTTATTTTTACAGCTATTCTTTCTCCTGTTTTAGGATCAATATTAGTCCCAGCACTTTCAATTACATCAGGATAAAGAGTACCTTGAGCTAAATACTGAAAAGGTCCCAATCTATTGCTTTCTTCCTCAAATACTCTAATAAATTCTTTACCTATAATTTTTCTTTTTTGTTCTGGATCAGTAATACCTTTTAATTTGGCAATAAACCTTTCCCTTGCATTAATATATTCAACTTTTATATGAAATTTTTTATCAAAAAAATTCATTAAAAATTCTGGTTCACCTTTTCTCATAAAACCTTGGTCTATGAACATGCATGTAAGCTGATTCCCAATTGCTTTATTAAGAAGAAAAGCAAGAGTTGAGGAATCAACTCCTCCAGATAAAGCAAGCAAAACTTTTTTATTACCAACTTGCTCTCTTATCCTGGGAATAGTTTCCTCTATATAGGTTTCGGTTGTCCAATCAGCCGCACAACAAGAAATTTTATAAACAAAATTTTTAATTACCGTCATCCCAAACTCTGAATGAATAACTTCAGGATGAAATTGCACGCCAAATAATTTCTTTACATCATTTGAAATTGCTGCATGGAGTGTGTTCTCGGTATGTGCAATTTTTTTAAATCCATCAGGCAAGCAATTAATAGAATCGCCATGACTCATCCACATAATAGATTTATCTTCTACATCAGAAAGGAGTTCAGATTCTTGGTCTATATTTATTGGTGCTCGACCATATTCAGCTCTTTTGGTTGCTGAGATAACAGATCCTCCAAGTTCTTTGACCATTAATTGCATTCCATAGCATATGCCAAGAATAGGAATTCCTAAATTAAAAATTTTTTCATCACACTTAGGCGCATTTTGTTCATATACAGAATTTGGGCCTCCACTCAAAATAATCCCTTTAGGGTTAATATTTTTAATTTCCTCAATTGAAATGTAATTACTCACTACAAGAGAAAAAACATTAGTTTCTCTAATTCTTCTTGCAATCAATTCAGAATATTGAGATCCGAAATCCAAAATTAATATTGAAGGATCTCGTTCTTTTTTTAAAGTTATTTGACTCATGTATAAAAGTTAACTCAATTTATTTACAAAAGCATAATGAATCACAAATTAATTTCATTGAAAATAAGAAATATAATTATTACCGTTAATTCCCGCCCACCTAATTTTCCTTTGTCTATCAAAAATGATTGATGCGATTTCCATATCTGTTTTTACGTACCTATTTACATAAGTAAAAGAACGCTTTTCGATCGTATTTGATAAATTCTTGAATAATTTATCAGCTAAAGATTTATTAAATCTTTCAAGAATTTGTAATGCGTTCTCAAGATTATCTAAGTGAGATAATTCAACTATAATTTCAGGTGGTACCTTTTCTTGGACGGCTAAATAAACAAGAATCTCAATTCTTGCATCAGCCAAATGATTATGTGTATGAAAAATACCGCCTGCTAATTTAATTAATTTCCCGTGATAACCAAAAAGAATTACAGTTTTAACTTTTTTTATCGCAGCATCAACTAATAATGGTCCTATCCAATTTCCGATTTTGATAATTGGCAAATTAACATTATAAGTTTTAGCCAAATTTAACCCATTTTCACCAATTACAAATATAACTTCCCCTTTAAAATCATTTTGAATTAACTTTGCTAAATTATTTTTTGCCTCCTCTAATTGATCAGGTGAAGCACTCGAATAAGTTTCAGCAGAAGTACCAATAATAGATAATCCATCAACAATACCAAATGACTTATTACTAGTTCTTTCTGCTAAAAACGCCCCATTCGGGAAAATAATTTCTAATTTCAAATTAAAGCCGGCAGGAATACTATCTAATAAGTTTTCATATAAAACTTCTTTGGCAAAATTAGAAATGCATATCTCTGATGTATCTTCTTTTATGCCTACACCAGATCCTGCAATAATGTTTATTGGAATTGTTTGAACAGGATTATTAAAAGAAATTTTTTCTAAAGAGGCTATTGTCCATATCTCTAAGTTTTGTGTAATGTCAAGATCTAAGCCAGAATTTGCAAAAGTAATTCCTAATGCATGCGAGTCATCTTGAAGTAAACCAACAGAATGAATCTCGATTTTGATTTCTTTTTTTTCATTAGGAATTTTTATTAGTTCATAATTCTTAAATGGTAACCCTACTAGTTTATTTAATGCTGACCTAGCAGCTCCAGCAACCCACAAAGGTAAAGAAAATCCTTTTTTCAAATCAAGTAATTGAAAAATATTTAATGAGAACTAATCTAAGAATGACCTATTTAATAAAAAGTGGCCATACAACAAAAATTATCATTGATGATTCCAGGACCCACACCAGTTCCAGAAAAAGTTTTACAAGCATTAAGTAAGCATCCAATAGGTCATCGCAGTAAAGAATTTCAAAATCTCGTAGAGAGTACAACTAAAAATTTACAGTGGCTTCATCAAACTCAAAATGATGTTCTAACAATCACCGGTAGTGGGACTGCAGCAATGGAGGCTGGAATAATAAACACCTTAAGTAGAGGAGATAAAGTAATTTGTGGAGAAAATGGAAAATTTGGCGAAAGATGGGTAAAAGTTGCTGAAGAATTTGGTCTGGAAGTAATAAAAATTGATTCCGAATGGGGTACTCCACTTGATCCAGAAGAATTCAAAAAGGTATTAGAGAAAGATAAACAAAAAGAAATAAAGGCGGTTATTTTGACTCATTCTGAAACCTCAACAGGTGTAATTAATGATTTAGAAACCATTAGTTCATATATTCGTGCACACAACACAGCATTATCAATTATTGACTGCGTTACAAGTCTTGGAGCTTGCAATGTACCAGTAGATGAATGGAAATTAGATATCGTTGCTTCAGGATCTCAAAAGGGTTATATGATACCTCCAGGGCTTAGTTTTGTATCAATGAGCCAAAAAGCATGGGAAGCTGCAGAGAAATCTAATCTACCAAAATTTTATTTAAATTTAAAATCCTATAGAAAAAGTCTTTTAGCTAACAGTAATCCATACACCCCAGCAGTAAATTTAGTTTTTGCTTTAGATGAAGCTTTAAAAATGATGAGAGAAGAAGGCTTAGATAATATTTTCAAAAGACATAATAAACACAAATTAGCTATGAGCAATGCTGTAAAGGCTTTAAATCTAAAATTATTTGCTGATGAAAAATATTTAAGTCCTTCAATTACTGCTATAAAAACTGAAGGAATTGATGCTGAAGAATTTAGGAAATCAATAAAGAATAATTTTGATATTCTACTTGCAGGTGGCCAAGATCATCTGAAGGGGAAAATTTTCAGAGTGGGGCATCTAGGATATGTAAATGATAGAGATATTATTACAGTAGTTTCTGCTATTGGTAATACACTTCTCAAACTCGGCAAAATCAGCGCCCAACAAGCTGGTGAAGCATTAGTAGTGGTATCAAAATATCTAGAGGAAAATTAAGTTAAGTACCTGGCTCTTCAACATTTCCACCTAATTCAACGATCTTTTTTCTAAGAACGATTGATTTTTTTTCATCACCTTTGGTTTGAGCTATTGCAAGGGCAAACTCTAATTTTTCTAGCTGGTGGCCGCCCTCAAAAAAAGATAATTTTTTCTTTATGCGGTTTTTATTATCTTTGTAAGAAATTTGTGAAGACATAAAAAATCATGCTTTAGTTAATATTATGCCAACAAAAGGGGACATTACGAGAGGAATCTAAAAATATTATTTGACTATAAACTTAAACAAAAAAAATTTTTTCTAATATTATGTTCAAACATCCTTGAAATTTATGCCAAACATAAATCTATTCTATTATCTTTTTGCAGGTTGTATTTTTGGAGCTTTAGCTTTAAAAACAGGTATTCCTGCAGCTCCTTTAGCAGGTGCCTTAATAGGCGCAAGCATACTTAGCATAAGTGGCAAAGTCGAAATCGCAGAGTGGCCAATCGGAACAAGAACAATTTTAGAAATCGGAATTGGAACAGTCATTGGTACATCATTAACAAAAGATGCATTAATTGATATTCAAAATTTATGGAGGCCAGCTATATTAATAACCTTTACTTTAGTTATTACTGGATTAGCTATTGGATTATGGACAAGCAGATTACTTAATATAGATATCATTACAACAATTCTAGGAGCTGCTCCAGGAGGAATTAGCGGGATGAGTCTTGTAGGGTCTGAGTACGGAGTGGGGCCTGCTGTAGCAACTTTACACGCTGTAAGATTGATTACTGTACTCTTAATTCTTCCTTTAGTTGTGAAATGCTTGAATATATTTGGAGTGATTAAATCTTAAATTTCTATAGACATATTCACAATAAAAGATATTTTTAAATAGAAGATAAAAGCCTAATGCAAAGATTAAAGAAGAAAAAACTAATACCATTAGCTTTGGGAATTTTCACTCCTTTAACCCTTACTATTCCAAGAGTAAATGCAAGTTCATTTGGAGCAGAAATTTTTTGTACTATGAGAGATGGGGGAAATGACCATGAAAGTAGTTGGGATGCCGCTTATACGTATATAAAAAAACAAAAGGGAGGATTGTTCAAAGTTTCACCCAAAAATGCAGCAGCGCAAATTACTGAAACAGTTATAAGAGAAAGAGAAAAATTTAGTTATTGTGTTGAATATTTAGATAATCTTCATCCAAATAGAAAACTAATACGAGATTTAGAAAAAGAAAAAGAAAGAAAAGAAAAAGAAGCAAAAGATAGAGAAAAGAAAAGAAAAAAATTAGAAAAAGAATTAGAAGAAGCTAATGAAGAAATTACTGATGAATTTTCTGATGAAACACTTGATAGATATAGTTATTAATTAAGGTTTCAGAGATAATAACTTTTGGTAAATTTAACAAATACTATTTTGTATCTAGAAACACTAAATCACATTTTAGTGGCAAAATATAGCTAAAAATCATTTATAAATATTGACTTTTAATATATTCAAGCCATTATTTATTTAACTAAATATTCTGAATGCATATTAGTGATGCGGTGTTTTTAGAGGATTTATGTCCTAAGTTCAGATTTAGACAATGGCGAAAATCTATTCATAATTTTACAGGAAAAAGTTGTATATATTGCGGGAAACCGTCTGAATCAATTGACCATGTAATACCACGAAGCCAAGGAGGCTTAAGTACTACAGAAAACTGTGTCCCAGCCTGTCTTTCCTGCAATGGGGATAAATCAGACGAAAATGCTTTAAATTGGTATAGAAGACAAAAATTTTATGATCCTCGAAGGGCAATGGCCATAAGAGCTTGGTTAGAAGGAGATTTAAGATTAGCTATAAGATTACTACAATGGGCTAATCCTAATTTTGAGATACAAAATAAAAATTACATAAAAGATGAATCAGAATATGAAGCAGCTTGATTACCAAACATTACATATTTTTCTAGAGTTATAACTCTTACAAATATTTTCCAATTCTATTGGCGATTCTGGGAATATTAAAATTGTCGAAAATGAAATAAGAAAGACAAATAACTTTTGGTAGAATTTAAAACTAACTAAACCTGCTTCTTTCTCTACAAAACGGGGGTAACTTTTGCTAATACATAAAGTTTTTGATTTTAAATCGGGCTCCAAAGCTGTCTTCATTACTAATTAATACATATGTACTACTTTAATCCAATATGAAGAAATCTGCAAGTTTACTCGGAAATAAAAATAAATTTTTAATTTTGGGATGTGGTTTCAGCGGAAGTTTTTTTGCAAAAACTATTAGAAAACTCGGTTGCACTGTTTTAACAAGCTCAAGATCTGCAAATAAAGATCCGAATAGTTTTATTTTCAACAGTGAAAAAGGCGTAGTTCCTAATGAAGAAATTTTCGATGGAGTCACGCATATTCTTAGTTGCATACCCCCTGACAAAAATGGTAATGATCCCGTACTAGAAAGCCTTCAAAGTAAGCTACAAGACCTTCCCCTTGAATGGGTTGGATATTTATCTACCACAGGAGTATATGGGAATACTGAAGGTGGTTGGGTTTCTGAGAGAAATGAGCCTAATCCTTTTCAGAAAAGGAGCCATAACAGATTAAATTGCGAAAAAAAATGGATTGAATCTAATTTGCCCGTTCAAATTTTTAGATTACCTGGTATCTATGGACCTGGAAGATCCACTTTTGAAGCAATCAAAAATCAAAAAATTCGAGTTATCTTAAAAAAATCTCAAGTATTTTCAAGAGTTCATATTGCTGATATTACACATGCAATTATTTTTTTATTACAAAATAAAGATTGTTTAAAGTTTCACCAAATCATTAATATTGCAGATGATGAACCCTGTTCTCAAATAGAAGTTATTCAATATTGCTACGATTTACTTGGTTTAACAATGCCAAAGCCAATATTATTTGAGGATGTAAAAGATGAATTATCACCCATCGCTCAATCTTTTTGGATGGAAAATAGAAGAGTTTCAAACAAACTGTTATGCGAAACACTCGGATATAAACTAATTTATAAAAACTATAAATTAGGTTTAAAAAATTGCTATCTCAACAGTTAAAAAAATAATTAAAAACTTTTTATGAATTTTCAAAATGCAAATAAAATATTGAAGGTAGTATTAAGCGTCGGAGATGAGTCAGGTATTGGACCTGAAATAATCTTAAAAGCACTTTGTTCTAAACAGATACCTAAAAATATTGAATTTATATTAGTTGCATCAAAAAAAAATCTTCAAAACACATATGAATGCCTTAGATCATTAGGATTAGAAAATCTTGCAAATCCTAAAAATTTAAAAATACATGATCTCGAAATTTCTTCATCAGATAATGACCCAAAATCAAGTTACGGCAATTCAAGTTTCCAATATTTAACAAAAGCAATAGAAATTGTAAAAGAATGTCCCAATTCAGCACTTGTAACTGGACCAATTTGCAAGAAATCATGGTCGTTAGCAGGTCATTACTTCTCTGGTCAAACTGAAGTACTAGCAAAATCATGTGGAGTGAAAAACGTTGGCATGTTATTCACAGCTAAATCACCAATTACAGGTTGGAGATTTAATACTTTATTAGCTACAACCCACATAGCCCTTTCTGAGGTTCCCAAGAAATTAACTAAAGAATTAATCCACTCTAAATTAGACCTTTTCAAAGATTTTTGTAATACCTATACTGACAAACCTAGTTTAAAAGTAGCAGGTTTAAACCCTCACGCAGGCGAAGAGGGTATTTTAGGTCATGAAGAGAAAGATTGGCTCAATGATGCATTAATTACATGGAATGAAAAGAATAGAGATATTGAATTATCAGGCCCTTTATCACCAGATAGTTGCTGGAATTCTTCTGTAAAAGCTTGGAATGAAAAAAATGCTGCAAAGCATGATGGCATTCTTGCTATGTATCATGATCAAGGTTTAATACCAATGAAAGTGATAGCTCTTAATTACTCAGTCAACACTACAATCGGTTTACCTTTTATAAGAACATCCCCGGATCATGGAACAGGATTTGATATTGCTGGCAAAGGAATTGCTCAATCTCAAAGCATGATTGAGGCTATTAAGGCTGCCGTAGAAATGACTAACAATTCAAGACTGCTTAACACGCATTAAAACTTGACCGAATTCAACTGGTGTTCCATTTTCAACAAGAATCTCTACTATTTCAGCATTAAATTCAGATTCAATTTCATTCATTAACTTCATTGCTTCCAAAATACAAATAGTTTGACCGACCTTAACGCTATCCCCTACTTCGATGAATGGCTCCTCACCAGGCGCTGCAGCCCTATAGAATGTCCCTACCATAGGAGAAGTAATTTCAGTTAGATCAGAACGTCCTGGGGGCGCCACCTGAGGTACTTCAGGCTCATTAACGACAGGGATACTATCATTAATTGTTTTTTGATTAGAAATTGTTTGCTTTTCAAATGAAGTATTAGAAACTAAATTATTAATAACTTGGTTCTGATCAAATACATTCCTTTTTATTTCGAGTTTAAAATCTTCTCCCTCTAACGAGAACTCTTGTATATCACTTTTAGAGATTTTCTCTATCAAGCGATCTAAGTCTTCATGATCTAATTTCATAACCATTAATTTTCACGTCCAAGATAACTGTCATTACGAGTATCAACTCTAATCATTTCTCCCACAGAAATAAATAAAGGAACCATAATTTGAGCACCTGTTTCTAGAATAGCTGGTTTAGTGCCCCCACTAGCAGTATCACCCTTAACTCCAGGATCAGTTTCTGTAACTTTCAAAGTAATAGATATTGGAAGTTCTACTTCTAAAACTTTACCATTATGAAAAATTACATTAACCTCCATTCCCTCTTTCAAATACTTTGCACCTTTACCAATTTGTTCAGAGGTTAATCTTGTCTCTTCAAAACTTGTCATATCCATAAAAACATAATCACCAGACTCCACATAAGTATGCTGCAGGTTAGACTTCTCAAGGATAGCCTGCTGTACTGATTCTCCGGCTCGAAAAGTTTTTTCAACAACGTTGCCGCTTTGAACTGATTTTAATTTTGTTCGCACGAAAGCAGAACCCTTACCAGGCTTGACATGTAGAAATTCTACAACACGCCAAACTTGTCCATCCAATTCGATGGTGGTTCCTGTGCGAAAATCGTTACTGGAAATCATTCCTGTTTTACATCCCCAAGGATCATAAACCTGCAAGAGTGTTATGCAAAAATTCTTATCAAATCAGAACAAACTTTTCTTAATTCTATCGATTGTAATTTTACAGGTTTTTCTCTTAAAACC
Organism: uncultured Prochlorococcus sp.; assembly: GCA_902527105.1. GTDB lineage: Bacteria > Cyanobacteriota > Cyanobacteriia > PCC-6307 > Cyanobiaceae > Prochlorococcus_A. The sequence continues at coordinate 13,439 of CABZNT010000017.1, read as the reverse complement.
GGTTCAAGTATTAGCTGATTTACCTACTGGAAATGCAGTTAAAGACCCTAGTGCAATCCTCAGAAACGCACTCCCTATCAAGCAAGTTGAGCTGCAAGAACTTCAACACAAATTAGAAGAAACTAGTGACCTCGTAAGAGGAGGAAGATGGCCAGCTCTTACAAAAACTGTTACAAAATGTCAATCTTTACTAAAAAAATACCAGAGTAAAATTATTCAAGAATTACCAAACGATAAAAAGAAAATTGCTGAAAAAACATTTTTAAAGCTCAAAGAAGATTTTGATAGTCTGCAAGATTACTCTAAATCAAAGGATAAATATTCATTTATAGCGACCCGAAGGGATGCTTTAGATAAAATAGGTGGATTAGAAGAATATTTTCTACCAAATGAGTTTCCATACTCTATTCCCCAAGAATTTGATAATTTACCAAGATTACTCGGCAGAGCAAAAGTCAATATAAAAACCACCAAAGGAAATATGCGCGCTATTGTGGATGGATTTAACGCCCCACTTACAGCAGGAGCATTTATAGATTTATCTTCAAAAAGCTTCTACAAAAATTTACCTATTAACAGAGCAGAAGAATTTTTTGTACTGCAAACAGGTGATCCAATTGGTGAAGATATTGGTTACATAGATCCAGAAACAAACGAAGAACGTCACGTTCCCTTAGAAATTAGAATTCCTGATGAAAAAGATACTTTTTATAATCAAACTTTTGAAGATTTAGGTTTTTATACAGAGACGCCAACATTACCTTTTGCCACACTTGGAACTCTAGGATGGTCTCATTCAAATACCGCAGTTGATGATGGCTCATCGCAATTTTTCTTCTTTTTATATGAAGCAGAATTAAATCCAGCAGGTCGCAATTTAATCGACGGGAGGAATGCTGCCTTTGGCTACGTTGTTGATGGATTTGATGTATTAGAAGAGCTTACTAAAGATGACACAATAATTTCAATTGATGTTTTAGAAGGGATTGAAAACCTCAAATTAAATGCATAAAGAAATATTAGAAGATATAGGGGAAAAAGAATTAATAAATAGGCTAGGGAAATTTATGCCTAAAAACCAAATTTCGGATGATTGCGCTTTAATCAAAACTAAAAATAAAAATTTACTTGTTAATACTGATTCTTTGGTAGAAAATGTTCATTTCAATGACATTATTATTTGTCCTCAAGACCTTGGTTGGAAAGCAGTTGTTAGCAATATCTCTGACTTATTATCTAGTGGAAGCAAAAAAACTATAGGTATTACAATAAGCTTAGTTTTACCTTCTAGAACAGAGTGGCTTTGGGTTGAAGAATTATACAAAGGAATAAATAAAGCATTAAAAGAATATGGCGGGTTGATTTTAGGGGGAGATTGCTCAAAGGGGGATGAAAAAATCATTTCAATTACGGCCTTTGGAATTCAAGGTGAACTTGAATTACGAAGAAACGCATGTAAACCAGGAGATATAATCTTAACTACAGGAATTCATGGTCTTAGCAAACTAGGATTTTTGTTGCAAAATAAAATTAATTTAGATAATGAATTTTCACTTAATAGAAGATTGATAATAAAGTCCATTGAACATTTTTGTCGCCCTAAAGTTTACCCAAACTTTCTAAATAATCTCCTTAAAACTCGCTCTAATAAAAAAATTAGGAGAATAGGATGCACTGATAGCAGTGATGGTCTATTTCAAGCTTTACAAGATTTAGCTATTGCTAGCAACTGTAAAGCGATCATAAATTATGAAAAAATACCTAAAGATAAGGATTGGCCTAAAGGAGATAAATGGGACGAATTTTATTTTTTTGGAGGTGAAGATTATGAATTAGTTTTCTCATTGCCAAAAAAATGGGCAAAGAAATTATCTAAACTTGATAAAAATATTAACGAGATTGGTTTTTTTGCTGATGGTGAGCCATCAATAGAATTTAAAGATAATAGAAAAAACAGGATATTGAATAACACACCTTTCAAACACTTTTAATTATTCCCAATTTTTAGCAACAATCTCAGCTAAATCTACCACTCTCTGACTATAACCCCACTCATTGTCATACCATGCAAGAACCTTTACAAGGTTATCCCCGATACACATAGTAAGATCACTATCTACAATTGATGATTCATTCGTACCTGCATAATCGCTTGATACCAATGGTTCATCTCCATACTTAATAATACCTTTCATTGAGCTTTGAGATGCTTCCTTGAGAGCATTATTAACTTCTTCAGTTGTGACTGATTTAGAAGATTCAAAGACAAAATCTACTGCTGAAACGTTAGGAGTTGGAACTCTCATTGCAATTCCTGTTAGTTTGCCTTTCATTTCTGGGTATACCAGTGCTACGGCTTTCGCAGCTCCTGTAGAAGTAGGAACTATGTTTGTAGCAGCGGCTCTAGCCCTTCTTAGATCTCTATGACTATTATCTAAAATTCTTTGATCTCCTGTATAACTATGAATTGTAGTCATCAATCCTTTGTTAATCCCAAAAGTTTGATCTAAAACTTTAACTACTGGAGCTAAACAGTTCGTTGTACAACTAGCATTACTCAAAATATCGTAATCTTTATGTTTATATTTATCAGCATTAACTCCAACTACATAAGTACCAACACCATCGCCTTTACCAGGAGCAGTTAAGATAACTTTTTTTGCTCCAACCTCTAAGTGCTTACTTGCACCTACGTCTGTATTAAATACTCCAGTAGATTCAATAACCAAATCTACACCCCAGTCTTTCCATGGAAGATTAAGCGGGTTTCTATCAGAGAAGCATTTTATTGTCTTGTTATTAATTACAAAAGTGTCATCAGTATATTTAATATCAACACCATCAAGTTGACCAAGAACTGAATCATACTTTAATAGATGAGCATTAGTCTTAGGATCTGAGGTAACGTTGATTCCAACTACTTCGATATTGGTGTAAGCCCCTCTACTTAGCCAACAACGCATAAAGTTTCGACCAATTCTGCCAAAGCCGTTAATTGCAACACGCAAAGTCATAACTAATAATTTCTAAATGATTAACCTAAGTTGCTGATCATACTGAATTTTGTGCAATAACGTAAGGTTTTTTTGATTTATTAAGCAAATAAGTCTAGTTTTGTATTAATTCAATAAAAAAAACATTTTTTTTTTAAGAAAAAATAGCAAAATTTTACCCAGAAGTTATTTTGATTTAAATAAAGATAAACATTGGATAAAAAATTACTGTTGAAAAGTCATTTTCATTTTATTGGGATTGGAGGTATTGGAATGTCAGCATTAGCAATGGGTTTACTTAAAAAAGGTTGTTCTATTTCAGGATCTGATTTAGTTCAAAACGATGAAACTAATAAATTGGAAAAATTAGGTGCAGAAATCTTTACTTCTCAAGTTCAACAAAATATTGAATTTGTTATTTCAAAATTTACTAACAAATTAATTAATTTTGTTGTAAGCTCCGCGATTAAGCCAGAAAATGAAGAATTTTCATACTGCAAAGAAAAAAATTTATCAATAAAACATCGTTCAGAGATACTTGCAATGTTAATGGGTACTTATACAACATTGGCAGTAGCAGGCAGCCACGGAAAAACATCAACAAGTACATTTCTCTCTACAATACTTGAATTATGTACACGTAATTCTTCCTCAATAACTGGAGGAATAATTCCTATTTACAACTCTAATTGTCATTTAGAAAATACAAAATACTTAGTAGCAGAAGTTGATGAATCTGATGGGACAATTAACAAATATAAATCTGATATTGGAATAATAAATAATATTGATTTTGATCATTGCGATCATTTTTCTAATTTGAATGAAGTCATATCTTCTTTTAAAAGTTTCGCTAAAAACTCTAAAAAATTATTAATTAATTTTGATTGTGAAACCTCAAGAAGTAATTTTTATTCTAATTTCAAGTGGTCAAACACTACTGCTAAAAACGTAGCTTATGCAATAATCCCAACTGAAATTAATTCAAAGTATACAATTGGAAAATATTATGAAAATGGAAATTTTATTAATAGTTTAAATATTCCAATTCCAGGATTGCACAATCTATCTAATATCACTGCAGCAATCGCAGCTTCAAGAATGATAGGAGTAGATTTTATAGAAATTAAGAAAAATATAAAATATCTGAAACTGCCAAAAAAAAGATTTGAATTCAGAGGCCAAATAGATGAAAGGAGTCTATACGATGATTATGCACATCATCCAAATGAAATAAAAGAGACAATTAAATTAGGAAGATTAATGATTGAGCAAAAATATAATAACGAAAATAACGAATGTCAAAAAAGCAGGTTAGTAGCTATATTTCAACCTCATAGATACTCTCGAGTTAAGCAATTTACTAAAGAATTCGCTGAAGAATTATCAAAAGCAGATGTTATTTATGTAACCAGTATTTATGGAGCAGGAGAGGGAAACAAAGATCAAATTACTTCGAAAATTATCACTGATCTGATATATAAAAAAAATAAAAATGTTAACTACATAAATAATTATTATGAAGTTACAAAGAATTTTTACAAATTAACTCAAAAAGGAGATTTACTTTTGAATATGGGAGCTGGGGATTGTCATAATTTCTGGTCTATTTTAAATAAAAAAAATTAAAATAAATAACTAATTTATGAATAAAAAGATTTTTTCTGAAAACTGTAATTTAAGTAGTTATACAACTATAAAAGTAGGAGGAGTAGCTGAATATTTTGCTGAACCAAGAAGTATTGAAGAATTTTCATATCTAATACAATGGGCTAATTTAAATAAACAAAGATGTCAAATAATTGGTGCTGGTTCAAATCTTTTAATAAATAATACTTTCATAAATGGCTTAGTTCTGTGTACAAAAAAATTGAAATCATTGAAGATAGATCCATATTCGGGAATTGTTGAAGCGGAAGCAGGTGTAATGCTCCCAACATTATCTAATTCTCTTGCTAAAAATGGATTAAAAGGAGGGGAATGGGCTGTCGGAATTCCAGGAACATTAGGAGGGGCAATCTATATGAATGCTGGCATAGGTAATTTATCACTAGCAAAAAATCTTATTTCCGTAAAAGTTATCAATAATAAAACTCATGAAAAACTTGAAATTGAAAAAAAAGATATCAATTTTGAGTACAGATTTAGCTCTTTTCAAAAAAATGATTTAATTATTGTTAGTGCAAAGCTTCATTTTGAGCCTAATGGAAATCTAGAAAAATTAATTCAAACAACCAAAAATAACCTCAAATTAAAAACAGAAACGCAACCATATCATCAACCAAGTTTTGGAAGTGTTTTTAAAAATCCAGAAAATAACTATGCAGCAAAAATAATTGATGATATGGGTTTAAAAGGATTTAAAATTGGCGGTGCTGAAATTTCAACAAAACATTCAAATTTTATAATTAACGCTTCTTCAGCAAGTTCAAAAGATATTTATGAATTAATAACAGTAATTCAACAAAAAGTACTACAAAAAAAAGGAATTTTTTTGCAACCGGAAGTAAGAATGATTGGTTTTGACTATCCTAACTAAAGAAACTTTTATACAAAATGGCGGGTTTTGGACTTCCTAACTTTGGACAACTTACAGAAGCTTTTAAAAAAGCTAAACAAATTCAGCAAGATGCTCAAAAATTACAAGATGAACTTGAAAATATGGAGATTGAAGGTAAAAGTGATGATGAAATGATAAAAGTCTGGATAAGTGGAAACCAAGTCCCCTTAAAGGTAGAAGTACAAGAAAATATTTTAAGTACAGATAAAGAAAAAATAGAGCAGAATATTTTACAAGCTATGCAAAAAGCTCATGAATTATCAACTACAACTATGAAAGAAAGGATGAATGATTTGACTGGTGGATTAAATCTTAATCTTCCTGGTTTTGATAATAGTGACTCTTAGAAGACTCAATCATTTCTTTATAAAAAGAATATCTTTCGAAGGATTTATCTAAATTACATCCCTCATCGTTTAAATGTAAGCAGTTACGAAATTTACACTTAATTTCTTCATCAATTAACTGTTTATATATTTCTGGATAAAGATTTGGTAATAACCTAATATTAACCTCTAGAGGTTGCATATTAAAACCAGGGGTATCGACAATATAACTTTGATTTGATATAGAAAATAACTCAACATTTCGAGTAGTATTTTTACCTCTCCTAATTTTATTGGAAACTGGAGCAGTACTATTTTGAAGGCCTGGAATTATCATGTTAAGCAAAGTGGTTTTGCCAACACCTGATGGGCCCATAAAAATTGAACACTCTTTTTGCTTTAACTCAACCAACAAATTGTTAAAGTAATCAGATTTTTTTAAATTTAAAGTTATTGCTTGATAACCCCATTTCTCAAATTTATCAATTAAAAAAGATCTTCTCGTATCTGAAATTAAATCACATTTAGTCAAAACTAATGACACTTCAACACCCATAGATTCTGCTGATATCAAAAACCTATTAACTTGAGATAAATTTAACGCTGGCTCTTCAACAGAAAAAGTAATGTATATATTAGAAATATTCGCAACTGAGGGTCTAACTAATAAATTTTTTCTTTTTTTGAGACTTGTTATTAATGCGCGTTTACTTTTTAAATCAATATGTTCAATTACTACTATATCTCCAACATAAATTAATTGATTTTTGAAATTTATAGACTTTCTTACCTTACATAAAAATTTCTCACTATTTCGAAAGTTTTCTTGATTTTTTAAATCGACTAAAAAATAATCATTAAATTTTTTCGTAACTAAAGCTAAATGTTTATTATTAATTTTCATGCAATATTTTTATTTTTATAGATTTTTCATTTTCTTTAATTTGTTTAAAAAAACATCCCATCTCTTTTAAGTTGTTTAACACCATTTCTTCTGGTTCACCTTTATCTAGCTCAACTATGAGATGTTCATTTTTGGATAACTTCTCCAATGCCAATTTGATTTTGACAACATTTAAAGGACATGGAACAGATTTAAGATCCAAATGCTTTAAAGAAGTCATTAAGATTCTTTACCAAATAATTTACTAAAAAGTCCACTACTAGAATTAATATTTTTATCTGAATATTGAGAAGCTAACCCCTCTAAAAGCTTTCGTTCTTCTTCAGTTATACGAGTTGGTAATTTTACCTTTACTAAAACTTCATGATTTCCTCTAGCAACCGGATTACCAAGTCTAGGTACCCCTTTATTCTCAAGTGAAAGAGTTGTATTTGGCTGCGTACCACTTGGAATCTTTAAATTAACATTTCCATCAACTGTAGTAATTTCAACAGTGTCACCTAAAATAGCCTGTAAATAACTTACATTAATTTCTGAATAAATAGTCACACCATCTCTTTTGAGTTTTGAATCATTCTTAACCTTGATAAAAACATAAAGATCTCCAGGTGGGCCACCTTTCAAACCAACATTTCCCTCTCCGGAAACTCTTAATTTAGTACCAGTATCAACACCTGCAGGAATATTAATTCTTAATTTTTTCCTTACTTGCTTTACTCCATTTCCGCCGCAACTTACGCATGGATCTGCAATTATCTGGCCAGCTCCATTACATGAAGGACATTCAGCGACTTGTGTAAAATTACCAAAAGGTGTTCTCGTAGCTCTTCTAACTTGTCCACTTCCCCCACATGTTGAACAAGTTTTAGGTCCGGTTCCTGGTTTGGCTCCTGTTCCCCTGCAGACTTCACATGTCTCAAGATGTGGGATTTTAATTTCTCTTTGTTGGCCAAATATTGCATCTTTAAAGTCAACATTAAGGTCATACCTTAGATCATCACCTTGTTGAGGGCCTCTTCTTTGAGTTCTTCCTCCCTGAGGATTTTGTCCACCAAAACCATTAAAAAAAGTTTCAAATAAATCGGCAAAGCCGCCCATATCACCCATATCAGGCATTCCAGCCGCACCTCCAAGGCCAGCCTCACCAAACTGATCATATCTAGCTCTTGTTTCAGGATCAGCTAAAGCTTCGTAAGCCTTACCAATTTCTTTAAATTTATCTTCAGCTCCAGGTTCTTTATTAACATCAGGATGGTATTGTCTTGCTAATTTTCTATAAGCCCTTTTTAAGGTATCCGCATCAGCATCTCTTGAAACTCCAAGTATTTGGTAAAAATCAGCCATTAGATAATGCTCAAATAAGAATTTGGAATTTATACATCTTCAGAAGTATTTACTTCTGAATCAACATCCTCTTCAACTTTATCCTTTTCTACTTCCTGTTGTGAATTTTGTTTACCTGGCCCCATAGAAACCTTAACCAATGCATGTCTCAAAACCTTACCTTCTAGATGATATCCCCGCTGCAGTTCTTCAATAATAAAATCTTCTTCTAATTCCTCACTGGGTTCTCTTAATACTGCTTCATGCAAGTTTGGATCAAATTGCTGACCAGTAACTCTCATGGGTGACACTCCCTGTTGTTTTAAAACTTCTACCAATTGTTTATACAATCCTTGATAACTTCTATGAAGAGCTTGAGCTTCTTCACTTTCTGGTTTAAGTTGTTGTCTTGCTCTCTCAAAATTATCAACAATAGGAAGTATTGCCGTTAAAGTCTTTGAAACAAGTTGAATTTTTAAATCGTCCTGATCCCTAGACTGCCTTTTTCTGAAATTATCAAAATCTGCTGAAATCCTTACATATTGATTTTTTAATGTTTCATGCTCTTTTTCTAGTTGTTCTAATCTTGCATCATTATTTGAGATAGTATTTTTTAATTCTTCAGTATTTAAGTCTTCTGTTTTTTTAGATGATAATTCATCATTTTCGGTAGTTGAATTTTCGGTAGATGATATATCTTCAGGAAGATTATCCTGGTTGGAATCATCATTTTCTTTATTATCAATATTGTCTGATTGATTTTCAATCATTTTTCTAAAATTTAATAAAACTATTTTCCAATAAAGTGATGCACAAAACAAGTTGCGGAAGGCCGCACAAATATTTAGTCAGGAACAAACCTTAATGCTAATCCATTGTTGCAATATCTTTTACCAGTGGGAAGTGGTCCATCATTGAAGACATGTCCTTGATGACCTCCGCATCTAGAACAATGATATTCGGTTCTAGGTACAATTAATTTGAAATCAACTTTTGTTTCTACTGATCCTTGAATCGAATCCCAAAAACTTGGCCATCCTGTACCACTATCATACTTTTTATCTGAAGAAAAAAGTGGCAAATCGCATCCTGCACAGTGGAAAATGCCTTTTCTTTTCTCATTATTTAATTGGCTGCTAAAAGCTCTTTCAGTACCTTCTTCCCTCAAAATATAATAAGACTCTGGACTAAGCCTTGCTTTCCATTCATCTTTTGAGAAATGCCAATCTTCTTTAGAAGCAAGTGAAGATGCTAATACTTGGATGGGATTAAAAATTTTTTTTAAGATTGACATGGTAGGAATTAGAATAAAAATTCTTCTTGATAGAAATTGAGTCATATTTTTAAATCACAAAAAAGTAATGAATTGCATTAAACCTAATTCTATTAAAAATATTCATAAATTAAGTATTGCTCCAATGATGGATCGTACTGATAAGCACTTCAGGATGATGATGAGAAAAATAAGTTCTGAAGCTCTATTGTATACAGAAATGATTGTGGCCAAAAGTTTAATATATACGAATAAAAAAGAAAATTTTCTAGATTTTAATGATGAAGAACACCCAATATCGATTCAGTTTGGCGGGGACGATCCTGAAATCCTTAAAGAGGCAGCACAAATAGCACAGGATTGGGGTTATGACGAAATAAACTTTAATGTCGGTTGTCCGAGTCCAAGAGTCTGTTCTGGAAATTTTGGTGCTTCACTTATGAAAGACCCTGAAAAAGTAGCAAAATGTATAGAATCTTTAAAAAATAATTGCAGCCTACCTGTTACGATCAAGCACAGAATAGGTGTAGACAATGACGATAGTTTCGCTAACTTAAATAATTTCGTAAGAATTATTGCAAATGCCGGAGCAGACAGATTTACAGTTCATGCAAGAAAAGCCATATTAAAAGGTCTAAATCCAAAACAAAATAGAACCATACCTCCACTAAAATATGATGTAGTAAAAAATTTGAAAAAATCAAATCCAAAATTATTAATAGAAATCAATGGGGGTTTAAAAAATATCAATGAATCATTAAAAGCCTTGAATGATTTTGATGGGGTCATGATTGGACGGTCAATTTATAAACATCCCTTGAGATGGTCTGAAATCGATCAAAAGATTTATGGAATTAATAAAAAACCCAAATCTGCTTCAAACATTATATTTTCCTTAATTCCATACATAGAAAAGCATTTAAGTAATGGAGGAAAATCTTGGGATATTTGTAAACATCTAATAAATTTAGTTGAAGGAATACCAAAAGCTAAAATTTGGAGAAATCAAATTTCAAATAAATCTATAAAAAAAGAATTAAATATTGAATATTTATTTAAATTAACGACAGCACTTAAAGAAATGGGTTACTAGTTTGTCTCGTTTGAAGTATTGCTCTCATTGGACACTCCCCTTTTTCTTCTACTCCTACCATTTTCATATTCTGAGTTATCAGAAGAATTTCCATAACTTCTGTCTTCCCAACCTTCTGCTCCAGAAGATTTATTAGCGTTAGAGTAATTAGATCCAGAATTGCCGCCACCGTAGCCGCCTCTTCCTCCTCTACGAGATCCACCAGAACCTCTAGGCTCAGCTTTATTAATTCTCAATGGTCTACCCATAAGTTCCGTGCCTTGCAAACCATCAATAGCCGTTGACTCGATCGCTTCATCTGCCATTTCTATAAAGGCAAATCCTCTTTTCCTTCCAGTATCTCTCTCCAAAGGAAGAGAACAATTTAAAACCTCACCAAAAGGGGCAAACAACTGCATGACATCTTCGCGCTCTGCGCGGAACGGCAAATTGCCAACAAAAATACTCACTTTAAACTCAACAAAAATTTACCTTATAAAAAACTACAATGAGTAGTCTCATAACATTGCTCCAATATTCTACTTCAAAGCATACCCTTGTTGTAGAAAAATAATTGAGATTCAAACTAACAATCTTTTTTGCCAATTATTTATCTCTTTTTCTACCTGAACAAAACCTGTACCACCTTCGCTATTTCTTGATTTAACGACATTAAGAGGTTTAAGATCCATAAAAACATCTTCATCAAATTCGGGATGAAATTTTTTAAATTCTTCAATTTTGAGATTTTTAAATAATATTTTTTTCTCCAAGCAATATTTAACCATTTGACCAACAACTTGATAAGCGGTTCTAAAAGGAACATCTTTACCGACTAAGTAATCTGCCAAATCAGTAGCATTAGAAAAATCGTTTTCAACAGAATCAGATAAATTTTTAATGTTAAATTCAATGCCATCATTGATTAGAATAGTCATTGCTTTAACACAAGAAGATATTGTTTCTGAAGTATCAAATATTGGCTCTTTATCCTCTTGAAAATCTTTATTATATGAAAGTGGCACCCCTTTGACCATAGTTAACAATGCCTGGAGATGTCCATACACTCTTCCTGTCTTACCTCTTATCAATTCTGGAACGTCAGGATTTTTTTTCTGCGGCATTAAGCTACTTCCTGTGGCACATTTATCTGTTAATTTTGCAAAAGAAAATTCATCAGTTACCCATAAAATTATTTCCTCTGAAATTTTACTTAAATGAGACATCAACAAGGCAGATGCAGAAACAAACTCTATACAAAAATCTCTATCACTTACTGCATCGATACTGTTTTTATAAATCTTTTTAAAACCCAATTCTGAAGCTGTAAAGTGCCTATCTATTTTTATTTTTGTTCCAGCTAATGCTGCAGCTCCTAACGGAGAAATATTTACTCTTGAGCGTACCTCTTTATACCTTTCACGGTCTCTTTGAAGCATTTCTATGTAAGCCAATAAATGATGAGCCAAAGATAATGGTTGAGCTCTTTGCATGTGGGTATATCCAGGAATTAAGGTATAAATATTGGATTTCGCAAGATTTAAAAAAGATTTTTGCAAATCGGTTATTAAAATTTCGATATTATCAATCTCTTTTCTTAGCCATAATCTTATATCTGTCCCAACTTGATCATTTCTGCTTCTACCTGTGTGTAATTTTTTTCCAGTTTCACCAATTAAACTTATCAGCTTTTCTTCTATACAATAGTGAATATCTTCAGAAGGTGGACTAGGAGAAAATTTACCTTCTAAATACTCAACTTTTATTAACTCCAAACCATTAATAATTTGCAAAGCTTCAGAAGAGGATAAAACTTTTGTTTTGCAAAGCATTTTCGCATGAGCAATCGAGCAATCTAAATCTTCTAAAATAAGCTTTCTATCAAAGCCAATTGAGGCATTAAACTTTTCAATAAAAGGGTCAAGTGCATTATCAAACCTTTTACTCCAAACTTTTGCCATATCAATTAGTAACTTTAAGTATCTCTAATAAAGCATTTTTTTATATAAGTGACAAAAATATCTATTTCAATTGAAAAATAACCATTGAGGCATCATCTTCAAGATGTCTATTTTGCCCTGTAAAATCATCTAACTTTTTAAATATTTTATTTAAAATTTCTTGGGATGTATAAGACTGCTTACATAATTTTGTAAGAGTTTTAATCAATCTATCCTCATCAAATCTTTGTCCTAAAGAGTTAGAAGTATCAATTACTCCATCTGTGTAATAGAGAACTAAATCATTTTGATTGAGCTTGATTTCACCACAACTATATTCAGCGTCTTTTTGTAGTCCAAGTACAAGTCCTTTAGCATCTAATTTAATAATTTTCTGTTCTGAACTTTTCCAAAGCAGAGGAGGATTATGTGCTGCATTAGCGAATCTCAATTTTCTAGTTCTAGGATCATAATCTGAGTAAAATAACGTCACAAATCTATGCGATTGATCTAAATCGTTTATTGCTAATTGATTCAAATCATGCAAAATTCTATCTGGAGGCAGACCTGTAAGAACCTCTGCGCGTAGCATTCCTCTTAACATAGTCATTAAAAGACCTGCTGGAATCCCTTTACCCATAACATCGCCTATCACAAAAGCCCATCTTGATTTTTCTTTCCTTTTTTCGGAGATATTCGTCTTTAAGCACATAAAATCATAATAATCGCCTCCGAGCTGAAGGGCTGGTCTGCAATGAGCAGCCAGATCTATACCATGGATAATTGGACAATAATCCGGGAGTAATTGAGATTGAATTTCAGCACCTGTGGAAATTTCTCTATCTACATTTTCATGCTTTTTCTTTGTTTTTATTAAGTAGTGATTTTCTAATCCAACAGCAAGACAATTTTCAATAAAGTTAAAGTTACTATCTTCAGTAATCGACTGTATCGAAATATCTTTGCTAAAAATATAAATAAATCCTCTACATTTACCTCTAGATATTATTTTTTTTGTTTCAATTTTATATTCTTGAAATTTATTTTT
>CABZNT010000016.1 GCA_902527105.1 uncultured Prochlorococcus sp. | reverse complement strand
AACATGTCTTCCTATAAGTAAAATTTCAAATGAAAAAAAAATTGATCCGTTTTCCCTGCAGCCATTATCATTAAACTTTTGGAGATCAAATCAATATATTCACGATGGTCCAGCAATGTATTTTGTAATTGACTCAATGGAGAGTTCTAAAATAATCCTGTATATAGGGGAAACAAACGTGGCGAATAAAAGATGGAAGGGAGAACATGACTGTAAAAATTACCTCATGAACTATAAAGAAGCCTTAGCCCATAATAACCTCTCAAGTCATCAAGATATTCGTTTCTTCTTAGATGTACCTAAAGAAGTGAAATTAAGACGTAAATTAGAACAGCAACTGATATATTTATGGTTACCACCATTTAATAAAGAAACCCGAGATAGGTGGGCAACTACCTTCACAAACAACTAAAAGTTAATTAAATCCATTTTACAAATGCAATTTTCCACATTCCAAAAAAATCTAGATAACTGGCAAGGTGCTTCATTAATTTTTGGAGTTTTAGAGGAAGAAATTGCAAGTCAACTTGAAAACATAAAATTTGTTGTTGACCCAAAATTATTGCTAAAAACAGTTACTCAAAAAAAATTCAAAGGAGAAAAAGGAAAAACTCTAAGCTTTGAATTTTTAGATCAAAAATTAGAAACTTTAATTATAGTTGGTCTTGGCAAATCGAAAGACTTAAAAAAAAGTGATTTAGAAAACTCCATAGGAAATATAATTAGAAAAACTGTTGATAAAAATGAAAAAATCAGCATCTTGCTACCTTGGGAATTAATAAATTCAAAACTAGAAATAAATCAATTAGCAGAATCTGCTAGATTATCCGCTTATAAGGACAATAGATTCAATAAGAAAAAAGATGAAGAAAAAGTTCTTAAAGAAATAGAGTTTTTGAATTTAAAAAACTTTGAGAATATTAACTTTGAAGAGACAGAAAAAATATGTGAAGGTGTAGAACTAGCTAGAAGACTTGTAGCCGCCCCTCCAAATAGTCTTACGCCCCAAGAAATGTCTATTCAGGCTTCTCAAATAGCTAAGGATCATGGTTTGGAAGTAAAAATTTTAGAGGCAAAAGATTGTGAAGATTTAGGAATGGGTGCATATTTAGCTGTTGCAAAAGGTTCTGATCTAGATCCTAAATTTATACATCTTACTTTGAGCTCAGAGGGTCCTTTAAAAGAAAAGATTGCGCTTGTTGGAAAGGGTTTAACCTTTGATTCTGGAGGATACAACCTTAAAGTAGGAGCTTCTCAAATTGAAATGATGAAATATGATATGGGCGGAAGCGCTGCAGTTTTAGGAGCAGCAAAAGCACTTGGAGCAATAAAACCAAAGGGACTTGAAATACATTTTATTGTGGCAGCTTGCGAAAACATGATAAATGGATCTGCAGTACATCCTGGAGATGTGGTTAAGGCATCTAATGGTAAGACAATTGAAATAAATAACACTGATGCAGAGGGTAGACTTACATTAGCTGATGCTTTAACTTACGCGTCCAATTTAAAACCGGATTCAATAATAGATCTCGCCACTTTAACAGGAGCAATAGTTGTTGCATTAGGAAATGATGTAGCTGGATTCTGGAGCAATAATGAAGATCTAGCAAATGAACTAAAAGCTGCATCAGCCCAGTCTGGAGAAGAATTATGGCAAATGCCTTTACAAAAATCTTATAAAGAAGGGTTAAAGTCTCATATAGCTGACATGAAAAATACAGGCCCTAGGGCAGGTGGGTCAATAACTGCTGCTTTGTTTTTAGAGGAATTCTTTGATAAAGAGATTAAATGGGCTCATATTGATATTGCTGGGACTTGTTGGACCGATAAGAATAAGGGAATTAATCCATCAGGTGCAACCGGTTTTGGAGTTAAAACTCTTGTTGAATGGATTAAAAACAAATAACTATATTTAAATCATTCATTCCAAAGATTTGTTGATCTAGCGTTATCACCCCATAATTTATCCAACCTCTGATCTCTCCCGCATGAGAATCTATAGAACTTATATTTTAATTCATTTCTCTCAGCAAAATCCTGATGATATTCTTCAGCTAACCAAAATTGACCTTTTGATTTTAGTTCTACAGATATTTTTTCTAATGGCACTCGCAATTCATTAGAGGCGGAAACAATTGCATTTATTGCATCACTTTCCTCAGTTGCATCTTTGAAAAATATAACTGGCCTATAAGAATCTCCACGATCACAAAATTGACCATTTCCGTCTAAAGGATCAATATTTCTGAAATAGAGCCTAAGTATCTCGGGTAAAGTTACTAATTTGGAATCAAAGTTTACCAAAACCACTTCCTGATGTCCTTCATGATTTTCGTAAGTAGGATTTTGCAAATCTCCTCCTGAATAGCCACTTTGTACAAAATTTATCCCCTTTAATGACTCCAAATCATGTTCTAAACACCAAAAACAACCTCCTGCAAGAATCAATTCCTCTGCAAAAGCGTTTACAGGGTTAACAAATATTGAAAGAGCAACTATTAAAGATAAGAGGTATTTCATTTTTTTATTATAAAGTTCAAATAATAGAATTAATAATCTCTTTAGCAGCTCTCTGGACTACGCCCTCTTCTCCTAATTGTTTTTTTAAAAAAGCAAAACCTTTTTTAATTTTTATTTTTTCTGACTTTCCCTCAAGAATCCTACAAGATTTGTAAAAAATTTTCTTTTCGTCAAAATCTCTTTGCACAAACTCAGGGATTATTAATTTATTAACTAACAAATTTACAGGAGAAATAAATCGTACTTTGAAATTGAGAATTCTTTTAGCAATAAAAGCAGTTACCCTACTTACTCTATAACCAACTATCTGCGGTATTCCATATAAAGCTAATTCCATATTAACTGTCCCAGATTTACAAAAAGCAATTTTAGTAAGCGAATAAATATAAGGCTTTAATTTTGCACTATCTTTTTGAGAAATTACAAGTCCTTTAACTTGATATTTTCTAAAAGCTTTTTTGAATATTTCATCAAAAGCACTCCGACAGGAAGGAATATAGACAACCAAACTTGGATATTTTTGTTGTAATTTTTTTGCCGCTTTCATAAAAGTAGGCAATATATATCGTAATTCTTGAGGTCTTGATGCGGGCATCAAAAGTAGGATGTTTTGATCAGAGCGAAGATTCAGAATAGTTCTGGCATCCTTCTTTAGAGGAAGTTTTTTTGTCAAATCAATCATTGGATGTCCAACCCACATAACATTTCCACCCCTTTTTTTATAAAATGCTGCTTCTTTTTTGAAAATCGCAAAAATTTTATCAGAAAATTTTATTAGATTTGTTGTAGTATTATTGCCAACTCTCCAAGCCCACTCTTGAGGTGCAATATAATAAAAAATTGGAATATTAGTCTTCGATCTTTTTAATTTGGTTCCAATTTTTATATTGGGACCCATATAGTCAATCAAAATTAAGCAATCTGGAGGATAATTTTTTAGTAATTTATAGAACCTTTTTTGAATTCTTATTGTTGGAAGGATAAGAGGTAAAGCCTCCCAAATTCCTATTGCACTAATTGATGTAGTATCTTGAAGAATTTTCACACCTTCTTTCTTCATCCTTTCCCCACCTAATCCACAAATTTCTAAATCTATGGATTTTTTTTTGGCTTCCTCTAATAATGCTTTTGATAACAAACTTCCATGCAAATCACCAGATACTTCTCCAGTACTTATAAATATCTTTTTATTCATAAATTCACTACAGGCATAGGTCCTCGTCTTTCTTTAGATATAGATTTCTCTAAAAAATTACATAATTTTGAAGATGAAAGGTCTAATTCTCCTTTCATTGCTTTTTCTAATGAATTTGAAATCGCATCGCTAGATTTAAATAGAAGATTCCAAGTACTTTGAAGTAATTTAAAATCAAAATCTTTGTTTTCTAGCAAACCACTTCTTTTAATTCCAATCCTATTCAAACCTCTTAATCTTCCTGGGTGACCTTCTGCCAAACAAAAAGGAGGGACGTCCCTATCTACTCTTGTCATCCCCCCAATCATTGCTAAATATCCAATATGAACAAATTGATGAATACCTAAACACCCACCAATAATAGCTTTGTCTTCAATCTTTACATGGCCTGCAACTTGAACACTATTTGATAAAACTATCCCATTTGCAAGTTCACAATTATGGCCGATGTGAGTGTAAGCCATCAATAAATTATTATTGCCAATAATAGTTTTTTCTCCTTCATCAGTTGCTTTATTAATAGTTACACATTCTCTGAAGGTATTATTATCTCCAATAATTATTTCAGTAGGCGCCCCTTTATATTTAAGGTCTTGGGGATCAAGACCTATAAAAACACTTGGGAAAACTTTATTATTTTTACCAATTCGAGTTCTTCCTGAAATAACAGCATTCGGTCCTATTTCGGTTCCTTTCCCGATAGTTACATTAGGGCCAACAATAGCTCCTTGGGAGATAATAACACCATCATGTAATTCGGCACTTGGATCAACAAAGGCATTGGGGTGCACTTTCACACCACTGAACATTGAGTTTGATTCAGTATTTTTATTATCCATATTCCTAGTCAACTAATGAAAACATTAATTCTCCAGCACAAACCAAATTCCCATCAACATGCGCCTCACCTTTAACCTTCCCAAATCTTTGTCTTTTAATGGATAATAACTCACAAGAAATTATCAATTGATCGCCAGGTACAACTGGTTTTCTGAATTTAACATTATTAATTCCAGCAAAGACGAAAAGTCCCTTAGGGAGATCGGGCATTTGCGTTACAATTATGCCACCAACTTGAGCCATTGATTCAACAATAAGAACACCAGGCATCAAGGGTCTGTCAGGAAAATGTCCCTGAAATTGAGGCTCATTTATAGTTACATTTTTTACTGCAACAGCTCTTTCCCCAGGGATATGCTCTATAACTTTGTCCACAAGAGCAAAAGGATATCTGTGAGGTAACAAACCTAGTATGTGCTCAGAGGAAAGTTGATTATTTTCACTGGATAATTTCTTTTCCAAAACAATTAAAGATAGAGTTAATTTTTTAGCGATGAGGCCAATAAAGCATTTAAAGAATGTGATCCTTTATAAACTAAAATTTGAGCCTTAGGTAACCCTACCAAAGCCAAGTCCCCAATTAGGTCTAAAATTTTATGTCTTATTGGTTCATTATCAAATCTTAATGGTGGATTTACCCATTTATCACCGTCACAAACAAGGGCATTTTCCAAACTTCCGCCTTTTATTAATCCAAGTTCACTTAACTCTTGAAATTGATCTTTAAAACCAAATGTTCTAGCAGGAGCAATCATTTCAACAAAACTTTTTGGATTTAAATCAATCACAAAAGTTTGATTTCCAATTGCTTTATATTCAAAATTTATAGTGGATATAATTGTAGTTTTTTCAGAAGGGGTTGCTGCTATTACTGAGCCTCCTTTATTTAAAATTATTGATTTATTAATTTCTCGAAAAAAATTATCTGGTCTAGGTGCCTTTTTTATACCTGCCTCTTCAAAATCTTTTACCCACTGAATTGCCGATCCATCTAAAAGAGGAATCTCTTTCCCATCAACCTCAATATGTATATAACTTAACCCACACCCTGCCATTGAAGATAATAGATGTTCGATAGTATACAAATTTCTCCCCCCTAATTTAACCGCCGTACAGAGCATGGTACTTCCAATTAAATCCTGAGTTAACTTAAAAATCTCGCCAGGCTTATCCCTGAAAGAGACATAATATCCTTCTTTTTCATAAGGAGAAATTTTAACTCTTGTTTTTTCTCCACTATGAAGGCCTATACCTTCTCTGGAGATATCACCAGCCAAGGTATAGCAAAAATCATAGTTAGCAGGCCAAGAAAACACTTAAAACTTCCATCCAACTCCAAGTGTATATCTCCAGTCTCCACTAAGGTCTTTGCTAGCAACATCTAATCTTAAAGGACCTATTGGTGTTTTAACCCCAACTCCCCCTCCAAGAGAAAAACCAGAACCTGATTTTTGCAATAATTTGCCAGGTTTTCCTGGAACATCATTTTGAGATCCCAAATCACTTCCTGCATCAACAAATAAAGCTCCTGATATCATTCTCCAAACAGGGAATCTATATTCTGCAGTACCTTCAACAAAACTTTTGCTTACAGCTAACTCACAAGATCCCCACCCTCTAACTGATGATGTTCCTCCCATACAAAATGATTCATAAGGAGGCAGTTCCCCAAGAATAGTGCCAGCCTTAAATTGAAAACCAATAGCTTGAGGACAATCTTCACTAGTAGCTTTACTAGATTTACATGCTTTGGTTAAATTGATCAGTTTTGTGGGAATAAAATAAGAATATGATGCTTTCATTCTATTAAAAGTTGGAGAATTTTTTCCTATTGAAACAAACTGTTCAGTACCAAAAGTAAATCTATTTCCTGCAGTAGGGTTGATGGAACTGTTTAAATTATTTCTAGAAGTATTTGCGATAATACTCACTAATGTATTTTCTTGAGGGCATGAGCCATCATTTGGAGTAAATCCAATACAGATAATATCATTTATGTTCCCAGTTGTTGGAGTTTTATCACCATAAGGTTTTATGTTTCCATCACCATCAATCATTTTTACTTTCTTAAAGTTCATTCCTGCAAGAACTCTCCATTTAGCGACCTTAAATGGATCTCCACCATTTAATGGCCTCGAGAAAGAAAATCCACCTCCTGTTTTTTCTAAAACTATTGATGAAAAAGTATCAGAGGTTGAAGTACTAGTATCATCAACTGCGTATATACGCCCATTATTTTCACTTTTAAATTCTTGTGGATAATCTCTACTTAAAAAAAGATTTGTTCTAAAAGATGTTTTATGTTTGTCTCCTTTAATCCATGGATCAGATAATGAAAAATTATAAGTAGTTGAATATTCTCCGAAATTTAGATTTAAATTTGTAGACCATGCTCTTCCTAGTGTATTTGTTTCCTGCAAACCAATTGAGGCGAAGATACCTGAGCTATTACTATAACCAATTCCACCTGTTAAAGATCCTGTTCTTTGCTCGCTCAAGTCTAAAAAAATTATGACTTGACCAGGATTTAAATTATCAGGGCCAAGAGAAACCTTTACATCATCAAATAATGATGTGGCATAGAGTCTACCGATATCAGCTTCTAAAATTTTTCTATTAAAAATGGTTCCAGGTTGTGTTTTTAATTCTCTCTTTATTACCCAGTCTTTTGTTTTCCCTTTTCTAGGTTTTCCATCAATAATAAATTCACCATCAGAATTTGGGAATCTTATTTTTACGTCAGATATAATGCCCTCAGAAACTTTTAATATTACTACTCCGTTCTCAGAGATTCTATCTGGGCCACTAATTCTAGCTAAAGAATAACCCGCATTTTCATAACGTTTTTTTATTATTTCTATCTTATTTTGTAATTCCTTTATATTTAGGGTTGTTCCATAAAAATTTTTAAAAATATCATCTACGTATTCATCAGAAATTACAGAGTTTTTTGGGTTAAGTTCAACTTTCTTCAAGATTGGATTAGGCACTACATTTACTATTAGCCTTACACCTAGTGGTCCATCTTGAGACTTTATTTTAACTCCTGAAAACCAACCACTAGCATAAATTGCATTGAGGTCTTTATTTAAAATTCGATTATCAACAATACTTCCAGGCTTTATGCTCATGGAATCATATGCAGCCAATTCAAGTTTTCTACCTTCAGGATGATTTTCCCAACCTTCGATAATTATTTCTGAGATAAGAACACTTTCTTCACTAATATCATTATTATTTTCTGCAAGAAGAATTTTTTTCTCTTTTTTAATATCAATCCCTTGAAATAAAACATTATTAATATTTAGTATTTCTAAGGTTTTTTTTGATTGATCAACGTTATTTGTCAAATACTCAGCAGCTAGTTCAGAATTATTTGAGATGAACATCAACGGAGAGCAGGCAACATTTATGAAAACCTTTCCAAATTTTAAAAAATGTTTTTGCATAGTACTTGTGATTAAGATAAATAACTCATTATTTAATCAATTAGGTTTAAGAAAATCGTTAATTCTTCGCTGGATTTCACTATAAGCTTCAATCAAACCTCCTAAATCATTTCTAAATCTATCTTTGTCAAGACTTACAATTATATCATTTTTTTGATTTAGATCCCACAATCTACAATTATCAGGACTTATTTCATCGCCTAGAATGATATTATTTTTAAAATCAAAACCAAATTCCAATTTGAAATCTACAAGTTGAAGTTGAATTTTTTTAAAAAAACTTTTCAAGATTAAATTAATTTTTAAGGTTAAATTTATTATTAACTCTAAATCATGAGAGTTTAAAATATTCATTAATTCAATTCTTTCTTTTGTAATAAGGGGATCATTAAGTGCATCATTTTTAAGATAGATATCAATTAATGGTTTAGATAACAAAGTTCCAGGTCTAATGGTGGTTTGTTTGCACAAAGAGCCATAGGCGGTATTTCTTAGAACAATTTCTAATGGAATTACTTTTATTTTTTTTGCAATCATTGTATTTTCATTTTCAAGTTCAATAAAATGAGTTGGAATATTTTTCTTAATGAGAATCTCAAAAATTCTTGCACTTATTAAGCAATTAAGTTTGCCTTTACCTTCAAATTTTTCTTTTTTCAACGCATTAAACGCTGTAGCTTCATCTTTAAATTCAATTCTTACTTTATTTGCATCATCATGAGTAAATACTTTTTTTGCTTTACCTTCATAAATCAACTTATATTTTTTATTCATTAACTTAAGACCTCATTATTATTAGTAAAGTACTTTTTATAATTAACATAATTATTAGGGATCAACTCCATATGATTTTATTTAATCTTAACTGATTATTGATCGAAACCTCATAACCTTAAAAAAACAAATATATGGGAATTAACTCAATTAGTTCAAAGAACTCTATTAGATTAGAAAACATCTTAATAATTGGAAATGGCGGGAGAGAAAACTCTTTGGCTTGGGCTATTCAAAAAAATGAATTAGTTAAAAAAGTTTATTTAGTACCTGGTAACGCTGGTTCAGAAAGAATAAACAAATGTGAAAGAATAAAAATTGATATAAATAATAAAAATGAACTAGTCGAAAAGCTTGATTTTTTTAAGATAGATTTAGTCGTTATTGGACCAGAAATACCTCTGGCAAATGGATTAGCTGATTTTCTTCGAAAAAAAGGTTTTAAAGTATTTGGTCCTAATAAAGATGGAGCAAAACTAGAATTTAGCAAATCTTGGGCGAAGGAATTTATGCAAGACGCAAATATTCCAACTGCAAACTTTTGGAAAGTCAATTCTCCTGAAGAAGCCAAAAAGATTATTAATTCATCATCAATCCCACTTGTAGTAAAAGCTGATGGCCTAGCTTCAGGTAAAGGTGTTTTTATTCCTAATTCAAAAGATGAATGTTTTAAAGCAGCAGAGACAATTTTTAATGGAAGATTTGGCAACTCTGGGAATGTAGTTGTTCTAGAAGAAAAAATTCAAGGGCCAGAAGTTTCAGTTTTTGCTTTATGCGATGGAAAGAGATATACATTACTTCCAACGGCTCAAGATCACAAACGACTTAATGAAAAAGATAAAGGTCCAAATACTGGAGGTATGGGAGCTTATTCTCCTGCCCCATTATTAACAGAAGATTACCTTGATAGGATCATTAAAGAAATAATTGAACCTACAATAAATGAGCTAAATAAAAGAAATATTGACTATAGAGGCGTAATTTATTTTGGGTTAATGATCACAAAATCTGGACCCAAGGTTATAGAATATAATTGTAGGTTTGGTGATCCAGAATGTCAAACAATAATGCCCTTAATGGATCAAAATTTTGTATTTCTTTTAGAAAAATGCTCAATGGGAAATTTAACTGGTGATGAAAAAATTAATGCTCCTGATAAAGTTAGTGGTTGTGTAATAGCGACCTCCAAAGGGTATCCTTTAGAATATAAAACTGGCTATCAAATAAAAATAGGTAAGATTGACTCAAATGATTGTCAAATTTTTGATTCAGGTACTTCTTTTAGTCAAAGTGGGAAATTATTAACTGCTGGAGGAAGAGTCTTAAGTATTGTCTGTCAAGATAAAGACTTCGATACGGTTTTTGAAAAAGCATACAAAAATCTAAAAGAAATTCATTTTGAGGGTATTTACTTCAGAAATGATATAGGTCATCAAGTTAGAAAAAACTTTTCCATGGAGAACTAAGCTTATGGTGGATACCAATAATCGAGAAAGTAGAAAATATAACATCACTGATAGTGAAGATATGAATATTAACTATTGGATTAATGGACTTCTCTCTTGGTGGAGTGGGTTTAGTTTAAGAACCAAGTTATTAGCCATAGCAACACTTGTCGTAAGCCTACTAATGACGGGTATAACTTTTTTTGCATTAAATAGCATTCAAAGAGATGCAGGTATGAACGATACTAGATATGCTCGAGATCTTGGCTTATTGTTATCTGGGAATGTTACAGAATTAGTCGCAAATAACCAAAAAAAAGAAATTTCAAATGTAGCTGAAAAGTTTTGGAGATCAAGTCGAAACCTGCGTTATATATTCTTTACTGATGCTGAAGATATTGTTCAACTTGGGATACCAATCAGTGCAACCCCAACAAGCTCAGACAGTCAGTTTCAGCTCACTCGAAAATTAAAACTACCTTCAGAATTGAAGAAGAGACCCCAATTCCCTTTGGTTAGGCAGCATGCGACACCTCAAGGTCAAGTAACAGATGTATTTGTCCCAATGTTGTGGAAAGGCAAATATCTCGGAACTTTAGCTTTAGGGGTCACTCCTAATAAAAAAGCACTGGCCAGTGCTGCCTTAACTAGAGAAGTAACTATTGCAGTTTTTATATCCATTTGGGTTTTAGTAATACTTGGAGCTGTATTTAATGCACTCACTATTACAAGACCAGTCAGAGAATTAGTAAGAGGAGTTAGAGAAATTTCAAGAGGAAATTTTAAATCCAGAATTTCTTTACCCATGACAGGTGATCTAGGAGAACTCTTAAATGGATTTAATCGAATGGCAACCCAGTTGGAAAATTATGACGAAGCTAATATTGAAGAACTAAAAGCGGCACAAATCAAGCAGCAATCGTTAATAGCTACAATGGCTGATGGAGCAATATTATTGGACTCACAAGGCAAGATTGTGCTTACTAATCCAACAGCAAAGAGATTATTTCGTTGGGAAGGAAGATTCCTAGAAGGTAAACATTTTTTAAATGAAATCCCCGAAATATTATCCAACGACTTGCATACAAATATAGAATCTATTCTAAACAGGGAAAAGGAGAAGGACGATTTAAGATTCAGCTTAGGAGAACCAGCAAGAACCCTAAGAATTGTCTTGCAATCAGTCTTAGATACAAATAAAGTTGAACTAAAAGGAATTGCTGTAACAATCCAAGATTTAACTAGAGAAGTTGAACTTAACGCGGCACAAAATAGATTCATAAGCAATGTATCTCATGAATTAAGGACACCACTTTTTAATATCAAAAGTTATGTAGAGACCTTACATGATTTAAAAGATCAGCTTTCTGATGAAGAACAAATAGAATTTTTGGGAATTGCAAATTCAGAGACTGATAGGTTAACAAGACTTGTAAATGATGTATTAGATTTATCTAGATTGGAGTCTGGGAAAATTGTTCAGCTAGAGCAAATGGACATAAAACCTGCAATAGAACAGACTCTTAGAAATTATAGACTTAATGCTTCAGAAAAAAATGTTTCATTAGCTCATGACATAGAAGAAACTATTCCTCCAATTCTTGGAAATTTTGATTTGCTTTTGCAGGTTTTTGATAATTTACTAGGAAATGGATTGAAATTTAGTCCAAAAAACAGCTCCCTAATCATAAGAGCTTATACTTGGCCAGATTCCTGTCCTGCTTTCCCTCCAAATATTAAAAATGATGCAGCCCCTCAATGTGAATTAGTTTCACCACTTCCTAAAGTAAGAATTGAAATTGCCGATACTGGCTCAGGAATATCTCAGGCTGATCAAGAAAAGATATTTGATCGTTTTTATAGAGTAGAGAATTCAGTTCATACTGAACAAGGAACTGGCTTAGGATTATCTATAGTGAGGGGAATAATTGAAAAACATGGTGGGGAGATTCGTATGGCTAGTGAATTAGGAGTAGGCACTACGTTTTGGTTTGATTTAGCTTTGGCACAATCTGATAAAGATGAATTATTGACAAAAGCTATTAATAATTCAGAATCTTTTCCAGTTTAAGAAATTAAAGAAATTATCTAATTATTATCTATTCCTCTAAAAACATTTTGAACATTTTGATCTGGCATAACTCTGTGAGGGGCACCACTAAATATCTGTTCAAAATTTGAAAAAGAATCCCTTATTTCTGGGCCGCTATTTGTAATGATAAATTCTCTTATTCGTTTATCATGCCATGATCCCCGCATTTTAAAAACATTTAAAGCTCGCGCCATCTCACCTTTTATTTCTACATATTGAAGCAACAATATGGTATCTGTAATAGTTGAGATATGAGAATCAGTTATAGAATGACTTCCCATAAATTCTTCTGCAGTATTAGTAAAAAAGCCTGCTATTTCCTCTTGTTTTGTATAACCCGTAACAGCAATTACAAACTGTCTAAATGCATTCAAACTTACACCTCTGGCTAATGCAGAGAGAGAATCAATTGCCATTCTTTTTGGTTTAAATTGATTAATTTGCGTTTTTATAATTTGCAAGTGATCCTCTAAACCAGTTGATTCAGGATATGCACAAATAATTTTTAATAATCCATCACTTTCCATTTTTTCAAAATCTATACCCCAGCTAGTAGCATTCCTAAGCAATTGAGCCCTAGATTCTTCATATGCAAAAAGTATTGCTCTTTCATTATTGTTATAGGCATCTTCAACAAATTTTGATACGAGCATTGTTTTGCCCGTACCAGTTGCTCCAGTAGCGAGAATAATGGAATCTTGAAAATATCCTCCACCGCACATATCATCAAGATCTTTAACTCCAGAGCTAATCCTAATATTTGAGGATCTCTGTGTTAATCTCATTGCTCCAAGGGCAAACACACTTATTCCATCCATTCCCATGGTGAATGGATATTCACCTTTCATATGAACAGTACCTCTTAACTTCAGAACTTCTAGAGTTCTTCTTCTCTTCTCTGACTCAAGAACATTTCTTAATAAGACAACATTGTCAGATACAAATTCTTCTACACCATATCTAGCAATTGGTCCGTAATCATCCACCCTTTCTGTAGTCATAACTGTTGTAACACCTATTTCTTTTAATCTTGCTATCAATCTAAATATTTCCCTTCTAACAACGTAAATCGCGTCATACTGTTGAAATACTGCCGTTATTGAATCTATTGCAACTCTTTTAGCTTTATATTTTCTAATTGCATAACTAATTCTCTCAATAAGACCAGACAAGTCAAAGTTACCGGCCACATCCTGACCATCAGGATCAGGAGATGCATCTAAAATAAAAAGTTTATTTTGATCAATTAATTCTTGTAAATCCCAACCAAAGCTTGCAGCATTTCTAATAATATCTAAGGGTGATTCCTCAAATGTTACAAAGATTCCAGGCTCATCAAAATTACAAATTCCATGGTGTAAGTATTGCAGAGAAAAAACAGTTTTACCAGTTCCTGAGGTACCACTAACGAGCGTACTTCGAGATACAGGCAACCCCCCCCTACAAACATCATCAAAACCTTCTATTCCAGTTGGTAATTTTTGTACTTGCATTTTATTTGATTTGCCAAATTTCTTATCATTCATAGTTTTGTGCTAATTAAACAAAATAAATAAATTTTGAATTTATTTTTAATTTTAAAAGTTTTATATATATTATTTATCTCCACTATATTCAGTTTCAGTTAATTCATCAAAAAGTAAATCTAAACCAATTAAAACTTTCTCTCTATCTGAAAGATCACCTATTATTTTTCTAACTGGTGGCGGTAAAATTTTAGCTAAAGTTGGAGTGGCTAAAATTTTATCTTCTTCTGCCAGTTGTGGTTGCTTAAGTACATCGATAACCTTCAAAGCATAAACTCCTTTGAATTCATTATTTAAAATTTCTCTTAAGGTATTTAAAGCTCTCATCGAATTAGGAGTATTTCCAGCAACATAGAGTTTTAAGATATACGTTTTTCTTGCTGCCATCGTTATAATTCCTCAATTGATATAAAAGATTTAAAACAACCCTTGACTTATTACACTACAAAATAAGAAAATAAACAAATTATTATGATTGCTTATTGGGCCTAATCAAATTATTAATTTGAGCCTAGTGGCGTCTTTAAAGATATGACAAATTCTAAAAACTCCTCAAACAATTCTTCAAAAAGTAATGAATTGTATGCAATAGCAGAAACTTCAGGTCAACAATTTTGGTTCGAAGTTGATAGATACTATGACATAGACAGATTAAATGCAAAAGAAAAAGACAAGATAACACTGGAAAAAGTTTTACTTTTAAAAGACAAAGACTCTATTATTGTTGGGAAACCTTACGTTAAGGATGCAAAAATTGAATTAGAAGTAGTCTCCCATAAAAGAGATAAGAAAATTCTTGTATACAAGATGCGTCCGAAAAAAAAGACGAGAAGAAAAATGGGACATAGACAAGAACTTACTAGAGTTATGGTAAAATCTATATCAATAGGTAAAGATGCTCCTAAGTCTTCTTCAAAAAAAGAAACTGCTAAAAAGGAAACTAAACCAAAATCAGAAAAATCTACAAATTAAACATCTCTAATGGCACATAAAAAAGGAACTGGTTCTACAAGAAACGGGAGAGATTCAAATTCCAAAAGACTTGGTGTAAAGGCTTATGGAGGAGAAAAAGTAACTGCTGGATCAATTTTAATTCGCCAAAGAGGTACATCATTTTTGCCTGGAAACAATGTTGGCATAGGTAAAGATGACACTCTTTTTGCTCTTAAAGAAGGAACCGTAAGTTTCGAAAGCATTAAAAGAAATTTAAGAAATAGAAAAAGAGTTAATATAGTTATTTAATTTTCTTATAAGCTCTTGTAGTTATAAGAATAGGATGAAATACCTCTAAAAATTTTGATTGAAGAGTCTCGAAAAACTTTTCAACGATTTTAGAATCATCGATATGAAACGGATATTCATTCTTATCGCCTTTGTAGAAATACCAATTGAATAGAGCAATAGAATTACTATCCATCATCTCACTGAAATTATTAATTTGTGAAGCTGGATCTGCAAGATGTTCCAAAACATCAAGACAAACTATTGTATCAAATTTCAATATTTGTGTATCTTGAATTGTCTTGCAAAAAGTAAGTTTTTTTTCAACTCCTAATTTCCTAGCCCTGTATTCAACAAAATTTCTATTTGTTTGATTAATATCTACAAAAAAAACATGCTCAACTTTTGACGACATAGCGTTAGCGAGGGCATGTGTACCAATACCTCCTCCAAAATCCAAAACTAAATCCCTAGAAAATCTCTGCTGCAGTTTTAAAGTATCAGCTATATATTCCCTACTCGTGATATGCCAAGCAGCTAAATCAGCTACATGCCTATCTCCTACAATATCAGTATAGAAATCTGAAACATCATTCAAAGAATCTCCAGGATGTGAATTTGCCAAATTCATCTTTGCATTTGCAAGGAATCCATCTAAATCACATTCTTTAATAGATAAGTATTCCATCAAATGTGATTTCAAATTGAAAGCATTGTCTATAAACTCTTTTAAAATGAAATTATTGTCTTTCAATTTCTTATTCTAAATTTCCAATACCAAAATCATAGAATGGTAGTAAATCTTTATCAAAGTATTCTTAATATTAAAAATGAAAACTAAAGATGGATTCTTAGTAATTAATAAAGATAAAGGCTGTACGTCACATGATTGTGTTAAACAAATAAGGAAGTTACTAAATACAAAAAAGGTCGGGCACACAGGAACTCTTGACCCAGAAGTTATAGGAACATTACCAATCGCTATAGGCAGTGCAACAAGATTTATTCAATATCTTCCACAGGGTAAAACTTACATAGGACAAATTAAATTAGGGATAAGAACTAACACTGATGATATTCAAGGAGAAATAATTAGTCAAAAAAGTTGGCCTAAAATCAGCGATGAAAAATTAGATCAATACTTAAATAGATTTAGAGGAATTATTAAACAAATTCCGCCGAAAGTTTCTAGTGTGCATATCAATGGAGAGAGAGCTTATAAAAAATCTTTCAGGAATGAAAATTTTGAATTAGCACCAAGAGAAGTAAAAATAGACGAACTTGTTTTAATAAAATGGGATCAAATTAACGGAATCATAGAAATAAAAATCAAGTGTTCAGCTGGCACATATATAAGATCAATCGCGAGAGATGTAGGAGAAATTCTCAATTCTGAAGGTTGCCTTCTACAACTAAAAAGAATTTCAGCTTGTGGCTTTGATGAAAAAAACTCGATAAAAATATCTGATATCGAAAAAGAAAAAGGGGGGGTAAACTCGAAAAATTTTATTATTCCAACAATTTCTGCTCTTAATCACATTTCAACATTTGTCTTAAGTAATGAAGAACAAATCAATTTTTGGCAAACAGGAAGAGCGATTAAAGTCGATATTAATTACTTCCAAGAAAGCAAATCTTTTGACTATAAAAAGCCAATAAAAATAATAGATAAAAAACAAACATTACTTGGAATAGGCTTTTTAAATAAAGAGCAATCTAATATAAATCCAAAATTAGTCCTTAATGCTAAATAACTTCTATAGGTAATCTTTTCTAAAAGGTTTAATCTGTACACCCCTATAAAAATGCTTTAATATTCTTTCAGCTTTTTGGCCTCTAGAAGCCAAATATTTTGCGCCCCATTGACTCATTCCTACTCCATGACCTGATCCCTGTCCAACAACTATCAAACCTTTTTTTGAAGGAAATTTATTGTTTAATTTTTCTTCAAAAAATTTAAATCTCATAAAATTACTGTTGAGGGCTAATCTTTTTCTTAAAACCACTCCAGACATTTGATCAGAACCAAAAGCCCCAATAAGTTTTACATTTTTTATCCTCCCCGTGCTCGTAATATCTAGAATCTCTATATTTCTTAAGCCTCCAATCTTAGGAAATAAATTTGATAATTCATTACTCGAAAATTTTTTTTGCCACCTAAATTTTGGATTGTTTTTATCAAAATCTTTCACACTTGATAAATATGGATATTTATTCTTCCATACATCTTGACTGTTTTCTGTCATTCCACCTGAGCTGCTATGGAATAAAGCATTAATTAATTTATTTTTATAAGTCAAAACCAAAGATCTTGTACTTTTAACGGCTCTAATAGTTTTATAAGTTCTTGACTCCAAGCCATTATAGACTTGATTATTCTGGGTTGAATCTATATCAAATAAATTATTTCCCTTTTGCTTTAAAGCATAAGTTCTAGAGGCAATTGCTTGTGCTTTTAATGCCTCAATAGGCCATTTTGTTGGCATCTCTGAACCTACCACACTACTTAAGTATTTTTCTATTTCTAAAACATTCACCACCAATATTTCAGAATCACGGACGAAGAGATTCAGCTTACCAGAAAATCTCTTCTGGCCTACCCATATACCTCTTCCATCAGAAGATCTAACTTGAAATTTTTGATTACTTTTTAAGTCATATTTTTTTTGTTTATTTTTATCAAAATATAAAATTCTTCTATCTTTCTCATTTTTCAAAGTTAAGCCTTTTATTTTTTTATTTGAAAAAGATTTCCCCTCTATAGTTAAAGGAATAGATCTATCTGATCTAATCCTTAAATTGTTTTTTTTTGATATTAAAACTCTGATTATTGGCTCTCTAGATGCAAAGCCACTTTCATTCTGAAAAATACAAATAAATAAAATACCAATCAGGCAGCATTTACTAAAATTATTTTTATATTTAAGTATCACTTTGTTTAAAAAACAAATGCTTAATTTGCCTAAGTTTGACTAAAAGTTTAGATTTAATCCAGATATAAAAATAAAAATATCATAAATAAGTGAACATCACCTTCTTAGGAACGAGCTCAGGGGTCCCATCCTTAACGAGAAATGTCTCTTCACTAGCACTTAAATTATCGCAGACATCAGAAGTTTGGCTTTTTGATTGTGGAGAGGGAACGCAACATCAAATAATGAAAAGTAATATTAAATCTTCACAAATCAAGAAAATATTTATTACACACATGCATGGCGATCATATTTATGGTTTGCCTGGACTTTTGGCTACCTTAGGTTTATCAGGAAACAGTAAGGGTATTGAAATTTACGGCCCTTCAGAGTTGAGGACTTTTATAAATTCTGCATTTAAAAGTAGTTTTTGCAAATTATCGTACCCATTGCATTTTGTGGAAGTTGAAAATTTTGCATCAAAAAATAAAATTCTATTTGAAAACAATAAAATAAAAGTTAATTGCGCCTGCCTTAAACATAAAATACCTGCTTATGGTTATAGGGTGAGTGAAAAAGATAAGCCAGGCATATTTGATATCAAAAAAGCACAATCTCTAAAAATAGCACCTGGACCAGTTTATTCAGAACTGCAACAAGGTAAAAAAGTTGTATTAGCAGATGGAAGAACATTTGATGGAAAAGAATTCTGTGGACCTCCTAGAGAGGGGAAAAGTTTTGTTTATTGCACAGATACAGTCTTTAGCGAATCAGCTGTTTCACTATCGAAAAATGCCGATTTACTCGTGCATGAATCAACATTTTCTCAGGAGGATGAGAGCATGGCCTATGAAAAATTACATTCGACAACAATCATGGCTGCCAAAACAGCATTATTATCTAATACAAAAAAATTAATTATTACTCATTTAAGTCCAAGATACACTAATAAAAATTTAATTACACCAAGCGATTTGCTCAAAGAGGCGCAAAAAGTTTTCCCAAATACTCACCTTGCCAAAGATTTTCTAACTGCAGAAATAAAATAAACTGCAACAGTTCGTTAGCAGGAGCGTTGCAAATGACCAACCCATGAAATAATAGTCTTAGGTTTTTCTATTTGATGTCGATCGAAATGGTCTCTATTTTTTCATCACTACATAAGTCTTGTAAAAGACTATTTATTTTTCTTCCACTAATTATTGGTTTACTTATTAATCCAATCTCTGCAAACGCACTCTATCCTAGTGATCCTTCATCAGTTGACGTTCTAAAAGATGATCTTCACGGTGCCGACCTTCATAATACTGAATATGTTAAATATGATTTATCTAATCAAGATTTAGGAGAAGCTAATCTTCAGGGTGCATATATGAGTGTAACTACGGCAAAAAACTCTAGTTTTAAAGGAGCCAATATGACAGACCTCATTGCATATGCAACACGCTTTGATAATGCTGACTTTACAGATGCGAACCTTACTAATGGTGAACTAATGAAAAGTGTTTTTGATGGAGCAATTATTGATGGCGCAGACTTTACTGATGCGAATCTTGATCTTTCTCAGAGAAAATCATTATGTGAAAGAGCTAGTGGAACTAACTCACAAACTGGAGTTAATACAATTGATAGTCTTGAATGCACCGGCTTGAAAGGTTACATGCCTCCAAAGCCAAAAGCATAATATTTAAAGCTAACTAACTTCATAAGGGAAGATATTACCAGGCTCTTTCGATCCTGGTTTTTTGCTATACCACCATTCTTGTATATCAGAAGAAAATTTCTTTGAAAAAAGTGTTATAACTGTCTCAACTGGTTTTGATCCGGGCTCCAAAATCTGCACTGAGTAAGATGGGCATTTTCTTGAAGCCATATCAGCAACGAACCTAGACCCTATTCTTCTCCAACTAGGCTCCTTACTTCTCCAAGCAAGCCTTGAGCATGGCCAAGGTAACTCTTCCCTATCATAAAGTCTACAACATGGTCCAATTACCTTAAAACTGTACTGACCTCCATAACTTGACTGAACACTTCCAGTCTTGAAAAATTCAAATTTAACCATTTACAAAAAAAGCCACCTTCATAGAGGGTGGCAAAGAAATAATCAATAATCAACTTAGAAAAGTTAAATATTTATAATTAATACAATTCTTCTTCAGCATGAGTTGTAATTGTTACGTCAGATGTTGGATACGCAACGCAAGTAAGAACAAAACCAGCTTCTAGTTGGTCGTCATCCAAGAAACTTTGATCTGATTGATCAACACTACCTGAAGTGACTTTTCCAGCACAAGTTGAGCATGCTCCAGCTCTGCAGGAATATGGGAGGTCGATACCTTGTTCTTCAGCCGCATCGAGAATGTATTGGTCATCAGGTACTTCAATAGTTGAATTGAGACCTTCACCTTCGCTGATGAGTGTAACTTTGTAAGAAGCCATTTAAATAAAAAATTGTTGGTAATTAATACCTATCACATACATTTTTAACATCGATTAGGTCGATATGTGAGATTTTGAAGTAAAAAATGACACAATAAAATGTATGAAAGGGTATCCATAAGAAAAACTTATACTTAGGTTGGATCGCTGGTTTTTTTCGCAGAAATGCATGCCCAATCTTTTCTAGTTGATACATCCAATAATTTCAAGTCATTCTGAATTAATATTTTTAAAATTTCATCCTTTTGCGAATTCAGAATTCCACTGAAAATGACTTCCCCATTGTTTCTTAAGCACTTAGAAATATTTGGAATCATTCCTTTTATTACTTCAGCAAGAATATTGCATAAAACTAAATCAAATTGTTTGAATTGATTTTTTAAAAACACCTCATCAAAAGATCCCAAATATGAATTTAAGTTGTTTAAATTACCGAAATTTAGTTGGAAATTAGATTTAGTTGAATTTATAGCTAAATAATCATTATCCACTGCACATACCTCTTTAGCGCCAAGCAATCTTGCGGCGACACTTAAAATCCCGCTACCACTCCCAATATCTAATATCTTTTTATCAGAAAATAAAATATTCTCCATTTTTTCCAAGCAAAGATAAGTCGAAGGGTGACTACCTGTACCAAAGGCTGCTCCAGGATCTATTTTTATGATTTTTTTATTTTTAAATTTTTCATTTAGATTTATCCAACAAGGCAATATTAAAAAAATGATTTCCTACTAATTCAGGCGCCCAATATTTCTTCCAGCTTGTCAACCAATCCTCCTCTTTAATAATACTCCAGTCAAAAAATTGATTCTCATGACCATTAATGTTTAGAAGTTTGCTAATTATTTTTTCAAAACCATACCTTGAACTTTCGCCCCAATCATCGACTGGAAGCCATATATTCACCTCTTTTTTATTTTCATTTTTGATTAAATTTTCAAATGAAAAACTAAATATTCCCAGCTCATTTAATTTCCAAATAATAATTTCTTCTGAATCACTATCTATCGGAAAAGTTAGTTTATACCAATCTTTATTTGCCATTAAAAGAGCAGGCCTCTCTAAAGAGTAACTGGATTAGCGTTGGTAATTCCTTCTACTTCAATAATGGTGTCAAGCAACTTATTGGGAATTGGATCATCAATACTTAGAACCATAACAGCTTCGCCTCTAACAATTTTGCGCCCAACTTGCATTGAGGCAATATTTACATTGTTGCTACCCAATAAAGAACCAAGCTTACCGATAATACCAGGCATGTCCCTATGCCTAGTAACCAGCATGTATCTACTTGGCGATACATTAACAGGATATTGATCAATACTAATAATTCTTAATTCCCCATCAGCAAAAATGCTTCCTGCTACGCTATGGTCTCCATTATCTCCATAAGTGGTTAATTGAAGCGACCCGCTAGCAAATTCAGGTCTTGCCTCATCTTTACTTTCGACAACTGTAATGCCTCTAGAATCTGCTTCTAGAGAGGCATTCACATAATTGATCCTATCTCCCAAAGCTTTACTTAGAAGCCCTTTTAGACTAGCTATTATTAATGGCTGGGAAGGATGTTGAACAAATTCGCCTTGAAGCTTCACTTCTAGTTTTTGAATCTGTCCACCTGAAAGCTGACTTATAAGTAGCCCCATTGTTTCTGCCAACTGCAAATGAGGTTTTAGGCTATCCATAATATCAGGGCTCAAACCTGGTATATTTACTGCAGTTCTAGCAGATAAACCAAGCAAGACATCTCTGATTTGTTCTGCAACATCAACAGCTACATTTTCTTGTGCTTCCCGAGTAGATGCTCCTAAGTGAGGGGTAAGAATAAGATTCTTTTCAACCTTCAAAAGTGGCGAATTAGATTCCAAAGGTTCTTTAGAAAAGACGTCTATTGCAGCGCCTCCAATCATTGATTTATTTAAAGCTTCTGATAGTGCTTCTTCGTCAATCAAGCCTCCTCGAGCACAATTAATTAATTTTGAGCTACTTTTCATGCTTTTAAGCACATCCATATTTACTAAATTCTCTGTCTCTGGTGTGCGAGGCAAATGCAAAGTTACATAATCAGATTGTCGGAATAAATCCTCTAGTTCAGATAGTTTAACTTGTATTTGTTGAGCTCTTTCATTTGAAACGAAGGGATCATATCCGTAAACTTCCATTCCCAATGCATTAGCAACTTTCGCTACATGAGCACCAATTTTTCCTAAACCTACTACACCTAATTTTTTCTTATAAAGCTCATTCCCAACAAATTTCTTTCTTTCCCATTTACCTAATAAAGTACTACTATTAGCAACCGGAATATGTCTAGATAAGGCCAACATCATAGCTATAGTATGTTCAGCCGCAGCTATTGTATTACCCCCTGGAGAATTAACAACAATTACTCCTTTTTGCGTAGCAGCCTTAACATCTACATTATCGACTCCAACACCTGCTCTCCCAATGATTCTCAGTTTACTTGAAGAGTTAATAATCTCTTCAGTCACTTGAGTACCAGAGCGAATCATTAAAGCATCATAATCTTTAATAATGGAAGCTAACTCAGAGTCTGAGATTCCTATCTTCTGATCAACCTGAGCAACTTGTGAAAGAATATCGATTCCTGTTTGATCAATTGGATCTGTAATGAGAACTTTTGTCATTTAAGATTGGTTCTTTAATCTTTTACTTTAACTTAATCTATAGTGTGTGTATCTTATTTTATTAATTTGAATAACACACAAACATTTGAGGATTGAAATTTGACTAAAAGTATTGTGATATTTGAAGACATTTATAAATGTATCCAGCTATTTGATGTTTTCAAAGAAAAATCAGTAATGCTCTCTGAAGCTATTTTGATTCCACCAATAAGTGAGAAAATATCATCAGACGAAACAGAATTACTGAATGCGAAAGCAAATATCTTATTCAAATCTCAAAATTTTGAAGATATAAGAATCCTAAATCCTAAACTTGATAGAAAGATCAGACAACAAGATATGAGTAGATGGCTAATGCCATTTGGGTTTATAGCTGGAATAGCTTTTTCTAATATGACAAATTTATCTACCTTCAGCTTTCTTGGTTTAAATAACATCGGGGAATCATTAATTGGAGGTCTTTTAGGAATGGGTTCAGGATATTTAGGAAGCATTGTTTCTTCTGCAAGTATCAACATTAATAGAAATAAAGAGTTAAGATCGATTATTAATTTTAATAAAGAGGGTAAATGGCTTGTTCTACTTGAAAATCAAATTGGAGCTGAATTACCATGGGCTTTGATAAAACAATCAGAAGCAAAAGATATAATTTTTTTAGAAGGCTAAATGATTGACCTAAAAGAGATCTTATTAAATTCAAACTACAAAAAAGAAACTGAGGAATTAATAAATATTGCTAACTTAGCTTACAAACACTGGGAAACTTATTGGACTGGGTTTAATTCAACTTATGTTTGCGAAGAGATTTTAAAAGATTTTGAAAATCTAAATGATTTCAAATTTTTTATTTATGGAGGATTCTCCTCTTCTCAAAGATCTAGGATAGCTTGCTTTAGAGGAGATAATATTCCTGAGGAGGATGCTCTAAAAAGTAATTTTCCAGCTCAAGGAATAAAAATTATTGGAAATTTTTTATTTGATAATGCTACACAAGATGACTTTAGATCCCTCTTAATTGAAAATGGGGTTAATCAAATAAAAGTTGGAGATATATGGACTATTGGCGATAGGGGGGCACAAGGGATAATTGATAATTCAGATATTAAGCATCTAGATGAAAAGATTTTTTATTTAAGAGACGTAAAAGTAAAAGTTAATGTAGTAGGTATAGATGAATTACAAATACCTTCTGGAAGATCAAAAAAACTTGTCAATACAGTAGAAGCTTCAACAAGATTAGATGCTATAGCATCAGCTGGCTTTAGGGTATCACGAACCAAAATCATTGAAAGGATAGAAAATGGAATGCTCAGATTAAATGGAAGCAAAGTTAATAAGCCAACAATTAATCTAAAAATTGGCGACAAACTAGAACTTGAAAATAAAGGATTTATCGAAATACTCAATTTAGAAATAACTAAAAGAGAACGATGGAAAGTTAAATTACTTAGAAAATGAAACGCAACCTGCTATTTTCTTATAAGGGGGATTAAAAATTCCTCAATTCGGGCGATTAGCTCAGTGGTAGAGCACTACCTCGACACGGTAGTGGCCACTGGTTCGAATCCAGTATCGCCCATTAAAACTTTTGACGACCTAGGTTATATCCACAGAAAATAATTTCATTTTTTAGATTATTAAAAAAAAATGAAACTTAATCAAATAATTAATCTACACAAGGGGCTCACTGCATTTGTAGTGGTAGGTCTTATGATTTTTTTTGATAATTTTACGATCGCTCCCTACGTTTATTTAGCTCTGCATGGTACTTATG
The DNA here is from genome assembly GCA_902527105.1 of uncultured Prochlorococcus sp. Taxonomy (GTDB): domain Bacteria; phylum Cyanobacteriota; class Cyanobacteriia; order PCC-6307; family Cyanobiaceae; genus Prochlorococcus_A. The sequence goes on along the minus strand of CABZNT010000016.1, from coordinate 95 downwards.
GATTACTTTGGCTTCTAAAAGAAAAGATATTCCCAGATCCTTATTTTAAAGAAAAAATCAATTTTTTAACTTCAGTTACTGGTTTTATTTTCCTT
>CABZNT010000015.1 GCA_902527105.1 uncultured Prochlorococcus sp. | reverse complement strand
AGATGATAGCCAAGGAAAAGAATCTAAATTCATTTATGTAATGAATAATTTTTTTATTCTAGTTGAAGTTGTACTAGCTTGAGACTATAACATTAAAAATGCCTAAGTAAAACTACTTACCAGAGATAGTGCTAAATTGGCTGCCGGTTGTTTGAACGTTTAAGAACGGCGCTCTGCTAGCTACACCTGACTTCTCCCATGCTTTCACCATGGCTTTACTGACGTTTTTACCATTTTCTTTTTTACACAAAGCTAAGATACTTGGCCCAGCCCCACTTATTGCGCATCCTAGAGCACCTGCATTTAGTGCGGCATCTTTAACTTCTAATCCACCCTTAATAAGTTTCCATCTGTAGGGTTCATGCAGCTTATCAAACATTCCCTCTCTAATAAGTTCCGCATTTCCTGCTTTTAAGCCATTTAATAACAAAGTAAGTGCCCCCATATTTGTCACTGCATCGGATATAGGTACATTCTTTGGCATAACCTTTCGTGCTTCACTTGTGCTTAGACGAATAGCAGGTATTGCTACAACAGCTTTAATTGAATCGTGCCAATCACATCTAATGATTCTCCATCTCTGAGAAGAAGACCTGGCTGTCAAACAAAGACCACCCAGAAGAGAGGGAACCACATTATCAGGATGACCTTCTATATCAATGGCAAGTTCAAGGAGTTTTTCTTTGGACAATGGAGAGTTCATTATTGCATTTGCTCCGATTAGTCCAGCAACTATTGCTGTTGCACTACTTCCAAGCCCACGTGCAGGCGGTACTGCCAACTTAACTCTTGCTTCAAGTGCAAAAGGATCCATATTTGCACTTTCCCATACTTTTTGAGCTGCTCTAAAAACTAAGTTTTCAGGTCCCCCTCTTAAGTGATTGCCATCTGTACTTTCCATTATTAAATCAAATCTATCTCCACCACCTTCAATTCTTGTAAAAATAAACTCATTATACAAATCTAATGCTGCTCCAAGACAATCGAATCCAGGCCCTAAATTGGCAGTTGTGGAAGGCACTGTTACCCTTATTTTTTTACCTACTTCAGGAATAGTCATTTTTTGTTTTTAAGTTTCTAAAAGCATTTTTGCTCTGCAGGCTGCACTAAAAAGTCCAAACTCTTCATCTAAAATTACTTTCACTGGTATTGTTTTAAGAATATCTTTTAATCTTCCCTTGTCGAAAAATTGTTTTAAAAATAAATCTGATTTAAAGTTTTTGAAATGTTTTGATGCAGTTCCTCCAGAAATCCATAACCCGCCAAAGCACAATTCTTGAAGAGCAACATCTCCCAACAAAGAGGCATAAGCGCCTAACCAAATCTTCTCAATTTCAATCATTATCTGATCCCCTTCTTTTGAAAGATTACAAATTTTTTCAGGTAATTCTTTTCTCGCAGCATCAAAAATTTTAATTTTTTTTAAATATTGTTGTAGAGGATGGTTTTGGGCATCAGGTTTGCTTAGTCTCCATTCGGCAATTCTTGATAAACCAGTGCCGCTAATAATTCTTTCACGAGATATCCTTTCAACTTTTAGGTGATTCTTAAGCCAAATTTTTAATTCCCATTCTAATTTTGACTTTGGGGAGTACTCAACATGACCACCTTCACTAGCTAAAACTTTTACTTTTTTACCTGATATTATTCCTCTTGCAATGCCCAAACCAGTCCCTGCTCCAACAATGGCATGCAAATCATTATTAGCACCTTCATAATGGGATCCATTTTGGATAGTAGAATATTGATTTTTTTTTAAAAAAGGTATTCCATAAATTTGTACAGCGAAATCATTAATTAGCTCGCAGGTTTTGAAATTAAATTTGTTCTTTAAAGCATTTCCAGAAATATCCCAAGACAAGTTGATTATTTTTGCGTTGTTGTTAGATAAAGGACCAGCAACGGCGAAACATGCAGAAGAAGGATTGGTAATATTTTTGCATTCTTTTTTTAGAAAATCTTCTAGGATTAGTTCTAAAGATCCCCAATCAGACGATATATATCTCTTCTTAAATATTAACTTAGGCGTATTATTGTTTATTTCATTTTCGAAAATTCCTAATAGAACCTTTGTACCTCCTAAATCACAAGCGAGAAAATTCATATATTGGAAATTATTCTGTTCTCCCTTTTTTTTCTATTAATTCATCCATTAATTTGTAAAGATTAGTTAGATTGAAAATTCCTAAATTTCTTCCATTCAAAGCTCTTAAGGCGACTGAATCAATTTCCTCTTCTTTATCTCCAATAACTGCAATCAAAGGAACTCTCCCGAGAGTTGCCTCTCGTATTTTATATCCTATTTTTTCATTCCTAACATCAACTTTTGATCGATAACCATTATTATTTATTAATTCATTAAACTTTAAACATTTTTCAATATTTCTATCAGTAATGCTTAATAAAATTATTTGATAAGGCGCAAGCCAAATTGGGAATTTCGCCTCATATTGTTCAATTAAGATACCTATAAATCTTTCAAATGATCCTAAAATTGCCCTATGCAGCATAACTGGATTTCTTTTTTCATTGTCTATATCTACATAAGTTGCATTCAATCTAATAGGCATTGAGAAATCAACCTGAATAGTTCCGCATTGCCAAACTCTATTAAGACAATCCTTTAACGAGAATTCTATTTTTGGACCATAAAAAGCACCTTCTCCAGGTTGCAGTTCCCATTTTAGATTCTTATTATCGAGCGCTTTGGTAAGAGCCTCTTCTGATTTATCCCAAATATCTTCACTACCTACCCTTTTTTCAGGACGTGTTGATAATTTTATAATGATTTCATCAAAACCAAAAGTTTTATAAACTTCGAAAACAAGATCTATAAAAGTAGATACCTCTTCTTGAATTTGCTCTTCCGTGCAGAATATGTGTGCGTCATCTTGAGTAAAATTTCTTACTCTCATTAAGCCATGTAGTGCGCCTGAGGGCTCGTTTCTGTGACAAGAACCAAATTCAGCAAGACGAATCGGTAAATCTTTATAACTTTTTAAACCTTGATTAAATACTTGAATATGGCATGGACAATTCATTGGTTTAATCGCATATGTTCGATTTTCTGATGCAGTAGTGAACATATCGTCTCTAAATTTCTCCCAATGACCGGATTTTTCCCAAAGAGATTTATCAACAGCTTGTGGGGTTTTGATTTCTAAATAATCATTTTTTTTGAGTATTTCTCTTATGTACTTTTCCAGTACTTGGTAGATTATCCATCCATTGGGATGCCAAAAAATCATTCCTGGGGATTCTTCTTGTATATGAAATAGTGAATGTTTTTTACCAAGTTTTCTATGATCTCTTTTTTCCGCTTCTTCAATTCTTATTAAATAATCTTTGAGTTCTTTTTCTTTTGCCCATGCAGTTCCATATATTCTCTGCAATGATTCATTCTCACTATTACCTCTCCAATATGAACCTGATAATTTAAGTAATTTAAAGTGTCTCAAATGTCTAGTGTTAGGCACGTGAGGCCCTCTACACATGTCGATGTATTCTTCGTGCTTGTATAAATTGATGAGACCTTCTTCAGGAATTTCTTCAATTATTCTTAATTTAAAAGTCTCATCTCTTTCTTTAAAAGTTTTAATCGCCTCTTCTTTAGAAACTTGTAAAATTTCAACGTCATAGTTAGTTTTAATTAATTTATTAATTCTATTTTCGATTTTTATTAAATCTTCAGGTGTAAATCTGTATTCAGAGAAAATATCGTAATAAAAACCATCTTCAATTACAGGCCCAATCGCCATTTTAATATCAGAGTAAATTTGTTTAACTGCATGACCAATAAGGTGAGCGAAAGAATGTCTTATTATTTCAATTCCTTCTTTATCTTTTGATGTGATGATTACAACTTTGGAATCTTTATTTATAGGAATTGTTGCATCAATAAGAACATCATTTACTTTCCCAGCAATTGTTGCTTTAGCTAATCCAGCGCCTATACTCTGGGCAATTTCTAGAATAGTTACAGATTTTTCGAAAACCTTTTTTGAACCATCAGGCAAGGTAATTATTGGCATAATTTATTTCTCCATTTCAAAAAATCCCAATTTTGATTTAACTCTTTTTAAAGTCTGATTCGCTAAATCTTCAGCTTTTTCTTTCCCTTCATTAAGGATTTTATTTAATTGATAGGGATCATTAATTAATAATTTATATTTTTTCTGAATAGGTTCTAGTGATTCAATAAGTTGTTCGGTAATTAATTTTTTAAATGTCCCCCATCCAGTCTCTAAGAATTCATTTTCACATTGAGAAATTTCTTTCCCAGATAATATTGAATAAATCATTAAAAGATTTTTAGATTCTGGTCTCTCAGGGTTGTTAAATTCAATTCCAATAGAACTGTCACTTTTTGCTCTTTTAATTTTTTTTGTGATTATTTCAGGAGGATCTAATAAGTTAATGCGACTGCCCTCATTAGGATCACTTTTGCTCATCTTTTTTGAACCATCAATTAAACTCATTATTTTTGAACCATTCTTCATGATGATTGGTTGAGGGATCTTTAAAATATTTTTATCCTTACTAAATCTGGCATTAATTCTCTGTTGTGCAATATCTCTCGCAAGTTCAAGATGTTGTTTTTGATCCTCACCTACTGGTACGAAGTCAGCATCATAAAGAAGGATATCTGCAGCCATAAGTATTGGATAGTCAAATAATCCAATAGATACATTATTACCCTGTTGTATGGATTTTTCTTTAAATTGAATCATTCTTTCCATCCAATTTATTGGGGTCATGCAATTTAATATCCAACAAAGTTCTGAATGCGCTGAAATCTGACTTTGGACAAAAATTGAGCATATATTGGGATCTATCCCACAAGCGACGTACAAAGCCGCTGTAGAGATAGTGTTTTTAGATAATTCTTTGGGATTATATGAGGCTGTTATTGCGTGCAAATCAACTACACATAGAAATGTTTCATATTGCTCTTGAAGCGTAACCCAATTATTTATGGCTCCAAGCCAATTCCCAATATGTAAATCACCAGTGGGTTGAACTCCCGAAAGAATTCTTTTTTTATTTGCCATCCTCTTCTACTTCGCTAGATTGGATTTCTTCAGTTGATGTACTTTTTACAGGTCTTGCAAAAGGGTCAGGTGCTGTTTTTGTCTTTTCTTCATAAGAATTTTGTGATTGTCTAATCGGAGAAGAGTTTTTATTATTTTTTGCATATTCTTTGATTGATTCAATCAATTTTTCGTCTTTGATCATTTCGCTAAGTGTTCTAACAGAGAAACCTAGTACTGCAACGGTGGATCTTAATTGAAAGGTCTCTTGTATTGATTTAACAGCTTTCATTTCGTTATCACTCAATCTTATGCGGAATCCTCCTCCATCTCTTCTGCCGCCCGACCTATCTCTGAAATTAGATCTTTCATTGTTAGAACGACCTCTGTAATTTTCTTGTCCAGGATTATTGCTGAAATTTGAATTAGACATCTTAATGTTTCTTAAGTTATTTAAATAGTCTATTAACTTAGCATCTTGTTATGCAATAAGTCTTTTTAAAAGGCTTAAATTTTTATCTTTTGATTAACGACTTATGAAATTTTGCTTTTCTCATTCACAACTTGCATTAAAATAAAATTAGAAAAATAAAGTATTGTGTTTGATATTAGTAAAGACAACCCTTTAAAGGATTTCATAAAGTTTCCAAAAAAAAATCTTCTTATTATTTTATTATTGTTAGGTTTTGGGGAATGGCTTGTCAGTGACTTAATTCATTTTGCAGGAGGCTCAATAGGATTTTTTGCGTTATGTTTGGGGGGATATTTTTACTTGAAGAATGATAAGCCTAAATTTAATGAGCCAAATAATTTAGATGGTTGGATAAATCTATGTAATGAAGATTTAAATTTTTTTGAAGAACTTGAAGCAACAAATGAATTAGAAAAACAGAATTCAAAAAGACAAAAAACACTTGAATCTATTCTTAATAGATGTGAAAAAGAAAAAATAAGTTGCATTGGACAAAAAGATGATCAAAGTTTTCAATCTGTTTTAAAAAGTAATTTCAAAGCAGATAAGTTTGACTTTGATTTATACGAAAAACTACCTAAATACAATTCTTCTCAAGTTATTCCGGAAGAAGCTTTGAAGAGTGATGCGATCTTGTATTTTATAAACTTGCCTTTGTCGGCAAATGATTTTTTGTGGCTGGGAAAGTTTCCTAAAAATATGCCAATCTGGTTGGTGGCTTTAACTTCCAACCAAATAGAAGCCAAAAATCAGATAGAAGACCTAAAGTCTCAAATTTCAAGTGACTTTATAAACAAAATTATTCCTTTTGATGTGAATAAGAGTGAAATAATAAATATACCTTTTTCTTTAAGGAAGTTTCTAATAAGTTCATCTAAAAATATTGAAAATACAAAAAAAAGGCTCCTAAAAGAACTTCATGCTTCCTGGCAATCTGAAATTGAAGGTATAAGAAGAATGCAGTTAAAAGGTATACAAAGAAAAAATCAAATTCTTGTCGCAACAACTGTTTTCTTATCTCCTATCCCATCAATTGATGTTATGGCAATGACAGTATTAAATTCTTTAATGATTAAAGAAATTAAGTCTATATGGGGATGTAATTGGTCTCCTGAAATTTTAGATAAAGTATCCAAAGAGATTTTAAAGACTGCAATTGCTCAGGGAGTTATCGAATGGAGTGGACAGACTCTAATTGGCATAACAAAATTACATGGCCCCAATTGGCTTGTCTCTGGAACATTTCAGGCTGTCAGTGCTGCTTATTTAACAAGAGTAGTATCAAGTTCTTTGGCTGATTTTATGGCAATCACAAAAGGAGTAGAAGAACCTGATTTGGATTTTATAAAGAAAAATTCTGAGAAAATTGTTGAAAAAGCTTTTGAAAAAGAAAAAATAAATTGGAAAGGATTTATTTCTGATCTTAGAAAACCACTTATGAAACTATCTTTTAATTCATAATCTTGGGATGAATGTTAAATATGAAAAAAAATGTTCTTTTTTTAAGTTTGATACTTCTGCTTTCTATTGCTTCAGGCTCATGTAAGAGAATATCAAATAAAAATGAAACTAAAGAAGTAATACTTACAAGTTTCACTATTTTGGGGGACATAGTTAGCAATGTCGCTAAAGATGATTTTATTGTTAGATCAATAACGAAACCAGGAGTTGAAGTTCATGGCTATCAACCAACTCCAAGCGATTTGGTAAATGCCTCTAATGCTTTTGTTTTTATTGATAATGGATTTGGATTTGAATTATGGGTTGAAAAATTTGTTTCTAATTTAAAAGTTAAAAGAATTACTGTCGCGGAAGATTTGGATCCTATTTTTATCAGTGAAGACTTTTATAAAGGGAAACCCAATCCTCATGCCTGGATTTCTCCAAAAAGGGGGATCCTATACGTTGATATTCTCGTGGATTCATTATCAGAATTGAGGCCATCCAAAAGGACATTATTTGAAGAAAATGGAAAAATTTATAAAGATAAACTATCTAAAATAGATAAAGAATTCTCACTTTTTATTAATAACTTAAATAAAGACAGGAGGTATCTAGTAAGTTGTGAAGGTGCTTTTTCTTATCTAACAAATGATTATGGATTAGAGGAAGTTTATTTGTGGCCAGTTAATGCTGAGAGTCAAATTACTCCCAAAAGAATGGCAAGAACAATCTCACTAGTTAAAGAAAAAAATGTTCCATCTGTATTTTGCGAAAGTACTGTAAGTAACGAATCTCAAATGGTAGTTGCAAAAGAAACTGGGGCTAATTTTGGAGGAAATCTTTTTGTTGATTCATTATCTGATGATAATGAGCCTGCTAGTTCCTATATAAAAATGCTTGAGCATAATTTGGAATTGATAAAAAAAGGGCTTTTTTAAATTATGGAAACAATCAATTATCAAAACTTTAGGATTGAGGCAGAGAATATTTGTGTAGATTACAACGGTAAGGTGGCTTTGTATGATGCCAATTTAAGATTGAAACCTGGCCAGATTTGTGGGTTAGTAGGGATGAACGGGGCTGGTAAAACAACTTTTTTTAATGCTTTAACTGGCTTTGTAAATATTTCAAAGGGAAAAATTAGAATAAATGGAGAGTCTGTAAGATCTGCTCAAAAAGATCAGACAATCGCTTATGTTCCGCAAAATGAGGGAATTGATAGTCAATTTCCAATTAGCGTTTGGGATGTAGTGATGATGGGAAGATATGGTTCTATGAATATTTTTAGGTGTCCAAGAGAGTCTGATGTTCAGGCGGTTAAAGATGCTATTGAGAGAGTTGATCTTACTGATCATTTATCTACACCTATTGGAAACTTATCTGGAGGACAGAGAAAACGAACTTTTTTAGCTAGAGCAATTGCCCAAAGAGCTTCAATATTACTTCTTGATGAGCCTTTTTCAGGTGTCGATATAAGAACTGAGAAACTTATCTCGGAATTATTTATTCAATTTAAAAATGAGGGGAAAACTATATTATTATCAACTCACGATATGATTCATGTCCGTGAATTTTGTGATTTGGTTCTTTTAATAAATAAAACTGTTGTAGCTTACGGAGAGACCTCTGAAGTTTTCACCCCTGAAAATATTACAACTACTTTTGGAGGAATCTCACCTGATTTCTTGTTTGGACCTGAATCCTAAATTTTAAATTATATGGAGCTCTGTTCTTTTTTAACTTTAGATTCATTCATAACAGATCCTTTAACTCATGACTTTATGAGAAAAGCACTTCTTATGAGTTCATTAGTGGCAGCTGTTTGTGGTTTCCTATCCAGTTATTTAACTCTTAAAGGATGGGCTTTAATGGGAGATGCAGTGTCACATTCAGTAATGCCTGGTGTTGTGGTTGCTTATGCATTAGGTCTTCCTTTCTCATTAGGGGCATTTATTTTCGGAGTTGGTTCTGTTGCATTGATAGGGTTTATTAAGCAGAAATCTAGGGTTAAGGAAGATACTGTTATTGGGTTGGTATTTACTGGATTTTTCGCTCTTGGAATTGTATTGGTTTCTAAGATTAAAAGTAATATTGATCTGCACTCTATCCTTTTTGGCAGTCCATTAGGAATATCACTTTCAGATGTAAAACAAACTATATTCATTTCTTTATTGGTGGTAATTCTTTTATCAATTTTCAGGAAAGATTTAATGCTTTATTGTTTTGATCCTAGGCATGCAAAAACAGTTGGAATTAACGTACTTTTTCTTCACTATTTATTACTCACGTGCTTATCTTTGGCAGCAGTTGTTGGCTTGCAGTCTGTTGGAATTATTTTAGTAGTTGCGATGTTGATTACACCAGGGGCTACAGCATATTTACTTACAGATAAGTTTGATAATATGACAATAATTTCAGTATTAAGTGCAATTATCTCAAGCCTAATAGGAATCTACATTAGTTTTTGGTTTGATCTTGAAACAGGTGGATCAATTGTCTTGGCACAAACTTTTATATTTTTATTCGCTTTTTTATTCGCTCCAAGATACGGAATATTTAAGTTAAAGAAATTTTTTGCTGGTTATAAATGATAGTGGGGGAAGAAACTTTAAATAAAAAGTGGTATTGGTGGCCATTATTTCCCTTATATCCTTATGGGGAAAAGAAAACAATTTTAAGAGAATTAATTCCTGATCAAATATGGTCCTTGGAACAATTACAAGGACTTTATTATGTTGCGGTTCCAATAAGAATGACTGTCATAAAGGTTGATAATGGGTTGATGTTAATAAACCCACTGCCTCCTACAAAAGAATTAATAAATGAGTTAGAAAAATTAATTGCGATTCACGGCAAAGTAAAAACAATAATTCTCCCGAGTGCCTCCGGACTAGAACATAAAATTGGACTGCCAGCTCTTTCAAGAATTTTCAAAGATGCAGAAATTTGGCTTTGTCCTGGACAGTGGAGTTTCCCCATCAATCTTCCACTAGATTTTTTAGGAATTCCATCAAAAAGATCAAGAATACTGTTTGAGGAAGGTACTCCACATACGAACTCATTTAAATGGTCTTCATTAGGCCCACTGAATTTAGGACTTGGAAGATATCAGGAGATAAGCTGTTTCCATTATTCTACGAAAACTCTTCATGTAACAGACGCAATAGTTGGAATAGACTCCACTCCACCTGAGATATTTAATTTTGATCCAACTCCACTTCTTTTCCATTCTAGAGAGAGAGGAGATGAACCTCTGATTGACTCCATTGAACAAAGAAAAAAAGGCTGGAAAAGGTTAGTCTTATTTTCATCTTTTTTAAAACCAGGTAAATTAAATATTCCACCATTAAAAGAAATATTTAAGTATTCGTTCAAAAAAGATCTTAGAGATTGGAGATCTCATTTCGGTATTTATCCTTTTTTATGGGACGAAGATTGGGAATCCTCTCTTATTGAAATAATGGGTGAAGATACTCCTAAGGTTCAAGTGGCACCAGTTTTACAAAAACTAATTTTTCCCCGTTCAAAAGAAGTGTTACTTAAATGGCTAGAAAATATAAAGTCTTTTGAAGATATGGAATATTTAATTCCAGCTCATTTCACGGCACCTATAAAATTTACAATAGAAGATTGTCAAAAATTAATTGATGAAATTAATTCCCAAAAGTGGGATAAACTACCGGAGGATAATAAATTTTTGATGGGTTTATATAAAAAGTTGTTTGAACTAGGAATAATTCCTGAAGAAGTAAATCTTTAAAAATATTATTCTTCAATAGACATGTTTTCATCATTTTTAAGAGTTTGTTCCAGCTCTTTTCTTTGCTCCATTTGTCTCAAGAAATATCCCGTCATCATTGCAGAAGATAATAAATTAGCAATGTTGTCTTTTGAAGATGTTATTTTTACATCAAATTGATCTGAAGGAAGCATTCCAAGAAGACCTTGAACATTATGTCTAATAATTTCTTGGATATCTTCACTAGCTGATTTTGCTACTCTTTGTAAAACTTCAGGAGATTGTTTTTGTAAATATTGGATTAAGTCATTTTCATCATTTGGATCATTATTCTCAGTAGCAAGAAATTCTGGATTAAACATTTCTACAACTTCAAGATATAAAAACATTACAACATCACGTACCCATTAATCTAAATTATTAAGGGCAGGGAACCGAATAGGTCCAATTTTATTGAATGGCCAATATCTAAAAATAGCTTTACCAATAACCTTTTCATAGGGTAAAAAACCCCAAATATGTGAGTCCATACTGTTATTTCTATTATCTCCCATAACCCATAATGACTCTTCTGGGACAATAAAAGGCCCTATAGAATAATTAATGTTTTTGTCAAAAACGTAATTTTTTTGGGCGATATCATTTAAGTAAAGGTTACCGTCTCTTACTTCTACCTTGTCTCCAGGTATTCCAATTACTCTTTTTATTAGTGCAGTATCCTCTTCATAACCAGCATTAATTAATTGTTCAGGAACGTTAAAAACAACTATTTTATTTTTTAATTTTGAAAGATTTGATTTGGACGTGATTTTGGGTGTTACTTTCTCAACAAGAATTTTATCTTGTATTTGAAGAGTTGGAAGCATTGAACCGGATGGGATCCATCTTGGCTCTATAACCTGCCATCGTATAATTAAAGCAATAGATATCCAGATTAAAAGATTTTTTAAATCCTTTAGTATTGAATTTCTTTTTTCTTGTGTTGTAGACATGTTTTATTTAATTCAGTTATAAGGAAAATCCCAAAGCATTTATATAAATTATGACATCATCTATTGAATGCAAAAATTTTCTTAGAAGTTTACAACTTTTGAATCTTCTTATAAAAATAGGAGTTCAAAATTTAATACTGTGTCCCGGTAGTAGATCAGCACCTTTAGCAATAGCTGCTGGAGAGTTAAATAAATTAGGATTGGTAAATATTTTTAATTCAATAGATGAGAGATCTGCTGGATTCTACTCTCTTGGAATCTCTGCTGCATCAGGTAATTTGTCTTTAGTTATAACCACTTCTGGAACTGCCGTAAGTAACTTATTGCCATCAGCAGTTGAGGCAGACCGATCTTGTAAAGGTATTATATTTCTTACTGCTGATAGACCCTTAAGATTAAAAGATTGTGGCGCTAATCAAACAGTAAATCAAGAAGATTTTTTGAGTTCAGTCTGCAGAAGAGTTTTAAGTACAAATCTAAATGGACTTCATGAAACACAAGAAAATGAAATCTTAAATTTAGTTCGAGTTACTGAGAAACAAATATCAAACTTCCCCGGTCCGATTCATTTAAATATTCCTATTGATAAGCCTTTAGGTATTTCATTTTTGAATAAAAAAAATGTTTTGGAGGTTTTTGAGAGGATTTATTTAAAGAAAAAATACATATTTCAGGAGGTTGAAATAAAGTCTGATAAAAACAAATTTTTAGAAATTTCAAAAAGTTTAAATTTAGATGAATCCGGCATTATTTTGGTAGGTCCTTATCAAGGTTCCATAAATGATTTAACTTCTTTCAATAAATCTTTAGAGCGATTACAAGAAATTACTGGTTGGCCAGTATTTGCTGATCCTGTTTCCGGCGTTTGTTCTGATTTGAGAGGTTTAGTTGTTAATTGGGAATTAGTCCTAAGAAAAAATAAAAATTCACTAAATTGTCATCAACTTTTGAGGCTTGGCCCTATGTCATCCTCAATTGATTTGGAGAAGTTTTTAACAACCTTCGAAGGGATACAAATTCTTATAAAAGAAAAAAACTTTAGAAAATTGGATCCTATAAAAAAATCATTTGAATATGATTTTGGATTATCAAATTTTACATCGTTATTGTTAGGAGAATTATCAATTAACGAAAAAATCAAGAAGTCTCTTACTCCAATGGCTCTACATTTAATAGAGGAAGGCGAGCAGATTAAAGAAATTTTAAAAGAGAAAATTACTCAAGATAATAAAATTACTGAGTATATGCTTGCAAATCTAGTTCCAAAACTTTGGCCAGCTGAAAATCCTATAATGCTCTCCGCGAGTAGCCCGATTAGAGATTGGCTTACATTTTCTGAGAATGGTTCTTTAACAAGAAACTGTTTTAGCTTTAGAGGAGCTTCCGGCATAGACGGTACTTTATCTCTTGCATTAGGTATTTCTAGAATTAAAAATCCTCTACTTCTTGTGACTGGAGATTTGGCTTTTATTCATGATATAAACGGTTGGCTAATTGAAAATTCAATCGACATGAATTTAACAATTCTTTTGATAAATAATAATGGCGGAAATATATTTAATCGTATTTATAAAAAAAATTTAAAAGAAGATGAATTAAAAAAACTTTTTCTTATGCCAAAAGACATAAACTGGTCAAAACTCGCAGAGGGCTATCAAGTAAACTTTAAAAGTGTGTCAAATTTTAAAAAATTACGAGAAGCATTCGATTGGAGCATTTCTATCAAGAAATCTGTAATAATTAAAGTTGATATTGATCCTGAAAGTGAGATTAGTGAAAAAAATGCCCTGCTTGAAAAAATAATTGGCAGTTAAATTTATCATTTTCTATTTTTGAATAATTTGGTTTCATGCAAGTATTACCCGGTAAAACAACTTTAAATTGGTCAGAGTGCAAATCTTATGAAGATATATTGTTTCACAAATCAGATGAGGGAATTGCGAGAATTGCAATTAATCGGCCTGAAAAAAGAAATGCATTTAGGCCGCAAACTATAGATGAACTCATTAACGCTTTTAATATCGTAAGAAATGATGAAACTATTGGCGTAGTTCTCTTTACAGGGGCGGGTCCTGACAAGAAAGGTATTTATTCTTTTTGCTCTGGAGGTGATCAGAGTGTAAGAGGTGAAAATGGATATAAAAATGATGAAGGGAAGCAGAGATTAAATGTACTTGAACTTCAAAGATTAATTAGAAGTTTGCCTAAAGTCGTTATTGCCTTAGTTCCTGGTTTTGCAATTGGAGGAGGTCAGGTACTTCATTTAATTTGTGATCTCAGTATCGCCTCTGAAAATGCAATATTTGGTCAAACAGGTCCAAGAGTTGGTAGTTTTGATGCCGGTTTCGGATCTAGTTATTTGGCAAGACTTGTTGGTCAAAGAAAAGCAAAAGAAATTTGGTTTTTATGTAGAAAATATAATTCCAAAGAAGCTCTTAAGATGGGCTTGATAAATGCAATTACAAAGATTGAAGAATTAGAAGCTGAGGGTGTAATCTGGGCAAGAGAGATTTTACGAAATAGTCCAACTGCTATTCGTATTCTTAAAGCTTCATTCAATGCTGAGAATGATGGGATTGCGGGTATTCAAGAATTATCTGGATACACAACTCAATTATTCTATTCAACTGAAGAAGCTCAAGAAGGTAGAGATGCCTTTCTTGAAAAGCGTCCACCAGACTTTTCTGACTACAAGTGGACACCCTAGTTTATTTTTCAAAAGAACTTTTTAAATAACTATCAATGAGAATTCTTCTTGCCGCTGCTGAATGTGCTCCAATGATCAAGGTTGGAGGTATGGGAGATGTGGTTGGTTCGTTACCTCCATCTTTGATAAAGCTTGGTCACGATGTAAGGGTAATAATTCCAGGATATGGAAAATTGTGGAGTCTTTTAGAGGTATCCAATGAACCAGTCTTTAGAGCAAACACGATGGGCACTGATTTCGCCGTATATGAAGCAAAACATCCCATTCATAATTATATTATTTACCTAGTGGGTCATCCAACGTTTGACTCTGATCAAATATACGGAGGTGAAAATGAGGACTGGCGCTTTACATTTTTTGCTAGTGCCACTGCGGAATTTGCCTGGAATTGTTGGAAACCTCAAGTTCTCCATTGCCATGATTGGCACACTGGAATGATTCCTGTGTGGATGCATCAGGATCCCGAAATTAGTACTGTATTCACAATTCATAATTTAAAATACCAAGGCCCTTGGAGATGGAAACTAGAAAAAATGACTTGGTGTCCTTGGTATATGCATGGAGACCATACAATGGCTGCGGCAATGTTGTATGCAGATAGAGTCAATGCTGTTTCTCCTACTTATGCAGATGAAATTAAAACCCATGAATACGGAGAAAGCCTTGAAGGATTACTTAATTATATTTCAGGTAAATTAAGGGGAATTCTTAATGGCATAGATCTTGATGAATGGAATCCAGCCAAAGATCCAGTTTTACCTGCAAAATTTAGTATCAATAATTTAGAAAATAGGCTAGAAAATAAAAAAATTCTGCAGAGAGAAATGGGTCTCGAAGTAAATCCTAAAAAATATCTTTTAGGTATGGTCAGTAGGTTAGTTGACCAGAAAGGGGTTGATTTACTTCTACAAGTTTCTAGAAGACTCTTAGCATATACAGATTCGCAAATAGTTGTTTTGGGTACTGGAGATAGATATTTAGAATCAGGGTTATGGCAACTAGCATTAGATTACCCAGGAAGATTTTCTGTCTTTCTTACCTATGATGATTCTTTATCAAGACTCATATACGGTGGCTCTGATGCATTTTTAATGCCAAGTAGATTCGAACCATGTGGTATTAGTCAACTACTTGCTATGAGATATGGTTCAATTCCAATAGTAAGGCGAGTAGGAGGTTTAGTTGATACAGTTTTACCTCATGATCCAGAAAATAATAGTGGCACTGGTTTTTGTTTTGATCGCTTTGAACCTATAGATTTCTATACATCTTTAGTAAGGTCTTGGGAGGCCTTTAGGCATAAAGATAGTTGGGAATTGTTGCAAAAAAGAGCAATGAGCCAAGAGTTTAGTTGGCAAAGATCCGCACTCGAATATGAAATCATGTATAAAGACGTATGTGGAATAAAAGAACCATCTCCAGATTTTGCTGAAGTTGAAAAATTCTCTTACGGACAATCAGCTGATCCCTCTTTAAAAAAAAGTATGACTTAATTTTTTAATGGAATTCTCTTTATCAGAATTAAACAATGTTTTGGGGGATATTAAAAATCTGAGCGAGGGGGAAAGAGATTTTTTAAATTTTAAAAATATAAGTATTGATAGTAGAACCTTATTAAATAATGATCTTTTTATAGCTATAGAGGGTAAAAAATTTGATGGACATAGTTTTCTTCCAGATGTTTTAGATAAAGGAGTTAAATCAGTAGTAATAAAAAAAGGGATGCAGAGATTACTTCCTAGTAACTTTCCTTATTGGGTCGTAGATGACACATTAGAGGCATTTCAAAAATTAGCATTGCTAAAAAGAAAAAAATTAAATATTCCTATAGTCGCAATAACTGGTTCAGTGGGTAAAACAACAACTAAAGAAATGATTGGTGGAGTTTTAAATAAACTTGGAAGAATTAAATTATCTCATGCAAATTTCAATAATGAGATTGGAGTTGGTCTTACTATTCTTGCAACAGATATAGAAGATAAAGCTTTAGTTCTTGAGATGGGGATGAGAGGTCTTGGACAGATTGAGAATTTATCTAAATATAGTGAACCCGATATTGCTGTTATTACTAACATTGGAACAGCTCATATTGGTTTATTAGGTTCAAAAAAAAATATTACTTATGCAAAGTGTGAAATTAGTAAGTTCTTAAATCCCGAAGGAGTTGTAATAATTCCAGCAAATGATCCATTTCTAGAAAAAACTTTAAAAAAATTTTGGAAAGGTAGAGTTCTAAAAGTGAAACTATTAAATATAGAAAATCAAAAGGAGAGTTTCAAGAAAGATGATAATTTGCGAGGATTTTATAATCCTTCGAATAAAACAATTTTAATTGAAGAAAATATTTTTGAAATTTCATTTGAGGGATTTCACAATGCTTCGAACTTCTTATTTGCTTATGCAGTTGCTAAAGAGCTAGGCATTGATTTTGCCAGTTTTAATAAATTTGATTTTGCAATTTTAGGTGGAAGGAATAAAATTCTTAAATCATTAAAAACAACAATATATGATGAATCATATAATGCTTCGCCAGAGTCAGTAAAAGCATGTATTAAAAACCTGCTTGAAAAATCCAAAAATAAATTTTTCATATTTGGAAGTATGCAAGAATTGGGAGAAGAATCTGACAAATATCATAAAGAAATATTCAAATTAATAAATAATTCAGACATAGAAAAGTGTTTATTTATTTGCGATAAAAAAAATGAAAAAATTTATACAAATTACTTAAAAGATAAGAAAAAATTTTTAGTTTTAAATAATATCAAAGATGTACCTAAAGAGATAAACAAACATACAAAAAAAGGTGATTCTATTCTTATAAAGGGGAGCAGGTGTTGGCAACTTGAAAAAATTATTGAATTAATCAATTAGATTAGGATTTCTTTCTTTCCCAATTTTCTATATTTACTTGCTTAGTTCTTGAGATTGCTAATGAATTATCTTTTGAGTCTTTTGTGATCACTGAACCAGCGCCTGTTGTAACTGATTCACCGAGATTTATTGGTGCTACAAAAACTGTATTTGCACCAATACTGGAATTTTTACCAATTTTCGTTTGATGTTTTTTCTGACCATCAAAATTTGCAGTAATAGTACCTGCTCCAATATTTGTAGATCTTCCAATAATGGAATCTCCAATGTAACTTAAATGGTTTACTTTTGATTCTTCCTCTAATTGACTATTTTTGATTTCAACAAAATTACCTATTTTGCTAAAGGAAGATATTTTGGAATTAGGTCTTATATGACTGTAGGGGCCAATTTTTATATAATCCATTATCTGAGAGGCATAAACAGTAGAGTTTGAAATTTCACAACTTAATCCCACATCAGAATTCTCAATAAAAGTATTTGGTCCGATAATGCAATGATTTTTTATTTTGGTATTTCCTCTTATATGTGTATTAGCCTCAATAATTACATCCTTTCCAATTTCAGCTTCTTCACTAATTGAACAACTTGCTTTATTTATAAAAGTTACACCATTAAGCATATGCTTTTCTTTAATTAAATTCTGAATATTTTCCTCGCATTCTGATAGTTGAATTCTGTTATTAATTCCTTGAAGCTCTCCATTATCCTCTACCTCGAGGCTTAATGAATTTTTTAGCAAAGATACTGTATCTGTTAAGTAAATTTCTTGTTGATTATTATTGCTTTGCAAGTTATTAATTATTGCCGACAAGTTACCCCAGTTAAAACAGTAAACACCTGCATTTATTAATGGATTTTCTCTTTCTAGATTATTGCAATCTTTTTCTTCAACAATTCTCTCTATAAAATCCCCTTTTAAAAAAACTCTGCCATATCCATGGGGATTTGTTTTCTTTGTTGTAATTAAAGAAACATCAGCATTTTTTGAATCGTGTAAATATAAAAGATTTTTTAGAGTACTAGGTCTGATGAGTGGCACATCGCCGTTAAGTATCAAAAGTTTTCCTTCATGTTTTTTTACTTCTTTACAAAGTACTTGGATAGCATGCCCAGTCCCCGATTGAGGATCTTGAATGATAAATTGGATTTTTTTATTTTCTGGTATTGACTCTTGTACTTTTTTTGATTTGTGTCCTGTAATTACGAAAATTTGATCAGGATTTAATTCAATGCAGGAATCAATTACTCTTTGCAAAAGACTTTTCCCAGATATTTTATGTAAAACTTTTGGTATTGAGCTTTTCATTCTCGTGCCCTTTCCAGCAGCTAATATTGCAACACTTAACATATTTTTTTGAATATATCTATAAATCTAACTCTTGAAGGCCAACTTCGTCATTTCCCACTTTTCTCTCCATTTTTTTGTAGGTACTAAATTTGATAATAATTGCTCCTTTAACCTCTGATTAATAATATCTTCTTTACTTGAGTTTAAATTTTGATCTCTATAAGGGATACTCGCCTTAGTTAAGAGATGTTCCTCTTCCATAACAGATAACTTTTCAAAATTTAAATTGGGTTTGAATTTATTTTTATCAAATTTTGCTATTGCAACAGTTCCCTGACTCCAAAAAGTTCTGTTTTTAAAACTTGGCTGAATAGTAAAAATTTCTAATCCAAGAGTTCTTAATGTTTTTCTTACTGCCGCTGAAGAAGAATAAGTTATTAAATAACCCTGAGAATTAAGCTTTTCTGTGACTTTTGATAAAAATTCAATTGTCCATACTTGTGGGCATTTTTGAGGAGAAAAACCATCTAAATAAATCAAATCGAATTTAATAGATGAAGGAATAATTTTGATTTTTTCTCTAGCATCACCCCACAAAACACTGCACTTAAAAAATTGATCCTCAAAGTAATCTTTTCGATAA
This sequence comes from uncultured Prochlorococcus sp., assembly GCA_902527105.1. Taxonomy (GTDB): domain Bacteria; phylum Cyanobacteriota; class Cyanobacteriia; order PCC-6307; family Cyanobiaceae; genus Prochlorococcus_A. The sequence continues at coordinate 6,169 of CABZNT010000015.1, read as the reverse complement.
AGTGATTCAAATATTGTTCTGACTTTTGGAGCCCATAATTTAAAAAAAGATTCATTTCTAAGCGAATATTCAAGAGGCTTTTTGTCAATCTCCAACGCATATAAATTTAAATAAGATTTTTGTTTAATTAATTCATCTAATAAAGAAGCGGAATTGTATCCTAAACCAAAACAAATATCCAAAACATTAAGAGATTTCCCCTTAAATCTTCGTAAATTAGAAGTAGCCGTAAACTTTGTCTTTGTTTCCTCAAATGCGCCCAATAAACTATGAAAATTCTCTTGAAAAAACACACTTCGCAAAGAGTAACTTCCATCTTTAGTTAAAACTTCTATTAATTCTGACAAAAACTTTTAGGCTAGTTAGTTAGTTTGGCCAGCTCTTCCCAAAAAGTTGGATACGAGACGCTAGCTGCATCTGCTCTCATGATTTTTGAGGTACCTTTGGCAAGAAGTGAAGCAATAGCAAGACTCATTGCTACTCGATGATCCGTCTCACTGTCTACTTCTGCAGAATTAAATTTTGATTGCCCATTAATAATTAACCCATCCTCTTTTTCTGTTATTTCAGCACCGAATTTTTGTAACTGTCGTGCCATGACTTTTAATCTATCTGTCTCCTTAACTCTTAATTCTTGTGCATCCTTAATTTCAGAAACTCCATTACAAAAACATGCAGCCACAGTAAGAATAGGAATTTCATCTATTAGTTTTGGAAGAATATCTCCCTCAATAGTGAATGGTCTTAAATTATTTGTAGTCTTTACTTTAATAGATCCAATAGGTTCACCTGCAATAGTCGATTTATCTAAAATCTCATAATCACACCCCATTAAATCCATAATATTTAAAATCCCTGTTCTAGTAGGATTTAATCCAACATTTTGTATTAAAATCTCCGAATTTGGAATGATAGATGCAGCAATCATCCAAAAAGAAGCAGAGCTTATGTCTCCAGGTATTAATATTCTCTGACCAATTAAGTTACTCCCGGACTTTATAACTACATTCCTTCCAAATTCCCCTCTGATAGTTATGTCTGCTCCAAATGCTTTTAACATTCTTTCAGTATGATCTCTTGAGGATGCTGGCTCAATAACAGAAGTGGTTCCAGACGCTTTAAGGCCTGCCAAAAGTATTGCAGATTTTACTTGAGCACTCGCTACAGGGGTTCCAATAACACATCCTTTAAGTTTGCTCCCATCAATTGAAATTGGAGCTTTGTTCCCTTTCTCTCTACCAAAAATTTTGCCACCCATCAAAGATAATGGTTTGCCCACTCTACCCATTGGCCTCTCAATAAGAGAATTATCCCCTGTTAGGATAAAATTCTTACCTTCTTGGCCAGATAGTAACCCCATTAATAATCTCATAGTGGTTCCCGAATTCCCACAATTTAGAATTTCTTTGGGCTCTTTTAATCCATCAATACCCAATCCTGAAATAGTAAAAGGCTCATTTTTTTTTATTTCTGGTATACCTACACCTAATTTTCTAAGACAATCAGCAGTTGAAAGTGGATCTTCAGAATGTAAAAACCCCTCAATAGTCGTTTCACCCTTAGCAATACTTCCTATTATCAAAGCTCTATGAGAAATAGATTTATCTCCAGGTACTTTTACTTTTCCTTTTAAATTAACTCCACCTTTTATTGTGCGGACATTATTCATTTTCAAATTAAATACTTAATGAGATTTCTGTAAAAACAAATTAGTTATATATTATCAATAAGTTTGTTTTTAAAAAAAAAATTAATCAAATTAAGTAACTGTTTTCTATAATAAACCCAGTAAAGGGATTCGATTATTAATCTTACTTATTATCACGTTGCAAAGGATGTTCCGGAAGTAAATCCTGATATTGCAGTAGTCATTGATGTTTTAAGAGCTACAACCACAATCTCTTGGGCTTTAAAAAATGGAGCTGATTCAATACAAGTTTTTGCAGATTTAGATTTATTAAAAGAATCCGCAATTAAGTGGCAAGCCGAAAAGAGACTTATGCTCGGAGAGAGAGGCGGAAAGAAGATTGAGGGCTTTGATTTAGGAAATTCTCCTTTATCAGTTACAAAAAAAGTTGTTTATGGTAAAAGACTATTTATGAGTACTACTAATGGGACTAAATCATTGCAAAAAGTTCAAAATGCTAAGCATTTATTTGCTATGGGTCTCCCAAATAGGAAAGCAGTTGCCAAAAAAATCATCTCATTAAAAAGTGAAAATGTTTTAATACTTGGTAGTGGTTGGGAAGGCTCTTATTCACTTGAGGATTCTTTAGCTGCTGGAGCTTTGGCCTCATATCTAAAACAGAATAGTGATTTCGAAATCAATATTCTGAATGACGAATTACAAGCTGCTTTGGCACTTTGGGATTTTTGGAAAAATGATATTTTAAAATGTTTAAAAACAGCAACCCATGGCAAAAGATTGACAAGTCTTGGAGATTATGAGGATGATTTTAATTGTTGCTCTGAACTTGATTGCTTAGATATTGTTCCAGCTCAAGTTGAAAGAGGTGTGATTCGTGCCTCATGATTTACGAATTGGTTCACTAGGAGTAAAGTCTTGACTGATTTTTTGGTAGCTGCATTGCAAATAACGAGTAATTCAAATGTTGATGCAAATTTTATTGAAGCAGAAGAACAGATTGAATTAGCAGCTAGAAGAGGTGCTGAGTTAATAGGATTGCCTGAAAATTTTGCTTTTTTAGGAGGAGATGATGAAAAACTTAGATTAGCTTCTGAATTGTCAGAGAAGTGTGCAAATTTCTTAAAAACCATGTCACAAAGATACCAAGTATATCTTTTGGGAGGAGGTTATCCCGTTCCTGCTGGTGATGATAGTCATACTTTTAATAGGTCAGCACTATTTGGGAAAGACGGACAGATTTTGGCAAAATACGACAAGATTCACTTATTTGATGTTGATTTGCCAGATGGAAATTTATATAAGGAATCATCCACTATTTTATCTGGGGAGGAGTACCCACCTGTTGTAGATGTCCCGGGTTTATGCAAAATAGGATTATCGATTTGTTACGATGTTAGATTTCCTGAACTATATAGATATTTGTCTTCGAATGGTGCAGAGCTAATTATGATTCCCGCAGCTTTTACAGCATTTACAGGAAAAGATCATTGGCAAATCTTATTACAAGCAAGAGCAATTGAGAATACTGCATATGTAGTCGCTCCAGCTCAAACTGGGATTCATTATGGGAGAAGGCAAAGTCATGGCCATGCGATGGTAATTGACCCTTGGGGTACAGTTTTATCTGACGCCGGAAAAACTCAGGGAGCTGCAATCGCACCTGCTGATAAAGAAAGAGTAAAGAAAATTAGGGAGCAGATGCCAAGCCTTAAACATAGAAAAAACAACTTGTTTTCAAACTAATGATAAAGTTTTTAAATAATAAACTTTTTCGTTATTTATCCGTTTTTTTATTATTAAATTCTTCAATCCTCCCAGTAAAATCTTCAAGCGCCCTGGCGGCATGGGTAATTAACACTAATGGTGTTTTAGAGTTAAGAACTAAATCAAATACAAATTTAAAAGCATACTTTCAGAAGGCTAACCAAATATCTGGTAGTAGATTCTGGGTGGATTTCCCAGGAGAATTAAACACTCCCAGAACAGTAAAAGGTAATGGCCCAATAAAAGAAATTAGATTAGGTAAACCAAATAAGGGTAAAACAAGACTAGTAATTGAATTTAAGGAAGAGACTTATTTGAACCCTTTGACTTGGCGATTGGTTGGCTTAGATCAAAACAGGTGGAGAATTAAATTATTTAACCCAAAATATACTTTTAAGAAGATTGGTGAAGGTCAAGTTGTTAAAAAAATAGGAAATATTAAAAAAAATCAAAAATCAATTTATAAGAAGAAAAGTGATTATCAATACTTGAAATTACCAGATGTAAAACAAAATAAATTTTCAGTTGTTATCGACCCTGGGCATGGTGGTCCTGATCCAGGAGCAATAGGTATTGGTGGAATTAGGGAAACAGATGTTGTACTAGAGGTCTCCAAAATTGTTAAAGATTTACTAACTCAGAAAGGTGTCAAAGTAAAATTAACCAGAAAAAATGAAGTTGATTTGGATTTACCTCCAAGAGTTTCCTTCGCTAATAATACTGATGCAGATATTTTTGTAAGTATTCATGCAAATGCCTCTAGAGGGAAAAGAAGGGATATTAATGGATTGGAAACCTTTTATTATAGAGGTTGGAGAGGGAGGTTACTTGCTAAAAAAATTCAGAAACAAATTCTAAGAGTTTCGCCTGGGAGTCCTGATCGAGGCGTTAAACAAGGTAGATTTTACGTAATTAAAAATACGAGGATGCCTGCAGTTCTTGTGGAAATTGGATTTTTAACGGGGAGATTAGATGCAAGAAGATTAGAAAAAACAACACATCGTAAAAGACTAGCGTACGCAATTGCAAAAGGCATTCTTGAATATCTGTATAGAATAGGGTGAAGCTTAAAATAGGAATATTTGACAGTGGAATAGGTGGTTTTACGATCCTTAATTCTTTACTAAAAACACGTAAAGATGTCGAAGTTTTTTATTTGGCGGATACAAAAAGAATACCTTTTGGGAGTAAAAATTTTAAAGAGATAAGATTAATTGCAAAGGAGATTTGTAATTTTTTTGTTGATAAGAATTTGGATGCACTTTTAGTTGCTTGTAACACTACAAATGCATGTGCTCTTGATATTCTAGAAGATAATTTAAAGGTTCCTTGTTTTGACCTTATAAACTCAGTATCGGAAATAGTTGATAAAAAAATAATTGGTGTCCTAGCAACAAGAACAACTGTTCTATCATCGTATTACAAGAAAGCTATAAAATCTAAAAAAAAGAATACGATAATATTTCAGCAAGAATGTCCAGAATTTGTATCAGAAATTGAAAAAGAAAAATTAAATCTTGATAAATTAAATAGTCTTTCAGACTTATATTTAAGACCACTAATAAACAAAAATATTGAAGAATTAATACTTGGATGTAGTCATTACCCTTTAATTTATGACTTTTTAAGAAAAAAATTAGATTCAAAAATAAAAATTATTGATCCATCGTTAGCATTAATAAAAAACTTTAATGGATCTTTTGCTATTCCAAAAACTGACCGCTATGAGAGTATTTCTCTCGAAAATGTAAAATTTTTTGTTACTTCAGAAAGAGATGAGTTTTCCAATAAAGTAAAATTTTGGCTTGGAATTAATAAAGAAATTAGGTTGGTTAACCTCCGAAGTAATGTTTGATTCCTTAAGATATAGAGGAGGACAATCATGAATACAGTAACAGAGCTACTACAACCAGTTGAAAATGATCTTGATGATCTTATTTTAGAACTGAAAAATCTAATAGGAGCTGGTCACCCAATTCTTCAAGCCGCAGCAGAACACCTTTTTAGTGCTGGGGGAAAAAGGTTGAGACCTGGGATTGTTTTATTGATTTCAAAAGCTATTTCCCCTGAATTTGGCTTGACAAGCAAACATAAAAGGCTTGCAGAAATAACTGAGATGATTCATACAGCCTCATTAGTCCATGATGATGTTGTTGATGAGGCGTCTACAAGAAGAGGAGTTGATACAGTTCATAGCAGATTTAATACCAGAGTAGCTGTTTTGGCGGGTGACTTTTTATTCGCTCAAGCAAGTTGGCACCTGGCAAATCTTGACAATGTAAATGTCGTTAAATTACTTAGTAGAGTAATAATGGATTTAGCAGAGGGTGAAATCAAACAAAATTTAAATAGATTTGATTCGGCTCAATCTTTCCCCAAATACATCAACAAAAGTTATTGTAAAACAGCATCATTAATAGCCAATAGTTGTAAAGCAGCTGGAGTTTTGAGTGGGATTAATGACGAAAACTTAACCTCGCTATATGATTTTGGCAAAAATATTGGTTTAGCATTCCAAGTTGTAGATGACATTCTTGACTTTACTGGAAATGATAAACAACTTGGAAAACCTGCTGTTAGTGATCTTGCAAGTGGTTATCTTACCGCCCCAGTTTTATATGCCCTAGAAGAAAATAAAAAATTGTCAGTTCTTATAAACAGAGAACTTGCTGAAAAAGATGATTTAGATGATGCCCTTAATATCATCATGAACTCTAAAGCTATTGAAAGTTCCAGGAAACTAGCTGAGGATTTTGC
>CABZNT010000014.1 GCA_902527105.1 uncultured Prochlorococcus sp. | reverse complement strand
GGGTCGTGGGTGTTTCAACAGGTTTAATAGGAATTCTTCAGGTTAATGAAATTATCAAAATTATTGTGAAAAAAGGTAAAACTTTAGATGGGAAGATTTTAATTTTTGATCTATTGAATATGAATATGAAAAAATTAAATTTAAAAAGTGATCAGATTAATAAACGAATAAAAAATCTGTCTCAGTTTGAAAGCTTTTATAATAGCGATGAATATTTCGAGAAAAAAAATGGAATTAACAGTATTAATGCTAATGAATTTAATAGTTTATACAAAGCAAAACCCAACAAAATTCTTTTAATTGATGTTAGAGAAAATGAAGAATTTTCTACATATGCAATAGAGGGATCAATCTCAATTCCCTTAAGTAATTTGAGCCAAGAGTCTGATTTAAAATTTATTCAAAAAGAAAGTTTAAATAAAGAGGTTTTCACTATATGTAAATCGGGGAAACGTTCTGAAAAAGCTTCAAGAATCTTGTCTAAATTTAAAATTCAGTCAAGATCTATTGAAGGCGGCATTGAAAAGATAAAAAAAATATTGTGCGATTAATTTTTAAGAATAGTTAGTAATCTACACCTCTTTTCAAATCAACTCCAACATTTGCATAATGCTTATGACAAACCATTTCAGAGTAAACATCAGCTAGTTCAAAGTATGAAGGTTCATTTTTACACCTCCCAGTAATTACAACTTCTGTATCTGCTGGTTTTTTTAAAAGCGTTTGATGTATTGATTCCACAGGTAACAACTCTAAATCAACAGTTGGATTCAATTCATCTAAAATGATTGTTTTATACAAACCAGACAAAATAGCAGCTTTAGCAATTTCCCATGCCCTTTCGGCTTCAACATAATCAATTGGTTGTTGCTGACCTCTCCATACGATGGCATCTCTGCCAGAACGCAAATGATCTACTAAATGCGGGTAACTCTCTCTCAAAGCTTCTATGGCAGCATCTTCGGTATAACCACTTCCACCTTTTAACCATTGTAATATTAAAACTCTATGACTTTTATCTTGAGATATTCCTTTACCGATAGCTTGAAGAGCTTTGCCTAGTGCGCTTGTGGATTTACCCTTTCCCTCACCTGTATAAATCTCAATTCCACCACTAGAATTACTTTCTCTAGTTAGTTTTGATGAGTCTCCTTTCAGACGTGGTCTCATTTCTGAATGGAGTTGAGATATTCTTACCAAAGAGGGTGGGGCTGCCCTTCCAGTAATAATTATTTCTAATCCATATGGTCGATTTTGTAGAGAATCAACTACTTCATTAATATCAAGCATTCCTAAATCAAGAACTGGATTCAACTCATCGAGAACAACTACAGAATAAAGGGAACTAGCAATTGCTCCTTTAGCAATATTCCAACCTCTTTCAGCCTCACCAACATCAAACTTTGTCACTTGGTCAGCAGTAAAGAATTCGGATCTTCCTGTCCTTACGTGGTCAATCAAATGTGGAAAGCCTCTTTGTAAAGCCTCTATAGCTGAATCCTCGTCATATGGTCTCTCAGGACCTTTTAAAAATCTTAGAAGTAAAACTCTTGACTGTCTTTTTTCGCATATTCCTAATCCTATTGTTCTGAGAACTACTCCCAATGCAGCCTGACTTTTTCCCTTACCCTCTCCATCATAAATATGTAACTGACCTTTTGATCTCTCTTGACTGTCACTTGCTGTGACAATTCCAATTCCTCTATTTCTAGTCGTATTCGTCACTTGAACAAAATTAATAAATTTAATCTAAGATATAGATAAGAATATTATTAAAGATTTAATAATAAATTCAACCTATTCATAGGTAATTTGAATTTTAAAGTAATTAGCATGTTCAATCAACTAGAAACTCTCTCTGATGAACAAAGTGAAAAGCTTTATACAATTAGAAGATACATAAAGAATCTTGATAGTGTTTGTATTGCTTATTCAGGAGGAGTTGACAGTACATTAGTAGCATCATTAGCATTCGAGCAATTAGGTAGCAAAGCAGTTGCTATAACTGGAATTTCTCCTGCATTAGCCAATACTCTTCGTGAAGAAGCAAGAAGGCAAGCAAAATGGATTGGAGTAAAGCATTTAGAAATTGAAACATCAGAATTAGACCAATCAAGTTACAGTGAAAATCCTAAGGATAGGTGCTTTGCATGCAAAAAAGAGCTTCACAAACATACAACCTACCTCTCAAAAAAACTTAATTACAAGATTGTTTTAGATGGAGTAAATCTGGATGATCTTGAAGACTATAGACCAGGTATAAAAGCCTCAAAACAAGCAGGCGTTGTTTCTCCCCTTGCAAAATTTAAAATCTCAAAACAAGATATTAGGGATATATCAAGAGCATTGGGTTTCCCTTGGTGGGATAAACCTGCTCAACCTTGCTTATCATCTAGATTTCCTTATGGACATGAAATAACTAGTGAAAGGCTAAAAATGGTTGAGAAAGCAGAAGAATATCTTAAAGAATCTGGGTTATCAGAGGTTAGAGTTAGATGCCAAGGCTCAACTGCAAGAATAGAAATACCCCAAGACGAATTAAAGCATTTTTTTAACAAATATAATTTTAGTGAGTTAGTTCAATATTTTTCTAATTTAGGATTTAATTGCACAAGTTTAGACCTTGAGGGACTAGTAAGCGGAAAATTAAATAGGTAAAAATTGTTAAACAACTGTTCTGATCTGCTTGGAGACTGCTGAAGGTGGATTTCGCTCAATAACACGCAGAGAATGTTCTTTAGCCATTAAGGATTCAATTAAATATTGACTAGCTAGTTCCGGCATCATATTTTTACCACATGTAAAAATATCGACTGCGGAATAATTAGACTCAGGCCAAGAATGTATTGAAATATGAGATTCAGCTAGTAATGCAATTGCCGTAACCCCTTGAGGCTCAAATTTATTACTTATCAAATTCAGAACTGTTGCATTTGCTAACTTAGCAGCTCTGTTTAAAGTACAGCGTAAAAAGGATTCGTCATTTAATTTTTCACTATCGCATTTATAGAGTTCCAACAAAAGGTGTTTACTTTGATGAGTTAATTTATGATCATCATGAAACGAACTTAAAATTTGATTTTTTTTGTAGATTTCCATTTAAGAAATTTATATAAATTTAAGGTTAGCTAAAAATCATATATTCTTTGAATTATAAGTGAATAATTTGTGAAGAGCCTAAAAAAGACTGATTAAATTTATCTAAATGTGTCGCACTTATGAAACATTGACTATCTTTACCAACAGAATTTAATAACAAATTTTGCCTGGTTAAATCTAATTCGGCCAAGACATCATCCAATATAAGTATTGGAGGGACATTTAATGTTTTATTCAATAAATCTAGTTCAGCCATCTTCAAAGCCAAGATAAAAGTCCTTTGCTGGCCTGATGAACCATACTTTCTAACTGAAACATTATTAATAAGAAACTCAAGATCATCACGATGAGGGCCAAAATTACATTTACCAGTCAATGCTTCTATTGAACGCTGATTTAATAGTTGTTCTGCTATTTTTTTACTAATAACTTCTTCATCTTCTTCTTCTGGACTTATATTCTGTATCCCCGAAAGATAATTTATGCTTATTTGCTCCTTTGATTTACTTAAATAATTATGCCAATATTCAACAAATGGTTTTATTTTTAATAAAGCTCTTCTTCTTCTCCTAAAAATTCTTGTACTTATTATTGACATTTGAATATCAAAGCTTTCAACAATATCTTTGGATTGGGTTTTTAAGTAACTTTCCGAACGCCAAAAATGACTTCTTTGTTTTAAAAGCCTGTTAAATCTACTTATCAGGTCAAAATATACTGGTTCAAGCTGAGATACGACTTTATCAATCCATATTCTTCGATAACTGGGTTCACTTCTAACAATATCTATATCATTAGAACAGAAACACACACTACGTATATAATTCTTTATTTCACTCTGTCTTTTCAAGATTGATTCATTGACATAAATTCTTTTGGGGCCTTTTCGGAATAAATTTAACTTTAAATCGTCCTTAAAATTTATCTGTCCCATAACTTCAGCCATATCACTATCGTTCTCTATTAAATCTTTATCGCTTAGTGCTCTATTAGATTTTAATTGACTTAAAAATTCAACCGATTCAAGTAAATTTGACTTGCCAATACCATTACAGCCAAGAACAATTGCTCTTTGCTCTTTTAAATCAATTTCAAAACTTTTATGGTTCCGAAAATTTTTAATTTTTAATTTATTTAAAAAAATGTTTTTTGTGCATTCATTAATTAAATTAGCTAAGTTTAAAATGTTTAGATTTTCTTTAAAGAAATTGAAAAATTGAAGGGCATGTAGCTCAGTTGGATAGAGCATCAGATTCCGGTTCTGAGAGTCGGGGGTTCGAATCCCTCCATGCTCGTAAAATGATTTTTAAAGTTTATAACCCATTACTCTTATTCCATTTGGATCTAGTATGAATCCATTTTCTTCTAAACTTATAAACGAAGATACTGGAGCCTGTACAGAAATACTGCATCCAGGCATTTCCCTATTTATTTTATCAAGAGTTACTTGAAGCAATATTGAATAATAAAGTTGCTGATTATTACCTGGCAATGCACTTAGATTCCACAAGTTAGCATTCAATCCCCTGTCAGACGTAACCCTTACAAAGCCATATAATTTATTTTTTAATTTATTCTGTATGGTATAAAAGAAATTACTTTTCTGAATAGCCTCTGAAAGAGGTTTTATTGGAAATGTCTCACAACCACAATTGGCTAAAAGTTTGTTAACTTCTTTAGCTAATGGAATTTGAGAAGAGTTAATAAAATAACCTTCTGGAAGAACAAGTTTTTTTTTAGAAAAATATTGCAATTATCAACCTGTATTTCTCATGCCAGCTGCTATCCCATTAATAGTTAAAAGTGCCCCCCTCAATAGTTCACTTCTGCTGTAAGCTCTTCTCGATTCATCTTTATCTATAAGAAATTCGCTTATTGGGGGTTGTCTTGTCTGATCTCTTAGTCTTCTTAGAAGTGAAACCTGCAAAAACCCTAATGGAATAATCGTCTTATTTCTCAAGCTTACTGATGATCTCAAATCTCTATCAGATTCTAGAAGCTTATTTTTACCAGTAATTTCAAGTATTAAAGATTTTGTAAGATTATATTCTTTAGAAATTACTTCAAAAATATCATCAAATGAATCTTTATTTTCTTTACTACCAAGAGTATCAACATAATATCTAGCAACTTCTAAATCCACTTTAGATAGTGTCATTTCTACCTTAGATATAAGCATCCTAAAAAATGGCCATCTTTGATGAAGAACTCTCAATAATTCAATTTGTTGTGGATCTGAATTTAATTCAGATGATAATGCAGTACCTACTCCAAACCAACTTGGCAAAAGAAATCTACTTTGTGTCCAACCAAAAACCCATGGAATAGCTCTTAAACTTGATAAATCTTTTGCACCTTTTTTTCTTCTAGAAGGCCTACTAGATATCTGTAATTTGCTTATTTCTTCTATTGGAGTTACCTCTTGAAAGAAATTTAACAAATCAGGATTTTCATGCACTAATTTTCTGTAATGAGACCTTGATGTTTCTGCTAACCTAGACATTAATTGATTCCATTCTGGAGTAGCGTCAAGTCTATTATTGACCAAACTATTTTGAATCACCGCTGTAGTGACAGTCTCAAGATTGTACAAAGCCAGTTCGGGAAGACTATATTTAGAAGCTAAAACTTCACCTTGTTCTGTTATCTTTATCCGCCCTTTTAAAGTGCCACTTGGTTGAGCCAATATTGCCTGATAGGCTGGTCCTCCTCCTCTCCCTACAGAACCACCTCTACCATGAAAAAGTCTTAGCAATATATTATTTCTGCTTGAGAGATTTTGAAGAGCTATTTGGGCTCTATGAATTTCCCAATTACTAGAAACAAACCCCGAATCCTTATTGCTATCAGAATATCCAAGCATTAATTCTTGCAGAGGTTTAAAAGATTCTCCTACTTTTGGCAATAATGATCTATAGAAATCTAATTTAAACAACTTTTCCATTACTTCTGGTGCTCTTTTAAGGTCTTCCACAGTTTCAAAAAGAGGAACAACTAATAATTTTGACTTTTGTGAATTTTGATCAAGGAGTCCCATTTCTTTTGCCAGTAAGAGAACTTCAAGCAAATCAGATGCACTATGACTCATTGAAATTACATAAGAATGGCAAATGCGACTTCCAAATTCTTGCTGTAATCTCTTGACCATTTTAAAAACTGAAAAGGTTTCTTCTGTAGTTTTTGTCCAGTGAACGTCAGATGGAATTAAAGGCCTTTTTGTATTTAATTCGTCTATAAGCCATTTAATTTTCTCTTCCTCAGACATTTGATCATATTGAACTGATAAATTAAGATAATTTGTAAGTTCTTGTATAGCGTCACTATGCCTAGTACTCTCTTGACGAATATCTAAACTTGCTAAAGAAAATCCAAAAATATGAACTTGAGTAAGTAAGTTGTCTACAGACTCACAAGTTAAATCTGTACTAATCAGGCTATTTTTAATTAGTTCGAGATCATAAGTAAATTCGTTTACTGATTTGTAATATAAGTTTTCAACTTTATCTAGATTTTTGTTATCTATGTCTCCCTCTAAGGCAAATTTCCACCCACTATCAGCTAATAAATTATTTCTTTCTTGTGTTAACCTTAATTTTTCTAATATATAACTTAATTTCAATCTGTAGGGTTCTGATCTATACCTTGTAGCTCTAGCTTCATAGATTTCAGGGAACTTGACCCTGTCAGTTTCTAGTGACTCTAATAAAGAGGAACTGACTTGACTCCATTGCATCGAGACACTTAATTGATCTCTAAGATTAGATGTCGCGATAATATATCTTTCCAACATCAACTGCCTTTGGTAGCAAGCAGTTCTCCATGTTATCTCAGGAGTAACAGATGGATTACCGTCCCTATCAGAGCCTACCCAAGAACCGAAATTACAAAAAGATTCAGAGGGCATCTGAACATCTGGATAATTTTCGGTGAGTGCTTCAGCGATTCTACCCCTCAATTGAGGCATCGCATTAAATAAAACTTGCTGAAAATAATGCAAGGCATAATCAACCTCGTCCAAAACTGAAGGTTTAAATTGATGCAATTCATCTGTTCTCCACCAAAGTCTTACTTCCTCTTTTAATTGGGTTTTAAGAGAATTTTTTTCTTCTTTTGTTAGAAATTGCTCAATCTGTATTTTTTTCAACAAGTTTGCTACTCTTGTTTGCTTATGTCTAATCGTATGTCTCACTATCTCCGTCGGATGTGCAGTAAAAACTAAACGAATATCCATTTCCTGCAATAACTCCTCTAATTTTCCTGGTGGTACATTTAATTTCCTCAGCCTGTAGAATAATTCTCTAAAAGTTACGGGAGCATTTTGCCTAGCCAATGCTGGGGCAAAAGGATCAAGATTATCGGGCGATTTTTGAACATCCTTATTGGTAAAGCTATGAATATATCTATCTTCCTCAACTCTTTGTTCCAAAATATTCACGAGTTGAAAATACAATGAAAACGCCCTTGCTGCTGCTATGGATTCTGCTAAATCCATAGAATTTACAATATCAACTATTTCATTTTTCAAAGTTTTTGAACTATCGCCATCAATTTGTTTTGAATAACTTAACTCTTTAAGTTGTATTAATCTCTCTGCCTGATCATCTGGGCATTCTTCTCTAAGCACAGATTCCCATAGATCTTCAATTAGAAGACGATTTTTATCAATTGAATCATTGTTACTTATCAGATCCACATTATTATTTTTTATCTTTCGAAAAGATTCCATACAATCATTATGTCACAAGTGAAAATGTTCAGATCAAATGTTTATTTTAATAATCAAACATTCTTAGCCTCACTCCTAATCATATCTTCGATAGAAATTTTCATTATCTGCTCAATTGAATGACCTTTTTCATATTGATTAATCCATTTCATAGATTGATTGCCTTCGTCAAGAACTTTATAGATAGGATCTAAAAGATGTTTCATACCAAAATCTTCTGCTGTGGATGACAAATCTGATAATAAGTTTTGAATCCATTCTCTACAAAGAACTTTTTTGCCATCTTGCCAGTGAATTAACTCTGAATTCAGACTATCTTTAGCAGCATTCATTTCATTTTGATCACATATTTCTGACAACTCATCCATAGAAAAAATACTAGCATTCATAGGATCTAAGGTATTTATATTTTCAAAAAGATTTAAAATCCTTAGTTCCATCATGGCCGTTATTCCTAAAAGCAGATTAATATCGTGTACAAAATCACAAATTCTTAGTTCCAAACGATCAAGAATTAAAGGTCTTTGGGGACCATTTGGTCGAATTGAAGACCAAAAATGCCTAATATTTTGCATGTTTTTATTTGATATATTTTCCTCTATCCAGTCGATATAAGAATTATGATTTGCGAAAAAAGGTACCCTCCTTGGTGTTTTGGGAAACTGGATCCATCTCTGGGAGTGATTATTCGTAAATTTATTATTTAAAAAAGGTGAGCTAGCGCTTAATGATAGATATAGTGCTGCCTCAGATCTTATAAGTCTTATTGCTGTAAAAAGTTTATCTAAATCATCTATTCCTATATTTATATGGACACTTGAAGTTGCAATAGATGTTCCATAAGTATCTTGAATAAATTGATGATAGACGTTGTCTATATCAGATCTTTGAAATTGAATATCGTGTTTAAAACAAAGAGTGGATGAAGGAATAATTGTTAAATTTTTGGTATTTAGCCACTTCCTTAACTTTTTTCTTGGAGATATTAATTTCTCGTATAAACTCTTGTAGTCTTTTTCAGGTGTAGTTATGTATTCAACATTTCTGTTATCTGGCTCTTTCACAAAATCAGAAAAATTTTTCTCAATATCAGCTGAAACACCAATATGAGCATCAGAAGACCCTGTAAAAAGTTCTACCTCAAAACCTTTATAAAGATTATCTTTACTCATTTATTTATTCAAACAGGCTAATGCTTTTAGTATCCCCTTTGCTTTATTAATTGTCTCTTTATATTCATTTTCAGGTGAAGAATCTGCAACTATTCCAGCTCCTGCTTGCACTGAAACATCATATTTCCCATCTCTTGAGGGTTTAACTATCATAGTTCTTATAGTAATTGCAGTATTTAATGCACCATTAATATCAATTGATCCGTAAACACCTGCATAAGGTCCTCTAGCATCTTTTTCAAAGTGCTTAATCAACTGCATAGCTCTTATTTTTGGCGCACCAGTTACTGTCCCGGCAGGAAAAGATGCTTTTAGCAAATCCCACACATCAGCATTGTTTTGTAAGATTCCCTCAACTTCACTAACTATATGCATAACATGTGAATATTTCTCAACTACCATTAAATCCTTGACCTTCACAGTACCAATATCACAAACTCTTCCAAGATCATTTCTCCCAAGATCAATAAGCATTATATGCTCAGCTACCTCTTTTGGATCTTTTAATAAATCTTTTTCTAATTCCAAGTCTTGTTGATTATCAATACCTCTAGGTCTTGTGCCAGCTATTGGTCTTAAGCTAGCAACAATCTGACTATCTTTATTTTTTTCAGCTTTAACCATTACTTCAGGACTTGACCCAATCAGATACCATGAGCCAAAATCAAAAAATGACATGTATGGAGATGGATTAACCATCCTCAAACTTCTATATAAATTAAAAGGATCATGATTAACTTGAGTTTGAAATCTCTGACTTATAACTATTTGGAAGATATCTCCCTTTCTTATATATTCTTTTGCAGAAAGAACTGCATCCTCAAAATCTTTTTTCTTCCAATTACTTTCTAGATCTAAATTCAAATTCTCATTTTCATTCCAATCCAAAAACTGATTTTCTTTTAGAGGAATTCTCATTAAATTTCTAGTTTTCTGAATTTTGGAAATTGAGTTTTGATACAACTCTTCAATCGAGGACTCTTTTAAAGAAGTTGCATCTGCATAAACCACTGCAGTAATACATCTTTTTATTTGATCAAAAATAACTAACTGATCAAAAAACATCCAGGAACCATAAGGGATATTGTTTTCTGGTATTTCATTAATTGGAACGCTTGGTTCTATTCGATTTATTAATTCATAACCCCACGAGCCATATAACTGTCCAATTGATGGTAAGTCATCAAGCATGATTGACTTATATTCCTTTGTCCAATTTCTTAAAATATCAAAAGGATCACCTTTGAGTGTTTCAGTTTTGCCATTACTCCAAGTTTTAACTATTTCTTCTCCATTACAAACGGCTTCCCATAGAGGTTTAGTAGCAACAATACTCCATCTACCCAAACTTTCCCCACCTTCAACAGATTCAAGAAAAACACCATGAGAGTCTTTTGAGGTTAATTTTAACCAAGTCGACAATGGAGTCTCTAAATCTGCTGGCCAAGTTTGAATGATAGGTATAAAATTTTTACCTTCTTTGTAAGCTTTTAAAAAACTATCTTTCTGTGAGCTGATCATATTAATAATGTCAACCCAAATTATAATTATTTTCTTCTTTTATATCAACTTTAAAGAAGTTAATCAAAAGTATTCTTAGTTGTAAATTTCAAACCAGCTGGATTAGGATTTTCACCTATTCTTCTTGGATTATGTCCTACTTTCTCTCTGCCTTCATTTACTTTTTCAGGGAAAACGCCATCTTTTGGGTGTAAAAATTCAATATCACCACCTGGAAAAATTCGGTAGATTTTAAAATCTTCAATTCTTGGTTTGAAGGCTCTTAATTGTGTCCCTAATGCAAGGCATTGTTCTTTTCTCGCAAAGTACATTAAATTATCACCTTCATGCATAATAGCCGCTCCGCCGGTGGGCAATTCAAATGCTTGTTCCTTTGAACTTTTCCATACAATTGCATATTTTTCTTCGGTTTCTGCTGAGTTTAATAAACCACCAGTACTTCCTATATGCTTAGGAAATTGACCAACTAAAGTTTCAGTCATCCTTGATCTTGAGTTATTTATAATAAGAAATTAGCATTCATATTTTACAAAATTCTAAATATATAGGAAATTTTCTACATTATTTAATATATGGAAAACTTTTTTCTAATTTTATTTTGAATCTGAAATCGGGAAAAATACTGTCAAACCTGTATCACGCCTTTTTGTGACATGCCCTCCTAAACTAGCTAACAATTTTTGAGTAGCATTTTGACTAAGTTGTAAACTACCTGTTTGAGGGTTCCAATTTAAAACAGGGCCAATATCAGAACCGTTATCTTTTTTTAGAATTTCTTTCTGATTACTTTGTAATTTTTGTATTTTTAATTGAAGTTTAAGTTTTTGACCAGCTGGTCTTAATTCTAAAATTAATGTACTGCCTTCTTTTAATCCTCTAGTATTTTTATCTATTAATCCACTTAACATTAATTCCAATTTTTCAGAATCACTCAAAATTTGCGGAAGTTGATTAGGGATATCAATCTTTAAAGAAATCCCGCGTCGATTTAATTGTTTATTCCATAAAGGAGCAAGCTTTTTAAAAATTTCGGCTAAATTAATTTTTGCCAATTTATTTAATGAAGGAATTTCATTACTCACTAATTCTGCTGCATTAAAGATTAGACCAAACCTATCAATTTGTTCATTACATTCGTTATCTATTTGAATTAAACGATTTTTCATTGATTCATCCATTTTATATTTTTTTAAAGTAGAACTTATGAGAGTTCTTATTGTTGCCAAAGGCGTTCTTACTTCATGGGATATAGCACGTAATAATTTTGCTTCAGTTGTTTGCAAATTTTTTTCATCGTTTTTTACAGAATTCTGTATATTATGGCTTGGCACAATACTTGCTAATTTTGCCGATAATGTTGGCCAAAATAATTGTTCAAATTGATTATTAATATTTAGATTCCCTAAATTATTGATTGCATTGCGAAATTTTACTCCTTCCTCATAATTTTCCTGATTTAATTTTGCATGCATTAATTCAATTGAAAGTTTTAGGCTTTCTTCATCACACTTCATTAATAGAATTTTCTTATCTTTTTCTCCAACAATTGACAATATGCATTGAAAATTTGGGGTGATTATCATCAAAAAAGGTTCATAACCATCTGCTTGACAAAGATTTAATACTTTATAATTACTAACTAAATCAAAATCTTTTTTTATCTTATCTGAGTTATTGACTGGTAAAAAACCTGCATTCTCATTTTGAAAGTATGGAAACCCCTCAGGAGACCAAAGCCATCCATGAAGTTGATTTAAAAATTTTTTATCATTAAAAGCAGGCAAAGGCGAGGCAACCCAAATCCCCCCCTGTTTGTAATTATTAGATAGGAAATCTTTTTGAATAACTTCTAAAGATGCCCACCACATTCTTCTGGATGTATCATCATCCACATATATAGTTTGAACTCCTTTAAATAAAAGGTCTTGAAGTTTTTTTATAGTTATTTGTGATTTCATCAACTTCTTAGTGATCTAGAACGTTTCAATATAGATAAAACAAATCCAATAGATATAAAATTAGTTACCAATGAAGTTCGACCATAGCTCATAAAAGGAAGGGGAATTCCAGTAACTGGTCCTAATCCAATAGTCATAAATAAGTTAATAATTATTTGGAATAAAAAAGTTGAGGCTATTCCAATAACAATTAGAGATTCAAAGTTAGTCCTGGCAATAGTTGCAGTATTAATAAGTTTTTTAATCAAACAAAAGAACAAAAATAAAATTACTATGCACCCTACAAAACCCAATTCTTCCCCTAAAGCACTGAATATAAAATCAGTATGTTGTTCTGGTATAAATTGCAAGTTAGTCAGCTTACCTTGTAGCAAACCAGTCCCAAATAATCCTCCAGAACCAATTGCAATTTGACTCTGAATCAAGTGATATCCACCACCTAATGGATCTCTATTTGGATCTAAAAATAAAACTAATCTATCTTTTTGATATTCTTTTAAGCCATATTGCCACAAAATTGGTGTCAATTTTGCCACTAATAAATGGAACGAAATAGCGATAGTAGAAAAAATAATTTTCTTTTTCGAAGATCTATAAGCAAGATATCCTATAAATGGAATCCAGAAAATAAGAAGAGTTGGTAAGGTTAAATATAATATAGAAGTGACAAGACAAAACACTATTATTAAAATCCACTCTATGGGCATTTGCGACCAATAGAGCATCACACCTGTCAAAACAATTAATACTAAAGAGGTACCTAAGTCCGGCTGAAAGAAAATTAATAACCAAGGAATAACTACTACTAGTAAGGGCAATACTAAATCTCTTATTGTTAAAATTATTTTTTTATCCAGTACTAAAGCAAGAGTTAAAACAGTACTTAATTTAGCTACTTCTGAAGGTTGAAAAGAAAAAAAGCCCAAGTTTAACCATCTTTGAGCTCCAGAAACTGATATCCCAAAAAAATAAATTAGTAATAAGGATATTAAAGTACACAAATAAAATGGTACCAAATACTTTCTAAGTCTCTCTAACGGTATATAAGAAATTAAAAACGCTAAAAAATAACCAAAAAAACCTGTAAGAATATGTCCTAAATAATTCGATACTAAAAAATCACCTTGAATACTTTTTATTAACAAACCCGAAATAATTACTAAAAAAAGGGGAATTATGAGTAATTGAGAAAATAAAAAACCTCTATCTAAATTTTCTTTTTTTGATAAAAATCCTCTCTTATTTAATAAATAAATTCTCCTAAACATCAATTATCTTTTAACAAATTGATTATTGATTAATTGAGCTAAATTACTAAATGCAATAGAACTTTCTTTATTTGGCTGGCTTATTGAGATTGGTACACCTTTATTGCTTTCATCAACGAGAGGGATTTCAATAGGAATTTGGGCTAATAATGGTAAATCATTTTCTTTAGCTAATGTTTGTCCACCACCTTTACCAAAAATTTCATATTTTTTACTTGGCATATCTGGCGGTATAAATACTGACATATTTTCTACAATTCCTAGTAAACGCACTCCGAGTTGTTTAAACATTGCTAATCCCCTCCTTGCATCTTGCAAAGATACTTGTTGAGGAGTAGTGACAACAATAGCTCCAGAAATAGGAACAGATTGAGAAAGGGATATTTGCGCATCTCCTGTTCCTGGAGGTAAGTCAATAACCAAAAAATCAAGATTATTCCATTCAACTTGGTACAAAAATTGTCGGATAATACTATTAAGCATTGGCCCTCTCCATATAACTGGCTGACCTTCTTCTATGAGAAAACCCATTGATACTAATGAAATTCCATATTTATTGATTGGTATTAATCTTTGATCACTACCACTGCCTTCCGTAACCTTTGGATTATGGTCGGCAACCCCCATCATTGAAGGAGTATTAGGTCCATATATATCTGCATCGAGTAAACCAGTTTTTAACCCTAATTTAGCTAGAGAACAAGCGAGATTAACTGCAATGGTACTTTTCCCAACCCCACCTTTACCACTGCTAACAGCTATGATATGCCGGATTCCATTAATCTTTTGCAACTCAGGAGTATTACTTTGAGCTTTGGTTTCTGTTTTGGAAGGATTATTATCTATCTCTATTTGAACATCATCAATATCTTCAAAATCCAGTAGTACTTTTCTAACCTCTTGTACAATTCTATCTCTCTGAGAATTTGCAAATGATGGTAATGATAATGTTACGATTACTCTCGGTATAGTTACTCTTACGTTTTTAATCCAAGCTAATTCAATTACATTTTTCTGTGATCCAGCATCTAGAACTTTTTGTAAAGCAAAATTCGCATCTTCTATTGAGGTCATTAAATTTTTAAATATTTTGACAAGATAGTCGACTGTTTAAAAGATTAAGAACTATGTCGAACTATCAAATAATAGGCAATAAGGACCCACTAAGAGAAATTATAAAGGGAAACTTATAATTAACCAAAAAATTTTTTTCTTCAAGATTTACTAAATACATGTTCAGAGAACCTCCTAAAAACTCGAGAGAAAAAACTAAAAATCTCTTGTTAACTCTACAAGACAAAATTTGTTCAGGGCTTGAAAATATTGATGGCAAAGGGAAATTTATAGAAGAATCCTGGCTAAGAGACGAAGGTGGTGGTGGAAGATCAAGAGTATTGAAAAATGGTTCTATTTTTGAGCAAGCAGGAGTAAATTTCTCTGAAGTACAGGGAAGAGAATTACCTCAATCTATAATCTCTCAAAGACCCGAAGCAAAAGGTCATGAATGGTTTGCTACGGGTACCTCTATGGTGTTGCATCCTAGGAATCCCTATATTCCTACTGTTCATCTGAATTATCGATATTTTGAAGCTGGTCCTGTTTGGTGGTTTGGAGGAGGTGCAGACTTAACCCCTTTTTATCCTTATCTTTCTGATGTCAGAAATTTTCATTACGAGCATAAAAAAGCTTGTGAGAAAGTTGATAAAGATTTGCATAAAGTTTTCAAACCATGGTGCGATGAATATTTCTTTCTAAAGCATAGAAATGAATCTAGAGGAATAGGAGGTATTTTTTATGATTATCAAGATGGTTTAGGCAATATTTATAGAGGAAATAATCACAATGGAGAGGCATCAAAAGCTTCGCAAAGTATTAGCAAATCTAATTTAAATTGGGATAATTTATTTTCTTTGGCCGAAAACTGCGGGCAGGCATTCCTCCCTTCATATTTGCCCATTATTGAAAATAGAGCTTCTCAAACATATTCATCAAAGGAAAGAGAATTCCAACTTTATCGAAGAGGTAGATATGTCGAATTCAATTTAGTTTGGGATAGAGGGACGATTTTTGGACTACAAACAAACGGTAGAACTGAATCTATATTAATGTCCTTACCGCCTTTAGCTAGATGGGAATATGGATATAAAGCAAAAAAGGGTTCCCGAGAGGAATTCCTAACATCAATTTTTACAAAACCCCAAGATTGGTTGAATGATAAAGAGTTAGAGAAATTCTGTATAGAGAATAATATTTTTGATTGAAAATTATCGAATAAACTTTAAAAGTATCTTTTAAATAGGTGTTTTAAATAAAGAACCATCACTTTTCAATTGAAGTTTTTCTCCAAGTTCATTTTCTAAAGAGATTAATTCATCCCTATGCGCTCTTAGTCTCATGAAAGTTGAATCATTTTCATTTTCGTTGATCAACCTTAATTCAAACTTCTCCTCTCTTGCTGATTTTTTAAAATAAACAATTCCAGACAAAGGACCACCAATTAATCCCAAAAGAATAGGCCACCAACCTAATTCAGGATATATTTGAATAATCACTAATCCCAAAGCGCAAGAACCAAAACCGCCAAGAAAACCCAAGAAAATTGCTAAAAATTTACTAGAAACAACTTGACCTTTGAATATTAAAATTCTTTGTTCATAATCTCCTCCTGTTTGCTTCCATCCTCTCAAATTAAGCCATTCACATAAACCATTTAAAACCTTAATTGGCTGCTGCGAAGATGATATCTCAACTATGGTTGTTCTATCTTTACTGGAGGCCCTAAGAAAAAAAAATAATCCTATGGCCAAGAGAATTGTCAGCAATAATGTTGAGTTTAAGGAATAGGACATTAAATAAATTTTTTCTAGTAACTCAAGAATAAAAATTTAAGTTACATCATATTATAATTTTTTAGAATTATTCTGTAAAATATTCCTATTAGATAAAAATTCTTAATTAAATAAAATCTTAAGTAATATTCTAAATCTTAAATTACTTTAAATACTTATTAAAAATGACTATTGAAAATAAAAATATTGATCTTCTTTATACCGATTTAACAGTAGATTTATACAATCTTTATAAAAAATCATCTTACCTAGCTATAGACACCGAAGCAATGGGTTTAATTCATGGAAGAGATAGACTCTGTTTAGTACAAATATGCAATGAATTTAAAAGAACATCTTGTATAAAAATTGAACTTAATACATCTTCTTCGCCTCATTTAAAAGCACTGCTTGAAGATGATAAAATTACTAAAATATTTCACTATGCGAGATTTGATGTAGCAGCTCTTAAATGTAATCTTGAAATTAATACAAAAAATATTTTTTGTACAAAAATTGCTAGTAAGTTGGCAAGAACTTATACAAATAAACACGGTTTAAAGGATTTAATTAATGAATTGTTAGGTATAGAATTGGACAAAAGCTCGCAAAGTAGTGATTGGGGTAGCAATGAAGATTTAACAAAAGATCAATTAGATTATGCAGCAAATGATGTTAAATATTTAATTGAAGCTATGCACAAATTAAAAGTTATCTTAGAAAGAGAGAATAGATATGAATTAGCTCAAAAATGTTTCGAAACAGTTTCTGTACATGCTGATTTAGACATACTAAAATTCTCAAATATATTTGAACATTAAAAATCAATCTTCAGTTAAAAAATTATCTTCACCATGCAGAGTTTCCATAAGCTGATCAAGTATTCTTGAAGAACTTAATTTATCTCGATCATTTTTTTCGCAAATTTTTAAGACATTTTGCGCAACCTTTATTTTTTCTTGAATAGTTTTCGAGCCCTCTTTTGCAATTTGAATTTCTACTTTCTTCTTAGCAGAAGATAAGCTTATACTCATAAGTTTTGCAATCTCTGCACAAATTTTTAGATATTGCCGATCATTTATTGGATACATAAAAGAATTAATAATTAATAAACTAGTGCCTTTTACTAAGATAACAAATTAAGGTTTATGGCATCTACGATTTTCTTACTTGCTCCGGATTGTCCCATTCTTTTTTTCCCAATTTTTGCTTGATTTAACCTATCAACTTTTCCTTTCAAAAGTAAACTTAAACGTTTTAAAAGAATTTTTTTATTCTTGCAAACTAAAACACTACCTCCTAATAATCTTGATTGCCTTTTTGCAAATGATTTTGTGAATTGTGGTCCAGGTCCCGGTAGAGAAAGAGACGGAATTCCAAGGCCAGCAATTTGCTCTGTAGCAGTTCCTGCATTAGACAAGCCAACTTCTGCCATATTAGCCCATGAATTGAATTTACCCTTTCCAATAACTACATATTGATCTTTCTTTTTCCATACTGAATCTTCATCAATTAGAAATTTAACTTTACTCTGTTTTTTAAAACCATATTTAGTTAAAAAACTATGAATTTGAATCACATTCGCATTAATACTCAAAGGCAAAAGTATTACCAAATCCTTTGATAAATCAAAATCTTGCAAACAAGCAAGAAAATTATCGAGATTTTGAATAGCTTCAGGGTATCTACTTCCAACTAATAAAATAACCCTTTTATAAGAAATAATATTTGATATCTTCTTGTTTGTTGAATTAACAAAATCCATCATTGGATTACCATAGTATTTTGCATCAATATTTTTTCTATTCAAATTATTAGCTGTAATTTTATCTCTCATAATTAAATTTTTACATCTTGGAGATTTCATTAAAAACATTTCCCACGGATCCCATTCAGAACCTTTCAACTTATGATAAAAATCGCTTAAATTCCAACCTGGCCCACTACTCCAAGTATGATCACTTTTGGGAGTTCCAATAAAACTAAATTCGCATCCTGAACTCCAAGCGTAAAGTAATGGCAAGAAATCTCCTACTGCGATAATTTTGCAATTATGTTTTGACTTCTGTTTTACAAGTAGAAAATTTCTTAAATTATCGATTAAAAATCCTGCAAATAAATCAAGCACAAATCCCTTCAAACTTTGATTACTAAAACCGCCACTAGGCAGCTCTTTTAAACATCCTATTTTACGAAAATTCTTTGATTTTATGGAATTAAATACATCTCCATTTCCTACTAACGGCAAAACTTCAATTTGTTTATTTTTTATTTTTTTTAGTAATCTTTTTATTATTTCCGATGCTATTACATCTTCTCCATGACCATTGCATATAAATAATAGAGAATGAGACACCTTACTGTTAAGATCATAAAAAGACTCAATCGAATCTTTTTCGGCGGCATGGCCAAGTGGTAAGGCAGAGGATTGCAAATCCTTTATCCCCAGTTCGAATCTGGGTGCCGCCTTATTTATTTTTTTTACGTATTTAACTATGAAGTTTTCTAAGAACTTCAATTTCAAATAAACGTTATAAAGTTTCAATTACTTATTGATATATAGAAAATAATCTTTTATTTGTTATTGATAAATAATACCTTATATCCATTAATAAATAAAATTAAATGGATTTATTAATTATTTTAATCAGATTATTCATATATAAATTTGCATTATTTTAGTAATCATTATCTGCTACACACATTCCTAGACATCTAATGCCATTTGATGCAGTCCTTTTGCAATGATTACATAAAATGGGATCTTTCTCTAAAGCAAGGTTAATTTTTGAATTATTTTGATCTTTAAAACTTATTAAATCTTGTGTTGAATCAAATAGAGTCATTCTTGGAATCATCACCTGAATCGATACTAACAACAAGAGAAGGATTTGTGTTGGAAGAGGGTATATCCATAATTTTTACAGTTTCTTTAGGCTCATCAATAACTTCAGTTTTTTCAGTACTCTCATCTACTGCACAAGCCTCAAGAGCCTCTCGAAGTAGTGAATCAAAAGTTGCTCCCGGTAATCTATGTCTAGCAACCTCAAGAAAAGTTCTCGGTAACGATTCAGATGCAGCATCTCGTAAAGCAGGATTATTCTTTCTATGTTCTTGTTCTTCTTCTATTGATTTAATAAACCTCAGTGTGACATCTCTTTTGGTAGAGGCTTTTATAAGCGTATCGTTTTCAGGATTACTCACATTAGGCTCATTTTCAAGATCGCTAAGTCGCTTTTCCAAACTATTTAAAACTTCATTAGCTTCTTTACTAATATGCGCTAATTGACCATCGGACAAATTTGGTAAATCAGCCACAAAAACTTTCCCATGATCCCTAAGTGTCAAGAAAGTTGGTCTTGGGCCTTGAGCCTGTCTACCAATTGATTCAGAATTATTACCTATTGGTCTCTTTGGAGGTGTAGGACCAGCTGAACTACGTCTACGTGTAATTCTTTGATTATTTGCAAAGGGCATTGAATAAAGGATAAATCTTAATACTTAAACTTCCGATATAATTCGGCGGTAATTTTATTATATTACACCTATCTTTTTCATTTGGGTATAAAAAATAATTTTTAAAAACTCATTTAAAAAAGTTAAATAAATTTAAGTTAAAATTTCTGGTAAAAATTTACCAATTGTTGAATCATTTTTTAGAACTATCTTTCCAATTTCCCAACTATCTATGAAATGATCTTTACATATATTTAGTATCGCATCCTTAAATTGTTTATCAATAATCAAACAAAATCCCACTCCAAGATTGAAAGTATTCCAAAAATCTTTTTCAGGAATTGATCCTTTCTCTTTAAGGAATTTAAATAAAATAGGTATTTCCCAAGAACTGATATCAATATAAGGAATAAAATCAGTAGGCATACATCTTGGTAAATTTTCTGGAATTCCTCCTCCAGTAATATGAGACATTGCTTTAATTTCTATATTTTCAGATAAAATTTTGTTAATCACATTATTGTAAATTTTTGTAGGTTTCAATAACTCATCATAAAAATTTAATTGAGAAACTTTTTCAAATTCTTTATCTATTTGATTATTATTTTGAATAATTTTCCTTACTAAACTAAAGCCGTTACTATGCACTCCATTACTTTTTAAAGCAATTATCAAGTCATTTTCAGATACTTTTTTACCATTAATAAGCTTATCCTCATCAACTATTCCAACACAAAATCCTGCTAGATCATACTTATTTTTTGAGTAAAATCCAGGCATTTCAGCAGTTTCTCCGCCGAGTAATGAACATTTATTTTCTCCGCAGCCATGTGAAATTCCCTGAACAACCCTCAATAATTGTTTCTTATCAAGTTTACCCGTAGCAATATAATCCAGAAAAAATAAAGGTTTTGCCCCACTGGTAATAATATCGTTCATACACATAGCAACTAAATCAATACCAACCTCAAAGTGAAAGTTTTTACTTTGGGCTAATTCTAATTTTGTTCCAACACCATCAGTTCCTGAAACAAGAACTGGTTTTTTAAAACTATCAATAGGAATTCTAAACAAACCTCCGAACCCACCAATACCCTCAATCACATTAGATGTATGAGTACCTTCTACTGCATGTTTAATTTCGGAAACAAATTCGCGTCCAGCTTCTATGTCAACACCTGATGTTTTGTAATCCATGAAATAAAAATGATAGACTTTCCTTATATAGATATTCCTCCTAAGATTGCTTTTGTCCAGTAATTATTTATCAAATAGATTTATTTTTTAAAAACAAAGTGAAAAAAGTAATCATAAGGAAAACTGAAGAAATAGAAAATTGGAGGAAAAATATAAATAGTGAAATTAACTTCATTCCAACAATGGGTAATCTTCATAATGGACATATAAAACTAATATCAACAGCAAAAAATGACAATTCTAATCTTAATTTAGTAAGTATTTTTATTAATCCACTTCAATTTGATAACAAGTTAGATTTAGAGAATTACCCGAAAACAATTGATAATGATATAAAAATCTCCTTTTCAAATGGCGCAGATGCCATCTTCATCCCAAGTAATGAAGATATATATCCACCAAATAATAAAAATATTAAATTCCTAAAAGCTCCAATAGAATTATCTTCTGCATTATGTGGATTAAATCGAATTGGACATTTTGATGGCGTTTGTACAGTAATTTATAGATTACTTAATCTCGTCAAGCCAAAAAATCTTTACTTAGGAGAAAAAGATTGGCAACAACTTTTAATATTAAAAAATCTTGTCCAAAGAAAGAAATTAAATGTTGCTATTAAATCTATTCCTACACAAAGAGATTTTGATGGAATCCCTTTAAGTTCACGTAATGTACATTTATCAAAAAACGAAAGGAGATTGATTAGGTTTTTTTCAAGTGAGTTATTAGAAGCAAAAAAAACTTTTGAGCATAAAAAAAAGATCAATTTAAAAGAAATAATCAAAAAGCTATCAGAAAAAAAAATTTCAATTGAATATTTAGAACATTTACACCCTCATACACTCCAAAAAGCAAGACTTGAGGATAATATTTCGTTATTAGCTGGTGCGATAAGATGTGGAGAGACAAGATTAATTGATCACGTTTTTCTAATGAAAAGAAGACCGATTATTGCAATTGATGGTCCTGCAGGATCAGGTAAAAGCACTGTAACAAAGTTAATAGCGAAGAAACTTAAACTTTTATATTTAGATACTGGAGCAATGTATAGGGCATTGAGTTGGCTTATGATAAAAGACAGTATTGACTATAAAAAAGAAAAAAAATTACAGAATATTTTTAAAGATATATCTATTGTTTTCAAGTCGAATACAAATGAGAAACAGGATGTTTATATAAATAACTACTGTGTTACTGAAGAAATTAGATCGCAACAGATAAGTTCCATCGTTTCTAAAATTTCCTCATTAAAAGAAGTAAGAAAATTCTTAGTAGAAGAACAAAGAAAAATTGGAGAATCAGGTGGACTTGTAGCTGAGGGAAGAGATATAGGAACTACGGTTTTTCCTAATGCAGAACTTAAAATATTTTTAACTGCTAGCATCAATGAAAGAGCAAAAAGAAGAAAATCTGATAAAAATAGTAAAGACTCACAAGAAATAGACCTTCATACATTAAAAGAACTTATAAAAAAAAGAGATTTTGAAGATTCCAATAGGGAAATTTCACCTCTAATGAAGGCTAATGACGCAATAGAAGTTATTACGGATGGATATTCAATTAATGAAGTTGTGGATAAAATTATTGATCTTTATAATGAAAAGATTCCCAAAGAGATTGAAATTAATTAAATTCAAGAAATACTTTCCAAAAAACCGTTTACAGAATCTTCTAAAATATCGAGGACATAATCGAAGCCCTCATCACCTCCAAAATATGGGTCAGGAACTTCTTGCTCTTTAAAAACTGATCTAAAATCTTGTATTTTTTTAATTGATGCAAAATCAGTTGAATCTGCACTATTTTTAAGATTTTGAATATTTCTAAAATTTGAATCGTCCATCGCAAGAATATAATTAAATTCTTCAAAATCTTTGCTAGTAATTTGACGAGCCCTGCTTAAGATATTTATATCTCTTCTTTCTGCCGCAAATCTCATCCTAGAATCAGCTTTTTTCCCAATATGCCAACTCCCAGTTCCAGCAGAATCAACAATAAAGCCATCTGTTAATCCCTTCTTTTTAAGTAGACTTATAAAGATAGCTTCTGCTGCAGGAGACCTACAAATATTTCCCAAACATACAAAAAGAACAGAAATTTTTTTCATATGATTACAAATTTCAGTAAATTATAAGACTTTTAAGTAGTAAATAAAACTTCTTTGATTAAAGATTCAGTAAATTCTTTACCAAACAAACTCGACAACATTGGCCTCGCTGGATCATTATCTCTTCTATAGTTCAGGTAATGATTTTGACCACTTATTAATTCTTTTTGCAGCTTCACATTAACTTCTTTGCTTTCGAAAAGAATTTCCAAATACAAATCCAGATATTCCTTAAATGATGTAAAAAGCTGATTAGCAATTAAAAAATCACTTCTTTCTTCTTTTGGCAATTTTGACCAGATTACTCCTGGAGAAAAAAATCTAGCTACATCTGCAGACATTTTTTCAGCTAATGGAAGTGATGAATGACAATGATTTTTAAGTTTTATAAGTTTTTCTAATAACTCATTATTGTATTGATTTTGTATTTTTAATGAAGGCTGAAAATCTAATACTAATAGATGATTATTAGGTAGAGAAACGAAATCTACCCCAAAAAATGGGACATTATAAATAGTATTAGGAATAATTAAAAAATTTAAAACAGAATAATTTGGACTATTTATACACACTGCTCTTGCGAATTGAATTCTTTTTTTATGCGTTACTCCCCAAGTAGAGAGATTAACATTTTTTTTTGATTTTTTTGAACCATAAGTGGAGTCTTTATAAGAATATTCCGAGGGTATTATTTTTTCTAAACAGTTATATTTAATTAAATTATTAGTTAAATATTTTAGAAAATTATGCCATCTCCAATCTGGCCTATAAAAAATAGTATCTTGTATCAACATTCAATGAATAATCTCATTATTTAATGTAAAAAGAAATTTATTGATAAATTTTTTTGTCCATTTTTCTCCAAAAAAAGATTTAAACAATTTATCTGCAGGGTCTTTTTCAGAACTGTACTTATCATATTTAATTTGATTAATCTTTATTTCTTCTGCATTTAAAAATTGATTAACAGGATTCGATTTATAAATGTTTAAATAGTTGTTTACAAATGAATGGAATATATTATTTAAATCTCTATCAAGATTTAATTTATTTCCTCTACATATAATTACCCACGGGGAAAAATATTTTTTTGAATCATATATATTCTTCATTTTAGTATTATCAAATTCAGAATATTTTTTCTTAATACTACCTAAACTTGAACAATATTTTTCAAGATAGTTGCGTTCTTGAATTAAAGGCTGATAATCAAGTATTGCTAATAACTTTTGAGAAGTTCCAAACCATAAAATATCAACTCCTAAAATAGGCATTTCACTATCAAAATTTGGATATGCGACAGTATTAAACACTTGCAGTTTTTTGCCACCATCTAATCTTGTTATTCGCCACTTTCTATATTCGGGAGATGAAAAAAGCCAATTTTTAATAATATATTTTGAGTCTTCATTTTGATGTTCTTTGAATTCGCTAGATATTTGTAATTCATGACCATTTAATTCATCAATATTAGTTTTAAGGAAATCAACTAACGAATCAAACATAAATTACTAGGTCTCGGTGCTTCCTTTCCTTACTTTTTTTGTAATGTAATTAAATACAATCTTGCCTAAAACAGCAATCAAGTTACCTTCAAGCTCCTTAAACATTTTCATATTGTAAGTAAAAGCTTGATTTGCTTCATCAATAATTTGATCAGCAGTTTTTTGATTTATTGGAAGTTGATTCAAAGTAAGGGAATATTCTTCCTTGAATTTCTTTTCATCAGAAATTAATTCAAACTCAT
Organism: uncultured Prochlorococcus sp.; assembly: GCA_902527105.1. Lineage (GTDB taxonomy): Bacteria > Cyanobacteriota > Cyanobacteriia > PCC-6307 > Cyanobiaceae > Prochlorococcus_A. The sequence goes on along the minus strand of CABZNT010000014.1, from coordinate 3,514 downwards.
AAAAATTTAAACCATCATTTCCCTGCAAATTTAATGCTTTTTTAGCGATCCTTTTCAAAATTTGCCCCCCAGATAAATCTCCTATATAGCGTGTGTAATGGTGCCCAACCAATAATTCTGGTGATTTTTTTGCGACCTCTCGGATTCTTTCAACATATTCTTTTGCTGAGTGAGAAATATTAATTTCATTCTTCCAATTTTCGCCAAAATAAAATTTAAGATCATTTACAAGAGTTTCTTTCCTAAATAATGATTTAAAACCTATAGGTTTAATTACTGGATGTTCCTCATTGACCAGTCTCTCAATTTCTTCTTCCATAGCTTCATAAACAAAATATAAATCACTAATTAATTTTCTATAAGATTTTTTTTCAACAACTCCTTTTAAAAAACAAGCCACAAAGCCAGTATTTTCTGCCATAGTGTGGGATTTTTTTGTCCCTTCTCTTAATTGACCTGCAAGAGCGACTGCCATATATTTTAAATTATTTTTGTAAGTGTATTTAATCTACAAGGAAAATACGTAAAACAGCTAATTTTTGTTACTAGCGGATGTTGTAGAGAATAGCTTATAAAGTTCTTTACAAACCAAAAAAAGGTTATCTTTTTGTTCCTTTTGCGGTAGATGAGAGCCAGTCATTTCCCAATCACCAATGGTAGCCACTCTCCATCTCTCGGATGGAACAATCATACCTCGCATTATTATTCCCAACAATTTAGGGACACTGTCATTATTATCATTTTCAATTCTTAATTGTAAGAGTATTGCTCTACATTCAATAAGAGGACTCCACCCAGGAAAATGAAACGCAAAATCAATAGTATCTTGCATCGATTCATTGTTTGAATTGTCCCAGGGACTAAAGCTTACGCTTGCATCTGGAAAATATTTCCGAAACAAAGTCGCAGTAGAAGCAATTTTATTAGCTATTTCAACATTACTTACATTTGAACTCGCATTCATAAGTAGCTGAGTATTTTTTTTGAAAATGACATAATTTCCTTTAACTTGCTTATTAACTACTTTTTCTTTTAATAAAGATGTTGAAATGCTGATCAATAAAGTATTTCCTATTCACATATGAATAATAAATTTCTAGGTTTTAAAGAAAATAACTCATCGCAAATTACAATACGAGAAACTTGAATGAGTTGTCTTTTATTAATTCAATGCTATGCCAAAATTTGAAAAATTAACTTTACCTAATGAAGGCGAGATAATAACTTTTAATCAAGGCAACCCTAATGTTCCTAATAATCCAATTGTCCCATTTATTAGGGGTGATGGCACAGGAGTTGATATTTGGCCTGCTACTCAAATCGTTCTTGATTCAGCGATTAAAAAAAGCTATGGAGAAGAAAGAAAAATTAATTGGTTTAAAGTCTATGCAGGTGATGAAGCTTGTGAACTTTATGGAACATATAACTATCTCCCTCAAGATACTATTGAAGCAATCAAACACTTTGGTGTAGCCATCAAAGGTCCCTTAACAACTCCTATAGGCGGAGGGATTAGATCTCTTAATGTTGCATTAAGGCAAATCTTTGATTTATATAGCTGTGTTAGACCATGCAAATATTATTCAGGGACTCCAAGCCCTCATAAAAATCCCCAAAACTTAGACGTTATTGTCTATAGAGAAAATACTGAGGATATTTACATGGGAATTGAATGGGAAGCGGAGGATAATAATTGTCTTGAATTAATTAATCACTTAAATAACGTTGTAATACCAAAAAGTAAAAATTTAAAAAATAGATCCATACCAAACGGATCAGGTATTGGTATAAAACCGGTAAGTAAATCTGGTAGCCAAAGGCATATTAGAAAAGCTATTGAACATGCTAAAAAATTATCAGGAGATAAAAGGCATGTAACTCTCGTACATAAAGGAAATATTATGAAATATACAGAAGGTGCATTTAGAGATTGGGGATATGAATTAGCAGTAAATGAATTTAGAGAAGATTGTATTACAGAGAGAGAAAGCTGGATTTTAGATAATATTCAGAAAAATCCAGAAATTACAATTGAAAATAATGCTCGAAAAATTGAACCAGGTTTTGATAAACTTACAAATAACAAAAAAGCATTCATTTGCGAAGAAATTAAAGAAGTTATTGCATCAATATCAAATTCTCACGGTGATGGAAAATGGAAAGAACTTATTCTTGTTGATGATCGGATAGCTGATAGTATATTTCAACAAATTCAAACTAGACCTCAAGAATATTCAATTCTTGCAACATTAAACCTTAATGGAGACTACGTTTCCGATGCAGCTGCAGCAATTGTTGGAGGCCTAGGTATGGCTCCCGGTGCAAATATTGGAGATAATGCAGCAATTTTCGAAGCTACGCATGGTACCGCTCCAAAACATGCAGGCTTAAACAAGATTAATCCAGGCTCAGTAATTCTTAGTGGTGTAATGATGCTTGAATATTTTGGTTGGGATGAAGCAGCTAACTTAATTACTAACGGTTTAAGTAAGGCAATAGAGCAAAAAAAAGTCACCTATGATCTAGCACGCTTAATGGAACCAAAAGTAGAACCCCTATCCTGCAGCAGTTTTGCTGAAGAAATTATCTCAAATTTCTAATTTTAAAAATTATTTTTATTTTCAAAAACTTTCCAAATATTAACCAGTGAATCTTTAGTACCAATGTTTCCAGGATGAGTAACAATAGGAAGTTTTTCGCCATTTTTTAGGTTGTAAGTCACCACTGAAATGCCTGTTAAAATCTGTCCTTCAAGATATACATAATCTGCTTTAAGTCCATGACTAAGAATCAAATTTGTTGTTATTCCACCCTTTGAAATCAAATATCCTATTTCATACCTCAAATCTGTGACTAATTCAGCAATAAAACAAGCAAGTAAAGTATAAAAATTAAATAGTTCAGAAGAATCTAAAGACATAAGTTTTCTTGAAGTAAACAAGACAGGAGTTTTTCCTCTCTTAAAAGAAAATCTAATTTCTTTCAATAATTTATTTTTGAACAAATTCCTTCGCTTCTGATTATTATCTGATGAGGTAATTTTAAAGAATTCAAAAACATCTAATTCAACTGGATTACAATTACTTATCTCTAATAAATTATTCAATTGAATTGTTGAAAGTTCTACATAAGATCCAACAATTATCAGTCCTGGAAGAAAACTCTTTTCTTTATTTCTTATTCTTAAATGAGAGAACAATATTTCACTCTGAGATACACTTTTTTTCTCAGAAATTGAACTTATAAAACTTGCTGCAGTTCGAAAAAGGAATTTTTTGCTTTTAATTAATTTTTTAATCACCAAAGAAAATTTATTTAGTTGAGAATAATTTTCTACATCTACAACTACATGTTTATTATTCTTCAAGTTCTTTATTGTATTAAAAACAGGATTATTTTCTTCATCATTTAACATTTCGATATCTGACAAAAAAAGATTTTGAATATCTTCAAAATTTATTTGAGATTTACTCTGCTGAAATAAAAGATTCTTAACATTACTTGTCTCATATCC
>CABZNT010000013.1 GCA_902527105.1 uncultured Prochlorococcus sp. | reverse complement strand
TCTTTAATAGATAGATTCATTAAAGTATTTAATAATTTTTTATTTTTTCAAATAAAAAAAATTATTTATAAAGTTGAATCTAAATATGTTAAAGCCTCTTATCCTGATTATTTTTGCGAGGGTGACTTGAAACAAATTGGGATAAAAGAATTAAAGGTGGAGGGAGCCTTATCTAAAAATGGATTTTATTTAGAGTTTGATAAAAAAAGTTTGTTACTGATAGATTCTTTTAATTTTGATTTAATCTTAAGAACTGGTTCTGGTATCCTCAAAGGTGATATTTTAAATATCCCAAAATTTGGAATTATTTCTTTTCATCATGGAGATAATAGTTTTTTATATAGGGGAGGACCAGCAGGATTTTGGGAAATAATGAATAAATCTGATTTTACGGGATTTATTATTCAAAAATTATCCAATGAACTTGATGGAGGGGATGTTTTATATAGAGGAATTACGCTAACTAAATCTTTATGGATGTTAAATAAGGCAAATATTAAGGAGAAGTCTGGACCTATATTTATAAAAATAATTGAAAATTTATATAAAGGTATTGAATTTAGAAAGCCAAGAAATAAATTATATTCAGGACAAATACTTCGATTAAAAAATGACCCCATTTTATTACTTAAATATATATTAAAAAGCTATCCCCCCTTTTTTGTTGAATTAATAAGGAAAAGAATAAAATTACCTAAATATCCTGTTAGATGGTCTATTGCCTTTAATAATAAACTAGATTTAAATGTTCCTCTTCACCGGTATAAAGAAATTATAAATAAACCATTCTGCTTTTTTGCTGATCCTTTTGTTGTTTCACATGAGGATAAAACAATAATATTTTGTGAGGAATATTCTTTATTTTCCCGTAAAGGTATTATTAGCGCAATTGCTATAGATGGAAATAAATATAAGTACTTAGGGCCAGTTATTGAGGAAAACTTTCATTTATCATTCCCATTTATATTTAAAGATGCAAATAATATTTATATGGTTCCTGAGAGCGGCAAGAAAAAACAGATCCGTTTATATAAATGCGTGGATTTTCCAAAAAAGTGGAAATTAGAAAAAATATTAATGAAAAATGTAAATGCAGCTGATTCATTTCTGGTGCCAAAAGAAGGGAAATGGTTCCTATTTTCTAATATTTGCTCAGCATCTACACCGGACCATGATTCAGAACTTCATATCTTTTATGCGAATCATTTTTTGACTGATGAATGGAAAATTATTGATTCTGGAAATCCTGTAATATTTGACGCAAATTTAGCAAGAAATGGAGGAATGTTTTATTTAAATGATAAATTACATAGGATTTCACAAAGAAGGAAAAACAAAATCTATGGTAGAGAATTTCAGATAAATCAAATTGAGATATTATCGAAAAATTCCTATAAAGAATTTGTCTTGCAGGAAGTTTATCCTAACTTTAAAGATGACTTATTAGGGACGCATCATTTTCATAGTAATGGTGAATATTCTGTAGTTGATTTTTGTCGGGTTTGGAAAAAATGATTTTGCATATTACCTCAACTCAAATATTCTTTCAATTAATATATATTTTTTATTGAAACTTTTTTGATTTAGTAAATTTTTTTTATAATATAAGAATCTACTTCATTTAAGTTTGCTAATATATATATATGTCTTCATTAATTAGTAATTACAACATTATTATTTTTACATTTTTTCAAGGTATTATTTTTGTATCAGCTATAAATGTACATTCTAGATTTTTATCTATCCTTCTTTTAACTTACTTTTACTATTCTACTTTTACTGGATGGCACGAATGCGTTCATCGTGATTTCAGTACTAAAAATTTTTCTATGTATAAATTTATCGGTATGATAAATATGGTGCCTCTTCTAGTTCTTAATTACAATCAAAAATTAAAGCAACATATAGATCATCACAAATATACAAACGATAAATTAAGAGATCCAGATTACAAAACTAATAATTTAATAATTTTTAGCAAAAAAAAATTTAAGCTTAATTTTTATCGTAATAAATTTGACGTAATTAATTATTTTGAAATCTTTTTTAAATCAATATTCATTTTAATTATCTTTAAATTTTGGATTTTAGGAGGAAAATCATTTGAGTTTATTTTTTCATTTGTACTAGGTAACTTTATTGTTCATTTTATCGTTAATTTAATGCCACATTATAAATGTAGTGAAAAGAATGGAAGAAATTTTAAAACTTTTAAGTTGTTAAATTATTTTTTGTTAGGTAATAATCTGCATGGTTATCATCATAAAAACCCTCTTATTCCATGGTATGTTTTAGCAAAAATATAAAGTGCCCATTAATAGAATTAATTGTGATTTATGTAAATCTACAAAATTAAGAATTATTTATAGAGATGTACTTGATTATGAATCAAATATTAAAGAAATTTCTAATATTTTAATTTGTGAAAAATGTAATCTAATTCAACAGAGTAAAATCTTTTCTAATAATGAGATTAAAGAATTTTATGAAGAGGATTATCATGGGAGAAATTATTCAAAAGATAATATTTTGAGTCCCATATCACAATTTTTGCGAGCTAGATATTATAAAAGGTTTATTTTGAATTTAGAGTCAAAAACTAATAAAAGAGATATTAAAGTTTTAGATTATGGATCAGGTGATGGATTTCTATGCCACTTACTTATGAAAAGAGGATTTAAAAACGTTTACAGTTGTGATTTCTTTGAACCAACCGTTTGTAAAACTTTGGCCCATATACACCCTGATCAAATTAGTGAATATGAAGAATATTTTGATGCTATTTTTATGATAAATTCTATTGAACACTTGGCTTCATTTTCAAAAGATTTTGATAGGTTAGATAGATCCATGAAAAATTCTTCTCTATTGATAATAGAGACACCAAACTTTGATAGTATAGATTCGTATTTATTTAAAAAGTTTTGGGGAGGTTTACATCAACCAAGACATACTTTTTTATGGTCTAAAAATACCTTATTCAAACATCTTAAAAGGTGGAACTATGATTCAAAATGTATAGGATCTCCTCAATCTGCTCATTGGGCAATTTCAATTCAAAATTTTTTATCAAATAAATTCCCTTTATTTAAAATTCTTATAAAAAATGGAAGAATTCCAGGATATTTAATACTTGTTTTGATTTTTCTACCTTTAGCATATTTTCAAAATTTTATAAAAAAGGAAAGCGTTTTAAATATTATATCCATAAGAAAAGTTAGATAAATTTTATTTTTTTTAAATATATTAATTATTGATTTATAGTTATTTAATCGTATATTATAAAATTATCATAATATGTTTTTATGATATCTATTATAGGATTTACGTTATTTTATTTGATTATTTTTTCTTCTATTAATAAGGAAGATAATAAAAATTTTTTAGAAAAATTTATTTCTAAATTTTTAATATCCATTATTTTAGCTCTTACATCTATAAGTCTAATTTCATTATTATTTATTTTTTGGAAAGTTACTTATATAAAAATATTTTTAATACCGATTTTTAGTTCTTTAACTTTATATTTATTTAAAAAAGAATATTTTAATGTATTTAATAAATTATTATTTCAGGTAAGAAAGGAATTTTGCTATTTTTTCTATTCACTTAAGAGATTTGATTATGCTTGTTTAGTTCTTGTATTAATTATTTTTCTAATATCTTTTGGACCAATAAATCATCCTGATGCATCTACAACTTATGTAGGCTATATTAACCTATTTTGGTTAAGGAATTCGCATTTTATTGATAACGGTGTGCATCAAGGCTTATTAGGACTTTTTGATTTTGGTAATTTAGTCTTTTTTCAGGAAAATTCGGTTTGGTTAATAAGGACTATTCAAGTAATACCATTACTAGCTTGTGTAATATATTTTTTAAAAAATAAAATAAATAGAATTTTTCTTTTATCTTTTTTATGTACTCCAGTATTTATTCAATGGGTTACTATAGGAAAATCTCTTTTTTTTGCGGATATTATTCTCGCTACATCATATTTGATATGGAATAATACTAAAAATAAAGAAAATTTAATATATTTAATTTCTATTTCCTTGTTAAATATTTCTGGGAAGATAAGCGGTTTGATTATTGTAATTCCAATAATTGCACACTTATTAATACATTATAAGTTTAAATTATTAAAGATTAATTGGTTATTTTCAAACAAAATTCTGATATTGCCTTTTTTTATATCAATGGTTGCATTATTCTCAATATTTTTTTACCGATATCATATTACTGGAAATCCTTTTTATCCTTTATTTGGCAATATATTTACTCCAAACAATTTTCTGTTTATACAGTTAGAAGAAAAAATAACCTCATATATGAGAGATTTATATTTACCAATAAAACTTTTTTTGCCTTTTAGTTTGGGATATATAGGAGTATGCTTAGGCCCTCTTCTGGGATTTTGTTTTATTTTAGCTTTGATATTTAAAATAAAAAATATTAATGATCTGATAAAACCAATTTCTTTAGTTGGGATATCTCAATTTATTCTCTTAGTTTTTCTGGGCCAAGGAAGAGCTAATTATTTCGCGGCTCCTCTTATAATTATTTTTTCTTCTACCAAATTATATTCTTTTAAAATAGACGAAATTGAAAGTTTTTTTCATTCAAAAAAAATTTTTAAATTTATATTTTTAATTACCTTAGTTATCCAATTATCTATATTTTCTATTCTTTGTTTCTTTTCATTTTATCAAACATTACATTCATTATTTTATTTTGAAAATGCTATGGATAAATATGCATATAATTTTAATTTAAGTAGATTAATTAGTGATAATTCTAAGGAACCATATTTAAATTTAGTTTCTACTCAAGATAGACTCTACATTAATAAAAAATATATTGATAATTATAATTTTAATTACTGTACAAAAAGTAATCAAAAAAAATCAGATAATTTTTCATATTGCTTAAATAATTTTGATATTAATAGCTTTATTATTGATAATAGATTTCCTTACACAAAATCTATAAATAAAAATAGTTGTAAAGAATTTGATCTATTAATGGGTGCAAGAAATTTATTTAATATAAAAAAGAAAATAATTTATATTTGTTCAAGAACTTAGAAGTGCTTTTTAGAGCAAACAATATGAATATATAATCTTGCGTGTTTAATATTCAATGGGAATGATTTTATTTTTTCAATTTTAAAAAATTTTTCGATTTTATTTAAAATAATTTTGGCATTATTTACATGTTCATATTTCATGATTACACCATAGTCAAGTTTATATTTTAGCCAAAATCCTATTCCTGTTGTCATTCTCCAACCTAGCCACCACAAGAATTCTCCTTCAGCAGGAATTTCGATTACTAATTTACCTTCTTTTTTTAAATGAATGTTTATTTCTGAAAATAATAATTCTAGATTTTCAATATGTTCTATAACAGCTATAGCAATAATTTTGTCATATTTACTATTTTTAGGTATTAATTTAATGTCAGCATATTCATTATTAACTTTTTTTTTATTTTTTAATGATGCAATTTCTAAAAGATAATTTTTAGGTTCAATAACATCATATTGTTTAAAATTTTTTTCAAATTTTAAATGATTTAAATTACCCGCACCTATTTCTAAAATTTTATCAGCTTTAGGATAAGCATTTGCTGCTTGCAAATGATACCATTTTTCAACTAAGAGAGATATCCTTCGAAAAAAAGAATTAGCACTAGAGTAGTTTTTATAAAATTCCTTATAAATTTTTTGATATTTTTTTGGAAGTTTTTTCATATATTAATAAAAAATTATGTAATTTATTTATAAAATCATTATCAAATCCACAATAACCTATTATTAATTAATTCAAAATTTATATTACTATATATATAGTCATTACTTTCTAATGTGCGGTATTTTTGGACTAGTTGCAAATAAGGATTTTCATAAGAATTTCCCTAATAAAATTAAGGATATTTCTACAAGTCTTTTTAGTCTATCTCAAACTAGAGGAAGTGAAGCCGCTGGAATAGCAATAAATGATTCAGGTTTTATAACTGTTTTAAAAGATGCTTTATCTCCAAAATATTTTATTAAAGAAAAAAATTATAAATCCTTGTTTAAAAATTCTAGAGAAATTAATTTATCTGATGATTTAGTTATTTCTCCTAATTATCATTTCTCTTTGATTGGCCATTCGAGATTAGTTACTAATGGTAATCAATCTGAGAACATCAATAATCAGCCTGTAATTGCCGAAGGCATAGTAGGCGTTCATAATGGGATAATAACTAACGAAAAAGAATTACTAGAGGCAAATAAAGATATAAAAAAAGAAAGTGATTTAGATAGTGAATTATTATTTAAATTATTAAATAAAAATTTTATTGAAGAAAAAAATATTTTAGTTTCCATTAATAAAACCTTTGAAAAAATAAAAGGATCTTTATCTATAGCTTATTTTATAAAAGATAACCTAAATTTAATCTTAACTACAAATACTGGATCATTATTTTTTCTAAAAAATGATAATTTATTTATATTCGCTTCTGAAAGATTCATTCTGCAAAGTCTTCTTAAGAAACACAAAATTATAGATTCAAGTTTTTCTAATATTTTTCAATTAAATGTAAATAATGCTTTGATATTTGATCTTAAAGAATTTAGCTTTAGAAAAAATAATGTTAATAGTTTAAATAATCTTTATCAGAATCAAATTGAATATCAAATAACAAATATTGAAATAAAAGACAAATCGAAATCTGTTAAAAATATCAAAAGATGTACTAAATGTGTTTTACCTGAAACTTATCCTTTTATGGATTTCGATAAATATGGAGTTTGTAGATATTGTAGAAGGCATAAGAAATTTACAGTTAAAGGCGAATCTGAATTGTTTAAAAAGGTTGAAAAATATCGTAGTAAAGATGGCAAGCCAGATTGTATAGTTGCCTTTAGTGGAGGTAGAGATAGTAGTTATGGACTTCATTATATAAAAAAAATACTAGGGATGAATCCTGTTGCTTTTACTTATGATTGGGGATTTGTTTCTGATCTCGCAAGGCGGAATACTGCAAGAATTTGCGGTGAGCTTGGAATTGAACATATTTTTAGAACACCTAATATTTCTCTTAAAAGAAAAAATGTAAGACTTAATGTAGAAGCTTGGTTAAAGAGACCTGATCTTGGCATGATTCCAATATTTATGGCTGGAGATAAAGCATTTTATTATCATGCCAGAGAATTAAGAAAAGAGACTGGGATTAAACTTGTTTTCTTTTGTACTGGGAACATGATGGAAGATACACCATATAAATTTGGCTATTCTGGAATTAGAGGAGGAGAAAGTGGAAATACTTTAACTAAAGTTTCAGCAAAAGATAAAATTTCTTTGTTGTTTTATTATTTCAAAAATTATTTGTTAAACCCTTCATATATAAATCAATCTGTTTTTGATACTGCAGCAGCTTATTGGCATACATTTATAAAAAAAGATGATTTCATTTATTTGTATCAATATCTTAAATGGGATGAAAAAACAGTGGTAGATACTATTACAAATGAATATGGATGGGAAACATCTAGAGATACAAATACAACATGGCGAATAGGAGACTCTACTGCTTCTTTTTATAATTATATTTATTATACTGTCGCAGGATTTTCAGAGGATGATGATATGTTAAGTAACATGATAAGGGAGGGTGTTTTGACAAGAGAGGAAGCTCTTGAAAGATCTATAGACTATGCAAAACCAAGAAAAGAATCTCTATTAGATTATATGCAAACAATTGGTTTGAATTACTCAGAGACTATTAGTAAGATTAATAAAATAAAAAAATTATTTTAAAAATAATTTGTGGAGTTAAAAAATAATTTTATACAGAAAATTTTAAGCTTTAAAAAAAGCAAAATTACTTCAGATTTTTTACTTAACTATATAAGCTTAATTTTTTTAGGTTTAACTGGATTGGTTTTGAATTTAATAATTGCAAATTTTTATGATCCTTCAACTTTAGGAATATTTAATTTGTCTATAACTTTTTATTTTTTGGTCTCTATGATTGGTTCTGGAGGAATAAATTATTCATTATTAAATTATTTATCAAAATCTAATAAAAATATAGAAGACATAAAAGCTATTATTTCTGGATCATGTATACCTGTTCTTTTTACAAGCCTAATAACTACACTATTATTTTTTGCATCAATAATTAAAATATCAAATTTATTTAATAGTGATGATTTATATAAGGGACTTATTTCTATAGTTCCTGCTATTTTTTTTGGATCTCTGAATAAAGTATTACTTTATGGAATTTATAATGGATTAAGAAAAATGAAGGAGTTTGCTTTTTTTCAAACTCTTAGATACTTAATCATTCTATTTAATTTGCTTTTATTTATAAATTATCAATTAGAGGGCTATTATATACCTTGCATTTTATCCATAACAGAATTTATTTTGTTTCCATTAATGATTTTAAGAATTAACAAAAATATTTCTTTTTTATCTTCTAGGAAATGGAATGAATGGAGTATCAGACATCTTAATTTTGGAATTAAGGCTGTTTTTACAGGATTTATTAGTGAATCAAATACAAAAGTAGATATAATAATGATTGGATTTTTATTAAACAATAATGATGTTGGAGTTTATAGTTTTGCCGCCTTATTTATAGAGGGATATATAATTCTGATTAAGGTTTTCAAGGATATATATAATCCAATTTTTTCCGAAAAAATAAACATAATTGATAATTTAAACTTTTCTAAAATAGCAAAAAAGGTAAAGTATAGAACTTATGCTGTTTCTGCAACTTTTACAATTTTTTTATTAATAATATATTCAATTTTTAATAATCTTTTCCTGTCTCAAAAAAACTATGATGAAAGTTTTTTGCCTTTTATTATTTTATTAATTGGAATATTTTTTTCATCTGGATACATTCCATTTCAAGAGATCTTCGCGATGGGAGATAGACCTTTATTAAATTCCTTATATATGATGGGCTTTCTAAGTTTTAATGTGATTTTTAATTTAGTCTTAATACCTATTTTAGGAATTAATGGTGCAGCTTTGGCCACTTCTTTAGCTTATTTCTTTGCTGCTATTCTTATTTCTTTTATGACAAAAAGATATTTTAAAATAAATATATAGATGATAGGATAAAGTGTCAGTAAAAATAAGAATTAATGAAAGTGTTTGCTGTTATACCTTGTTTTAATTCAGTTGACAAAGCATATCTTGTTGCTAATGAATGTTTAAAATATGTTGATAAGGTAATCTGCATTGATGATGCTTGTCCTTATAGCACAGGCAAAATAATTGAGAAAAATATAGATCATGAAAAATTAAAAGTCATTTACCACAAAAAAAATAAAGGAGTTGGTGGGGCTACTAAAACTGGATTTAAATATGCTTTAGATAAAGGTGCAGATATCGTTGTCAAGATAGATTCAGATGGTCAGATGCCTCCACATTTACTCCCAAAATTAATAAAACCTATTAAAGATGGAAAAGCTGAATTCATGAAAGGCAATAGGTTTAGCAGTATTGAAGTAGCTTCAAAAATGCCATTTATTAGGCTTATTGGTAATATAGCTCTTAGTTTTATTGCTAAATTATCAACTGGATATTGGGAGTTATTTGATCCGACTAACGGCTTTATAGCAATTCATACTGATGTTTTAAAAAAAATATTTCTTGATAAATTAGATGATAGATACTTTTTCGAGACAGATCTCTTGTTTAGATGTTCTTTATTTGATGTTTTAATTTCAGAAATAACAATGCCAGCTTTATATAAAGATGAAAATTCAGGGATAAAGCCATTAAAAGAAGTTTTTAATTTTTATTTTAGACATATAGTTGTTTTTGTAAAAAGGATACTTTATCAGTATTTCCTGCTTGATTTTAATCCAGGCAGTGTAAGTATAATCATTTCTTTTTTTCTTGGGATGCTTTCTATTATTATTGGTTTTTATCATTTCATAAAAGGTAGTATTACAAACCAAGAGACTGAGCTTGGGATTCAAATTTTGTTTTTGGTCTTAACTATAATTTCTAGTCAGTTTTTCATAAACTTTATTTATTATGATTCCTCTCAAAAACCAATTTTTAGAAAATTTAAATTAATCAGAAATTAAATATTTTTTTTAAAGTATTCTTCTATATAATGAAAAACCTCATGATTATTTAATTCATTTGGAAAATTAATATTCCTATAAAAAATATCCCCTTGAGGAATATGTGCTCCAGTCCTCTCAGTAATTAATTCAATATGATCAAAAAATCTAATCTCTTTATTTTTTAAAATAATTTTTTCATCTTTTCTAACTTTTTTACTAATTTCTATTTGATAAAAAATTCTATTTTTATTAAGTCTTTCTATAAAAAATAAGTTTGAATTTTTATATTTTAATTTAATATTTTTAAGTAATTTCTCCGCTTTATCAGCATCACTGGAATGATTAAAAATTAAACTTCCATCATTAGTCATATTTTGTCTGACTTTGCATTTAATTGGACAGATGATCTTGATAAATTTATCAGGATTAATTTGTCGATAAACAAAGTAACCTTTATTTGCGACATTTTTTTGTTTAAATCCATTAATTAAGATTAAGGCTTCACTAGGAAAAACTTCTCTTTTTAATTCACCTAGTATCTCATCGCAAATAATTAATCCAAATTTCATTTGGCTTGAAATTTTGCTATCTATATTCCAAAATTGATGCTGGAGATGAGCTATGTGATTTAAAAATATTAATGAAAAATCTGATTTGTATTGTTTTTTGTATTCTAAAAAATAAATACAACTCATGTAGTCTAGAAGTGTCGTAAAACTATGAATATTTATTCCAGTAATAATAAAAGCTTTAAATGCATTCCAAACAATTTTTCTTTTGATTCCTTTACCAAATTTTCTAAATATAAAGCTTAAAGTACGCAATCCATTTTTTAAGATCTCAGTTTTTTGGGGATCAAGATAACTCTTGGCTACATATCTTGGAAGGCTTAAAAAGTCATTTAAGACTGCTGGATATGCCACCTCCTCAAATGACCATGGATCTGGGATGAAAAAATCTCTACCCTTTTGCGATCCGCAAGGCGCATTCATAACGCCCCATACTCCCCATCTTTTCGAATTTAAATTGGATATTCTGTTCCAAATTTGTTCTTCTTTTTGTGAGCTAGTTTGTCCTAATCTTGAGACTTTATGTTCTTTAAATGGTTTCCCTGTATGAATACTAACCCATTGCACCCATGGATCTAGACCATGGTGTTCTTTTTTGTCTAGTGTGTATGTTTTTGAATGTTTTAGGTTTAAGAAATAAAGTATATTTTTAAGATGTAATTCTTTTGCCTTTTCTTTAAGAAAAACTGGATCAAATTCATTTAATTCAATAATTAGCATAATAAATGAATAGACTCATCTTCCTTATAATAGAGTACTGAATGAGGTGAATCACCTTTAGGATTTTTAACATTAAAAATTTCAATTAATTAGTTTGCAAATTCAAGCTAAAAATTCTACAGTTTATATTTGAATATCAAAAAAGATTTATTTGATTCGGAAAAATTTTGCGAATGAATAAGAGAATAGTAAATTTACATATGATTATTTATAATCTGTTTTTCTTTTTCTATTTGATGATTGTAAAATAATAAAAATCAAGACTTAAGATCTTATAAAATCATTTTAAATATTTTCAAATAAAATAACTTATTAATTCCGTTAAGGGTTGTCAAAAAAATTTTTTTTTATTAATATAGAAAATTTTTTATTCAATTAAATTGAATAGATTTTTTATGTAAAAAATATTTTTTGATTCGCAAAAATATTTCCAATCTTTTAAATCTGTCCATCCATATAAAAAAATAAAATCTATGTTGTATTTTTCAGCAGCTTCATAATCAACTTTACTATCTCCTAAAAAAAGTGCTGGGTATTTAATTCTCTGACTAATTAATTCTCTTCTAATTATCTCTTTTTTTGTTGAGGGACTTCCATATACCCCTAAATTAAAATAATTTTTTATTTTTTTGTAATCCATTATATTATTTAATTCCTTTTCATCAGACCCTGATATCATAATCCAGTCTAAATTGTTTGTTTTTTGTTTTAATCTGTTTAAGTATGGTGATGTTTCTGAATTAATTATATTTTTTTGTAAAATAGATTCATACTTAGCTATAAGTTTATTTTTAAGCTTGTCTTTATCTATTATCTCCTTATCAAATTTTGGTAAAATATTATTTATGAAATATTCAAACTTTTTGATTCTTGAGATCCCACCAGCTCTGCTGTGGTAATTTTTAAATTCAACAGCAGCTGCTTCACCATAATCAGTGACAGATAAATAGAAACAATTACCTTTAATAAAATTTGAATTGAGGATAACCCCATCACAATCAAATATAATTGTTTTATAGTTATTTAAATTTAACAAAATACAAAGAATTTAGGCTTGCATATAAAGTTTTAAAAAAATCAACTAAGTTAAAATCTTGAATAATGGATTAAATATTTTATTTACTATGTTTAAAAGAAAATCTCTCGTCATTAATATCAGATGACTTTGAAATGGGTGGACACGTAAATCCAGAAGAGTGTATTAATTGATAAGTCAGTAGTAGGGTTATAACCTCAGCACTATGATATTCATCTAGTCCTAAATCGCAATAACCAAAATTTATATTTTGTTGTGTTTTAATGCTACTCGCAGTTATAAGGAATGCGTTTGCACCAGAATTAGTAGCGTAATTAAGAGCTGACACAACGTTTTCTGATTTACCTGAACTACTAATTCCTATAAAAAGAGATTTCTTCATAATACTATCTGTCAAACCTCTTGAAGTGATTTCAACCCATTTCTCAAGCCACTTATCATGACCAATATCATTAATTAAGGAACTTGCAAGTATTCCACTACCGGGACAAAGTCCTAACTTATTGGTTAATCTGCTTGTATCAACAGCAGCATGATCAGCAACTGCAAGGTTACCTCCATTACCGAAAATAGAAATTCTTGAACATCTTTGATATATATTTTCTAAGGCAAGCCAACTTGACATGGTCAATATTTCTTCAAACTTATCATCAATTTTGGGTAATTTTAAAGAATTCATCAGTCAAAACTATTATCTTTTGATTATAGAAAAAAATATAACCAATTAAAAGGTAACATTGAATTTTTAAAGATAGTTAAGATTTTCTTTGATATATGATCAAACAATCATAAAAAAATTCACAATCTTTTGTATCTTTTTATTTAAAAAATGGATTTGGTAAAAAAATTTATTTAAAAATAGTATTACTAATTTATGTTTTAGAGTAATTAAAACTTTTTATGAAATCTATATCAATTTGTATAGGGCGTAAAGGCAGTACGGGATTACCTGGTAAAAATACAATGTTAATAGCAGGAAAACCACTTGCTTTTTATCCAATGAATGCTGCTAAGCATTCAAAATATATTACCCATTCTTTTTTGAGTACAGATGATCCAGTTTTAAAGGAGATTGGAATAGACCTTAATCATACGTTAATCAATAGGCCAAAAGAATTAGCGACAAGTTCTGCCTTGGGTGAAGATGTTTATGAATATACTTATCAACAAATAGTTTCAAAATATCCTGATTTGAAATCTCATTTAATAGTGCTTTTGTTTTGTAATGCCCCAACTGTCAATGCTAAATTAATTGATGATGCAATTGAGTTACTTTCGCAGGATCCTTATGCCGACTCTGTTGTAAGTGCATCTAAATTTAATATGTATTCTCCTTTAAGAGCAAGAAAATTGGACAAAAGTAAAAAATATCTTCAACCTTTTGTTCCATTCGAGACCTTTGGAGATCCTAGAAATTTAAATTGTGATAGAGATTCCCAGGGTGACGTACTATTCGCTAATATGTCTATCTCAGTAGTTAGACCAAAATGTCTTCAAAATATTAAAAATGGGCTTCTTCCGCAGAAATGGATGGGCCACAAAATTAAACCAATTCATCAGGAATTCGGTTGTGATATCGACTATGAATGGCAAATCCCCTTAGTTGAGAAATGGATTGAGAATAATATCTGATTAATTTAATAAGCAGAATTTATTAATTATTAATAAAATGTCTTTGCAGTATTAAGAGATAATCTTTTAAATTGCCATGTTTAAATGATATGAACTCTGTAATAATTTTAAAAAATCAAGTATCTAGATTTATATTCTCGGAATATTTAGGAGTATTGAAATTAAACTTTAAAGATACTAGTGCTTATAATTTAGAATAATTATAAATCAAAACTAATATTGAAAAAAAGAGTAATTTTCTTCGATTCTTCTTATCCTCCTCCTGTTAAAGGCGGAAAGGAGAAGCAAGCACATAATTTAGCCTTAATGCTACAGAAAAGAGATTTCAAAGTGATTGCCTTGACTACTAATAAAAATTTTTCTTTAAGTTTTACTAGATATCAGGGGATTCTTCGTATTTCAGTTCCATATATTTTACTACCCTTAAATATTTTAGTCTTAAGACTATTTTCAAATATTATTCATATTCATACTCCAAGCAGAATAGGATATTTAATTTTAAACTTATCCTATTTTTTGAGATTTAAAATATTATTTAAGATTCCGAATATGAATATAGTTGGGTTAAATCAAAATAGAGATATACAGTTATTAAAGAAATCAAATTCTATAATTTGCTTGGAAAAATTTTCATATAATTCATTACAACTAATAAAAGAAAAGAATGATTTAAAAAGTGCAGAAATAGAACTGTTTTCAAACATGGTTTATTTGCAAAAATACTCCTTTAAAGATATGAAAAAAAAGATTAACTTAGTTTATAGTTCAAGGTTCGTTGAACAAAAACGCCCAATTGATTTTTTGAAATTATCAATCAAATTAAAAAAAATCGGTATAAATCATCAAAATCATCTTTTAGGAGATGGTCCTTTATTTAATGAACTTGTAGAATTTGCAAAAGATAATGATATACATAAATACTGCAAATTTTATGGGATGGTTGAAGATCCTATAAAGTTAATCTCTAAAGGAAATTGTTTTATTTCCACTTCAGAAAAGGAAGGGATGTCAAACTCTATACTTGAAAGTATGTCTTGTGGAATCCCCGTCATAGCAACAAATATAGGTTCATCGGACATCTTGTTGGGTAAATATTTTAATGAATTCAGTTATTCTCCAGGGGATATTAATTCTCTTTATAAACAAATCCTTTTTCTCTATAAAAATATAGATATATGTAAAGAATATTCATTATATTTACATAATCGTGCAAAGGCATTTTTTGGCCCAGATATAATTGCTAAAAATTATGAAAAAATATATAATAAATACTTAATTATGTCTGAAAAAAAGTAATTAATATATGAGTTATCTTTAAGCCTAAAAATATTTATGAGTAAGAATTTATTATGTTTTACCGCGAGATATTTACCCGGTTTTCAAGGAGGAGGACCAGCTAAATCAGTCTATAATATAGTTCAAAATTTAAGAGATGAAATTAATTTTTATATAGTAACCAATGATAGGGATGCTTACGAAAATAAACCATTCGAAAACATTAATCAAAATAAATGGAATAGTAGATTTAATAGTAAAGTTTTTTATTGGAAATTAAATATCTTTTCTACTTTAAAAATTATCAATATAATTTTATTTGAAGATTTATCTACGTTTTATTTTAATAGCTTTTTTTCTTTTAGGTTTACAATTTTTCCTTTGCTCATAATATTGGCTTTTAAAAAAAATTGCAGAATCATACTCTCGCCTAGGGGTGAGTTCGCGCCCTCAGCATTGAAATTGAAGTCTATTAAGAAAAAATTGTATTTGAGAGCATTTTTGTTTTTTCGTTTATTTGAAAAAATAAAATTTCATGCGACTTCTAAAGAAGAATATTTACATATTAAAAAAAACTTGCCATTAACTAATTCAAGAATCACATATGCAAGGAATTTACATTCAAATTATAAAAACATTTCTAGATCCCACTTAAGAAAATCTAAAAAAGAACTACAAATTATATTCATTTCAAGAATTACGCCAATGAAAAATATACTTTTCTCTTTAGAAGTTTTAAGCAATCTTTCGCATGAAATTAATGTTACATTTCACATTTATGGTGTGATTGCTGATAAAACATACTGGGAGAAATGTAAAAAATACTTAAATCAGATGCCAAGTAATATTAATTGTAAATATTGTGGTTCTATAAATCCTTCAGATGTATTAAAAACTTTTAGAGAATATGATCTATTTTTTTTGCCTTCGTTAGGAGAGAATTTTGGCCATGTAATACCTGAAGCTTTGTCACAGGGAACTGCGGTTTTAACTTCTAATAATGTTCCTTGGAAAATTATGGAAGATAATAACTGTGGTTGGTGTTTGCCCCTTAACGATACGAATAATTTTATTGAGATTATAGTCAAATTATCTAAATATACAAAAATACAATTTGAGGAACTTAGAAGAAAATGTATTGATTTTTCAGTGAAGAATTTTATAAATGATAATGAAATAGAGGCATATAAAAGACTTTTATTAGATAGCAAGTGAATAATACTTATTTAAACAAAAAAGATGAGTTATTACCTTCATTAGTAATTTTTTCGGCTTTACAACCCTATATAGGCATACCTTTAATTTTCCCGACTGATATACAACCTTTGTGTTTGGGCTTGTGTATATTTTATTTTTTTAAAAGAAAAAAATTTGCTCTTAATCCCTTAAATAAATATATTTCTTTATTGTTTGCATTATTTGCAGTTATAGCTACTTTTTTATGTCTATTCACCCCTGAGCCTGCAATTTATTCTGAAATAATTAGAAGGATCCTTCCTTTATTCACAGCTTCATTGTATTTTGCAACTTTCTCTAATATTCTTAATCTTGAGAATAAGGTAAGTATTTTAAAGAAAGCATTACTTTATTTCATAGTCTTATGGTTTGTGGGAATTATATTAAATTTATCTACTGGATCTACAATCACATCCATTTTTGTTAATAGGAACGTATATGAAAAAGGAGGATATGATACTGAAAGATTAGTATCTTTTTTTGCAGAACCATCTAGAATTCCTGAACAATGTTATTTTTCATTTCTAGTACTTTATTCAATAAAAAGTAATTTTAAAAAAATTAATTTTCTGATTTTTAGTGCCATATTTACTATCATTTCTCTTACCTCAGGAGCTGGACAATTGATTTTTGTAATTTCTTCCTTGATACCTTTTTTATCTTTAAACTTATTAGGATTTATATTGAGATTGTTCTTTGAAAAACTAAATTATCTAAAGCTCACAGTTGGAGTTACCTTTTCTACTTTGCTTATTTTTGGATTTAACTTAATAAAGGAATCAAGAGGAGGACTTTTTATCCAAAATATAATTAAATTAGGACCAAGCGCCAGTATTTTTTTTGATGATGGAATAAAAACAAAGATTAGTGGAATAATGTTAGTTATTGCTCGCTTACTTGTCCCAGATGTTTTATTTTCATCGCCTATAGATCCTTGGTACGTTTTAAATAATGAGCCTGCACTTTATGCAAAATATATAGATGTTTGTAGATTCTTCACAAGCGGAGATTCTTGTCCAATGACTTATAGCGTTTATAGCTCATTAGGTTCTTATATTGTTTATTTTGGCTACTTGGGTGCTTTTTTTGTATTAACACTCTATTTCTTAGTTTTAAATAAAATAATAAATTTAAGAGATATGGGGTTTTATGAAAAAATCATCATTTTATCTTTATTTTTTTCATTGATTTTGACTAGTCTAGTAAAAATTCCACTAGCCAATCCAGGAATATTTTTAGGCCTTGCAATATTTTTAAATTTTAAAAATAAAAATTTGAAAATAAATTCAAAAAATTCATCATCTTTACATCAATCTTTTTAATGTCCATTTTGAGAGAAAATAAATTAAGTCCTGATTCTTGAATTTAATGAAGCAACTTACCCAGAATCTTGGAAATGGTGAAATGAATATTGTAGAGGTTCCTATACCAGCATTGAAAAAAGGAGAAGTTTTAATAAGTACAAATCTAAGCTTAATATCAAAAGGTACAGAAAAAATGCTAGTTGATTTTGGTAAGGCTAATTTGTATGAGAAGGCTAAATTACAACCTGATAAGGTAAAAGATGTTATTGAAAAAATAAAATCAGAGGGATTTTACAATACTTATGAAGCCGTTCAGTCTAAACTTAACGAACCAATTCCTTTAGGATATTCTAATGTGGGTCGGGTTATAGAAATTGGAGAAAAAGTTGAAGGGATTAAAATAGGTGATCGAGTAATTTCAAATGGTAGTCATGCCGAAGTAGTTTCTGTTCCCCAGAATTTATGTGCAAAAATTCCTGATAACGTTTCTGATGAGGATGCTTCTTTTACCGTTATTGGTGCAATAGCTTTACAAGGCATCAGGTTAGCTAATCCAACTCTAGGAGAAACTGTAGTTGTTCTAGGCTTGGGTTTAATTGGACTAATGACTATCCAATTATTAAAGGCAAGCGGATGCAAAGTTATTGGTCTCGATATGGATATGACCAAAGTGAAATTGGCAAGTAAGCTAGGAATAATAGCTAATCAAATTAACGATAATATAGACCCATTAAATTGGTGTCTAAGTCAAAATCAAGGAAATCATATCGATTCAACTTTAATAACTGCATCAACAAAAAGCTCATCCCCAATTGAGTTGGCGGCAAAATTATCTAGAAAAAGAGGAAAAATAATATTAGTTGGCGTAGCTGGTTTGAATTTTAAAAGAGAATTATTTTATAAGAAAGAACTTTCATTTCAAGTCAGCTGCTCATATGGGCCTGGACGTTATGATCCGGTTTATGAGAACTATAATGATTATCCTATTGGTTTTGTCAGATGGACAGCTAAAAGAAACTTTGAGGCCGTTCTTAATGCCTTTGCAAATGGTCAAATATCAGCTAAGAGCTTAATTTCTAATAAATTTCCATTTGAAAAGTTTAATGATGCTTTTAATATTTTATTGAATGAATCTTCAAGTTTGGGAATACTTCTCTCCTACAAAAAAGAAAAGAGTTTAAGTCAGAAAATCTTAGTTGGAACAATTAACGAGAACATTCAAACAAAAAAATCCAAGCTTAATGTGAGTTTTATCGGTGCAGGTAACTATTCCAAAAGAAAATTAATACCTATTTTTTCAAAAAATAAGGCAAATTTTATTGGAATTGCGGCAGGCAGTGGATTGAATCCTTCAATTATTGCTAGAAAATATAATTTCAAATATGCAAGTACTGATAATAGAGAAATTATTGAGGATCAAGATAATGAAATAATTGTTATTGCATCACGTCATGATAGTCATGCGAAGCTTATAGTTGAAGGATTAAGAGCCAAAAAACATATTTTTGTAGAGAAACCACTTTGTTTAACTATTGAGGAATTAGGAACAATTAAAGAAGCTTATACTGGGGAAAAGATTTTAATGGTTGGTTTTAATAGAAGATTTGCTCCACTTACCCAAGAATTAAAAAAATTTCTAGATAAAAATAAACTCCCTATTGCATTCAACTACACATGTAATGCAGGTTTTATCGATAAAAAACATTGGTTAAATGATAGAAAAATAGGCGGTGGTAGACTACTTGGAGAGGCGTGCCACTTTATTGATTTACTTAGATTTCTCGCTGATAGCGCTATTGAATCTATCAGTATTAATTATTTAAAGGATTCAAATAACTTAAAGGATACTTTTATTATCAATTTAAGTTTTAAAGATGGTTCAATAGGAAATATAAATTACTTATCAAATGGGAGTAAAGAATTCCAAAAAGAGAGATTAGAAGTTTTTGTAAATAGGGGAATTATTAGAATTGACGATTTTAAAAAAATTAGCTCTTGGGGTATTGATGGATTTAAAAATCATTCAAATTTTGTTCAAGATAAAGGACAAAATAATTGTGTTATATCTTTCATGAATTCAGTTTCTAAAGGCATTCCTTCTCCAATATCCATAGAACAAATATTTGAGGTTCAAGAAAAACTTTTAGAACTTGTTTAATTATGAAAAATTGTTGTGTAATTGGTCTTGGCTATATTGGATTACCAACAGCACTCTTAGTAGCTAAATCTGGATTTAAAGTCCTTGGTATCGATATAAATCCAAAAATAATAGAATTACTAAATTCTGGAGAAATTCATATTGTTGAACCTGGACTAATTAATCTTCTTAAAGAGGTTCGCTCATCTGGCTTATTTGAAGCAAGTGCTATGCCCTGTGAATCAGATGTATTTATAATAGCTGTACCTACTCCTTTTAAAAATAATGGATCTACAATACCTGAACCTGATATTAGTTATGTAATTAAAGCTATTCAGTCAATTACCCCTTATATAAGAAAAGATAACTTAATAATTTTAGAGTCTACAAGCCCAGTAGGGACTACCAAAATAGTACAAGAAGAAATTATTCAAAATACTTCATTATTGGAAAATGAGATCAATATTGCTTATTGCCCTGAAAGGGTTTTGCCAGGGAATATAATCCATGAATTAGTTCATAATGATAGGGTGATTGGCGGTTTAAATGAAAAGGCAAGTAAAGTTACAAAAAATTTCTATAGTAATTTTTGTAAGGGTAGATTTTATTTGACAGATTCTAAAATGGCAGAATTAGTTAAATTAACGGAAAATAGTTATAGAGATGTGAATATTGCTTTTGCAAATGAAATGTCAATCATATGTGACTCTTATGATTTAAATGTTTATAAATTAATAGATTTATGTAATCAGCATCCAAGAGTTAATATATTAAAACCTGGATGCGGAGTTGGAGGTCACTGCATCGCTGTTGATCCTTGGTTTATTATCTCAAGAAATTTGGATAAAGCTAATTTAATAAGAATGGGCAGAGAAGTTAATTTAAATAAAACTAAATTCGTTATTGAAAAAATTACAAAAACAGCCAAATCTTTAGAGGAAAAATTGAATAGAAAGCCAAAAATAGCTTGCTTAGGATTAACTTTTAAACCTGATATTGATGATTTAAGGGAGTCGCCAGCGATGCAAATTACTAAGGAATTAATTTCTAAAGGTTTATTGATATATCCATGTGATCCATATATCCCAAAAGATTCGGATATAGACAATTATAGCTTAGAGTTTATTTTAAAAAATGTTGATTTTTTTGTAGTTTTAGTAGCTCATTCTCAATTTAAAGAGATTTCATTGAAAGAAAAGTGTTATTTGGATTTTTGTGGAATTTTTGATGGCTAATGAAATTATATATTTTGTTTGAATTAATAAAAAAAATTGGTTTCTATAATGTATTTATTTTAATAAGATATAAATTATTTAAATTTATTGGAATTTACCAATATAGATCAAAAATTGTTGAATGCCCGAATTTTAAATTCAAGGAGATAAAAGAAGGAAATGAAAATCTGTATGATGAGAAAATAGTAAAATATGCAGACGCAATTTTAGAAAACAGATTTAAACTTTTTTCTCATTATAGTTTTCATTTTACTGACGATAATTTATGGAATATTGACCCATTCTCTAAAAAGATAATTAGTAATCAACCACATTGGTCAAAAATACAGATATATAAAGATTTAGATATCAAAAATGTTTGGGAAATGTCTAGGTGGACATGGATGCCAATTTTATCAATGGCTTTTAGGATGACTGGCGATATCAAATATTTAAAAAAAATAGAATTTTTTATTTCAAATTGGGGTAAAAATAATCCAATAAATAGTGGTATTAATTGGGTTTGTGGTCAAGAGATTTCTATAAGATTAATGCATCTTTTTCAGAGTATCAAAATTTTGTATCCTCTTGAAGAAATAAAATTGAATATCAATCAATCTAAGTTTGTTTTTCTTCATCTAAAAAGGATATTTTTAACTTTAGATTATGCTATCGCACAACAAAATAACCATATAATTTCTGAATCTGCAGCTTTATATATTGGCGGAAATTTAATAGGTAATTATAAGTTTGCAGAATGTGGAAGAGATTATCTAGAAAAGTATATTGATAAGTTAGTCATGAATGACGGCTCATTTTCGCAGCATTCAGTTGTCTATCATCGTTTAGTATTAGATACATTATGCCAAATTGAGATATGGAGAAGGACTTTAAATTTAAATCCTTTTAGTAATAATTTTTATAGATTATGCAATAAATTAATTTTTTGGCTTTTTGAATTTACTGATAAATCAACAGGCAAATGCCCAAATCTTGGAGGAAATGATGGAGCTTATTGTTATCAGTATAATGTTGATGCCTATAGAGACTTTAGACCTACTTTAAATCTAGCTAGTTATCTTTTTAGATCTACTATTATATTTAGAAAAAAAAATTTAATTTATGGAATAAAATTCACAAAATTATCTTTTTCAAATAATTTTTTAAAAAAAGAAAATATCCTTCAGAGTGAGTTCGGTTTTAAATATTTTAAATATGGAGGATATCTAAAATTCTTTAATAAATATACATGGGCAATTTTACGATTACCAATATACAATTTTCGCCCAGCAAATGTAGACCCTTTACACTTTGATCTTTGGCATAAAGGAAAAAATATTATTAGAGATTCTGGCACATATTCTTATAATAAAAATATTTTAGAAATGGATTCCTTCCAAGGTATAGCAGGTCACAGCTCAGTCCAATTTGATGATAAAGAAAATATGCCTCGTTTGAGTAGGTTTTTATGGGGTAATTGGCTTAAGTTAGAAAGTATAAATATGTCTTTAGATGATCCAAATTTGGTGGATATAGAATCAGGATATAAATTTAAAAGCGGATCTCATTTTAGAAGAATTATTTGTAATAAAAATAATTCCAATTGGGAGATTGTTGATTACGTATTAGATTTTAATGAAAAAGCAATTTTAAGATGGCGATTAATTGATGATAATTGGACATTAGAAAATAATATTTTGAAGAGTAGATTTGCTGATATTAAAATTTCTTGTAGCCATAAAAAAATAAATTTAACTTTAGGAAAAGGGTATGAGTCATTATTTTATAATCAAAAAAAAGCAGTTTCAATCTTAAAAGTTTTAATATTTTCACCAGGAAAAATCAAAACAACTATCAAACTAAACTAGTTTCTCTATGAATATTTTTTATTTTCACCAATACTTTACTACTCCCTCTGGTTCATTTGGTACTAGATCATATGAATTATCAAAGTATTTGGTTTCCAAGGGATACAATGTAACGATTATCTGTTTATCAAATGATAGATCTGATACTGGCTTAAATAAAGAATTTAAAAACTCTGTTCGAGAAGGAATAGTTGATGGAATTAAAGTAATTGAATATCAATTTTTTTATTCAAATAAACAAAATATTTTTGAGAGGTCAAAAGTATTCTTAAAATATGTTTTGAGATCTTTACTATTAATTTTAAAAGAGGATATAGATTTGATCTATGCTTCGAGTACACCTCTTACTATTGCAATACCAGGTATTTTGGGAAAGGTATTTAAGGGCATCCCTTTTATCTTTGAAGTAAGAGATCTATGGCCAGAATTGCCTAGAGCAATGGGTGTTTTAAAAAATCCCTTAATATTGTTCATACTTGATTTATTACAAATTTTAAGTTACGCATCTGCAGATATATGTATAGGATTATCTAAAGGGATTTGTGAAGGGATTGAGAAGAAAAACTTTTTAAAGAGAAAAGTATATTTAGTCCCAAATGCATGCGATTTGAAACTATTTAAAAATTCAAGTCAGACCTTAAAGGATAATAGATTTTTATATAAGTATGGCTTGTCCTTCAATAAGAATGATTTTGTGGTTGCTTTTGCGGGAGCACATGGGAAAGCAAATGGTTTAGATTTTCTTTTAGAGGTAGGCAAAGCATTATTAAAAAGGAATAGACAAGATATAAAAATTTTATTTATTGGTGATGGTTCCTATAAACAAAAACTTTTAATGAAAAGAAATATGGAAAAAATTGAAAATTGCTTTTTTATAGATCCAATATCTAAGTTAGAGTTGTCTGAGGTGTTTAATAAATCAATTAAAGCTGGACTGATGATTCTTGATAATATTCCTGAATTTTATGATGGGACTTCTCCTAACAAATTTTTTGACTATTTAGCTGCAAGTTTGCCTGTACTTTGCAATTACCCTGGATGGATTTCTACTCTTATTAAAGAAAACGATATCGGATTTTCAGTAAAACCTTATGATTATGATGATTTTGCTAGAAAATTAGTTTTTTTATCTGATAATCCAGATTTATTGATATTGATGGGATCAAAATCTAGAGATCTTGGGGAAAGAAAATTTTCTCGAGAAAAAATTAATAATATAATATTTAAAATCATAAAAAATAAATTAAACTTTTCTAGTGAAAAATAAACTGTTGAATAAAAGCATTTATATTTTCTGCAAAAATTATATAGACAAACTTTTTGCACTTTTAATAATAATAATAATATTTCCTTTATTAGTATTCATTTCTATTCTGATTTTGATTTTTTTAGGCAAACCGATTTTATTTATTCAAGAAAGACCGGGTTTAAAAACTCGTCCTTTTAAGATAATAAAGTTTAGAACTTTAAAAAATTTATATGATGAAGAAGGAAATTTAACTGATGATAAATATAGACTTTCAAAATTTGGGAAAATCTTGAGAAGCACCTCGCTTGATGAGATCCCAACTTTAATTAACATATTGAAGGGTGAAATGAGTTTTGTTGGCCCAAGACCATTACTTATGAAATATTTAAGTATCTATACTGAAGATCAATTGAAAAGACATGATCTAAAACCCGGAATAACTGGCTTAGCACAAATAAGTGGAAGAAACTCAATATCTTGGAAAGATAAGTTTTTATACGATTTGAGGTATGTTAAAGAAATTTCTTTTATTTTGGATTTTAAAATTTTAATGATTACCTTTGTGAAAGTTTTTATGAGAAAGGATATTAATTCAAAAAATAATGTCACTTCTGTCGAGTTTGATGGTAATAATTAGAAATTTTTAAGTATCAAAAGTTTAAATGAAAGTAATTCTTGATATAATTGACAAAAATTTTGAAATTGAAAATTAATAATTGGCCATATTTTGATGAAGAACAGATTCTTAAGGTTGGTGCAATTTTAAGAAGCGGTAAAGTTAATTATTGGTCAGGGAGTGAAGGTAAAAGTTTTGAAAGTGAATTTGCTGAATGGTGTGGAGTAAAGCATGCACTCACAATGGCAAATGGGACAGTATCATTAGTAGCTGCTTATAAATCCCTTGGCTTAAAAAAGGGCGATAATTTTATTACTACACCAAGAAGTTTTGTAGCTACAGCTTCATCTGGTGTTTTATTAGGAGCAAAACCAATATTTGCTGATGTAGATTTAGATTCTGGAAATATTACTGCAGATTCAATCGAGCCTCTAATTACAGAAAAAACGAAAATCATTTCAGTTGTTCATTTAGGAGGATGGCCTGCTGAGATGAAAAAAATATGTGATTTGGCTAATAGATATAAACTCAAAGTAGTTGAGGATTGTGCTCAGGCTCATGGTGCTCTAATTGATAATAAAAGTGTTGGGGCATTTGGAGATATTTCTTCTTGGAGCTTTTGTCAAGATAAGATAATTTCTACTGGCGGAGAGGGAGGAATGCTGTCTACTGATAATATTGAGATTTTTAAAGATATACGTTCTTATCGAGATCATGGGAAAAATATAGAGGCTTTATTTAAATCAAAATCTCAATTAAAGGGAGAATTTAAATATATACATGATACTTTTGGAACTAACTACAGATTATCTGAAATTCAAAGTTGTCTTGGTAGGATTCAATTAAGAAAGTTAAAAAACTGGACTAATAAAAGAACTTCTAATGCAGAAATTTTAATTGAATATCTTAAGGAATTAAATAATATCAGAATCCCACTTCCAGATAAAAATTTAAAGCATGCGTGGTACAAGTTTTATGTTTATTTAAAGTCTGAATGTCTTTCAGATGAATGGTCAAGGAGTAGAATTATAGGGGAAATTAATGCTGCTGGATTCCCTGCTTTTTCAGGATCTTGTAGTGAAATCTATTTAGAAAAATCTTTTAAATATAACCTAGCGATCAATTATGAAACTCTACCTAATGCAAGGAATTTAGGAGAGAATAGTCTAATGTTTTTGGTGCATCCAACTATTTCATTTGAGCAAATGAACGAATATGCTTCTACTATAAAAAAAGTTTTAATTAAATCTAAGAAAATTTGATTAAAAAAAGGTTTTTATAAAATATGGAAAATAAAAAATTACTCATTATTGGGTGTGGTGGACATAGTAAGGTCGCTACCGATATTGCTGAACTTTCCGGATATGATAATATTCAATTTCTTGAGACTAATGAATCAACAAAAGATTCCTTTATGGGAAGAAAAGTTAATAAATATGTTGAAAATTGGAAGGATAACTTTTTTGTGGCTATTGGAGATAATTCTTTGAGACAAGATATTTTCCGAAGTTTTGCTAATGATAATAAGTTCGCAACAGCTGTAAGTCTTTTTCATCCTACGAGTTGCATTTCAAAATATGCAGAAATTATGCCTGGATCATTATTTTTACCTTTTACGGTGGTTAATGCATTCGTCAAAATAGGATACGGGGTTATAGTTAATACTAGTAGTGTTGTTGAGCATGATAATATTCTTAATGAATTTTGCTCACTTGCACCAGGAGTTAAAACCGGAGGAAATGTAGAAGTGGGTTGTCGGGCCGCTATATCTTTAGGATGTTCAATTGCACCAGGAATAAAAATCGGAGAAGATAATATTATTGGAGCTAACTCTTTTGTTAAATATGATACAAGAGACAACTCAATTTATTATGGAATACCAGCTCGATTTATTCGAATTAGAAAAAATAGTTAAAGTTTTTTATAAATTAAAGAACCCTTATTTTGCTCATATCATGAAAAATATAGTAAAGTTATGTTCTTAAAAACATCTAGTTATAATAATTTGAGTCAAAAAAGAATTTTAAATTCAATCTTCTTACCATTTTTAAATTTAAACAAAAAATGGCGAAGAATTCTTTTGCTTTTTATTGATGTTGTAATTGTATATCTTTCAATAAGGACAAGTTTTTGGATTGTATTATTTGATATTACAAATAAGTATACATGGATCTTAAGTTCTTCAATATTCTTGAGTGTTTTTATTTTTACTTTTACAAATCAATATACTGGTATATCTAGGTATTATAGAATTCAAGATGTCATACTATTTTCACTAAGAAATTTATTATTAATATCTTGTTTGTATTTCTTAAGCTTAATATTTAGGCTTGATTTTCCAAACATAAGAATTTCAATTTTGTTGCTTATATTAAGTACAATTTTTTTAACATTTTCAAGAATTATAATAAGTGG
The DNA here is from genome assembly GCA_902527105.1 of uncultured Prochlorococcus sp. Classification (GTDB taxonomy): domain Bacteria; phylum Cyanobacteriota; class Cyanobacteriia; order PCC-6307; family Cyanobiaceae; genus Prochlorococcus_A. The sequence continues at coordinate 2,387 of CABZNT010000013.1, read as the reverse complement.
TTTAATAAACTATACAAAATCTCTTAATAGGAAGAAAATTAACGTTTTAATTTATGGTGCTGGTGAAGCAGGGGCACAATTGTCTGCTTCTTTAAATATTAATGGAAATTATAAAGTTGTTGCTTTTATTGATGATGATAATAATTTACTAGGAAGGAGCATAAATGGAGTTAAGATAATTAATCTTGATGGTATTGGTAAATTACAAAAAGGAGTAGATCAAATTCTGTTGGCAATCCCGTCATTATCAGTTGCGGAGAGAAAGCAAATAATTAAAAAAATTCAGAATTATGGTAAAAAAGTACTTCAGATTCCTTCAATAGAGGAAATAAAAAACGGTAGAGCAAAAATTGATACATTAAGACCTATATCTATAGAAAGTCTTCTTAGTAGAAAATCAATTAAACCAATAAATTCTTTATTTGGTCCTGGAATCAAGGGTAAGTCAGTTTGTATAATTGGCGCAGGAGGATCAATTGGGAAAGAATTAGCAAGGCAGATTACTTTTTTGAAGCCGAAAAAGTTAATACTAGTTGATATCAGCGAGGCAAATCTTTATGAAATAAATCAAGAGTTGTTAGAACTTAATTTAGAATATATTGAATTAATATCTTTACTGGGCAATGCAATTGACAAGAATTTTGTTAAGGAAATATTTTTGAAATATAAAACAGATATTGTTTTTCATGCAGCAGCATATAAGCATGTGCCGATGGTAGAAGATAATCCAATAGAAGGTATAAAAAATAATGTTTTTTCAACTCTATCAATATGTTTAGCAGCTGAAGAGGTTTTAGTTAAAAAGATTATTTTTATCTCTACAGATAAAGCTGTACGTCCTACAAATGTAATGGGAGCATCAAAAAGACTAGCTGAACTAATTATCCAAAACTTTGCAAATGAGAATAAAACAAATAATTCTAATTTAATATTTAGTATGGTTAGGTTTGGTAATGTTTTAGGATCTTCAGGTTCTGTTGTGCCTAAATTTAGAGAGCAAATTGAAAAAGGAGGCCCTATAACTCTTACTCATCCAGATGTAGTTAGATATTTCATGACAATACCTGAAGCCGTTCAATTAGTTATACAAGCTTCTGAGATGGCCTTAGGTGGGGAAGTTTTTCTCTTGGATATGGGTAAACCAGTAAAAATTGCAAATTTAGCTGAACAGATGATTAAATTAAGTGGATTATCTGTAAAAAGTTCTAATAATAGAAATGGGGATATAGAAATTATAAATATTGGATTAAGACCTGGAGAAAAATTATATGAGGAATTGACAATTTCGCCTGAATCTCAGAAAACTAAACATGAATTAATTTTTAAAACTTATGAATCAAGTTTTAATTCTAAAGAATTAAATGATAAGTTAGATGATTTAAAATTATGTATTAATCAAAGAAATATCAAAAAAGTTTTCTCGATATTATCTCTATTAGTCCCAGAATGGAAAAAATCTTAGGTTTATTGATATAAAATATTATCGATAATTAAGAATCAAATGAAAGATATTTACAACGTAATAATAATAATCGGAACTAGGCCAGAGGCGATAAAACTTGCTCCTTTAATAATCGAATTTAAAAAAAATAATAGGTTTAATTTGAGAGTAATTTTAACTGGACAACATAAGGAGATGGTCTCTCAAGTAATGAAAATATTTAAGTTAAGTTATGACGTTGATCTTTCCGTAATGAAAAAAAATCAAACATTATCTTACTTAACTTCTGAAATAATAAATAAACTAGAAGTAGAATTAAAAAACTTTTCTCCAAAATTACTCATTGTCCAAGGAGATACTACTTCAGCGATGGCGGCAACCATGGCTGCTTTTTATCAAAAGATACCGGTTGGCCATGTGGAGGCAGGATTGAGAACCAATAATATTTATAATCCTTACCCTGAAGAAATTAATAGAAGACTAATATCTCAGATAGCCGCCTTGCATTTTGCTCCTACAGAAAATGCTTTAAGAAATTTATATAAAATAGATATTAAAAAAAATGTTTTCAAGACAGGTAATACTGTAATTGATGCACTTCAGATGATTTCAAAAAATAAGCATAAAATTCCTTTTAAAATAAATGTAAATGAAAAGAATAAACTAATTTTAGCTACAGTCCACAGAAGAGAAAATTGGGGGGCAAATTTAGAGTCAATAGTTTTAGGATTAAAAAAATTACTCGAGGATAAAAAAGATATAATTTTGGTTTTCCCTATGCATAAAAATCTTACTGTCAAAAAAATAATTGAGAAACATCTTAGAAATCATAAAAAAGCAATTCTTTGCGATCCTCTTGATTATGAATCTTTGGTAAGCGTCATGAAACAAGCTTATTTAGTCTTAACAGATTCTGGAGGATTGCAAGAAGAAGCGCCTTCTTTGG
>CABZNT010000012.1 GCA_902527105.1 uncultured Prochlorococcus sp. | reverse complement strand
ATGGCACTAAAGGAAGCTTCAGAAACTTATTTAAAAGGAATTCTTGGCTACGAAGAAAGACCTTTAGTTTCTGCAGATTATGTAAATGACTCTAGAAGTTCAATAGTTGATAGTTTATCAACGATGGTTGTTAATTCAAATTTATTAAAGATATACGCTTGGTATGACAACGAGTGGGGTTACAGCTGCAGACTTGCAGATCTTACTGAATATGTAATCAAAAAAGAGATTTAATTTATGTCTTTATGAATTTATCTAATATTCAACAATATAGTGTTGTAACAGCAAACTATTGGGCGTTCACGCTTACTGACGGCGCATTAAGATTATTAGTTGTTGGTCACTTTCATGAGCTAGGTTACACAACTCTACAAATTGCTTTACTTTTCCTTTTTTATGAGTTTTTTGGAATAATTACTAATCTTTATGGTGGCTGGATAGGAGCAAGATATGGATTAAGGCTTACTTTATGGATTGGGACTATCCTGCAAATCATCGCTCTTTTTATGCTTATTCCAGTTAAGGAAGATTGGCCGGTAATTTTTAGTGTCGCATACGTTATGGTTGCTCAAGCAGTTAGTGGAATAGCAAAAGATTTAAACAAAATGAGTGCTAAAAGTGCTGTTAAGACAGTAGTCCCAGAGACAAATGATGGCAATGATACTGGCCAAAAACAACTTTTTAAATGGGTTGCTATTTTAACTGGATCTAAAAATGCTCTTAAGGGAGTTGGTTTTTTCTTGGGTGGACTTTTATATAAGTTATTTGGATTCAATAATGCTGTAGGAATTATGGGTTTTGGACTCTGCTTAGCCTTTTTATTGACATTAATTTTACCTGGAGAAATTGGCAAGATGAAAACCAAACCAGCTTTTAATGATCTTTTTTCAAAATCAAATGCCATAAATATTCTTTCTGCAGCAAGATTCTTTCTTTTTGGAGCAAGAGATGTTTGGTTTGTTGTAGCTCTTCCAGTATTCCTAGATATGGCATTTGGTTGGGACTACATGGAAATAGGATTATTTCTTGGGGCCTGGGTAATAGGTTATGGAATTGTTCAGGCTTCTGCTCCAGCAATTAGAAAGATATGGGGACAGAAAGAAAGTCCAGATCGTAAAGCTATCCAATTTTGGAGTGCCGTATTAATGGTAATACCATCTTTGATAGGAGTCGCATTATGGAGAGAAAGTTCTCCATCAATAGCAATAATTTTAGGACTTACTATTTTTGGATTTGTTTTTGCAATGAATTCCTCTACACATTCTTATATGATTTTGGCCTACTCTGATAATGAAAAAGTCAGTTTAAATGTTGGCTTCTATTACATGGCAAATGCTGCTGGAAGACTAGTTGGAACATTACTATCTGGCTTACTATTTATGATTGGGAGAAATCCGAGTATTGGTCTTCAATATTGTCTTTATTTTTCATCACTTTTAATATTCTTATCTTGGATTTCGAGTCTTAAATTACCATCAATCAAACAAAGCTTATCAGCTCCATAAAGACTAATTTTTAGGAATTAGAATATTTTAATGGCAAAAATATCCTTAATTGAACTTGCAAAAACTTTCCTAAAAATTGGTATTTTAAGTTTTGGAGGACCCTATGCTCATATTTCCTTATTCGAAGATGAACTTATAAATAATAAAAAATTGATATCAAATCAATCTTTTGAAAAAGGTATTGGATTATGTCAAATACTTCCAGGACCAATATCTACTCAATTGGCAATATATATAGGTCTTAAAATCAATGGTTATCTTGGTGGATTGATATCAGGTATAAGTTTCATTATCCCAGGATTCATTTCAGTATTAGCTCTTAGTTTTTTTTGGCAAATTGGTTCTGGATCAAAATTCTTAACAGATTTAATTTATTTTAATCCGCCTATTATTGCAGGGATAATTTTTTCATTCTCATTAGTTCTATTAAAAAAAAGATTAAAGTTTGATCGAATATTATTCTCCAGCTCAATATTATTTCTACTTATATTTGCTAAATATAATAGTATTCAATTTCCACTCATAACAATTCTTAGTATTGCAGGATTGATAAATATATTTTTAAAGAAATTCAAAAATATTTTTTATAGCTTGGTCCCTTTATCTATATTTTCAACAACCTCATTTTTGATTAGCTCGGTCTTTTTAGATATATCAAAGTTTTATAATTTTTTAAGAGAGTCTATAACCTCAAAGTTTTTAGTAGATTACCTTAATCTGTTTTTTTTCTTCTTTAAATCGGGACTTTTTATTTTTGGAGGTGGATTAGTAATCATTCCTCTTATGAGTGATTATGTTATCTCGCAAGGATGGTTAACAAATAATGAATTTATAGATGGAATAATAATTAGCCAAATAACACCTGGGCCTGTCTTATTAATTACAAGTTTTATTGGATATAAAGCAGGGTTTTCAATCGGAGGAATAAATGAAGCTTTAAAGTATTCATTTATATCAACTTTTGCAATTTTTTTACCAAGTTTTATATTGATTTTTGTTTTTGGAAAAGGCTTTATAAAAAACAGAATTAAATCAATTAATTACTTTATCGAAGGAGTGATCAATACAATTCCTGGAGCAGTTATTTTCTCTGGATTTAATTTAATTGAAGATAGTTTTTCATCAAAATTCTCTTTAATTAGCTCTATTTTTATAGTTTTAATCTCCACACTATTATCTTTTTTAAAAATAGTTCCAACATACATACTCATTCTTTTTTCTTTAATATTAGGCTTGTCAAAATATTTGTTTGCATAAAAAAAGGAGGAAATAAATTCCTCCTTTTAAATATTGTCTAACGGTTTATTTACCGATTCTTTTTACAGCAGCTCTTGACTTCTCAAGAATATCTCCTTTTAAGGGGACAAATCCAAGTGATGGAGCTTTATCTTGATACTCATCACTTAACAATGTATTAAAGGCTTGTTTGATAGCTTTAGTGTTTCTACCATTACCCTCTTCATAAGCAAGTATCCATGTCAATGAAGCGATAGGGTATGCTCCTTTTGCAGTTGGATTAGGATTTTTACCAGCAAGATTTTCATCTAGAGTAATACCATTAAGAGCCTTTGCTCCTGCTTCTACAGATGGTTTTAGAAACTCACCTGAAAGATTTTGAAGTGCAGCAGCTTTGACATTACCTTTTATGTAAGACTGGTTAACATAACCAATTGCACCAGGTGTATTTTGTATAACACCTGCAACACCTGAATTACCTTTAGCACCAACGCCTGCTGGCCACTTAACTGATTTACCAGTTCCTAAAGTCCAAGTTGGTGAAAAAGCTTCCATAGAGTTTGTAAAAGCTTTAGTTGTACCTGATCCATCAGAACGATGAGCCCAAGTTAACTTACCTGATTTACAGCCTAATTCTTTCCAGTTTTTAACCATACCCATAGCAACTCGAACAGCTTGTTCTTGTGTAAGTTTCAAATCGCAATCATAGTTATAACCAAAAGCAATTGTGCCGCCTACCATAGGTATCTGAACTAAACCTCTGGTAACCTTAGCTATATCTGCATCTTTCATTGGATCATCTGATGCACCGAAGTTAACAGTTTGATCAATAAATGCTTTTCTTCCAGAACCTGAACCAACAGCTTGGTAATTTACTCTTGGCCCACCAGAAGAGGCTAAATCTTTGAACCAACGAGTATAGATTTTGGCAGGAAATGATGCCCCAGCACCACTTAATCTTGTTCTAGCAGAAACACTTGTGCCAGGAACACTTGTACCAGCAGCAATGGCTACTGCAGAAGTGAAAACCAAAGCTTTCTTAGCTATGTTCATGGGTGTCATGATTAAATTAAAGACTCCATATATATAGCACCGAATTTATACACAAATACTCATTAATTAAAATTTTATCCTGTGGTTAATTAGTTCTTAACCCAACCTTAAACTAAATGTCAATTAGACGTTTTTTTCGTTTGGTTTTAAAAATAATTTATAATAAATTTAGTTTTGATTTTAACTTTTTAAAAAAAACTCGTAATAAATAGATAATTTTTTTTTATTAAATTTAAGAGAAGTTAAAGTTCACTTTAAATTTTGCTTTTGCACTGTATTTCTTACTCTTTTCTTAACTTTGATACGTTCATATGCAATTGGATTATTATCCATTTTTACGTGTTGAGGTTTATGAAACTTTTTCAAAAATTAATTGCTGCTCCTGCCATCATTTCTTTGGCATCAGGTTTTGCAGTAAACGCAGCTGAGATCAATTCAACAGATCTTAGTGATTATTCAAACTCTAACAATCTAGTATCTTTAGGTGATTTTAAATCAGATACTTTATTCCCAGGAGATTGGGCTTACGATTCATTAAAGGATCTAACAAATAGCCCAAGATTCAATGGTAACTCAATTACTCGTTTAGAAGCTGCTGCTGAATTAAACAACTTAATTGCAGGTGGTGAAGGCTTAATGAACGGAGCTGCAATCAATAGACTAAGTGATGAGCTTGGTTCTGAATTGGCAATTATGAAAGGAAGAGTTGATGGCCTTGAAGCTCGTGTTAATGGCATTGAAGCTGGTTCTTTCAGTGAAACAACCACTATGAGTGGTGAAGTAGGGTTCCTATTAGGTGCAACTGATTCAGCAACTGAAGCCGATGATGCAGTTCAGTTTGAATATGTCTTAGGAATTGATTTAGATACAAGTTTCACAGGTGATGATAACTTAAACATCGGAATAGTAACTGGAAATGGTCTAACAAATGTTGGTGCTGATAAGACTGGTTTAGACTGGGGAGAAAGTGCAGGTAACGTCCTTACGGTTAATGACGTCAACTACACTTTCCCAGTAGGTGCATGGAAAGTTGCGGTTGGTGATTCTATGGATGCATCCAAGACTTGGCCTAATGCATGTTCCATGAATAACATGGTTGATAACTTAGGAGATTGTGGTGCCTCAAACTCTGTTGACTTAAGTGGTAATGTTTCACTTAGTGCTGCAACTGGATTTGGAGATGGTTGGGAACTTGGACTAGGTGTATCTTCAATTGCAGGCAAAACCGATACTGCTGCCAGTGGTTTGTTTACTAAAGAAGGTACTGACCTTTTTGGTTTAGCTCTTGGTTATGAGACAGATACATACGGTTTCACAGTAGCTTACTCTGATAAAGATACTGCCAACTACTACGGTTTAGTTGCATATTACAGCCCTGAACAATTACCAACTACCTTTAGCGGTGGTGTTGAAGTAGGGAATCCAGATTCAGGGGACGACACAACTCAGTGGGCTTTCGGTCTTAGTACTGATGTAGGCGAAGGTACATTAAGTGCAAACATTGGAACTAATGGAAAAATCAAAGACAATGCAGAAGAAATTTATGCATATGATCTTTCCTACGAATATCCAATTAACGACAGTATGAGTATTACACCTTTCGTTTACATTTCTGAAACAACAGGTTCAACTACTGACACAACTGGAGCTGGTGCATTCGTAACATTCTCTTTCTAATTAAATAAATTAGAAAATCTTACACACACATGAAGACCTGCCTTTGGTAGGTCTTTTTTATTTATATATCTTTAAAAAGCTTAAATTGTTCTTAATAAATCTATTTTTTTTTCTTAACTTTTTAAAGGGAGCATGAGAATGTATATCCTTACGCACTAAATGAAAAAAACATTAGCTGCTGCAAGTTTTTCAGCATTACTTGCAATCCTCGCCTCCTCTACAAGTAGTGGATTTGCAAATTGGAATACCAAATATTGGGCAAATGAAAAAAACTTCAACAGAATTTCTTCTTTCAATGTAAGCGATAATTTACCAAAGGGCTCAAAATCTACAACCAAAACATCCTCTGAAGTTGTTACAGCTTCAGAAGATGGTAAGACTTTGATGTATACAGATAGTGATTTAGGAGTAGTAGGTTTAGTTGATATCTCAGATCCTGCGAGGCCAAAAGCATTGGGAATTATTGAACTGGAAGCAGAACCAACTGGAATTGCAGCACTTGGAAACAATGCCTATATAGGTTCAAATACATCTGAAAGTTATACAAATCCTTCCGGAGCATTAGTTCAATACAATTTAGAAAAAAGAAAAGCAGTAAAAGAATGTGATTTAGGTGGGCAGCCTGATAGCGTCTTTGTTTCACCAGACGGAACATTTCTAGCTGTCGCTATAGAAAATGAGAGGGATGAAGAATATAAAAATGGATTTATCCCTCAATTAGATGACAATGGCATTCAAATTAATCCTGCAGGTTATGTTTCTCTTGTGAAGTTAAACAAAAGAGGAAAAATACAATGCAATTCAATAAAAAAAGTTGATTTAACAGGCTTATCCGAAATAGCTCCTTTCGATCCCGAACCAGAATTCGTTGCTATTAATGATCTTGGTGAAACAGTTGTCTCTCTTCAAGAAAACAACCATCTTGCAGTAATTGATAAAGATGGAAATGTAATATCACATTTCTCGGCAGGAGTTGTAAAACAAATGGCAGGAATGGATACAAAGAAAGATGGAGCACATAAATTTAAAAGCAAACTAAAGAATGTAAGAAGAGAACCCGATGGTCTTACTTGGATTGATAATGACCATTTTGCAACAGCAAATGAAGGCGATTACAAGCATATTGATCCAAATCAGGCAAAAAGAGGTGGTTCAAGATCCTGGACTATTTTTAAAAAAGATGGAACAGTAGTTTATGAAGATGCAAATAGACTAGAAAGAGCAATTGCACAAATAGGTCATTTCCAAGATGGGAGAGCAGGTAAAAAGGGAGTAGAACCTGAGTCAGTTACATATTCAAAAATTAATGGGACGCCCTATTTATTTGTTGGTGCTGAACGAGCTGGGATAGTAGCTGTTTACGATATCACAGAACTAAATCAACCTTTGCTTACTCAATTACTTCCATCAGGCATTGGACCAGAGGGATTTGTCGCAATTCCAGAGAGGGGATTAATTGCCTCAGCAAATGAAAAAGACTACAACAAAAAAGAACCTGGTTTATCTTCTCATGTGACTATTTATCAACTACAAGACGCACCTGCTTCATACCCACATTTAACAAATGAAAATGGCCTTGAATTTGTGTCTTGGGGTGCGATAAGCGGAATGGTTGCAGGTGATGATGGTAAAATTTATGCTGTAAATGATGGGACTTTTAAAACCCAACCAAGAATTTATGTTATTGACCCTTCATCTTCACCAGCACTACTAGAAAGAGCTATAGATATAAAGCTAGATGGTAAGACTGCATTATTTATGGATCAAGAAGGTATTACTACTGATGGTAATGGTGGATTTTACATTTCTACTGAAGGAATCAAGAAAAAGCTAAATGAACATCCTCCTGCTATCTACCATGTAAGCTCAGATGGTGAAATTTTAGAGAAGATAACTCCACCACCTTCATATCTTAATTATGCTAAAAATCCTGGTTTTGAAGGCATAACAAGAAACGGCGACATTCTTTATGTTGCTCAACAGAAACCTTGGGGTGATGATACTTTCAATACTACTAAGATCCTTTCCTATAATTTAAAAACTAAACAGTGGGGGGCCGTAAATTATCAATTAGATAGGATCAAAAAAGGTGGCGTTGGCATTTCAGAATTGACTTACCATGACGGGGCACTTTATGTAATCGAAAGAGATAGTTTCTATGGAAAGAAAGCAAAATTGAAAGCTATATATAAAGTAGATTTAGATGATGTTATTTTCGAAGGTCTTCAGACTAATATTCCTCCCAGACTTTATCCTTTAGTTGAAAAAGAGTTAGTTACTGATCTAAAACCAGTAATGCAATCTACGGGTGGTTTTATCCTTGAAAAGGTTGAAGGTTTAGCAATAACAAGCGAAGGGCAAGCATGGATTTCAACTGACAACGATGGGACTGGAAAGAAATCAACTGGTGAAACTCTTTTCCTAAATATTGGAAAAATCTAGTTAAAACTTCTATAAAAAGCCACCATATATAAATGGTGGTTTTTTTTTGCAATTCTTATAATTAAAAAAAGTTAAACCATGAAATACCTAATATTTATTTTTTTATTCATCGCCCCAGTTAAAGCTGAAACAAAATATTATTGGCAGGGTGTCAGGCATTATTTAAATCGACCCAAACTAATGATAGAAGCATGCAAAGATATGAAAGAAGAAAATGACATTGGAACATCTGCTTTCGAGAGTATGTACATGCCAACATTACCTGATAGGCTTTGGTTAGCTATTGGCAAAAGAGATTCTTACTGGGCAGATGACTCCAAAGAAGGAAGCATTCTTTTTACAAGAGAAGGGGTTTTGAATTTAAAAAAATTTATTGCAGAAAAATCATGTCCTAATATTTTTTAAATTTTCCCTATAAATCTGTATTAAGACAAGGAAAGATAGTTTCAATAATCGCTCCACCATCTTTATGATTAAATGCCTTTATAAAACCTTTATTGTTATTAATTATTTTTTTTGTAATTGAAAGACCTAAGCCACTTCCACTTTTCTTAAATTTAGTCCTTGATGGATCCCCACGATAAAAACGAGAAAAAATGTCATTTGATTCATCTTCTTCTAATCCAATACCTTTATCTCTAACTCTTATAACAACAGAGCTATCTCTCTTAAAAATTTCAATTTGTATGCCCTCTTTTGTTGGGGAATAACGAATAGCGTTATCTAAAATATTTATAAATGCTCTTTTTAAATTTTCAATATCCCCAGATATATAATATTTTGTTGGAGAAAATAAATTTATTTTTATATCCTTTTTTTCTGCAAGCGGTTTTAGTGTTTGCCAAGATTCCATAATCAAATCTGAAATAGATATTTTTTTGTTTTTATTAAAATCTTCGTTACTTTCTAGCTTAGAAAGCTCTAAAGTCTCTTCGGCCATTTTTCTTAATCTTTTTGACTCTTTCTTAAGTCTTTTAACAAGATACCTATCCTTTTTTGATACTACTGATTCAAGTCTTTCCCCAATTAAGATAAGTGATGTAAGAGGAGTTTTCAGTTCATGAGACACATCATTAATTAATTGATTTTGTCGTTTTTTTATCGATTCAATTGATAATTTACTTTCCAATAATATTAAATAATTCTTTTTCCTTCCTCTAACAATATTTACCGAAATGGGTACTCCCGCAATTATGAAATCAAGGTTGAATGGGAAATCTTTTTTTCTTAAATATAGAATTTTATTACTAAGTACTTCAAGCTCATTAATATCATTAATTGCTTTTCCAATAACATCTTTATATTTGATAACCCTAATAAGAGATAAAGCTTTCTGATTGATAAATTTTATTGTTAGATCAGATGATAAGATTATCCACCCTTGCGATGAATAATCTAACCAAGACAACACTTCTTGAGGTTTAATTTTATCAAATGGGAAATCAATAGTTTTTTTATACTTATTTTTATCAACTTCGAATTTTTTTTCTTTTGATTGAGAAAAATGCTTGACTTTTATTTTCCACTTCTGATGTAAAAAAAATAATACTTCTTGTAGTGTTTTCATTTTCATCCAAACTTATATCCAAAACCTCTTACAGTTTTAAGAAACTTTGGAGCTGAGGGATCTTCTTCTAATTTCTCTCTGAGCCACCTAACATGAACATCTACAGTTTTAGTATCACCAATAAAGTCAATTTCCCATATTTTTTCAAGTATTAAATCCCTTGACCATACTCTTTTTGGATTTTTCATAAATAACTCTAATAATTTAAATTCTTTTGGAGATAATGTTATTTCTCTATCAAAAGAAGTTACCCTACATTCTTCCAAGAACATTTTTATATGATTAAACTCGAGAACAGTTTTTGAGTTTTCTATATATTTTTTATTACGTTTAGATCTTCTTATTAATGCTCTAGATCTAGCAATTAATTCATTTAAACCAAAAGGTTTTGTTAAATAATCATCTGCACCAACCTCTAATCCAAGAACCCTGTCTGATTCATTATCTTTAGCACTCAAAATTAGTATGGGTGTATAGTCTTCATCATTTCTTATTTTTCTACATAACTCTAATCCATTTAGTCCTGGCAACATTAAATCTAGAATTATTAGGTCAACATCTTTTTTAATATCATTATTAATAAAATCTAAGGCACTTAAACCGTCTTTGAAACTTGATACTTTGAAACCTTCGCTGATCAAGGTTTCACTGACAGTAAGCCTAATACTCTTATCATCCTCTACAAGAAGAATTCTTGAGTCTTGCAAACTTTTATGATCTTTAATAGCCATTTAAAGTTCCAACAATTTTATTTTATATAATCAAAATTATTTGATCTAATTATTTCATAATTAATTTACATTGAATTATTATCTTTTTCATTTAATCTTATTTCCTTGTTAATTTTCCCTTAAACCTTTTTACCTAAATTAAAAATGTCTCTTTAATTTCCTCACACAAAATTTTAAAGAGACAATCCTATTTAACTTAATAATGGATATCTAAACTAGTATCCCATCGAAGCGTAATAATAATCGTCATCTTCATCTATATTTGTCACTACCCATTCTGGCGGAAAGTCACCAATTTTTACATATTGATAAAGCTTATTAACATCTGGATCGTAATAAGTATCGTTGATTTTTGGATCTTTGACTACTTTGCTCGGATGCATAAAAAAAATTATTTCTACTCTTTTTTTTATAGATTATTTAGTTTAAAGCAGCTTTAAATCTCATTTAAATATTTTCATTTGATCTAGTTAACATAGGACTAATTTAACTTGTAATTAGTCTTGATTGTTTTAATTACCGATTTTTTCGGATCTTTATTTGGATAACAATTAACAATTCTATATTTTCCGCCTTTTCTATCTGTCTCAACAAGAGTAAATTGAACAAATTTTACTTTATCAGCACTTGAAAAATCTTTGACTTCTATTTTGATGATTTCTTCATTTTTACTATCAATTATTCTGGATTTACCTCCACAAAGACGAACAGCAGTTTCTTCAGTTACATAAAATAATTTTTTTTCATCATTAATGGATGATTTATCTTTCGTAATCGAAATTTCATCTTTTGTAATGGATAATTCATCTTGGGTAAAGGATAATTCATCTTTTGTACTGCAAGAAGTAAGGATAAGAATAAAAAAAACCAGTAGCTTTTTCATATTTTTTTTAAATGATAAATTCACTTGTAATTGCCTTTAATTGTTTTTTATTTAGTTGGGTAAGATAGCTATGAATTTCATTTCTAAATAATCTGTCTTCAACTCTTTTAGTTTGAAGAATCGAAAGAGTGATGAAGTTAACAAGTTGTTTTTTATCCATACATATTTTCTAAATCCCTATTGTTAAATCATATTTAAATTTTGATTAAGCTAAGAAATAACAACAAATATCTATTTTAGAAATTTAAGCCATTTAAAAAAAATTTATTTTTTAATTAATCATTACTTAATCCAAGAAACCTAAATTTTTAACGTATAAAAATATTGAAATGTCTTTAAAAAACTTATCTTCACAAAGGAATAACCCAAAAAAAATCGGCACAGAATTTTCAAGAAATTTTTATAAAGGAAGCTTTGAGAATAAAGATAAATTTTTCTTAAATTATTCAGAATTTATTGAGAATTACAATAACTCCCTAAAATCACCTCAATCAAGGAGACTATACAAAACATTAGAGAATGAAGTCTATCCAAACACAATCATCGTCCAAGAAATTTTACCTGTAGATAAAATTTCTATTTGAAATCCTTTCACTTAAGAACTACTTTTTAAGATTTTTTACCTATACTCAATAAAAAACATTTTCCTGGGGGGACTAGATCTTAAAAAACTACTTGATTTTTAATTGTTTCCCAAGTGAAGAACAACAAGATTCAATAATAAAAACTATAAAAACAAATTACAAATTAAATAATTAGAAGATTTTTTGAGTGAGAGACTTGCATTATCAGAAAATAAAGGGAATATAAAGAAAATGATAATTCCAATGGAATCAATTAAAAAACCAAAAAGAATTATTAAGAAACAGCTTAAAAATGTTAATAAAGCAATTATTGAAATTGCAGAAATGAAATTTGTAAATATTGAAGAAAAAGAAGAAAAATTAGATGCGCTTGTTTTTTTAAAGAATCAAATATTGAGGAAGGCGGAGAAGTTAGAAATTAAATAACTAAATAATTGTAGATATTGAATCTTTATTTTTTTGTATAAGCTACATTCTTAAAGAAATCGCAATAAGCCATCCTAGTGCTGTCCTATTTTCTATGGAAATCCGTGGAATTACAACCTATATATGCCAAAGTGTGCAGTCTCGTGCAGTCTTATTCAGAGTATAACTTCAGATATAGCTTAAATCCCTTTATCTCACTAGAGGGGACTTAGTGCTTTGGGAGCACTAGGTCGCAGGTTCGAATCCTGTCGCCCCGATAAGTTATAGCAGTAAGTCTCAGCTAATACCTAATTCACGCAAATAATTGCTTCACGCAAAAACTCACGCAAATCAGATTTTTATAGCCTGACTCCAAATCAAAAAGGTCGAATGGACGACCCACAACGAAAGTAAAAAAATAGATTCCTTACCTTTTTATAGAGCCTACTACTGATATTTATTAAGTAATCGATTATAAATTATGAACAATACTATTAATCCAGCAATACCATATGCTGCATGAGTTGAGTCATGATGATTCTGCCAAAGCTCTTGTAATGGAAGTAGTAAGCTTTTCAATTAATAGTTAACTAATTTTCTATTTCCATCTCTAGTTTCTACTCTATTTATTCTTAACCCAATAAACAGAGCCCATATAAGTGCAAAGACAATTGGTAAGAAAATGATCGCAAGTTTCATCATTTTTTTAATCCTGTTATTTGCTCAAAATAATATCGTTTAAATAAATAACTCAAAATAGGTACTTTACCTAAAATTGACGTTAGAAATAGGTAAAGCGAGGGCAACCAGAAGTGGAAGTAGTAAGCGTTTCACAAAAAAACAGCTAATGATAATAGATTTTATTTAAGATATAAAAACAAAAATTTTGGGAGTATTAAATGTCTATCATTACCGACAATACAGTGTTAGTTCATATTTACAGCGGTTTAGAATCCAAAAATAAAGTAACTTTAGGTTTATTGGTTGCCCTTACTGCAGAAAAAAACGATCATAAAGTAACTCTTTTTCTAGCAGGAGACGGAGTACAAATATTAGATTGCAAAAAAGCTGGTGAAATAGTTGGTCAAGGTACTGGAGATTTATACGAACATCTTCAATATTTGAAGAAATCAAAAGTTACCATATATGTTTCAGGTATGTCTGCTAAATCTAGGGGTTACAATGAGAAGCTTCTAGATGGATATTCAGCAGAGTTTGTGATGCCGGATGTTCTAATTGAAGAATCAATTAAAGCGGATAGCGTACTTTGCTATTAAAAAAAAGAGCTAACCGCTCCCTAATTTAGAACGACTGTCAATCAATCAAACATTTAAGTTTTTTTAAGCAGCATCATATTCATCCCTATCTTCAAGCTCTCTCATAAATCTTTTATCTAATAAGTAATTGTCTATAAGCTCTGCTGCCATCTGTATCTCAGCAGCAGGTTCCTGTAGATCTTTTTCTAATAAATAATTGTCTATAAGCTCTTGATTGTTATTTTCTTTAATTTGTTTATCGCTGTTTAATAGTTCTTTTATGTAGTTATATAAAAGCTCTTGATCGTATCCACTTTCTCTAATTTCTTTCAACATTTCGTCTGGAATTTCCATAATGCAAATTAGAGCCTATATACGCATACTTACGAATAAATAAGGAAAAAGCCAGTATTTTTATAAGTTATTTTTAATCTTTAGGCTATTGACTACGAAAAATTTAATAAGCTTTTGAATGAAAATAATTATAAATGTCCTACTTGTGGAGAATACTTAAAAAATCTATATAATTAAATCTTTATTAGGATTTATCTAAACCTTAAATGGTTTAGGACATACTATAAAAAAGAAATTGCATACTCTTTGTAAGACATGTAGATTTTCAGTATGAATAAGAATCAAAAGTTACCCTTAGCTATAGTCGCAGATATTCTTGGAACAAGTAAGAAAGTTGTAGATAGTTGGTCAGATAACAAATTAAAAGCAATTATTGATAAAAAAACTGGTAAAAAGTTCTTCCTCTTAGATGAGCTAAGGTCGTTCACAAGTGCGAGTTTTCTTTTTGAAACAAAATGGGAAGAAGAGGAAAAAATAAAGCCGCAGAAAAATTACAAAATTATTGAGTTATTTGCAGGAGCAGGAGGTCTGGCTATAGGCCTTGAAAAAGCAGGTTTTCAATCCTTGTTATTAAATGAAATCGATCGAGATGCCTGCGAAACACTCAAAAAGAATAGAGTAAATTGGAATGTGAAAAACTGTGATATAAAAGAATATGATTTTACGAAATTTAAGGGGAAAGTTGATTTATTGACTGGTGGATTTCCTTGCCAAGCCTTTTCTTATGCAGGGAAAAAGTTAGGTTTCAATGATACAAGAGGAACGCTTTTCTACGAATTTGCAAGGGCTGTCAAAGAAACCAATCCCAAAGTAATTCTTGCAGAAAATGTAAAAGGATTAGTTTCTCATGATTCGGGTAAAACTTTAAAAACTATAAAAAATATAATCGACGAAATTGGTTATGAATTAGTTGAGCCAAAAATCTTAAAAGCAATATTTTACAAAGTTCCACAAAAACGAGAAAGAATTTTTCTTGTTGCTATTCGCAAAGACTTAAGTAGATTTGTAAGTTTTAACTATCCAGCGAAATTTCCAAAGATATTTACATTAAGAGATGCTCTCAAAAAAGGAGATTTATTCAATAAAGATGTTCCAGAAACTGAAGGTCAAATATATCCTCAAAGAAAAAAAGAAATACTAAGCAAAGTTCCTCAAGGAGGATATTGGAGAGACTTACCAGATGACTTACAGAGAGAGTATATGAGAGGCAGTTATTTTCTTGGTGGAGGGAAAACTGGTCTCGCTCGTAGGTTGTCTTGGGATGAACCATCCTTAACACTTACTTGCGCCCCTGCTCAAAAACAAACAGAAAGATGTCACCCTAATGAAACAAGGCCATTAACTTTTAGGGAGTATGCAAGAATACAAACCTTTCCAGATGAGTGGCAATTTTGTGGCTCTCTTTCAAGTATTTATAGACAAATTGGGAATGCAGTCCCGGTTAATTTAGCTTATGCCGTTGGTCGTTCATTAGTAAATCTGCTTAATGAAATTGAAAATCATGAGATTCAAAAATCAAATTTAAAAGAGTTGAACTTTAATGATTTAAAAGCATCCTGAAAATTATATATACAGCTGGATAATATTCAGTTTATTTAAGATGCCCATTTGCAAGGTTTTGAGTATTTTTTATAAATTTCAGCATGACCTTCTTTGACTAATAATTCTTGAAGGTTTTCTCCATTAAAAGTTAATTCACCCACAGTTCTTCCATACTTATCTTCAGTTACCCTTCGAATTGAAACTTTCTTACCCTTAATCTTTTCATTTAAAAAATTTTTAGCAGCTATTGCTTCATTTGGTTTTGCTCTTTTTCCTCTTATTTCAGGCGTATCAATACAAGCTAACCTTATTTTCTCTCCTTCACTGGAAGTACAGGTATCTCCGTCATAACAACCTTTGATTGTAATTTCACCAATCTCAGGTTTATTTGATTTTCTCCCAAGAGACTCAAAAGCTACCCCATCTTTATCCCTATCTAGATATGAATGTCCTGCTTGAAGAAATTTTTGAGCTTTTGACCAATCTCCAATATCCGCACATCTCTGCTTCTCTCTCTCTGATAAGGGAATTTTTTTACAGTCCGGGAATGCTGTAGCTTCAGACCCTTCATAGATACAAGATATTTCGCCACTCTCGAAGTCATAGAAGAATGAGGGTTGATTTTTTAAATCTCTAGGGATTAATGAAACAATGGAAAATTTTTCATTACCAGAACATTTATTACTGCCTTCATTACCTAATTCATAACCTATCAAGTTTGAAGGAGTGAATATTAAATCTCCTTTAAGATAACTTTTACTCTCGCATTCGATTTTTATACTTGAAATTGCGTTTGCAGCTATTACTTTCTCTGCTTTTCGAACGACTTGGAGAAATCTCGGTAAAGCGACAATTCCAAGGATAGATAAAACCCCAAAAACCATTATTAACTCAATTAAACTGAAGCCTTTATTTGATCTTTTTAATTTTTTAAATAAATATAATTTAAAAATATTTTTTGAAATTTTAACTTATTCCAAAACAATTTTTAAAACTTTTTTGATTTTAAATCCCGCGCAATTCCCTCAAATGATTAATTAATCAACTTTGAGATAATTTCAAAATACTCAAATTTATTATTCTGGAATGAGTCTCGATTATTAGTTATTTTAAGCGGACACTTTTGGAGCACTAGGTCGCAGGCTCGAATCTTGTTGCCCCGACTAGTTTTTCAGCGATTATCTAATTTGACTTAGGGAAAAATTAGGGAAAATGACCCTTTTTTAGGAGGTTTTCTTATGTTTTTCCCCTAGACTTTATAGAATTTTCTTGAATTTTTTAGGATATAAACCTACTTTATGTAGATAAATAGAGATGGTTGCTATCTTATTGGCAGATGGCTATCAAATATTGATATTTAATGTTGCGACTTCTTCCATTACCGATTTTCATTTGCATTTATCTATTCTCTTGGTGGAGATGTAAAAAAAATATTATCGCTAGTGATACGCAACTAAAGCCTTGCATTGATTGGGCATATATAAAAAATTTACCTCTCCCTCCAAAACCTACATTTGTGGAGTTTTATATTGTTTATCTTTCTTCTTTTTTTAAATTTCCCTTTGGGATGATTATTCAACAACTACCTCTCGCAAAGAAAGTAAGACACTACGAAAGAGAAATGAAATTAATATTTGATAAATGGAATTTAGAAAAAATTAAAAAAATAATTAACTAAATTATGGATAAAAAGAAAAATTATATGTGAAGAAGATCTAGATGAAGATTTTGATATTGATTGGAAAGTTTAAAACAAGAAACCCTTCCAGAAATTCCAACTACTGAAAGGGTTATTAAATCGACTCGCAACTATATAGAGTCAATTTATGTCTTGCAGCAAGTGTAGATTTTGCTGACGAGGTTTGGCCTCAATTAATTTATAGCAATAACTTTTAAACTCCCGCAATTTTTTGTTCTGCTAGTCGTTTTTTTAGAATTGAATAATTTTGAGAAGCCCATTTTCGAGAAATATCTAATTCTGCATCTAACTTCTCTCTAAGTAATTTACTAATTTTAAATACTTCTACTAAGCCTAGATACATTATTACCAGCACCTTAGTTATGTTTACTGCAACAGCCACTAACTTTTCAATTCTTTGATCTTGCATTTGAACTTATTGAAGTCAATTAAAATTACCAGTTGTAAGAAATTATGCAAATTTTTTTTTCAAATAAAAATAACTTCTAAAAATACTGGTTTTCTTCCTGGCTACGACCCCTTTATATAGAACAACTTTTAAAACCTTATGGAGCACTAGGTCAACACTAGGGAAAATTTAGGGTAAAATCAACCAAACACTAGAAAGTCTTATTAGATTTAATAAGAAAAAAGGGCTTACAACCAGAGTTATAGCTTCAAATCGTAGTTATAAGAGATTCGAACTTAGTGATTTGGGAGTATTAGATCGGGACTTCAAATCTCTGCCACAACTTACTTCTAAGGGATAGGCAAAACGCACCTTGGGAAAAAATTGGGAAAAAATTGGGAAAAAATTGGGAAAAAATGAAAGAAACTGCTTACTGTTAAACCTGCACTTATTTAATTTAAATCAAAACTTTTTAAAATTTTCCAATGATTTATATCCTCATCTACTTCAACTAATGCAATCTTAGACATCCTGATTGGGTTATTTAATTCTGGTAAATATGAGATCAATTCTTTTTTTTCTTCTATTTCATGGTTTCCATAAGACAAGCTAATGTGTGGGGAATAATTATTAGCTTGATCAAAACTATTTAATTCATAAATATTTCTTCTTAGTTCTTTTAGCCGACATGAGTTTTCAATTGAGATATAAAATGATTTAAATATTTCTTGTTTAAAGTTGTATCCACCAACATTTAAAGTAATGGCAGAATTATTTTCTGCAAAAATTTTTAATTTATTTAAAAAAAAATTATCAATATTTAAATAAGGCCCTGTAAGAGTTATGTGTGTCTCAAAAAATGGGCTTTTTAATTTACTTTGAACTTTAGCTTTTATTTCATTTAAAAAAGCCTTCTCTGTAGATGGGAATAAACCCCATAACCAATACCCTTTACTTGTTCTCATTCCATTAATTTAGTTAATATTGAACAACATGTATTTGAAAGTTGATAAAAAAAAATAAATTTTATAAGACCAAATTAAAGTAAACTTGCACTTGGTGGATTAGTTCCTCATCATTAACCAAAAGAATAAATAGTTTTTTTAACCTATTATGACTTTTTATTTTTTATGATAAACAAAATTTGAATTTAATAAAATGAGTAAATTTAAAGATAACTTTTCAAGCGAAAGCTTTTACCCAGATAGTAACTATTATCTTGATCATGACAATTCTCCTGAGAAGGACACAATTTCAGAAGATCAAAAATCTAATATGGGGGAAGATTTTGAGTGGCCAAATACTTATTGGTTTATTGCTGAAAGAACAAATGGAAGGCTTGCAATGATAGGTTTCATGGCTGTCATTATTAACTACACCTTATTTGGATGGATAGCTTATCCAATCCTTTAAATGAGTTACTCTAAATTTTAACAAAAATGGTGTAGTTAAGTCTGGAACACATTGGCTTCAATATGCTGCGTTTGTTGTAACTACATTTACTATTTATTTTGGCAAGGCATTTTTAAATGATGCTAATTTCCACCAATTCGCTATAAAAATATTAAAGTTCTGTAATTGTGATGGATATAACCCATTATGTTATTGCCTGATGCGTTGGAAATTAGACTTTTATCCTTAAAAAAATAATGGCTAAGTCTTATTTAATGGTTAATTCAAATAGATCAAAGGTAAAAAGGTTTTTCGAAAATTCAAAAAATAAAGATCAATTTTTAAATATATGTTTATTGATTCTGGGATCATTAATTCTATATGGATCAAGGGGCCACCTTTAATGACAACTAGATAAGAATTAAAGAAAGATACAGCTTAAGAAGAATGGAAAATTAATTGCTCAGAATTTGAGAAGAACCAAGAAAAACACTATAGAAAAATATTAGGGCATCTAATCCTTAATAAGTGGTCAAATATTATTCAATACAAACTAATAGCATTGCAAGTAGTAAGCATTTCATACTGTTTAAGTTATATTCACCAAAGTCGAAAACTATAATATTGAATTTTTTCGAGCTCACTAGCTTTACTTTCCAATAACTTTTATTGGTTTTGGATTAGTCATATGTTTTTGAGGAATTTTCGAGTAATCCATGTAATTCAAAAAGTTCTTCTTTACAAAGTTCTCTATATTCTCCTGTTGGCACGTCTAACTTAATATTCATAATTCTTACACGCTTTAATGAGCGAACTCTATAGCCTAATGCCTCACACATCCTTCTAATCTGGCGATTAAGTCCTTGTGTGAGTATTATCTGAAATTTTTTTTGACCCAATTGTTTTACGAAACAATTTTTAGTTATTGTGCCTAATATTTCAACTCCATTACTCATGCTTTGGATAAAATCGCTATTAATCGGACGATTAACTTTTACAATGTATTCTTTTTCATGATTATTTCTGGCTCTCAGTATTTTATTTACGATATCTCCATCATTAGTTAAAAAAATCAATCCCTCGCTGAGCTTATCTAATCTTCCGATAGGGAAAATTCTTTTAGGATATTTAATGAAATCTATGACATTATTGGGTTCTACTTTTCTATCTGTTGTGCAAACAATTCCTACAGGTTTATTAAAGGCTAAGTATATATTTTTTTGTTTCTTTAATTTTTCTATTCTTTGACCTTTAACTTCTACTTGATCACTTTCTTCTACTTTGGCACCAATTTCTGGTATTTTGCCATTAATGGTTACCTTTCCTTCTAGGATTAACCTATCTGCTTCTCTTCTAGAACAAAAACCTACTTCACTTAAATACTTATTTATTCTGGTAGCCATTTCGATGTTTCGTTTTTATCTGCACTAAATTAAATAATTAATTAATCTCCTTATATTTTAGATAGGCTGTCAATTTTAGTTAATATTCTCATTATTGAATTTCAGATTATTTTTATCAGTAATTTATACCTCACAGATCTAACTCTCTTTTTAATTCCAATTTTTTTCAATTTTCCTCCATCCCTTAGAAAGTAATCTTTGATAAATCTCTCTAGCTAAATCTATTTCAACAGAAACTGTATTTGTCATTACTGGTGGTTTGTTTCCTAATCTCCCTGCTATTTTTCCAGTATCTATAAACATATATTCAAAAACTCCATCAATACTTTTATCGTTCTTCATAAATCTTTTAACTTCTGACCTATTTGAATTAATCAACCAATAAGATTTCGCCATTAATCTAACCTTGGAATTAGTAAGCGTTCCATTTAAAACAAACTCATTTGATCAGTTTCTTTTTTCTTTATATCCTCTACTAGCCAACCATCAGGGGGCCAACTCATCATGATTGCAAATAATCCTCTTAATTCATCTACATCTTTAACTTGCTCTGTCCATTGTTCCTCATATCCATTAGGAACGATCACAGGCATGCGGTGATGTAAAGGTTTAATTAATTCATTTGGTTTAGTTGTTAAAACGCAGCAACTCTCAAGTTCTGCTCCATCTGGTGAAGTCCACTTACTCCAAATTCCGCCCAACCAAAAAGTCTCATAATTCGATTTTCGAACACGATATTTTTTTTCAAAAAAACCGCTCGCAGGTATTAGGCACCTTTTATGTTTCCAACTTCCACTAAATAATTTTTTTTCTTCTACGGTTTCTGATCTTGCATTAAATGGTCTTGGTCTCTCCTTATCAAATGGGTCTTTGGTCCAAGGAGAAATAAAGCCCCATGTCATAAAAGTAGTTTTAATTCTTCCTTCGTTTTTAATTACAAGAACAGGATCATTAGGCCTTATTAGACTTTGAGTATCATATTTAGAATCAAGTCCAGTTGGATAGTCTTGTTTCAAAACCTTTGGCAACTTCTCAAATTTAGTTTTCAGCTCAAATCTTCCGCACATTGATTTTTAAAATATTTTTAAAACTCACTTAAAAAAACAGTAAATTTACCTTATTTTAGATCTACTTTCAGTTTTCTCAAATAAAAAACAATTTTTTGATCGTAGAAAGTTTTTTATTCAAATAATTAAAAGAAAATATAGATATTGAAAAGCTTCCTCAAATTTAACTTGAATGTTGCAAACTTGAGTTATGACAGATCCTATTCTTTATTTATCTATGTTATTGGGACTTGGAGGAGTTTATGTATTAATCTCTTCCTTCCATGATGATGACGATGATGATGATGGAGAAAAATATATTTATAATCTCGAACAATCCTATTCAGCAAGATAGTTCATTTGTTTATAAAAACAAATAATCTTCAAAAAGTTTCTTGCAAAAAAATGCTGCCACTGAAAATAGTTTTATAGGAGTAACGGAAATATTTTCTTTCTTTACAAAAACTACTTGACTATTATATTAATTTTTAAATTAGGTTGTTGGTCCTCTATCCGTATATGATTGTGCCTTAAACCGTACATTTTTATTAGTCGATTGATAAGCATGCTTAGTTAGAACTTAGTTGTAAAAGAGATAAATTAAATGCCTTCAACTCCAATAAAATCTTGTAATAAATATGTGTTGAGTTATAAAGATTCAACAAATAAGACACATGAAGTTGGCTTCTACGCTCGGGATGCATACGATTGTCTAATGCTCGCGAGAGAATTCAACAAATACGTTCATGACAATCCAGGATCTGTAATCAGAATCCAACAAAAATTTTGAGGAAATTAATTATGAATTTAAAAAGATCACCATTCGCAATTCAAGATAAAAATGCAAGAGATCTTGATAATGCAAAAGATTATCCAACAATTGCAGACTTAATGAGAGAACAGAAAGTAACACAAGATTATGCAAATACAGTTCACTATCGTAGAGATTTAGACTCTCTTGGTTAATTTAAGGGAATAGCTAATTACTAATTATTAATTTTAAAAAATTAACGATTATTAGCAATATGATTTGCGATTCATTCATAAGATAATATTTTCTTCCTCAAGTTTTTTTTTAAGCTCTATAGGCATATATGCAATATCTTTTTTTATTGCATTAATGGCGTCTTTATACTTTTCAGGTTCAGCTAAAAGCATTTTTATTAAATCGTATTGACTTTCAATTTCTTCAGAAGAAAATTTTCCCATAACAAATATTTATTACCCTTTTATATTAAATCAACAGTCAAACACAAAAAAGATTAACTATTAGTCAGAGGCTGCTGCAATTTCTTTATGTACGGAAAGAAATTCTTTATCCGTTAAAACTGGTGTAACTTCAATTTCTACGCCAAAATTATCGACCCAAATACTACTCCATTTCCAAATGTTCTGATGGTTTGAAGATTCAACTATTGCCCAACCATTAGCTCCCTCAGGATTTACTACTCGATTAAGAACTTTAAACCCATCAAATTCATCACCTTCGCATCCTCCTTCGACAAAACCCGCAAAAGCTTCGGCTCCTTGCATATGACTTTCTTGATCTGGGAATTGCCAGTGAACGATGTAAGTTTGCATGAATAAAATTATTTTTTTAATTATTAATTATCAAATTTAAAAATTAAATAAAAAGTCTTTAAACACTAATTAAAAACTCATTAACCTAAAGGCAAGAAAACAAAAAAAGACTCTTACGAGTCTAGGTGATGGGGACTCCTATAATGACAAATTAAAAAGAAATAAACAACCCCATTAATAGGTAATTTTAAATACTTACAAACACCATATATAGTGCTAGGATTTTAAAAAAGGTTGGGTGATGGGGATTATCCCGCTTTTTTATTAGGGCGAAGCTAACGCCCTTTTTTTTATGGAAAAATTTTGTTTAATCAATAAAGCCAGATCGAGGATTAAAGTATTTGAACCTTTTGTAGATAGTTCAAAGAACTCTTCTATGATTAATGCAATTTTAATCTCTTATGGTTGTGTTTTTAAGCGCTCAAGTAAGCCAATTATGAAAGGCTCTAGGGTTGAATCTATAGAAGAAGCGAGAAACGAATATAAAAAACTATTGGAGGAAGGGTGGGAAAAAACTTATAGATTCAATAGTTTTTAAAAAAAAATAGTGAATAGGTACTTTACCTAAAATTTGACATTATTAAAAATTAATTGCTAGATAAGCTTCATAATGGAAGATTTAACATGAAAAAAGACATTTATTCAAACATTAATAGAGATTCAGATGCTTTGGAAAGTTTTTTCGAATGTATAACTTCTTGTAGCATCAATAGTGAGGGAGTAGATTGCACAACAGCATGTTATGTAAAACATTTAGAACCAAACAATATCGATTACCCATTAAAATTTTCATAAGCAAAGCTTATTGATAATTGTTATATTTCGTTGATGTTATTACCTCCTCCTCAAGTTATTTTTGGACTATTGCTTTTATCTATAGCAGTAGTTCTCATCTGGGATATTAGATACAATCCTTTTGGAGAAGACGAAGACGGAATTTAATCTTCAACTAGGGAGCTGATTTGTAGGTGGTGCGTGAAATCGCCGTTTCTTTCTTTTGAGTCTTTTGTAAGCGACTAAAGAGCCTAAAAATACCAATGTAATAGCTATTGAGTTAATCATATCAATAAGTTTTATATGTATAAAAACAAATATTTTTTAAATATCAATGATTAAAGTTATTTTTTCAGAAAGTGACTTGTTATGTACTAATTTTTAGCTTTGACATAAGGTTCCCTAAACAACTAAGAGAAAATGCTTATCTGATCAAAATTAATTTCTACGCAATAAGAATAAATCACTTTTTCTTATTTCTCATTTGATATTGCAGAACAGCTTTTAAGTGTTGTACTTCTTTTTCTAAAGTCTCAATTCTTTTTTCTAGTTCTGCATTAGTTGCCATATTTTTAAAAGATAAATCCCTTGATATTTATACTATTAAAAAAGTCACTTATTACCCATGGCAACCGTCAAATAAGTATTAGAGCCTATTGATGAGCATAATTTCTCTAGATAAATTATGCAGAGTATAAATTTAGGGGGGATTTATGAGTGGAGATTATGAGACACTAGAAATCAATCAACCTAAAATTACATATTTTCAGAAAAGATCCGAAAATAATACAGAATGGTTAGATGAATTAATCAACCAGATTGAAGATATGAAAAACAATATATCCAAATCTGCTTAATGACAGAAAAAGAGTTAAAGGAATTAGAGAAATTTGCAAAAGAAAATGGATACAATGACGAGCTAAAGGATATATATTTAAGAGAAGTTATTGACAGAAATAAAGAATACGAATGAGATCAAATTTTCGACCAAATATTCGATTAGCTACAAACATTCTTTTAGTTATTGGTACTTTTGCTATTGCTTTAAAGATTGCTCCAATAGCAGTGTTATATCAGGAAAAAAATTTATGTATTAAATATTTAAAACATCAAATAGATCGAGACGAACTTATCAAAAGACTAAAAATAATTAAACAAGCAAATCCATCTAGTATTTGTGACTCTATTCTTAAAAGTTAAAAATGAAGATCAAGTCATTTACACCCTTAATTGCAGTCTTTGGCACTTCATTTCTGATAACCATTACATTGCTTAAAAGTTTCAAAATTTTCATGGGGATATCAATTTGTCTTTTAGCGATGCTCAAGCTTATGGATATTGAAGCTTTTGGAACAAGTTATAAGAAATATGATTTAATATCTTCTAAAATTGATGGCTGGATATATATTTATCCTTTTTGCGAATTATTAATTGGAATAAGTTTTCTTAATTCTTCTCCACCCTCTTTAATTATTTTTATTGCCCTAATTTTAGGAATTTCTGGAATGATTTCAGTATTTAAGGCTGTTTATTTGGATAAATTAAAATTAAATTGTGCATGTATTGGTGGATATACAAAAACTCCTTTGGGAATTATAAGTTTTATCGAAAATCTTTTAATGGCAATTATGAGTGTCTTAATTTTGACTAAATAGCGATTTAATAAATTTTCATTTATGGTTAATTTAAATATTAAATTTAATCGTCGTAATTACTATGGCACTTAAAAAAATATTTATGAAAAGAGAATTTTTAAATTATCTAATTTTTTCTGGAATTCTTTTTACAAATATAATTAATCCAAATAAGAGTATTTCTTTAACTCAAGAAAATATAAATATCCCAAAAGTTGTTTCTTACAGATCAGCATCATGTGGTTGTTGCAAAAAATGGATCAATCATTTAAGAGATAATGGATTAAAAGTTGTTGATAATATAGTTAAGGATGTTTCAGTAATTAAAAACCAATATCAAATTCCCAATAATCTGAGATCATGTCACTCTGCTCAAATAGCTAACTATACGATTGAAGGACATGTCCCGATTGAATCAATCAACAAACTTTTTAGAGAAAAACCAAATATCAATGGGATAGCGGTTCCTGGCATGCCACTTGGCTCTCCAGGGATGGAAATCCATTCTCACGACTCGCACTCTCATGATTATGAGAACTACAAAGTAGTTTCATTTAGTAAAACTGGCAAAACAAAAATATTTGATAAAATCTCTACTAAATACAAATACTTAATTTGAAATAATGCATATTTTTCTTAGAAATTTTAAAATTTTTATTTTTTTATTCTCCTTATCTCTAAATTTAAATAGTTATTCGCATGCACATATGAGGGGTACATTTCTTTCTGAAGAGGATGCCGAAAATAGATCTTTAGAACTTGGTTGCGAAGGAATACATAAAAATCAAGATAAATGGATGCCATGCAAAAACGAAAAAGAATTACATATATATTTGAGGAAATAGATGAAAAAAATAAAACCAAATCAAAGAAAAATTCACAGAAAAATAACCGCAATTTCAGCAATCCCCTTACTAATTACTATTGTATCTGGGACTTTTTATAGTATTCTTCAACCATTAGGAGTAGATGCTTTTTGGTTAATAAAATGGCATACGGGTAATTTTGGCATTATTAATTTGCAACCTTTTTACTCGATATTTCTTGGTATAGCTTCCATAATTTCAATAATATCTGGCGTTAAGCTATTACAAAAAACATTTTAGATCTATTCTAATACAAGCCAAATTCTAACTAATTAATACTATTTGCGCCCCCACTTACTAAGAAAATTATCGCTCCTAGTGCCATTGTTGCTACACCCATATAAGGGTATTTCTTAATTCTTGATTTAGTGATTGGGAGCCATGAAAGGTATCTATCAGATTTATTTAATTCATTTTTTTGTCTAGGTGGCAATCCTAATTTTTCTCTTCTTTTAGCTTCGCCCATAATCTTAAATTTGTTTATTTATTAATAATAAAAATTATGTTCTACTCCTGCGAGTTAACTTTATTAAAAACAGAGGTACTTTATAGATAAACAAATTATTTAAAATTTATTTAGCCTTTTTTAAATATAGATTCTTTGTATTTGCCTGATCTGATGTAAATAACAAAATCAAGATGGTTCCAACTAGAAATGAAAAAATCATTGTCAAACCAACAACTTCAACCATTTCACTAGGCAGATAATTTAGAAACATTAATAAATAGATCTCTTATCTTAAACTTAGCAATTGTATTTTTTATGTAAAGTAAGTATTCCTCCTTAAATTTCGAAAAGACATTTCTGAGACTTTTTAATCTTTATTTATTTTTATTTGCGGGATAAGTCTAGTTCTAGCAAATCACAATTTTCTTACTTAGCTATTCCTATTTTCTTAAGCAATTTCAGGTAAGGCAAGGCCCAATTACCAAAGGTAAAAGATATTGTCGTATTTTTTGTAGTTGGTAATAATGTTTTAGAACATGTAGAGGCTAATTTAGAAAATATCTTAATAGTCTCTGCTTCTAGATTATCCATATACAATTTTTTTTGAACACCTCTATCTTTCTTTTGGGGCAAATAATTTTCTATAAACCATAAAACTTGATCTAAATTTGATTTATTGGGTGAGGTTTTAAATTGTTTATTTTTATTTTTAAACATATTTATTTACCTCTTAATTACTGAATTAAATTTGCCATTTATATAATTTAAATCAATAGTAAAAGCATCAAAATTAAGTTCTTTTTAATAATCGATAATAGAAAAAATAAATTAATAATTACGTTGTTTTTATAAAAATAAAAAAAGGGGGGATTAACCCCCCTTATGGATCAGTTTCAAAAAAGAATTTAATTTTTTGAGTCTTTCAAATTCATTTCTTTTTGTGTTTTCCTGATTCTTTCTTCAAACACGGATCTTCTGTATGGAGTAACTTCTCCACTTTTAGTTGCCAAAAGTTGGGCTTCATATAGCCTATTGGCTTTTTTGATTTTTTCTCTTATTTGTAAGAGGTTATTCATGGTCTTTTGCAGTTAATGAGAATCCCGTTCCCTACTCCCATGTCATGCGTCCAGAGATATAAACTTGGATGAACGTTAGTGAACGATAACATCTTCAAAAAAATTTCGCGAGAGTAATTTTTACTAATTTATCTCAAAAAAATAAACATTGTACAAATAGTATAAAAAGGCTTTTAAGAATACTTAAATTAAGATAAGAAAATTGTTTGCGACCCATCATTATTATCCTGAATCATTATTTTTTTATTTGGGAAAATATCTGATAATATTCTTTTCAAATTTGAATTATCTGAAGAAATTATACTACTCATATTTTTTGAATTAATTTTCCAATTTTCATCTACAAATAGTTCTTTATCATCACCTTTTTTGTTCTCCAGTGATGTCTTATTTAGAATCTTAAGTAACAGTTCTGAATCATAATCTTTAAATTCTTCAGGACTCTCTTTTAAATTTTCAATCATTATTTAGAAATCTAATGTTTCTAAATCTTGCATGAGAAATTTGAAGAATACAAGGTATTAATTACCTAAAAATTTCTCTTAAGATAAAAAATCCTGATGCAATTAAAATAATTTTCTTTAGACAATTTAATGCCAAAATAGCTAGAGAATGATATTTAAAAAGATTAATTAATCATTTACAACATTTATTTACTTGTTAAGTTGCAATTAAGGTATTCAGGAAATATGCCAAGAGTAATTAACAAAAAACTCAGACTCTTGAGATGGTTAAACTCAGGCATGATACTACCATTTATAATTATGGCTGCATCCTCATCAATCATTTTTTATTGTGTTTTATTTATCCTAATAAAATAGTTTTCTAATTTAAGCAGCTAAGTTTTCCTCAGATTTAGACATAATCATTGCAGCTTTTTTTAATAAACTAACTACTTCTTTTCTTCCAACTGCATTATCAGCTTGACGCATTATTTCAGCATATTTTTTATTTATTTTTTTCATAAATAGTTTTAATTTAATCTAAAATTACAGCACCTCAAGATAGTGTCAATCGTAAATAATTCTCATATATTATTTTTTCAACATTCATTAAATATTTATTTTTGATAATTAATATCTCTAAAATTTTTAAACAATTGTTGCAGAGAGTACTCAATATCAAAATTAAAAATCCTTATAATTAAAAAATATTAAAGGATTTGAAAACATAAAATAAACCTCCGATTAGGATCAATATTGCAGCTCCATAAAAAAGAAAAGGGATAATTGGATATTTATATAATGTAGACCTAACTTTTTGTTGTATTGCCTTTTTATCAAGTTGAGGCAACTTTATATCTTCAGTTTTTTCTCTAGGCGGAATACCTAGATTTTTTCTTCTCTTTGCCTCTCCCATGATTAATACTGAGGTATGCCCATACATTTTAAATAATTGTTATCAGCTAAATCTAAAATTTGATTCCATTCTTCATGAGATGTTTCCAAATGATTTTTAAAATCTTTTTCAAACTTTAGAATACATCTTTTTTCTATATTTTCTGGAGAATTATAATTTCTTAAAAAAGTAATACTCAAATAAGATAATGATGAAAAAACTATAATTATTTTAGCAATTCTAAATCGATTCATATCCAAGTTGATTCTTCCATACTTGAGAAATCAACTTTATGACTTTTTATCCATTCTTCAAATGTACTTTCAATATTAAAAGAAATTACGGTTGTTATTTTCCTAGACATTAAAAATAATAAGATATTTTTTTTATATTAAAAGGTGTGTCAAGCATTCTCAATTATTTAAACCAAGCTCTAAAAACTATATCCTTTTTTCGAATCTCAAATTGATATAAATAAACCATTCTCATGTATAAAATGTTTATTTAATTTAAATATTTATTTGATTTTTTTAGTAGATAAAGATTTTTAAATAGGATAATCATCTAATCCTTATCTTAAAATTACTCAAACTAAGTTAAAAATATTTAGTAAATAGCTCTCTATATAGGTTTATAATTTTCAAATCTATTATTTACAATAATAAAATGATTAGTTCAGTTAATTTAAAAGATTTACCTATTCAGGACTTGGTAATCTCAGGATTAATAATATTTATTATGTCGACAATTATTGCCAATGTTTATAACCCATTATTAGCAATAACTTATGCATTTGGTAATATACTCACTCTTACTTTTTTGAGTTGGTTATACAAAGATACTTGGAATGATCCCAGTAAATAAATCTAATTTTGACAAAAGTTAAATAAAAAATTACTTCTGTATTTTTAATTTTGAAGAATACTTTAAATTAACAATGTAAGTTGCAAGAAGAGAAAGTATCAAAAAAAATAATAAACTTTCCAAGGTTGATTGAGGCATAACCATGAGTAATAACAAAAATGATATATCTTAAAAGAAACGAATTCTGAAAAAAAAATCAACCCTTACATTATTTTTATTTTAAAACTTATAAATTTAATTTGTCTTATAAAATTGCTGAGATTTAGATTGATTTTAATTTGAGAAATATTTCTCTGCCCTTCTAAAGGCTTTTATTGCTCCTTTATAATCAAGCTTTTTCAATTTTTCCTTACTTTTTTGTTCCAGCATTTTTACTATTTCATTTCTCTTCATTTCATCAATTTTCTGCTTATGATCGAATATAAGATCAAATTTTGATGAATACAATCTAGATAATTCTTCTCTATATTTTTCAATAATTTTTTCATTACAAGATTTGGATTTCAATATTGCATTAGCCTTCATTTTGTCATCTATTGCCCCTTTAAAATTTCCTAGTTTAAATTTTTTTTCACTTGATCTAGTTAGCTTAATAATATTTCCCAATATCAATTCATTAGAATATTTCATTTTTTTACCTGACCCTAGTTTAATGCTATCAGGATAAGGGGAAAACAACTTATTTTTTTTAATACTCAAATAATTAAATAATTAACCAATAACAAGTCCTTTTTCAAGAAGTAAATCGAAAACCTCCACACTTTTCGTTTTCCCAAATTGGGGGGGGTTATGTAAATCTAATATTTCAGCAAGGCACATAATCCAATAAGTATCTTTTTTTAAATTTAGACTTTCGCAAATATGTGTGGGAGCCGATTTAAAACAGCCAAATTCTGTTGATATATTAATATTCATGATTTGAGTTTCAAGTTCGAGACTTAAAAGTTCTATTTCTTGCTCAGAAAGGGATGTCCCAAAAGAATATGATTCAATTAAAAGTTGATAATTCATAAAAGATTTATGTTTTCAAGAAATCCATCGAGTTATTTTTGTCCCCGCATAAACATGCCCTAAAGATTCAACAATAGGTTTTGTTTCAGGATTCATAAAAATATCGTGTAGAACATTTTCTGTCCCTTGGGAAATTATAGTTGCCCTTTGAGAATCATCTAATGATTTACCAATATAAAATGTTTTAACTCCCATTTCTTTAAAGATAGACTGTTGTTCTTCAGCATTCATATGAGTTCATATTGTTCAAAAGTATTACTTAGTTGAAAATCTAGAATAGTCGTTTCAATAGTCATAGTAGCAATAAGATGCTTTTTAGATTTTAAATCTTTTTACAAAAAAATAATTGAAAAAAGATTAGTTTTTATTAAGCAATGTATTAACTATTTTTTATTTATGAGTTATAAATCAACTATAAAAAACAGATTTTAATTTTGGACTCAAAAATTTCTCCAAGAGAACAATGGACTAGTAAGTTGGGATTCATTCTTGCAGCTGCTGGTAGCGCAGTAGGTCTTGGTAACCTCTGGGGTTTCGCCTACAGAGCCTCTCAAGGTGGAGGGGCAGCTTTTGTAATTTTATACATACTAATCGTTTTAATTGTATGCCTTCCGGTATTCGTTGCTGAAATGGCTTTAGGAAGAAACGCTACTGCTAGCACATTGCTTGCACCAGTTAAGTTAGCCGGAAAAAATTGGTATCCATTAGGAATTCTTTTCTTTATAGCCCCCTTGGGAATAGCATCATATTATTCAGTCATAATGGGGTGGACTGCAGATACCTTGTTCAATTCATTATTTTTTGGATTACCAAAAAATTTAAGTGAAGCAGAAACTTTCTTTGGCTCAATTAGTAGTGGTAGCAGTGTTTTATTGGGACACCTATTAAGTCTCGTTCTTACAGCCATAATAGTTTCATCAGGTATAAAAAAAGGAATAGAAAAGGTAACACGATTCTTTATGCCTATACTTTTTATAATTCTTCTATCACTAGCAATATGGGCCACTTCACTTTCAGGCGCATGGGAAGGATATAAAACATTTTTGTTTAAGTTTAACTTTGATGAATTAAGGAACCCTCAAACCATAAGAAATGCTTTTACACAAGCTTTCTTTTCTTTAAGTTTAGGAATTGGAGTTATGGTGACTTATGCTTCCTATCTAAATAAAAAGAGTAATCTTCCAAAACTAAGTGTTGGAGTTGCATCATTGGATACATTAGTGGGTCTTATGGCAGGACTTATTACTTTTCCGATTGTTTTAACATTTGGTTTAAGTGATGCTATTTCTGAATCAACAGTTGGTGCATTATTTATATCAATTCCTACGGGCCTTGGTTCATATGGAGAGGTGGGAAGAATTGTAGCTGTTGCATTTTTTGCACTAGCTTATATTGCAGCAATAACTTCCTCTGTTTCATTATTGGAAGTTCCAGTTTCCTCTTTAATGGATAAATTTGGTTTTAAAAGAGAAAAATCTGTTTGGCTGATAACTCTTTTCCTATTCTTAGCAGGCATTCCTTCTGCATTGAACTTAAACATTCTTGGAACTATTGATTCGATTTTTGGAGGGGTATTACTTATCTTTGGTGGATTTTTGGTTACTTTCTTTATGGGATGGGTAGTACCTGGAAAGTTTAATGAAGAACTTAGTGATTCAAAAGTTGGAATCAAAACGACACGTTATTTGAAATTCATGACAAGATGGGTTGCGCCCCCAATTATTGGTTTTGGACTATTCATTAGTGTGTTTGATTTGCTCAAAGGCTGGGTAAGTTAGAAAATATTCAAAAGTAATATAGAGCGTAAATAAGAGGGGTTGTATAAGTCGCGCAACAAATTAAATTGTGAAACTTTTTCACAATATTTTAAAGCAAGCTTAAAAAAACTCGTAAATATATAAGTACTTGCAATGATTCTTGCTTGAAAAATTAATATGTTTGAGAAGTTCTTTTTTATTTTTTAAAAGTCTAAAAACTTTTTCCAAAAAAATGTCTTACTCCGGATTCTGTTTTTAATTAATTATTAAATTTTTGCTTATATTTAATCTCATACGTATCGGCAAAAACCATCACTAATAGAATCTATATAAGATACATATAGGTGTTTAATTTAAAGAAATTAGAGCGCCTAAAAGAATAGATAACAAATTTGATGAAAACCAAATCTGATTCATTAAAAGGAAAGCTTACAGAAAATTTTTCTGAATTTTCTCAACTATCTGACTATTCTTTTATGAATTCTCTTAAAGCAGATCCTCAATCAACAAAAGATGGAAATGATCATAAGCCGCGTTCAGTATATTCAGGTCATTACGTACCAGTTGTTCCGACTGCTATTCCAGAACCAGAATATATTTCCCATAGCAACAAACTTTTTAAAGAACTAGGGCTAAGCTCAGATCTTACTAAAGACCAGAATTTTTGTCGTTTTTTTTCAGGTGATATTTCTGTTGCTGATTATCCAATGAGTCCTGTTGGTTGGGCAACAGGTTATGCATTATCAATTTACGGGACTGAATATACCCAACAATGTCCTTTTGGAA
Organism: uncultured Prochlorococcus sp.; assembly: GCA_902527105.1. Lineage (GTDB taxonomy): Bacteria > Cyanobacteriota > Cyanobacteriia > PCC-6307 > Cyanobiaceae > Prochlorococcus_A. Next base: position 4,301 of record CABZNT010000012.1, on the reverse strand, counting down.
CTGGCAATGGTTATGGCGATGGCAGAGCAATTTCTGTTTTTGAAGGTTTATTCAATGGGAAAAGAATGGAAATGCAACTTAAAGGAGGAGGTCCAACTCCCTATTGTCGTGGAGCTGATGGTAGGGCTGTCTTAAGGTCGAGCGTACGAGAATTTCTCGCACAGGAATTAATGGATGCCTTGGGAATCCCTACCTCAAGATCTTTAACACTTTATGCCTCACGTTCAGAAATAGTTAGAAGACCGTGGTATTCCAAAGGATCCAGGTATTTTGAACCTGACATCATGATTGATAATCAAGCGGCAATTACTACTCGAGTCGCTCCATCTTTTTTACGTGTAGGCCAGATTGAACTTTTTGCAAGACGAGTTCGTAATAATGAGCATGATGAGGCTCTCAATGAACTAAAGATGATAGTTCAACATCTTATTGATAGAAATTATAAAGATGAAATTGAATATGAGATTTCAATTGAAAGTAAAGTAATAAAATTGGCTTCTTTATACAGATCAAGACTTGTATCACTAATAACCAACTGGATGCGAGTTGGTTATTGTCAGGGTAATTTCAATAGTGATAATTGTGCTGCTGGAGGTTATACCTTGGATTATGGCCCCTTTGGATTCTGTGAATTATTTGATCCAAGATTTCAACCATGGACAGGCGGAGGTGAACATTTCTCATTTTTTAACCAACCTTCTGCTGCGGCAATCAACTTTAAAACATTCTGTTCCTCTCTTAGTCCATTACTTTCAGAAAGCAAAGAAGATCAAGAAAAGTTAGATCAAATCGAAAAGGATTTTTCAGACTTGATGAACAAAGAGTTGAAGAAAATGTGGGCAAACAAGCTTGGTTTAGAACATTACAACGAAACTCTAATAAATGAATTTTTTAATCTCATGGTCATTTCAAAAGGAGACTATACAATTTTGTTTCGTAAACTCTCTGAAATACCTGATAACTTACATTCTTTAAAAGACAGTTTTTATTTTCCAATTGATGATGAGCTCAAAAATAGGTGGGAAGTATGGCTTAAAAACTGGCAATCAATCTTGAAGAAAGAGGGAAATATTAAAGCGAAATCAGCATCAATGAAATCCCTTAATCCAGTCTATACTTGGCGCGAATGGATGGTCGTTCCCGCATATGAAGAAGCTGAAAAAGGAAATTACAAAAAAATAAAAGAGTTACAGGATGTTTTTAGCAATCCATATATAGAACAACCCTCAGAAATAGATCAAAAATATAATCGACTAAAGCCAAGCAAGTATTTTAACTATGGAGGAGTATCTCACTACAGCTGTTCTTCATAAAAGTTTAATACTTATACTGATAGAACAACTTTGAGAGAAATCTTATTTATTTATGGCTGTAGGCATTCCAACTACTGATACAACTCCCACATGAAGTATGGCCGGATTTTTTCCAACATTTTTCACATAGTGAGCGCCCCCATTATTACTCTCTATAAATGCATCACCCGCTTTGAAGAAATTAATTTCTTCACCCCTCACATGCTTTAATCTTCCTCTGGTGACATGAATCAACATTGGGGAAGGATGAGTATGAATTGGAGTTTTCAAGCCAACTGGAATTTTTACTTTTAAGAGTCTTAATTCAGGCTTACCCTCGAGATAATTAAAATTTTTACCGCTTAGTCCTTTTGAACTTTGAACAATAGGTATTACTTCAATTTTTTCTTCAGAAAGAGAAAGTTGTGGTAAAGCAAAAGTTCCAATAAAAAGGAAGCAAAATGGAATAATTTTTTTTAATTTCATTAAATATTTGAGTTTCACTAATAATAGGTAGTTTGCAAAAATGATAAACTAATTTATTTTTTGTATAACTTTTCTAATTGCTTAATTTCCTCTCTTAAATCCTTACCTTTATTATTTAATTTATTATTCTTAATAACTATTGGGATAATCCACCAGGCTTGAAGACCTAAAAAGATAAATACTAGGATCAATAATTCAAAAGTTCCAGGCTGCATTCGATAAATAACCCTTCTTCGTTAATAACATTATTCTAAAAGTTATTAAACATTCATGAGATATTCAATATTTCTAGGCTGCCTCTAATTCAATGTTAAGTTCAATTCCCTTTGAAATGATTGCTTCTTTAAATTCAATAAGTTTGGAAATTATTCTTTGCTTCTCAGGATCAGTTTTATGGATATCATCTACAACTTCCTGCATTGCAAGTGTTACTTTTTGTAGTTTGATTTCTAGATCTTCCCTGTAATTCATAAGCTTAAAGAAATTATCTTATTTATTAAAAAACAAAATAATTATTAGTAAATAAGTACTTAACCTTAAAAAGATAGACAGTAAAACAAGGAGGATATGGGTTATAGTACAAACATATTAATAGTCAGCCAAACATTAAAAGTTTAACCAGTTATCGCTCATCAATCAACTTTATGGGTAGCTTTAGTAGAACAAGATACTCCTATTGTTAAAAATAAAGTTTCTAATGCAAAAACTACAGGAGTTGTCCCCGTTGTAGGTTCTGAAGCAACTCTTTGGGCTCCTCTAGGTTTAGGTAATTAGTAAATTAGGTCTCTAATAAACTGAAGGGGGTTTTAACCCACTTTTTAGTTAAATGCATTAAAAAGATAATTGAAAAATTTTCAATCCAATTCATGGATAACTATAAATTAAATCAGGGTTTGAAAACAATGTAATCGTAGATACCAACAGCTTTTTTATTAATTAATTATAAATTAAACACACGAGTTAACCCGTTCCAATTTGTTGACTCTGAGGTTTTAACCGTTGACTCCTTATCTACTTCTAGTTGTGACTCGCTAGTTTTAAGATTCAAAAACGGTATTTACAAAGCTTAAATTATGAAAAAAAAAATCGCAAAGAAATACGCCGATCTTATAGTCAAGGCTAATAATTCAACTGGCAGAAAAGAAGCTTTGTCATTGATTAAACAAGCAACAAAATTAAAAACCAAACTTGATCAATACGAAATGATGTAGTTTCTTAAAGATCGATAGGCGATTCAAGATGAGGTGGAAACTAGCTCCTTTTTTTTTATCTTGCTATACAAATACTAAGAGATGATTTAACTTCTCTGCTTTAATTAAATATCGTGGAATTAATTGAGCTAATTAAGGATTACGTTGCTACAGAATTATTATCTAGTATTGAAATTGATTTTCTTGAAGGAGAATTATGGGAAACTACTCAACATATTGCAGAAATAAATACAGTTATCAAAGCTCCAAAAAATATATGCAAAAAATTAGGACTAGATGAAAAATCCTGCTGGCAATTATGTTGTGCAGCCGTTCTTGACTCCTCAAGACCATTAAAAAATGGACAAAATAGAGTAGATGATTTAAAAAAATTAATTAATCAATATAAAATTAGCTACATATAAACACAAGAATCAATGATACGTTTACTTATTGCATCAATTCTTTTTTTCCTACCATTAGGAGGTTTTGCTGATGAAAAGCAAAGAGAAATTGAGAATGAAGCTATAAATCTTGTTATTAAAAAATATGGAAAAGGCTTAGAAAATAGATTAAAAGGAACGGGAGTAACTCCCAGTTATCGAAGTTGGTATGAAAATGATTGTTTTGTAAGTATTGCGGCAGGTACATACCAAGAAGATACTTGGTCGGCAATGAAGTGGTTTAGCGTTAATGTCTGTTCTGAATCAGCTGAAATTATGGAAAGTGAATGAAGGGAATAAGACGCGTATTAGTTTTGCAGCATTTAGAAATAGAGGGGCCAGGTCTTTTTGAACAATTCGCTAAAGAGAGAGATTTGAAAATCGAAATTATTCGTTTAGATAATAAAAATGCTCTGCCGCAAACAAAAAAAGGTGACTTAATTCTAATTATGGGTGGACCAATGGGAGTTAAAGATATTGGGAGCGACAGCTATCCCTGGCTCAAGTTAGAAAGAGATTTTATAAAAAAAGAATTAGAAAATGAAAGACCTATAATCGGTGTTTGCTTAGGTGCTCAGTTGCTTGCGAGTGCTGCTGGAGGAGATGTAGAAATTCTTAAATATGGATCACCTCCAAAAGCATTACCGGAAATTGGATGGTCTCAAATTTTTATTAATAAATCAAATAAAGACTTTAAAGCACTGTTTAAAGAACCTTTTCATGTACTGCATTGGCATGGAGATAGGATTTTATTACCTAATAAAGCAGTACTCATTGCAAGTAGTGCACGTTGTAAGGAACAGTTTTTTAGGATTGGTAATTTTGCTTACGGATTACAATTCCATATAGAGACGACGTGGGGAATGATAAATAATTGGATTAAAGAAGAT
>CABZNT010000011.1 GCA_902527105.1 uncultured Prochlorococcus sp. | reverse complement strand
GAATGATCAGGCTCTGTATGGCTTGTAATTAAATAATCAACTTCTTGTGGGTTTATCTTTTTCAGTAATTCTTCAAACCATAATTCTTCGAACTTTGCGTGACTAGTATCAATAATTGCTATTTTTTCGCCTCTAATAATAAAACTATTGTAAGTAGTTCCATTTCTTAAACCAAATTCAATATCAAATCTACTGCGATCCCAATCCAAAGATCTTATGGCACAAGAATCATCAGTAAAGTTTTGAGATTGAACTGTCAACTTGTTATTTATTTGCTTCAATTTAGAATTACTTGTCTGGGCAGAGGCTATCATAGAATAATTCGCTTTATAAAATAACTTTAGTTATATAGAATATAGATCCGCGTGATCATTTTTGCGAAATAACCGAAATTACGCTTTTCTTTAATTTTTATTTTTCATTATTCTGGATAAATGACATCTCAACTAATTAAAAAAATAGTTACTGGAGATGAGATAAGAAATGCTTTCTTAAAATTTTACGGTGAAAAATCACACAAAATCATTCCAAGCGCATCCTTGATTCCAGATGACCCTACGGTTATGCTCACAATTGCTGGAATGCTACCTTTTAAACCAGTTTTTTTAGGTTTAAAAGAAAGGCCATCAAAAAGGGCTACATCTAGCCAAAAGTGCATCAGAACTAACGATATAGAAAATGTTGGAGTTACAGCTAGACACCACACTTTTTTTGAAATGCTCGGTAATTTCTCTTTTGGAGATTATTTTAAACGAGAGGCTATTCAGTGGGCTTGGGAATTAGTTACTAATATTTATCAACTTTCTGTTGAAAATATTATTGTGAGTGTTTTTCACGAAGACGGAGAGTCTGCAAAAATTTGGAGAGATGAAATTGGTATTCATCCAGATCGGATAGTGAAACTTGGTGAGAAAGATAATTTTTGGTCATCCGGCAAAACAGGTCCATGTGGACCTTGTTCAGAACTTTATTATGATTTTCATCCTGAAAAAGGTCTGCAGAATATTGATTTAGAAGATGGAGATCGTTTTATTGAATTTTATAATCTTGTTTTTATGCAATATAATCGTGACTCTAATGGAAAATTGACAGATTTAAAATTTAAAAATATTGATACAGGAATGGGTCTTGAAAGGATGGCTCAAATATTGCAAAAAAAGCAAAATAATTATGAGACAGATTTAATTTTTCCTATCATTCAAAAAATTTGTGAGATTGCAAATATTGATTATTTTTCTTCAGATTATAAAAACAAAATTTCTTTAAAAATCATTGGAGATCATACACGAGCGGTAATTCATTTAATTTCTGATGGAGTAGCAGCAAGTAATCTCGGCAGGGGATATATATTAAGAAGGCTTATTAGAAGGATGGTCAGACATGGGAGATTATTAGGCATAACAAATGAATTTTTACCTCATATTGCTGCTGTCGGGATCAATTTAATGCAAAATAATTATCCTGATTTAAAAAATAATAATGATTTAATTTTGAATGAGATAAAAATTGAAGAAGTAAGGTTTAGGGAAACTCTTGAAAGAGGAGAGAAATTGCTAGATGAGTTAATTTCTTCAGGGCAGAAATTAATTTCTGGTTTTAAAGCTTTTGAACTTTATGATACTTATGGATTTCCTCTAGAACTTACTATGGAAATTGCTGAAGAAAATAGTATCAGTGTAGATGTGAAGGGTTTTGAAGAAGAAATGAATGCACAAAAAGAGAGAGCTAAAGCTGCTTCAAGTAATATTGATTTGACATTAGAGGGATCATTAGAGCGAGAAATAGATCTGTTTAATAAAACTGTTTTTAATGGTTATGATTCACTTCTTTCGGCAGCTGAAATAAAGGGTATTTTCTTGGATTCAACATTAGTTAAGCAAGCAAGTGAAGGTCAGAAGGTTTTAATTGTTCTTGATCAGACAACTTTTTACGGAGAATCTGGTGGTCAAGTTGGTGATATTGGAACGATATTTTCAAAAGATGTAGAGGTCTTGGTTGATAATGTTATTCGAAAGAAAAATGTTTTTTTACATTATGGAACGATCAAAAAAGGAATATTAACTATTGGACAAAAAGTGACGACTAATGTTAAATCCTCTAATAGAGCAAAGGCTGCTGCAAATCATACAGCTACCCATTTATTGCAATCTGCTCTCAAATCAATCGTTAGTGAAAGTGTTGGACAAAAAGGTTCATTGGTAGCTTTTAATAAATTAAGATTTGACTTTAATTCTTCAAATCCTATTTCTAAAGAACAAATTTCTAAGATTGAGACTCTAGTTAACTCTTGGATTATGGAAAATCATATCCTAGAAATAAAAAATATGTCTAAGAGTGAGGCTCTTGGAAAGGGGGCAGTGGCCATGTTTGGTGAAAAATATGATGATCAAGTGCGTGTTGTTAATGTTCCAGGAGTTTCAATGGAACTTTGTGGCGGCACACATGTTAAAACTTTATCCGAGTTAGGTTCTTTCAAAATAATTAGTGAAGAAGGAATCTCAGCGGGAGTAAGAAGAATCGAAGCATTATCAGGTCAATCAGCATTAGACTATTTCAGTGATAGAAATGCTTTAGTAAATCAACTAAGTGATTTGCTAAAAGCAAATCCTAATCAACTTTTTGAAAGGGTTAATAATTTGCAAGCAGAGCTTATCAATAAGAATAAAGAGATACAAAAAATGAAAGATGAAATTGCATATTTTAAATACTCTTCTATAAAATCATCCGCAGAAATAGTAAATTCTTTTTCAATTTTAGTTAATCAGATTGATGGCTTAGATGGGAATTCTTTGCAATCTGCAGCACTTAATTTAACTTCTCATTTGGGAAACAAAGCAATAGTGATTCTTGCGGGAATACCAAATCCAGAAAATAGAAAGTTGTTATTTGTAGTTTCTTTAGGTGATGATGCAGTAAAAATAGGATTGCATGCAGGTAAATTGATTAATGAGATTGCAAGAATTTGTTCTGGAGGTGGAGGAGGAAAGCCTAACTTCGCTCAAGCAGGTGCTAAAGATATTGATAAGTTAAGTGATGCTTTAGATTATGCCAAAAATCATTTGCAAAAAACATTAGACAGTCATTCTGATAAATAACTGCTTTTTCTTAGACTAATTTCGATTTGATCCATTAATTTCCTTGCTTCTTCAATAGTTAATTTTTTTTGATCAATTGCTGATTCAGTGTTAATTCTTATAGATTCAACCAAAGAAGCTGAACTGTAATCTAATAATTGTAAAATTTCAGATTTACTGTCCTCTTTAATAATATTTTTGACCTTATATGCATTATCTTGATTTATATCTATATGAACAATGTTTGTATTGCCAAATAAATTGTGCATGTTTCCTAATGCTTCTTGATAGGCTCCAGTCATAAAAATTCCAATTAGATAATCTTTATCTTGCTCTGGCTTATGTAAATTTAGTAATGATTTAATTTTTCCATCATCAATAAAATTATTTAGTTTTCCATCTGAATCACAAGTTAAATCTGCAAAGTTGCCTTTGCAGAACGGCTCCTCTAAGTGCCTATGTATTGGTACTATTGGAAAAATCTGATTTATTGCCCAGCTATCGGGAATAGATTTAAAGATGGATAAATTTGCATAATAAGTTGATGCAAGAGTTTCTGTAATTTCAGATAAATCAGGGTGATTGATTTCATCATTATTCAGGTTATTAGAAATTTCTTTTGCGCAAGCCCAGGTCAGCTCTTCGGCAAAAGCTCGTTCTGCTAAACTCAGAAATCCTAATCTAAAGGCAACTAAGCAATCTTCTTTAAACTTTTTTGCATCATTCCATAGTTCAATTATTTGAGATAAATTTATTTTTTTATTTTTAAGTTTTTTTAATTCATAGAAAGTTTCAAGTAAATTTGAAATGATTAATTTATTATTTTTTTTATCAAAAATTTGTAATTTGGAACTGACATGGCTTGTTCCTAATACATTAAAAATTAAAACTGAACAATGACTAATTATTGCTCTTCCACTTTCTGAGATTATGATTGGATGCTTGATATTATTTAATTCACACGAATCTTTAATGGTTGCAATTACATCGTTAGCATAATTTTGAAGAGAATAATTAGTAGAGGTGTTAGAAGAGGTTTTAGTTCCATCAAAATCTATCCCTAATCCTCCTCCAACGTCGATATATTGCATTGGGGCTCCTAGTTTGCATAGTTCAACATATATTTGACTCGCTTCTTGTAGTGCGTCTTTGATCACAGCAATATCACTTATTTGACTTCCTATATGAAAATGGAGCAATTTCATTTCGTTTATAAGATTTACTTCTTTAAGTTCTTTTATTGTCGACATAATTTCTGGGATTGATAATCCAAATTTGGAATTATCTCCAATTGATTTGCCCCACCTACCACTACTTTTACTTGATAACTTTGCTCTAATTCCTATCAATGGAGTCGTGTTAAGTTCTTGAACTGCTTGAATAATTCTTTTTACTTCATCTCGTTGTTCAATAACTATTATTGGATTTTTGCCGAGTTTTCTTGCTAGGGTAGCAATCTCTATATATTTTTTATCTTTGTATCCATTGCATATCAATAGTGAATTTTGGTTTTCAAGAAGTGCAAGGCCAATTAATAGTTCTGATTTACTCCCTACTTCTAAACCAAAATTCCATTGGCTACCAAACTCTATTATCTTTTCTAGGACATTTTTTTGTTGATTACATTTGACAGGAAAAACGCCTTGATAAATATTCTTATATTTATAGGTTTTTATTGCATTTAAAAAAGAGTCATGTAATGCATTTATTCGATCTTTCAAGATATCATTAAATCTTATAATTAATGGAGGATTTATTTCTCTACTTTTAAGTTCTTTGACAAGCTTATAAAGATCAATCTTATTTTTAGATTTTATATCTTTAGTTACTGATATATTTCCTTTGGAATTTATAGAAAAATATTTATCTCCCCATTTGTCTATGTTGTAAGTTGAAATACTATCTTCAATAGTCCAAATATTCTTTAATTTTTTCGGCTCAAAATTGGTCAATTTATGTCTTAGTGATTAAAAAATGTTTTTGAAAATTACTCAAAACAATATCTTTTATTTTAATGATTACTTGCCAAGTTACCACCCAAAAGTTGAATATACATAGAGTGATTATTAACTAAATGACCAAAGAGAGAACCTTTATTGCAATTAAACCAGATGGAGTTCAAAGAGGATATGTTGCTGAGATTATTGGCAGATTTGAAAAAAAAGGATTTAAATTGGTTGGATTAAAGCAATTAATCCCCTCAAAAGATCTTGCTCAAAATCATTATGGCGTACATAGAGAAAGACCTTTTTTTGGTGATTTAGTAGACTTTATCTCAAGCGGCCCTGTTATAGCGATGGTGTGGGAAGGCGAAGGAGTTATTTTGAGTGCTAGAAAGCTAATAGGTGCAACAAAACCTCTTGAAGCAGAGCCTGGAACAATTAGAGGTGATCTAGCTATTGATATTGGGAGGAATATTATTCATGGTTCTGATGGAGAAGATACTGCAAAATTTGAAATTGATCTGTGGTTTAATGAAGAGGAATTATGTGAGTGGGAAACTTCTGATGCGAAATGGCGATCTGAAAATTAAAATTTAAATCTCAAATCTATTTAAACTAAATTTTTCTAAAAAGCTTTTTTCTATTTCTTTGAGACTTTTATTTTGAACTATTTTCAAAAGAAGATCACTTGTTATTGCAGAAAATAAAACTCCATTTCTGTAATGTCCTGTAGCTATAAAAAGGTTTTCAATTTTTGATTTTCCAATTATTGGTTTTAGATCTGGTGTGCAAGGTCTGAATCCCCACCAATGTTCCATTTGTGGCCAATTAATAGCTTCTGGTAATAAAGAGCGAATGCCTTCTTGCAGTTGTTTTATTCCATTAGGAGTATTACCTTGATTGAATTTTGAATCTTTTTCAACTGTCGCTCCAACGATAATGAGTCCATCATCACGGGGAACTAAATAAGTTTTTGGACCAAAAATAACTCTTTTCAAAAAATTTGTTGGACCTTGTATTGATAGCATTTGTCCCTTTACAGGAAAGACTGGAATCTTATTAAAAATTTTTTTACTCCAAGCACCGCTGCATATAATTGCTTTTTCGCAGTTAATTTTTTTTAGTTCCCCAGTTGCACATAAAACTGTTGCTCCTGTAATTTTGTTTTTTTCTAATGTCAAATCCTCTACTTCTGATCCTTCTTGAAATTCGACTCCATGTAAGGAGCATGCTCTCTCAAGAGCACGCATCAGTCTTCTTCGGTTATCTATTTGACCATCTTGTTCAAAAAGTAAACCATGTTTCCAAATAGAATTCATTCCATTAATTTCTGTTTGAAGATCTTTGTGATTTAAATATTTTCCATATGCATAAGTGGGAAACTCTTCAAGATCTTCTTTGTTTTTAAAAGGAACTACTATGCCACATTTTTTTAGACCGCATTTAATATTACTATCTTGTTCAATACTTTTTATCCATCTTGGAATTAGACTTTGACTTTCTTGGCCAAATTTTAGTAATTCATCTTCAAGCCCTTCGGCATGAGTAGCTAGCATTCCTGCAGCAACAAATCCAGCTGATTCATTTCTGTTTTTGCTTAAAACTAAAACTTTGAAGTTATTTCTAGAAAATTCATAAGCAATAGACAAACCTAGAAGTCCTCCGCCAATAATTAATATTGAATTTTTGGTTTCTTGTGTCATTTAAAAATTAATATTTTTATTTGTGATTTGGTCCTCTTTTCCTTTATATCCAATAATATTAATAAAGAGACTTTTGAAAATGAACAATTTGGAATCTTGGGAAGCTGTGATTGGTTTAGAAACTCATGTACAGCTTAATACGAAAAGTAAGATATTTACATCTGCGTCAACAGCTTTTGGTGATGCACCTAATACCCATATAGATCCTGTAGTTTGTGGGTTACCAGGAACTCTTCCAGTTTTGAATGAGGCTGTTCTTGAGTATGCTGTAAAAACTTCTTTAGCATTAAATTTAAATGTTGCAGAACATTGTAAATTTGATAGAAAACAATATTTTTATCCTGATCTGCCTAAAAATTATCAAATTTCACAATTTGATGAGCCATTAGCTGAAAATGGCTGGTTAGAGGTTGAAATAATTGAAAAGGACAAAGAACCCTACTTCAAAAAAATTGGTATAGAAAGGCTTCATATGGAAGAAGATGCTGGCAAACTAGTCCATTCAGGTAGTGACAGATTAGCTGGTTCTAAGTATTCCTTAGTTGACTACAATCGTGCAGGCATTGCACTTTGCGAGATTGTAAGTAAACCAGATATTAGATCAGGTAAAGAGGCATCTGAATATGCTTCAGAGATTAGAAGAACAGTTAGATATTTAGGAGTATCAGATGGAAATATGCAAGAGGGTTCCTTGCGATGCGATGTCAATATTTCAGTGAGAAAAGGACCTAATGCTCCTTTTGGTACCAAAGTGGAAATAAAAAATATGAATTCATTTTCTGCAATTCAAAAGGCTTGTGATTATGAAATAGCTAGACAAATAGAAGTTTATGAAAATGGAGGAAAAATTTTCCAAGAAACAAGGTTATGGGATGAAGCTAAGCAATTAACAAAAAGTATGAGAATGAAAGAAGGCAGCAGTGACTATAGATATTTTCCTGATCCTGACTTAGGACCAATTGAAATAACAAAAGCCCAAAAAGAAATATGGTTAAATGAACTTCCAGAATTACCTTCAAAGAAAAGAAATAAATATGTCAGTGAATTTGGGTTATCTTCATATGATGCAAGGGTAATTTCTGATGAAATTAACATGGCAAACTTTTTTGAAGAAACAGTAGCTAATGGTGTTGAGGCCAAACTAGCTTCAAATTGGGTAACAAGTGATATTGTGGGTTATTTAAAAGCAAATAAACTTAGTTTCAGTGACTTAAAACTTAGTCCTGAAAATCTTGCTGAAATGATTAGCATGATTTCAAATAAAACTATCAGTGGAAAAATTGCAAAAGAAATTTTACCTGAACTAATTCAAAAAAATATTTCTCCGAAAAAATTAGTTGAGGAAAAGGGGTTAGCTATGATATCTGATTCTTCAAGTATTTTACCAATAATTGATGAACTTATAACTGAACATCCAAATGAGGTTCAAGCATTTAGAAATGGTAAAACCAAATTACTTGGTTTTTTTGTTGGTCAACTAATGAAAAGAACAAAAGGTAAAGCTGATCCTAAACTTGCGAATAAACTTCTTGCAGGAAAATTGAACAGCTAAAGTTTCAAAGAAGCTCTCTTATTGTATTTATCCATTTATCTTGATCATCTGAATTATCTAAAATAACGTCTGAAAATTTTCTTTTTTCTTCAAAACTTAATTGAAGATTAATAGAGTTATATGCTTCTTTTTCGCTAATTTTATCTCTTTTGACAAGTCTTTTTTTTTGTAGTTCTTTAGGACATTTCACTAACCATATTTCAGTGCAAATATCTTCAAATTTTGCTTCAAATAATAAAGGAATAACCAATACTATAGTTTGATTATTTTTGTATTGACTGCATTCTTCTATCATTTTTTCTTTAATCAATGGGTGAAGCAGTTTTTCAATCCATTCCTTGCTTGCTGAATGTTTAAAAATAATGTTCCTTAAAAGTTTTCTGTTTATTTCCCTATCTGAATTGTTTTTATTATCAATAATTTTATTTCCAAAATAATCTAAAATTTTCTTATATCCATATGTATTTGGTTTTATTAATTCTCTTGAAAAATGATCTGCATCTAATATTGGAATGTTTTTATGTTTTTTAATGTAATTAGTTATGGTTGTCTTCCCACTTGCAATACCTCCTGTTAAACCAATTCTTCTTTGGTTGTTTTTTAATTTTTGAAGAATATCCATATAATTAATAATAATCTAATTACTTAGTTTCTTTAGTATTAAAGAGTAGTTAGTATAAATTAAAATACCAAAAAGTTTGAGCCAGTTAGATTCCAATTGGTCGTTTGTTGATGACAGTAAGGTGACACCTAAGGGGTTTCTTTTTGCTGGGATATCTGCTGGTTTAAAAGCTTCTAATAAAAAAGATTTAGCACTAATACTCGCTCCAGAAGGAAGTATTTTTAGTGGGATGTTTACTCAATCAATAGTTCGCGCTTCTTGTGTGGATATTTGTGAGGAAAGGATTAAAACAACTTCAGGTTTTGTAAGAGCAATACTAATTAATTCTGGTCAAGCAAATGCCTGTACAGGAAATCTTGGTATTCAACATTTTCAAATTGCTACAGGAAAGATTGCGGAACTTTTAGGAATAAAAGAAGAAGAAGTTTTAATGTGCTCAACTGGTGTAATTGGTGTTCCAATACAAATAAATGATTTAGTAAAAAATCTACCGAATTTAGTTAGTGATTTAAAGGATAATAATTTTGAAAATGCAGCAGAAGCAATTTTAACTACTGATTTGACTTTGAAAAAAGTGTCAATAGAGACGATTATTCAAGGTAGAAAAATAAAAATAGCAGGATTTGCAAAAGGTTCAGGAATGATTTACCCCAACATGGCTACAATGCTTGCTTTTCTAACCTGTGATGTGGGTATTCAAAAAGAAGAATGGGACAAAATGATTGCTATTGCGGTTAAAAAATCTTTTAATGCAATATCAGTTGATGGAGAGACAAGCACAAATGATTCTTTTGTTGGAATAAATGCAGGAGAGAAAATTGAAAAAAGGTTTTTTCCAATTATCCAACAAGGGGTTGATATTGTATGTCAGAACTTGGCAAGAAGTATTGCAAGGGACGGAGAGGGAGCAAATTGTTTATTAGAAGTTTTGGTTCAAGGAGCAAAAAATACAGATGATGCAATTATGCTTGCGAAATCTATTTGTAATTCTGCCTTGGTAAAAACTGCGATACATGGTTGTGATCCTAATTGGGGACGAATCATTTCTGCCGCAGGCAATTCTGGAGTTAAATTTAATTTAAATGACGTTGACTTGTATATAGGAAACGCTCAGATTTTGGAAAAAGGTAAGTTAAATAAATTTGATCAACAAAAAGTCACAGACTATATTAAGTCCAGAATGAAAGGTAGATATTTAGTACATGATATTGTACAAATTATGATTAATCTAAATTCTGGCGAATCGAAAGGCACAGCTTGGGGGTGCGATCTGTCTAAAAAGTATATTGAAATTAATAGCGAATATACTACTTAAGTTTTAGTAAATCTAATGGTAGATATTCATTCATATGAAGAAATAGTATTGTTAAAGTTCCAATTACAGAGCCTATAAAACCTCCAAAAAAATTAACTAAAAATCCAGATTGTCTAACTATTGTTTCTTCGTTTTTTTCTTCTTCAAAATTTGGAGAATCAACTACTTTTAAGCGCTGATTGGTTGTTGGTTGCTTGAGTTGCTGGTGTCTAATGAGGGCTTCGAAATCAGGCATGGAATTTGTGAGGCAATTGAACAATAAGCAGACCAGCCCGTCATTCGACGAGGATCTGATCTGCCTAAATCATCTACAGCTTCAAATACAGCATTTCCCGAGGCTTCTGCTTTATCAAATGCTGAAAGTAAGGGTATAAATGTATCAAAAACATACAAACCAAAATTTTCTAGAGCTGCTTTGGCTTGTTGCGCTGCTTTTTGCTGTCTAAAATCAACTTTTACTATTGCTACTGCATGGTTAACTTTTAAGTTGCTTAATAAATTTGCCAGTTCAACGGTTAATTCCACTGATCTTGCTTTTGCCGTTGTAGGTAAGATAACTAAATCTGAACCATACGCTAAGTGTTTAAGTTCTTCTTGATCACTGCTAGCTTGGCCATCAGTTATTACAATTTCTGATGATCTTGATGCTTTAGCAGCTGAACTAACGGGGAAAACTGGAAATGGAAGATTGCCTCTTGATGCGTATGCTAAAGCAGATCTATTCTTGTCGGCATCGACTATGCAAACTTTTTTACCTTCAGAATGCCAAACACTTGCAAGGTGAATACTTGTACAGGTTTTGGCTACTCCCCCTTTTTGTCCGCAAACGGTAATGAACAATTTTTTATTTTTATTTCTCTTACTTTGGAGAATAATTTCTTAATGTCAAGAGCAATTGATTTTTAACGCTTTAAAACTTATTTTTTGAAATATTTTAAAGAAGTTAATATTGTTAGATAACCTTATAAAGTTCCTTATTTAGATTGGCTAGTGAAGAAAAGAATTGGATTAGGTACATGGTCTTGGGGGAATAAGCTTTTCTGGAATTACCAATCTACAAATGACGATGATTTACGTGAGACATATGATGAAGCGTTACGAAGAGGTTTCGATCTAATTGATACTGCAGATTCTTACGGTACTGGGAATCTTCAGGGCAGAAGTGAATTGTTGATAGGAAAATTTTTACTAAATACTCCTTCAGCAAAGAAAAAAAGAATTCAAGTAGCAACTAAACTTGCACCTTATCCCTGGAGAATCGGTGACAGAGGTTTTAATAAACCTTTTTTGAAAAGTTTAGAAAGACTTAATAACAAATTAGATATAGTGCAATTACATTGGACAACTGCAAAATACAATCCTTGGCAGGAATTAGGGCTTTTGAATAATCTTTGCGATTTAAAAGATCAAGGCTTTGATTTTCAAATCGGCTTATCAAATATAGGCCCAAAAAGATTGACAAAATTAATTAATTTCTTGGCAAAAAGAGATCAGAGTATAAAAAGTGTTCAGATACAGTTTTCTTTGCTTGCTCCCGATTTAAAAAAACAATATCAGGTAAAAAAAATTTGCGAAGAAAATAATATTGATTTCTTAGCTTATAGTCCTTTGTCTTTTGGAATACTTTGTATTGATCCAGATAAAGAAGAAAATAAAGAAAAAAGTTTTATTCGTAATGCTTTATTTGAAAACTATAAAAAACCAACATATGAATTGCGGCGGTGTCTAAAAAGAATTGCGCATAAAAGATCAGTTTCCCAAGCTCAAGTAGCAATTAATTGGTGTTGTTATCAGGGAACTATTCCACTCGTTGGAATGCGAAAAAAATCTCAAGTTATAGATGTATCGAATGTATTTAATTGGAATTTAAATAAAAATGAATTTAAAGAACTTCAGGAAGCTTCAAAAAAATGTTTAAAAAAAATGCCGAAAAATCCTTTTTCGAGTAATTAAATAAATTTTTTGCTAGATATTTTCTTATTTTTTTTTATTTGATAACCACTATTCCATAGTTCATTGGGAAATTTTTCACCAGTGAATCTAATAACTTTTGGTTTAAGATTTATTATCAAGTCATTTAGTTTTTTATTAGATTCCATTTTGCAAGATTGGATTTTTTAATAAGATAAATTAATTTAAAACTTATCTTCTCGGTATTTATACTTATAAAATTAAAAAAATTCTTTTTAATACAAGCAATAGCAGCAATATTTACACACTAATCAATTATCCACTACAACTACTTAGTTATTTAAAAAATGGAGTCCTTCCAGACTCCTCGTATCATTTGGTTGATAAGGCTGATATAACCCCATCTCCTTTAGGATCAAGCAGCAACTGGTGCTGTTTGACGGGAGAAACTAACGATTTTGTTAGCGTTTGTGTTTTTGCTCTAACCGAGCCGGCTTCAGTCACCTTCCTTATGCCCCGTCGAAACCATTACAACCCCAAATAGTGGAGTTGAGCGGAATCGAACCGCTGTCCGAAACATCGGTTGAGATCACCTAGTCCAATTGGACATTTATATTCTGACAGGCAAAATGGTTATTGAATAGTTTTTTTATTAAGTTTTTTATTGTATATGAATGTAGTGGCATCAGCTCCAGAGGGCCTAGAGAAATCTTTAGCTGAAGAAATTTCAAATTTAGGTGGCTTCGATATTAATACTCATAAAAGATTTATTAATTTTGAATGTGATGTTGATACTTTTTATAGAGTTCATTTTTATTCCAGATTAGCTTTTCGTTTTTATAGAGAAATTGCAACTTTTAATTGCTATGACAAGCTCTCTTTATATGAGGGGGTTAGAGATTCATTTGATTGGTTAAATTGGTTGCACTTTGATAAAACGTTTAATGTTCAAGTAACTGGGAGAACATCTTCTTTAAGTCATACACATTTCACTGCTCTTGAAGTAAAAAATTCTATAACTGATTTGCAAAAGGCAGTTTGGAATAAAAGATCAAATATTTCCCTAGATAATCCTGATTTTATAATTCATCTGCATTTAAATAACAATAAAGCAATTCTTAGTCTTCAAAGCAGCATAGATAGCTTACACAAAAGGGGCTACAGACCCGCAATTGGAAATGCTCCATTAAAAGAAAATTTAGCTTCTGGATTGATAAATATGACTCAGTGGAATGGTAAAGTCCCATTAATTGATTTTATGTGTGGTTCAGGAACTTTTTTAATTGAGGCAGTAAACCAATTCCTTGGAGTTCCCATAAATATTGATCAAGTATATCTTTTTGAGAATTGGTTGGACTTTAGGAAAGATATTTATCTTAATGAAAAAAATAAGGCAAAAAATAAAATTATAAATTATGAAAAATTACCAACAATAATAGGCTGCGAAATCAATAAAAAGGTTTTTGAACAGGCGAATGTAAACATATCATTGGCTGGACTCAAAAATTATATTGAAATTATAAATAATGATTTTTTAGCACTGCAATTAAGTTGTAAACCGGGGATCATTATATGTAATCCTCCATACGGCAAAAAATTGGGCGATGAAAATGAATTGATTTGCTTATATGAACAAATGGGAATTTTTCTAAAAAATAATTTTTCAGGTTGGGAATTTTGGCTACTAAGCGGAAATCCTAAACTAACAAAATATTTGAAAATGAAATCTTCATTGAAAATTCCTGTTAGTAATGGGGGGATAGATTGCAGATGGATAAAGTATTTAATAAGGTAATTTATTTTTTGCCTAAAACGGCTTTTGTCGTTTTACCTAAACCCTCTAATGTTTGAGGGAGATACGGTCCTTTGGCTAATTTTCCTCCAAGCTTCAAACTTAAGCCTGCAAGAAATAAATCGATAAATATTATTAGCAATAAATTATATTCAATATTCCAGTTATTATAATTTTCTAGAAAAAGATAAAAAATAATATGGATGCAAATTAGTACTAATAATAGTAATATGCTTCCGATTGCCAGAAATATTCCACCACTAATTAATCTTCTTTTTTCTCTATCTACTTCTTGAAGAGCTATTCTGACGTGCAAATCCATCACTGAACTTGCGATAGCCGAAATTCTAGAAGCTGTGTTTGCAAAGTTTTTATTTTTGGGTTTTTCCATATTATTTTCTTCCACTGTTTAGGAGAGTTCCTATTAATAAACCAATACCAGCTGCAATAGCGATGGATAATAGTGGTTTTTTTCTTATTGGAATTTCTATTTTTGGTCTAAGAGTATTGTTCAGTTCTTCTAATAACTCTTCTAATTGATTTTCGATAGGTTCAATTTTTTCTGATATTTCCCAATTGCTTTCTTTTATTGAATCAATAATTTCAAATAGTTGGCGTTTTATTCTAATTGCTGAGGTTCCACTATGGCTAGCTATTACTTCAACTAAATCATCAATACTCCCTTTTGTGGCTTCAAGGGTTTGTTGTGCAATGTTAGGCCATTTTTCTTTTATTAGAGGTATTAAACTATCAATTTTTTCAAGTAACCATTTTTCTGAGATAACTTCTTTCTCAGGAAGTTCAGAGTTATCTTCTTTTTCTTCAACTTCTTTGGGAGGATGGTAAGTCTCCATTATTTAATATTATTTATTTTAAGATTAGACCCTATTTTCTTAATATGGAACCCTTATCTAAAGATTTGTGCGATTTATATAAAATAAAAACATATAAAAGTTTATTTACATTTTATTTATCTACTCAGTTCTGTAAGAAGGTTTTGTTAAGCTATTACTGAATTTATTAAATGAGTTTAAATTTCATCATGGATATTACATTTGCATCATTAATTTTTGCATCTCGCACAATCCCTACAGATTTTGGATTAATAGCTGCAGCTATCGCTGGAGCTGGAAGTTTGCTATTCATTGCTTTAAGATTTGTTCCTGATGCAAGTAATTAAATAACAGGAACCATCTTTAAGAATATATATATCTTTATCTCAACTTTGTTTTGAAAATAGATTCGATTTATTTATCATCCAGATAATGAATAAATGGGTTTTGCTTGAACATAAAATTTATTTTTCTAACTCCTTTGATATTCATTATGATTTTCTTGTTGAAAATGGCGTAGATTGTTTAACTTGGAAATTTTTAAAACTACCTTTATTAAATCAAGCTTCTATAGAAATTACTAAGCAGCCAAATCATAGACTTGTATGGTTGTCCAGGATAGAACATGAACTTTCTGATAATAGAGGATTTGTAAAAAGAATTGATCATGGAATATTTAAAAGAGTTTCTGATAAATTGGACTCTGAATACTATCGATTCATTTTAGATGGTGAACTTCTTTATGGTTTGTTTGAAATTTCGGGTAATTCTTGTAGATTGAGCAAAAATTATTAATATTCATTTATAAATAAACGTAATATTTCTATTGAGAATTTTTGCAAATTAGTTATTCTTATTTAGCTATTGAGACTTGAGATTGGTACATATCAATCAGGTCGAGTTTGAAAATTTTAAATCTTTTGGGGGAAATGTAAAAATTCCTCTTGAAGAAGGTTTCACAGTGGTTACGGGGCCTAACGGTTCAGGGAAAAGTAATATTTTAGATGGAATTTTATTCTGTTTAGGTCTAGCAAATAGTAGAGGGATGAGGGCTGAAAGATTACCAGATCTAATAAATAACTCCAAAGTTAAAGAGGGTAAGTCATCAGAAACATCTGTATCGGTAAAGTTTAATATTCAAGATTGGTCTCCTAGAGAAGACCTTCCGCCTTTGGAACTAGAAGAAGAAGAAATTGCCCTTAATAAAGGTCAAAAAGAATGGGTAGTTTCTAGAAAATTAAGGCTTATGCCAGGAGGTTCTTATGCTTCTACTTATACTTCTGATGGAAAACAATGTACTTTGCAACAAATACAGAGAATATTAAGAGATATTAGTGTTGATCCTGAGGGCAGCAATGTTGTTATGCAGGGTGATGTAACAAGAATAGTATCAATGAATAATAAGGAGAGGAGAAATCTTATTGATGAATTAGCAGGAGTCGCACTTTTTGATACAAGAATAGAACAAACTAATGCAAAATTAAATGACGTTTTCGAAAGACAAGAAAGATGTGAAATTTTAGAAAATGAATTGCAATCTAGTAAGAATAGGCTTGAAAAAGAATGTGAAAAAGCAAAGAGATATAAAGAGTTAAAGGCAAAATTACTAAAAATAATGGAATTAGAGAAAGTTCTTATTTTTGATAAACAAGTTAAGCATCTTGAATCTATAGAAAAAAAAGAAAGTGAAATTGAAAAAAATAAAATATTATTTAATAAACAAAAAGAATCTATTAGTAAAGAAATATTGGTCTTAGAAGATGCTTTGAAAATACTGATTGATGAGCTTAAGGAGAAAGGAGAGGATAAATTGATAAAAGTGAATTCTGATATTGGAAGTATTAATTCTAGCTTGAGAGAACTTGATAGGATATCAAGTTTGAATAAAGAAGAAGGTATTAAATTACAAAATCAGAGAGATGAAATTGCAATTTCTAAGAGGAATATCGAGTCAGAAAAGAGGAGACAAGAAAATTTCGATGATAATTTTTTAAATCAATTGAACTTACAAATTGATGATCTCACTTTGAAACACAAATTATCCAGAAAAAAACTTTCTGATGCGGCTGGAGAATCTGGAGAATTCTCAAAACAAAGTATCAAGTTAAATGCTGAGCTTGAAAGTATAAAAAATCAAATTAATCCTCTGGAAATAAAAAAAAGGAAAATTGAAGAAGAAACTATTCAAAATAATATTCAAAAGGATGAGATATTGTCTCAGATTGATTCCTTAGACTCAGAAAAGCAGAAGATTAGTGAGGGAAATCAAAGAAAAAAAGAGACATCAGATACAAACAATAAAAACTTGGCAAGTAATAGCTCAGCAATTAATTCTTTAAAAAATGAAATTGATTTATTAATTAAAACTAAATCAAGGCTAAACAATGAGCAATTAAGGCTTGAAAAGGATTTATCTAGATTCGAAAGTAGGAAGGAGGCTTTAAACGAATCTAGAGGTTCATATGCTCTTCGAATTCTCCTAGAGGCAGGGTTAGAGGGTATACATGGTTATGTAGCTCAACTTGGAGAGGTTAGTGAGAAAAATAGATATGCATTAGAAATTGCTGCTGGAAATAGATTAGGACAAATTGTTGTTGATAATGATCATATTGCTGCTAAAGCAATTGAAATCCTTAAAAAAAAGAAAGCTGGAAGATTAACTTTCTTACCTTTAAACAGAATTAAAAGTCAAAAAAAGAATTATGCAATTTCAAGATTTGAAAATAACAAAGAGAATGGATTTATTGATAAAGCTATTAATCTAATTACTTTTGATGAAGTTTATTCAGATGTTTTTCGATATGTTTTTGGAGATACTTTGGTTTTTTCAGACTTATCCTCTGCTAGGTTGTCTAAACAAAAAAATAGGTTAGTTACCTTAAGTGGTGAATTGTTAGAAGCGAGTGGTGCTATTACAGGAGGCAGTAAGTTAAATAAAGATTTGGCTTATAGGTTTGGAATTAACAATGATATTGATGATTCCAGTCCTATAAAAGAAAGATTATTAGTTATCGAAGAAGCTTTAAAAGAGTCAAATAATGATTTGATAATAAAAAATAATAGACTTAGTAAATTAAATTCTAATCGTAGTCAAATAATTGAGGATTGCGCCTCATTTAATAAAGAAATTGAAGTAAATCAAGAATCTCTTAAGGCTGTCTCGCAAAGAATTGAGGATTGTAAATCGAGATTAAATAAACTTGATAATGCTAATAATTTATTAGTTAACGAGTTAGATCATTTAAAAAATGAATTGAAGCCTTATCAGCATAAATTTGATCAATTACAAACTATCCAAAAGGCAAATTATGAGAAAAATCAAAAATCATCATTAATAGCTTTTAATAACGATTTTAATAATCTTGATAAAAAACTTGAATTACTTATTAAAGAGAGAGATACATTACTAGATGAAAAGAATCAATTTGCTTTAAATAAAGAGCGTATCAATAATTCATTAAAAATTACTTTACTACAAGAAAAAAACTTGCAGGAATCTATTAAAAAACTCGCAAATGCTCATAGTGAATGGATAGAAAAAAGAAATGAATTTCAAAAAGAGCTTTTAGATCTCGATAATCAAAAAAATTCTCTAGAGAAGGATTTAGGTTTATTGAGAAGGAAAAGAGATGAATTAAATTCTTCAATTTCCAATAAAAGGCAAGAATATAATAACTATCTGATGAAGCTTGAATATCTTGAAAGGGATATGCATGCTCTTAAAGAAGAGATGAGGAGTGAGAAAATAAAATTAGAAAATTATAAAAAAGATCTACCTAATCCTTACCCGGAGTTTGGAGAATATGAAGGGAAGAGTCTTGAATTTTTGCAATCAGAAATTTCGATCATAAATGCAAAACTTCAAAGCTTAGAACCTGTTAATATGCTGGCTCTAGATGAACTAGAAGAATTAATTAAGAGATTAAATGGTTTGCGAGAAAAATTAGAAATTCTATCTAATGAAAGATCTGAATTATTGTTGAGAATAGAAACTGTATCTACGATGCGTCAGGAGGCTTTTATGCAAGCATTTAAAGAAGTTGATAAACATTTTAGAGAAATTTTTGCAAATTTATCTGATGGAGATGGATTTCTTCAACTTGAAAATCCTAATTCTCCTTTAGAAGGGGGATTAACTTTAGTGGCTCATCCTAAGGGGAAAAATGTCAGAAGATTAGCCTCTATGTCAGGTGGTGAAAAATCGTTAACTGCTTTAAGTTTTTTATTTGCTTTGCAAAAGTACAAACCTTCACCTTTTTATGCATTAGATGAGGTTGATAGTTTTTTAGATGGTATTAATGTTGAAAGATTGTCAAAACTAATATCGAATCAGTCATCAAATGCTCAATTTATAGTCGTAAGTCATAGAAGGCCTATGATTAGTGCGTCTGAAAGAACAATTGGGGTTGCGCAAGCAAGAGGAGCTAATACTCAAGTTCTTGGGTTACCAAATGCTGCATAAACACACTTTTTTAAATTTATACGTCAGAATGATAAAAAGAAATTTATGAGCTTGTCTAACACATCTGCTAATAAGAATCTCCCTAACTCGGTTCCTAGCGAACGTTTATGGTTAAGGTCAGAATTAATGGGAACACAAGTGATAACTACAGATACTGGAAGGCGTCTAGGTGTAGTTGGCGAAGTTGTTGTTGATATCGATAGAAGAGAGGTGGTCGCTTTGGGACTAAGAGATAATCCACTTACAAGATTTCTACCAGGTTTGCCAAAATGGATGCCTTTAGAAAGTATTAAGCAAGTTGGAGATGTCATATTAGTTGACTCCCTAGATTCTTTGAGTGAGAGTTTTTCTCCAGAAAGATATGGGAAGGTAATTAATTGTCAAGTGATTACAGAATCTGGACAACTTTTAGGAAGAGTTCTTGGTTTTTCTTTTGATATTGAGACTGGGGATTTGATATCTCTTGTTATGGGTGCTGTTGGTGTTCCGCTTTTAGGTGAGGGAGTTTTAAGTACTTGGGAAATACCTGTTGAGGAAATTGTAAGTAGTGGTACCGATAGGATTATTGTTTATGAAGGTGCTGAAGAGAAGTTGAAACAACTAAGTAGTGGACTACTTGAGAAACTTGGAGTCGGGGGTTCTTCATGGGATGATAGGGAAGCAAATGGATACTCAGCTAATCTTGTACCTGTTGAGAATCAGTTACTTTCAGGTTCTGAATCAGAACAGCAAAACAATTTGGTCGAGGGATATGAAGAAGTTGTTGAACAAGATGATTATGAAGATGATTATGAAGATGATTATGAAGATGAACTTGAATATGTTGAAATAAAGGGTTCTGTAGAGGAAATAAATAACAAAAAAAAGCTATACATGGATAATGATTATTCTGATCAGATCGAGAATCAAAATAGTGTTAAAGAAATAGATGAAAAAAACAATATTGATACTAAGCAAAAGAAACAATCAAATACTAATTTAGCTTCGAAAAGACCAATTCAAAAAGCAACTGAAACTTTAGATATTGAACCATTAGATGAACAAAAATCAGTTCAAGATAATAAAAAATCAGAACAGTTTGAAATTGATGACCCCTGGTAATTGTTAGAGTTTTTTTATTGAATTAAAAATTATAGAAGCAAGTTTTTTTGCAGCACCTTTATCGCCTCTTTCTTTATGTAGATTATCTCTAATACTTTTTAATTGATCTCTATTTTTAATTAGAAATAATACTTCTCTTGCAATTTTTATTGGCGAAATAATCCCTATCCTTTCAGGAACTATCATTCTTTTAGCTTTAATATTTGGCCAAGCAAAAAATTTCTTTTTTTTAAAATAATAATTTTTAATTATAAAAGTTAGTAATCTATTTATGAATGAAATTTTTCCAATTACTCCAAAAATACCATCCCATGCATTCATCATATTTAAATGTTGAGTTGGCAGAACAACTAACATTGGAAGACTAATTGCTGCTAATTCTGCAGTATTTGCTCCTACAGTTGTAATTGCAAGATCACATTCTTTTAATATTTCATAGCAAGGATGTTTCTTGATTAGATAAATCTTTGTATTTTTTGATGTTTCAATTACATAATCAAAACGAGAATCTTTCAAGTTTTTAATTATTTTGATTTTTGATGAGTAATATTTAGCAATTGGATTTTTGTTGCTTTGAAAAAATACATATTCACTTTTATCAGTAGTTGGCGCAATGGGAATTATAAAATTTATATTTTGGTTTTGTTCAGCGATATGATCTGCAACTTCTAAGAAGAAAGGAATTCCAACAGAAAGCTTTGCTTTTTTAGAACCAGGCAACAATGCGATGTAGTGTTTTTCTTTATTTTTTATTGATATTTCGTTATTAATTTTGATATCTGCCATCAAATCGCCAATAACTTTACATTTATATTTATATCTTTCGGGTATTAATTCTTTTACTTTTACATTCATAGCAGCAATTTTGTTGGTCCATTTAGGCCATCGCGAAACCCATTCAGCATATGTGATATTTAAATAACCTAATCTTTTAGCTAATAAAACGCTCCAAAATTGATCCCCACCAAGGAAAATAACTACCCCTTTTTTGGGCCAGTTAGCAAAAGAATGTGGCTTTATTAATAATTTCCAAAAACTTTTGGATTTTGTAATTAATTCGAATTTATTCCATGAATTCGCAACTAAAAATTCTTTACCAGTGGCATTTGGACAAGGAACAAGGACTAACCTAAGAGTGAAATCGTGTTTATCGTCATCACATAGTGATTTATTTATTTTGTTAAGCTCATCCACTACAGGATTTACCCATGTAGTTAATTCACCAGGACCATTGGAAATTATAACTACTGCAACTGATTTTTTTTTCATTGCAGTTAAACTAAAATACGTTAAATGCGGACGGCGAGACTTGAACTCGCAAGGCCGAAGCCACACGCTCCTTAGACGTGCGCGTCTACCAATTCCGCCACGTCCGCAAAGGGTTTTCAGCAACCGGGGGATACTTAAACCTTAAAAATATCATACATTATTGGCTGAAATAAGCATTTAGTTCGAAAAGAGTTTTTTGAATATGATGAATAATTTTTCTATTGCATAAAACAAATATTTATACATATATAACGTTTTAGGCTGTATTGTAAAAAATGTCCTCTGATCACTAAAAAATTTTGTTGAATACTTTGGCAAATAATTTTTTATTTTAAGTCATTTCATTTCTTCAATTTTGTTTTCATAATGGTTGAAAAAGTTTTAATTGCTAATCGTGGAGAAATAGCTTTACGAATTGTTAGAAGTTGCAGAGAACTTGGTATTGCAACCGTTGCAGTTTTTAGCACTGTAGATAAAAAAGCATTGCATGTTCAGCTTGCTGATGAGGCGGTTTGCGTAGGAGATTCATTAAGTAATAAGAGTTATTTAAATATTCCAAATATACTTGCTGCTGCTACATCGAGAGGCGTTGATGCTATTCATCCTGGTTATGGATTTCTTGCGGAAAATGATAAATTTGCTGAGATGTGTAACGATCACGGCATAGTATTTATTGGTCCATCTCCTAAAGCTATTAGATCTATGGGAGATAAATCTACAGCTAAAGAAACTATGGAAGCTGTTGGAGTTCCAACAGTACCTGGTAGTAAGGGGTTGTTATTAAATGTTGATGAGGCTTATAAATTGGCAGATGATATTGGCTATCCGGTGATTATTAAAGCGACTGCTGGAGGAGGTGGAAGAGGCATGAGGTTGGTTGAAAACTCTGATAATCTTGAAAAAATGTTTAAAGCAGCTCAAGGCGAAGCAGAAGCAGCTTTTGGTAATGATGGTTTATATATGGAGAAATTTATAAAGAAGCCAAGACATGTAGAAATTCAAATTTTGGCCGACAGGTCGGGTAATGTTGTTCATTTAGGAGAGCGAGATTGTTCGGTTCAAAGAAGACATCAGAAGTTACTAGAAGAGTCTCCTAGTCCTGCAATTGACACTGAGCTAAGAAAAAAAATGGGGAACGCAGCTATTGCTGCTGCAAAAAGTATCGGCTATGAAGGAGCGGGAACAGTTGAATTTTTAGTTGATGATGATAATAATTTTTATTTTATGGAGATGAATACAAGGATTCAAGTTGAACATCCTGTTACTGAAATGGTTACGGGAGTTGATTTGATAGCTGAGCAAATTAAAATCGCAAGCGGAGCAAATTTAGAATTTAATCAGGATGATATTCATTTAAACGGTCATGCCATTGAATGTAGAATCAATGCTGAAGATCCTTCCCACAATTTTCGACCATCACCCGGAAAAATAACTGGGTGGCTTCCTCCTGGTGGCCCTGGTGTAAGGGTTGATAGTCATGTTTATACAGGCTATGAAATACCTCCTTTCTATGACTCCTTAATTGGTAAATTAATAGTCTGGGGAAAAGATCGTAATACTGCAATTAAACGTATGAATAGGGCTTTAAATGAATGTGCAGTAACTGGCATCCCTACAACAATTAACTTTCATCTAACTTTACTGAATAAATCTAAATTTAAGCAGGGTAAGATACATACTAAATATGTAGAAGAAGAACTATTGCCAAATTACTGAGAAATAGTTAAAACAATTTCTATAAAATATTTCTATGCAATGCAAGTTTTATAAGCCCTTGTTGACCGACTAAAATTTCTCTTAAAAAGCTTATTACTCCTATCCAAATAACTGGTCCAACATCAACGCCTCCAATAGGAGGAATTAGTTTTCTTGTTAAATTAAGAATTGAACTTGATGGTATTGAAATTAATAACCATAAACCTTGATTTAAATCAATTTTTGGATACCAAGTAAGAATTAATCTTACTAAAAAAACTATAGTTAGATATGAAAGAGAAATTCCTAAACTAATATCTAAAATTTGAAGAGAGTTTACAAGCAAGGAAATCACAATTATTTAATTCATCTTAATAAATAACCCATTGAAACGTATTTAATTCGTATCATAAATTGAGAATTTAATATTTAAAAGTGTTTCAAATCTCAAATTTATTACTAGCCGCAGATTTTTCTGCTGAAGTAGCAAATAATTCTGCAGTTGGAATGATAGGTAGTTTTATTGCTGCTGCAATAATTATCGTTATTCCAGCCACTGCATTTTTAATTTTTGTCAGTCAGAAAGATTCCCTGGATCGTACTTCTACTGGAAGACGCTAGTTTTTAGTGAAGTTTTAAGTACACTATATATAGGGGGTATAAGTAACCCTTTAAAAAAATAAATTTTTGGAGAAAGAATGTGGTCAATGCTAGTCTCAATTGGGCCAGTATTGTTGGTATAGTTCTCGCGGTATGTGGAGGTGGCCTTTATTTTTTGAGGTCTTTTAAGCCTGCCTTGGCAAGGGATTATGATGTTTTCTTCGCAGCAATTGGACTTTTGTGCGGAGGAATATTATTTTTTCAAGGCTGGAGGTTAGATCCTATCCTCCAGTTTGGTCAGTTTTTATTAGCAGGAACTACAGTCTTTTTTGCATATGAAAGTGTGCGATTGAGGGGAGTTGCTACTGATCAAGCTAGAAGGTCATCTTATTTTGATGATGATCCTATTTCTGATGTTCCTAGAAATTCTAGAGGTCGATTTAATGACGATTATGATAGGTTCGAAGAATCTGAAAGACCATCCAGAAGATTTAAACCTCAAGAAGATGAATTTGAAGAAGACTATATGGAGGGGAGATCTCGCAGGCGGAATGTTTCGAGAGCTATACCCTCTGCTGCAGCAAGTAGAAGTAGGCCATCCACAAGGGAAATAAGTCAGTTTGAAAATGAAGAACCTATAAGAAGGAGAAGACAGACTTCTGAAGATAGAAATAGAAAACAACCAGAAACAAATAACTTTGGTGAGAGAAGGAATTTATCTAGAGATGAAGTTAAAACAGGGTCAAGACCCAGAATGAATCGTAAAGTTTCTAAACAAGATAACATCTCTGCTCCTGGTGATACTTCTCTCTTAAGAAAAAAACCTTCTAGAAGCCCTATTAGGCAGCAAACTTCAACAGCTCAAGTAGAGGATGCTTCATTTAAAGACGCTAATCAAGCCAAAAATCTACGTGAGACTCGTAGAGTAAGTTCTTCAACTAGATCAAGTTCAAAAAATCAAAATAGTAGATATAACGTTGGAACAAACAAGAAGAAACCTAGAGATAACAGTTCTAGATTTGATGATTAATTATAAGATGCCTGCCCATTTTAAAAACGATTGTTTACTAAAAAATTCAACCAATATTATTGCAAGGAAGCCAATCATTGCAAATCTTCCATTCGTTATTTCAGAATAACTACTCCATCCAAATTTATATGCATCTTTAATTTCTGTAGAATTTTCATCTAATTTATTGTCTCCAATTTGTTCATTTACTTCATTTGCTTCTTTCGGCTTTTCTAAAAAACTCTCATTATCTAAATTTGTAGCTTCTGAGTTAGTTTGTTCTTCTTTAGAATTCATGTTTTTTGTTAATCCTTAAAATTATACTTATCAGAAGTCAATAATTTCCAGTCTCCTTGCCCATTTAATTCTAAAATGTTCTCGTGAAAATCTTTTAAGCTAGGTCTATGTCCAACACTAATAAGAGAAAGTTCCCTTTCCTTTAGTAGGCTATATAGTTTTTTTTCAGTGTTAATATCTAAGGCACTTGTTGCTTCATCAAGTACTGCAAATCTTGGTGAATTTAGTAAGAGTCTTGCAAAAGCTAATCTTTGTTGCTCGCCTAGGGAAAGAATTCGAGGCCAATCTTGTTTGATATCAAGATTAGGATAGCGATCCACTAAAGTTTTTAAATTTACTTCATGAAGTACAGAAGTAAGATGTTCATCACTAAATTTCTTAACTTCTGTGGGATAACATAATTGTTCCCTTAAAGAACCAAGTAACATATATGGTTTTTGAGGTATGAATAATAATTCTCCAATTTTTGGTTTTTTAATTACTCCTTGATCGGGTTCCCATAAACCACTAATCATTCTTAGTAAAGATGTTTTTCCGCACCCAGATGGTCCTACAACCAAAAGTGATTGATTATTGTCGATGCTCAAATTTAAATTTTTAATTATTGTTTTATTTGATCCTGGCGGGCAAAGGTCAGCATTATTAATAAGAATTGAGGGGTAATCTGATATGACGTTTTGATTGCTTGTTGGTTTGGTTTGACTAATAGATTCAACTTTTGATTGGAATCCTTCTAATCTGCCAATACCAGCAGTAAATTTTGCAAGTTCTTCGATTTGATTAACAATAAAAAATAGCGAACCTTCGACCATTCCAAATGCAAAACTTGCCTGAATAAAGCGTCCATAATCAATATCACCTTTAAAGTAAGGGATTGCCATTATTAAATATGGGAAGAAATTTCCAGCATAATTAATGGATCTTCTCATGACGTCTATTATTACTCTCCATATAATCAGTAAATTAAAGTTTCTTACCACTTCTCCTAAGCGTCTTTCAGTTTCACTTCTCTCGGGATTTTCCCCAGAGTAAAAGGCTATTGATTCGGCATTATCTCTAATATGTACTAAGCCATATCGAAAATCTGCTTCATATCTAAGTTGATCAAAGTCAATCTTTACAAGATTTTTTCCAGCAATTAAAAGGATAGAAGTTGCAAATGCAGCGTATCCAAATAAAGAAAAAGTAAGTGTTGTACTAATACTCCATAAAATAAGAATATTTAGTGAAAATGTTAGTAGTGCATCAAAAATACCTAATGTGAAAGATAGACTTTGCCCGGT
The DNA here is from genome assembly GCA_902527105.1 of uncultured Prochlorococcus sp. GTDB lineage: Bacteria > Cyanobacteriota > Cyanobacteriia > PCC-6307 > Cyanobiaceae > Prochlorococcus_A. The sequence continues at coordinate 20,693 of CABZNT010000011.1, read as the reverse complement.
AAAAGCTCTTGTGTCGTCTGTGATTCTTTGATCAGGGTTATCTACATCGGTTTGTTCTTCATCATTGGGATTTAATTGGTAATAAGCTTTATTAGTCATATAATCTTTGACCAAACTTTTTGAAAGCCATTCTCTCCAAATTATTCCTAACTTATATGTAAAAAATATTTGGGAAACTCGTATTGGTAGAGCCACAGCGAAACAACAAGCGTAAATCCCTAATATCCGATAAAATCCATCTTCTTGTTTTTCTACTAAAGCATTTGTTAAATCTCTTGCAATAAATCCAATACCTGCGTTTATTCCGTTTACAGCTAAAAGCATTAATACAATTATCGCAAGAAATAACCAATGTAACCATCTACGATTTTTTAGTTGACGTCTTAAGCTAAAAAAGCTCCCTGACCCAATTAGAAATAAGGCAGAGAAAAGCAATCCCCAACTACCAGCCCAAATTGAATTGACAGTACTTACTACACCTCCGAAATACTTTTCAAGAAAAATTGGTTGAAAGCTTTCAAAAAAACTTATTATTCCTGTAAGGCCAACAAGTACTACTCCACCAACACAAAATAAAAGAGAAATCAAAAGCCATATGAATTGAAATCCATTACATTGATCTATAGGAAGAAAAAATGGCTGAGATAGCTTCCTTAATTTTTGTAATTGGTACAGTATTTTGGTTTTATTATTAACTGTTTTATTCATTACACGACAAGTTTTATAAGGAAAATTATAACTTCTAGCAGTCTATTGACCAAAGCCAATAAATGAAAGTGCCCAGTCAGGTAAATTTAAGTAATTCAAGATTGTTGTATCAAATTTATGAACTATTGGAAAAGATTTATCTAATACCCACCATAAAAGAAAAGGTAGATTAAATAAAATTTGCAATTGCCATTTATAAGTTAAAACTCTCCAAATTTTTATTAACTTATTTTTGAGTGAATCGTCTAGCTCTTCCCAATTTTTTGATATTAAATTGAATAAATTTTTGGATTCTGTATTTAAGGAATCTGGAGTATTCATTGTGTTTTTTCTTTATTTATAACCCATAAACATTTCTTTCGAGAGTTTTAACCTGGGGGCCAATTCATTTTTCTTCCAGATAAAAAATGAATATGTAAATGAAAAACTGTTTGTCCCGATTCTGCTCCAGTATTAATTACTGTTCTCCAATTATTTAAATTTTTTGATTTAGCTATTTTGCTACCAACAAAAAGTAAATGACCTAATAAATTTGCATCTTCTTCAATACAATCTAATAAACTAATAATGGGCTTTTTTGGAATCACTAAAAAATGAATTGGTGCTTGCGCTTGGATATCATTAAAAGCAATACATAAATCATCTTCATAAAGCTTATCGCAGGGTATTTCTTCATTTATTATTTTTTGAAATATTGTAGTTTCAGTCATTAGATTAATTAATAGAAATTACGTCTTTTTCGTTGAACCCTTCCTTTATAAGTTCTTTGTTCAAATCATCTTTTGATGTAACTCTATCAACAAATAATATTCCGTTTAAATGATCCATTTCGTGTTGAATACACCTCGCCAGAAGTCCATCTGCTTTCATTTTACGTGGTCTCCCCATTTCATCTCTAAATTTTAATTTTATAGTTGATGGTCTTACTACATTTAAATATACGCCAGGTATACTTAAACAGCCTTCTTCGTATGAATTAAGGGTTGTTCCAAAGTCTGTAATTTCTGGATTGATTAATATTAGGGGTTCTGCTGCTGAATCTTCAAAATTTACATCTATGACAAGAAGCTCTTTGTTGATACCAATTTGAGGTGCTGCAAGTCCGATCCCTTTAGCTGCGTACATGCTTTGAAGCATTTCTCTAGCAAGTTTTCTAATCGATTCGTCAACCTTAGTTATTCTTTTGGAATTTTGTCTTAATACATCATCACCAAGTTTATAAATATCTAGAGATGGCTTACCTGTTTGTTCTTTTGCAATTTTTTCTTGGCTTCCATTTGTTCTTGACTTTTTTGCAAGTTGTGAAAAATGGTTTGCCACGTTAAAAAAGTTTTTAGATAAGAGTTTAGCTATAAAAATATTAGCACTTTAATTTACTTTCTTTATATTTTTTTAAATGAGTAATGATGATAAGTTAAAAGTTAGGCAAACTGAATCTAAAAAAAATGCTTTCAAGGAATTAACTATTATTAGGGATACCATTTTTTGGATTGATGTTGTTGGTGAAGGTCAAAATGAAAATGCAATTTTTGCAAGACCATTTAATGTCAAAGAGGCTATTCCCCAGCAATTAACAAGTAAGAAATATAAAATTAAAAATAATTTTCATGGATATGGTGGTAAATCTTATAAATGTATAAATTTTAAAAATAATTTTTATTTGATATGGATAGATCAGATTACTAAGGCAGTATGGTTTCAAATTTTTAAAGAGGCAGATTCAACTGATAGAAGCCAAAATAAATATCTCGTTTCAGTTCAAGAACCTAATCAACTATCTAAATCAATTGATGGAAATTTCGATTCTTCATTTGTCATTTCTGAAAAAAATTTATTGTATGGAATTTGCGAAATAAATAATAGAGATTATTTATTTTCTTTAAATTTAAAAAAAACTAAACAAGATATTCATCGAATAAAAAAATTTAAAAATTTTGCTGGAGAATTATCGTCTAATAGATCTGCTAACTTACTTTCCTGGATAGAGTGGGATTCTCCATATATGCCCTGGGAGAAAAATGAGCTGTTTTTTGCTCAAATAGATGAAGATGGTGAGATACAAAAAATAAAAAAATTCTCAAATAAGCTGATAAATTCCAAAAAAAACGTTTCTTTTTTTCAACCCTATTGGATAAGTGAAACACAATTGGTATGTTCTGAAGATAGTTCTGGATGGTGGAACTTATTGTTTTTAGATGTTAGTGATATTGGGAATATTTTTATAAAGAAAAGAGTAGAGAGAAATTTGATTGAATATGGAGCACCACAATGGGTCACTGGAATAACATTTTTTTCAGGGAATAAAAAAAATTTATTTTGTGTAGCAAAAAAAGAAAATAGTTTAATAGTGGAACAATATAAAGAGCTTGAATTTGTTAAAGAATTTTCTACTCCTTTTACCTCAATTAGTGATTTCAGTGTTTTTAGGAAAAAAGTTCTTTTAAAGGGCTATGGATCTGATTTTTTGGGAATTGTATTTGAAATTGATTTTGCAAAAAAAGTTTTATCAAATTTTTCTGAGCAGATATTTTGTGATCATATAAAAGATTGTTCAAAACCTGAAACATTTTGGTTTAAAGGTTTTGAAGATAAATCAACTCATTGTTTTCTTTATAGACCGCTTGTTGAAAATTTTAGAAAGCCACCCCTCCTTGTTAGAGCACATAGCGGACCAACTTCATGTTTTGATGGATCATATAATTCTGAAGTTCAATATTGGACTTCGAAGGGATTTGTTGTTGCTGAAGTCAATTATGGAGGATCATCAGGATTTGGCAAAGCATATAGGGAGAGGTTGAATTATAAATGGGGTATTGTTGATTCTTATGATTGCAAAGCACTAGCTCTTGAATTGATTAAATCAAATCAAGTTGATAGTGAAAAAGTAGTAATTTTTGGTAATAGTGCTGGTGGGTTAACTGCCCTAAATTGTTTATTATATGGTTCTATTTTTACAGCAGCAATTTGTAAATATCCTGTTATTGATTTGAAGGATATGCATTACAATACTCATAGGTTTGAAAAAGATTATTTAAATTCTTTGGTAGGAAATTATGCAAAAGACCATAATGATTATATAAAGAGATCACCGATAAATCATATTAATAAAATAAAAAAACCTATCTTATTGTTTCATGGAAAAAAAGATACTGTTATTTCTTATAAACAAACTTTAAAAATTCAAGAAATTTTGATTCAGAATAATAAATATTCAGAAGTAATTTTTTTTGATAATGAAGGGCATGGTTTTAGAAATATTGAAAATAAAGAAGTAGTAATGCAAAAATCTCAGGAATTTTTAAAAAATGCTTTGAATATTTAAGAATTGATTTTTAGAAAATCAATAGTATCTTTTAATTTTTCTATAAACATATCAATTTCTTCCTTATTGGTTGTGAAATTCATGCTGATTCTTACTGTTGATTTAATTCCAATATATCTGTGAAGAGGTTGACAGCAATGGTGGCCACTTCTGATGCAAATTCCTTTTGAATCAAGAATTTCAGCTATATCATTTGAATGTATATTTTTTATATAAAAGGTGGCAAGTGAGGCTCTGTCTGGATCTATCTCCGGCGATGGGCCTATGATTTCAATATTTTCTGTTTGATTTAATTTTTTAAATAAATATTTAGTAATAGTCTTTTCATATTCATGAATTTCATTCAATCCAATATTGTTAATATAATTGATTGCTTCTGCAAGACCTATTGCTTCTGCAATGGCTGGAGTTCCAGCTTCAAATTTGTGTGGTAGCTCTGCCCAAGTACTTGTCTCTTCAAAAACATCTTGAATCATTTCGCCACCTCCAAAGAGAGGAGGAATTTTTTCTAGGATTTCTTTTCTTGACCAGAGGAAACCAATACCTGTAGGACCGCATAATTTATGTCCTGATCCAGCTAAAAAATCTATATTAAGGTCAATCACATCCAGTTTTTGATGAGCCAAACTTTGGCATGCATCTATTAACACTAAAGAACCTTTTTGTTTAGCTAATTTAGTTATTTCTTTGATTGGATTACAGCAACCTAGAGTATTACTAACATGAACTAGGCTAACAAGTTTAGTTCTAGATGTTAGTTTTGATTTAAAGTCGTCTATATCCAATTTTCCATCTTTATCTATACCTATAAATTTTAATTTGCATTTATTTTTTGCTGCAACCATTTGCCATGGAACAATATTGCTATGATGCTCCATTATTGATAAGAGAATTTCATCGTTTTCTTTTAATGAATATTCGCCCCATGATTTAGCTACTAGATTGATTGCCTCAGTAGCATTTCTTGTGAAAATAATTTCTTTTGCTGAATTCGCTTTTATATATCGGCTAATTAAATATCGTGCATTTTCAAATTCTTCTGTTGCTTTAGCACTTAATTGATGTGCCCCTCTATGAACATTGGCATTAAAGTTTTTGTAATATTCATCAATTTTTTTTAAGACTTGTATTGGTTTTTGTGTGGTTGCAGCATGATCTAAATAAATAATTTGCTCATTACTTTTTAAGTTCTTATTTAAAAGAGGAAAGTCTTTCTTCGTTATTTCAGGAAAATTTTGAATCGTTTCCATTAATTCTCATTTAAAAGTTTATCAAGCAAATCCCATTTATCTTTTGAAATGGGAATAAATGAAATTATTTCTTGAAAGTAAGAACTTAATTGTAGTTTACTTGCTTCTGTTAATGTGATTCCTCTTGTTCGCATATAAAAAAGTTCTTCTTCATTTAGTTGCGAAATTGTAGCCCCATGTTTGCATTTGACATCATCAGCAATTATTTCTAATTGAGGTTTGGTATCTATTTGTGCGAGATTTGATAAAAGTAAATTTCTGCTTAATTGCGAAGCATCAGTTCTCTGAGCAATTTTCGGAACTATTATTGAACCTTCAAATATTGCATGTGATTTATCATCAGCAAGTGATTTATTAATTTGATCTAGAAATCCATTTGGGCCATTAAATTCTATTTTTGTATAGGTTGAAATCTGCTCATCTTTTTTTGTTATTTGCATACCTTTGATATTTGTTTTAGCGTTTCCCGCAGATTGTTTAATACTAATTTCAAATCTCGCGTAATTAAATTTGAAATGTAAAGATCCTAGGTTGTATGCACTATTTTTTTGTTGAATTACATTGAGAGAATTTAATAGATTAGATCTGTTTTCACCGTAAGAAACAACACCATGATTTACGGAACTATTTTCTTTCAAGCAAAAGAAAGTTGATTGAGATAATGAAGAGTTTTCTTTACCAAGATTTACTTGTAATAATTCAATTTCACAATTCTTTTCTAAAAATATTACGAGGGTTTTTGCGTTTAAAGAATTACTTGATGCGTGACTAAAAATTTCTATAGGAGGAATTTTTGATCCATTTATTTTTAACCCCAAAATATTATTTTTACAACTCAAAGACAGATTTAGTAGGTCACTCCAATTTTCGTTTGGCTTAAAAAAAGATATCTGTTCCTTGACATATTTTTGTAATTCATCCTGACTTAATTGCTGTATTGAATAATCTTTCTCAATTAAATTAATTTGGAAATTCTCACCAATTATTAATCTAATAGTACTTTGGGAATTTTTCGGATATGGTATATCAAATTTTGAATCTTTTTTATTAACTGAGTAATCTAAAAAGGTTGACAATTTTGATTTATTTGAAAGTCTCCATAGTTCACTTTTAGGATTAGGGAGAGGACTTGATTGTAATTTATGAAGACAGATTTTTTGTATCTCTGTTAGGTCATCATCCGATTTATTAGTTTTTATTTTTTCAATAATTTCCATTTGTTTAGGTCTCTTTTATAAAGTTATCAGTCCATTCATACCCTTTTTCCTCAAGCTCTAGAGCAAGATCACTCTCACCAGTTTTTATGATTTGCCCGTCTGACATAACATGGACATAATTTGGTTTAATTTCATCTAATAATCTTTGATAGTGGGTAATAAGTATAATTCCAGTCTGTGCATTAGATATTTTTTTAATTCCTGATGCCACTATTCTTAGAGCATCGATATCTAGACCAGAATCGGTCTCATCTAATATTGCTATCTTGGGCTCAAGTAAAGCCATTTGTAGAATCTCATTTCTTTTTTTTTCACCTCCGGAAAAGCCTTGGTTGACACTTCTTGATAGGAATGCGTGATCCATTTTCACAATTTCTAACTTTTCTTTAACTAATTCTTCAAAATCAAAAGTATCCAATTCTTCTTTGTTGAGGAATTTCCTTCTAGCATTAGTTGAAACTCTAAGAAACTCAAGATTACTTACGCCTGGAATCTCAATTGGATATTGGAAGCCTAGAAAAATTCCTGATTGAGATCTCTGTTCAGGTTCAAGAGAGTTGATGTTTTCACCTAAAAATTTTATGTCGCCATTTGTAATATTATACGAGGGATGTCCTGCAATGATTTTTGAAAGAGTACTTTTGCCACATCCATTTCTTCCCATGATGGCATGGATTTCTCCGGGATAAACAGTAAGTGAAACCCCTTTTAAAATTGGAAGATTATCAGTAGATGCAGAGAGATTTTCAACTTCTAAAATTGGATCTGATTCTTTCATTTTACTTTGCATATCAGTTTAGAAATTGATTAATTAACCTACTGATCCCTCAAGTTTAAGTGCCAGTAACTTATCTGCTTCAGCAGCAAATTCCATAGGTAATTGATTAAATACATCTCTGCAAAAACCGCTTACCATCATAGATACTGCCTCTTCAAATTCTATACCTCTGCTTTGGAGATAAAAAAGTTGGTCTTCTGAGATTCTACATGTGCTTGCTTCATGCTCAATTTCAGAATTGGGTTGTTGAGATTTGATGTAAGGGAACGTATTTGCAGAAGCTTGATCCCCTATTAACATTGAATCACATTGACTGTAATTTCTTGATCCTGTGGCTTTTGTTCCCATTTTGACAAGACCTCTGTAGCTATTTTTTGATTTACCTGCACTAATACCTTTGCTAACAATAGTTGATTTGGTCTTAGCACCAATATGGATCATTTTTGTTCCGGTATCTGCTTGCTGAAGATTATTGGTGAGAGCCACTGAATAAAATTCTCCTATAGATTCTTCCCCTAAAAGAAGACAGCTAGGATATTTCCATGTAATTGCAGACCCTGTCTCGACTTGAGACCAGCTAATTTTACTTCTCTTACCTAAACATTTTCCTCTCTTGGTGACAAAATTAAAAATTCCGCCAATACCTTCTTCATCACCAGCATACCAATTTTGCACTGTTGAATATTTTATTGAGGCGTCGTCTAATGCTATAAGCTCTACAACTGCTGCATGTAGGGTATTTGTATCAAACATTGGAGCTGTACAACCTTCTAGATAACTTACAGAACTTGATTCTTCAGCAATGATTAGTGTTCTTTCGAATTGTCCTGAATCCCCACTATTAATTCTGAAGTAGGAAGATAGATCCATAGGGCAAGTAACACCTTTTGGGATATAAACAAAAGAACCATCACTAAAAACTGCAGAATTTAGTGCTGCAAAATAATTATCACTAGCTGGAACTACTGTACCTAGATATTTTTCAATCAAATCCGCGTGATTTTTTACTGCTTCACTAATTGAGCAAAATATAACTCCATGTTCAGCAAGTTCTTCTCTAAAAGTTGTGGCAATAGAAACACTATCAAAGACCGCATCTACCGCTACATTTGTGAGTTTTTTTTGCTCCGTGAGGGGTATTCCTAATTTGTCAAAAGTCTCAAGAAGTTTGGGATCAACTTCATCTAAGCTAGAAATTTTCTCTTTTTGCTTAGGAGCAGAGTAATAAATAATATCTTGATAATCAATTTTTTTATATCCTAATGCTGCCCAATCAGGCTCTTTCATCTTTTGCCATTTTTTAAAGGCTTTTAATCTAAAATCAAGAAGAAATTTTGGCTCTTCTTTTTTCTGTGAAATTAATTTTATGATATCTTCATTTAATCCCTTTTCTATTTTTTCAGTTTCAATATCAGTAACGAAACCATATTTGTAAGGCTCTTTTACTACATCTTTCACTAAATTTTCGTTGACCATGTTATCAAAAATAACTTATTACAATTAGCTTTATATACTTTAACGAAAGATACCCCCAATATTGAGTTTTTTTCCTTTATTAAAACTAAAAATTAATGTCTAATCATCTTGATCCCTTGTCTAATCCATTAAACATAGAAACTATTCAAGAAATTGATAATCTTGATCTACCTATAATGCAGAAACATCATTTAAGAATACTCGCTCATTGCCTTCAGATTTTAAAAATTATCAATTTAGATAATAGTTTGGAATATCAAAATAAAAATCCCCTGAGAGAATGGTGTGATAACCAATCCAAAAAATTTGATGATAAAAAATTTAGTGATCTTTTTTATGAGCAGTTAGAATCCACTTCGAAAAAATTAAGTACTTTTTCAAAAAAAATAGGTAAAAGTATTGACGAATTAGAGATAGATGATTTAGTACTTCTAGTGGAACAACGCTGAATTCTCTTTTATTTAACTGATCCCGAAGAAAAAATATATTTTTGTTGAGTCTTTAACAAATTTAGGTAATAAAATTTAAAAAAAAAGAAAATTAATTTACATTTCAAAAAGATCTGAAAATTAATTTATTTCATTGATACCAACTGTTTTGAAGAGAAATATCAATTTTGAGAATTTTTTAGTAGTCAGAGGATCCTGACGACAGGCCAAAAAGACACACAATTCCTAAAAAAAAAGAACATACTGATCCCAAACAAAAACGGAGAATTTAAAGTGGCTGATGGGATCATGAATAAAGATCAATTACTCTCACTAACCCTCAGACAATTACGTCAAGAAGCAAGTAAATTATCAGTTCCTCTTTACAGTCGCAAAACAAAAGCTGTTTTAGTTGATTTAATACTTAAATATCAAGAAAAATCTACAAAAAAAATATTTACTACATCTCCTGAGCCAAAACCTGAAGAAACTTCTGAGTCTAATGCTTTCAACAGTAGTGAAGAGGTTAAAACAAATGTAGTTTTCTTACCGCGAGATCCAGATTGGGCTTATGTTTTTTGGCAAATTTCTGATGCAGATAGAGAAAAAGCACAATCTTTAGGAGCCAATAAATTATGTTTACGATTATTTGATGCATCTGGTTCTGAAGGAAGCAACTTGAATCAAGGAACACTCAGGGAGATAGCAGTTGATAGTTACAGTACAGAGTGGTATTTGCCAATCCCACTTGCAGATAGAGATTATAAAGTTGAATTAGGTTACAAATACGGTTTTAACTGGATGTCATTGGCATTTTCTTCGATAAGCCATGTTCCTGGGTCTCATCCTTCTGAGCAAATTCTTGATAAATTTGTACCTTTTAATCTAGATTCCACTTCTGAGTCAATCCCAGATATTTCTAATCCTGTTGTATCAGAACAAAATGGTATGCATGAAAGGTTATACCAAGCAGCAACTAATATTCCTCTCAGAAGAAAAGTTGGTTCTGAAGAGTTTATGGAAAACGTAAATTCAACAAACCTCAATGATAATCTTACAGACTCAGGTGTTGGTAAATGGTCATCAGGTTTAAATGATTCTGGAAGCGGAATTGTTAAAAATAGATCTTTTTGGCTTGTTGCTGATGCTGAATTAATTGTTTATGGAGCTACAGAGCCTTCTGCAAAACTGACAATAGGTGGGGAAGATGTACCGCTTGCTGCAGATGGTACTTTTAGAATTCAAGTTCCATTTAGAGACGGGACTCAAAAATATGATATTAAAGCTGTTGATGTATCTGGTGAGCAAGAAAAAAGTATATCAATGAAATTTGATAGAACTACACCACTTGACGATACTAATGAAAAAGATAATGCTGAGACTGAATGGTTTTAATAAATTAAATTAATGCTAAAAAAAATTGTTGCTTTTACTCCATTGTTTGGAGCATTAACGTTTCCACTAATAGTTCCAATTACAATTTCTAAATTTGGTGTTAACTATGGAATTCTTAGTGCATTATTAATTTCTTCATTATGGTTTATCGCTATGTTAAGAACTTCCGAAATGCCTCATTAATTTAGTTAGATTTTTGGAAGTTCCTTAAAAATATGACTCAAGTTAGTGTAATTAATATCAATTCTCCCTTTCTAGATCAAAAACCAGGTACCTCTGGATTAAGAAAAAGTACCTTAAAGTTTCAGGAAGAACATTATCTAGAAGTTTTTATTGAGGCAATCTTACAATCCTTAGATGATTTAAAAGGTTCAACATTAGTAGTTGGTGGTGATGGCAGATATGGCAATATTGAAGCAATAGAAAAAATTGTCCAAATATGCATTGCTCATAAAGTTCAAAAGGTTATTGTTCCAAAATACGGTTTATTATCTACTCCTGCGACATCACATTTAATTAGAAAAGAAAAAGCTATTGGTGGAATTATTCTTTCTGCAAGCCATAATCCTGGTGGGATTGATGGCGACTTTGGAGTGAAATTGAATATCTCTAATGGTGGACCAGCTCCTGAGATAATTACTAATAAGATTTTCAAGGCTTCACAATTACTAACTAGTTATAAAATTTGTAAAATTCAATTACCTGATTTTAGTGAATATGGAACTTATCCTTACTACGAAACTACCCTAGAAATTATTGATGGATTAACAGATTATTCTAATTTGATGGAGAAAATTTTTGATTTTGATCAAATTAGTGATTTTTTAAAAAAAGACTTCTCTTTAATCTTTGATGCAATGAATGCGGTTACAGGCCCATACGCAAAAAATATCTTTGTTGAGAAAATGGGTCTTGCTCATGATTGTGTCATGAATGGTGACCCATTAAAAGATTTTGGAGGTTTACATCCTGATCCTAATCTTACTTATGCATCCCACTTGGCTGATTTGTTATTAAATAAAAAATCTTATAGTTTTGGTGCTGCATGCGATGGAGATGGAGATAGGAATATGATTTTAGGGAGTGGATGTTTTGTAAATCCTAGTGATAGCCTTGCAGTTATGACTGCTAATACAAAATGTGTCCCTGGTTATAAAGATGGTATCTCAGGTGTGGCACGATCCATGCCAACCAGCTCAGCGGTTGATAATGTTGCTCGAGCATTAAATATACCTTGTTTCGAGACACCTACTGGTTGGAAGTTTTTTGGAAATCTTTTAGATTCTAATTTAATTACTTTATGTGGAGAAGAAAGTTTCGGAACAGGTAGTAATCATGTGAGAGAGAAAGATGGACTATGGGCAGTTTTGTATTGGTTACAAGTTTTAGCTGAGAAAAAATGTTCGGTAAGTGATTTGATGCAGAATCATTGGAAACAATTTGGTAGGAATTATTATTCAAGACATGATTATGAGGCAATTCCTTCAAATATTGCTAATCAAATCTTTGGTAATCTAACTTCTATGCTAGAAAATTTAAAAGGAAATAGTTTTGCTGGCCATTTAGTTAAAATTGCAGATAACTTTTCATATTTAGATCCCGTTGATAATTCCATAAGTAAAAATCAAGGTTTAAGATTAGTACTTGATGATAATTCTCGAGTAATTGTACGCCTTTCTGGAACTGGAACTAAGGGTGCAACATTAAGACTTTATTTTGAGAAATTTTTCGATCCTCAACAGAATCTTTCGTTAAATCCTCAGATCGCTTTGAAACCTCTAATAAATAATTTAGATGCTTTATTAAACATTTCAAAACTTACTCAAATGGAAAGTCCTACAGTAATTACATAGAATTGAAAGTAATGATTTTTTGATTTTATTCATATGCATTCAGAAAATTTATTTACTAATTATTCTCAAAAAGAAAATAATGCACCTTTGGCAGATAAATTAAGACCAAAGAATTTGGAAGATTTTTTTGGTCAACAACCAATCCTGAATGAGAATTCGCTTTTGAGAAGTGCAATATTAAACGATAAGATTAGTAATTTTATTTTTTCTGGCCCTCCTGGTGTTGGAAAAACTACTCTAATTGAAATTATTTCCCTTAATACGCGTTCAAAATTAATTAAGTTAAATGCAGTATTATCAAGTGTTAAAGAATTAAGAAATGAAATCGCTAATGCAAAAGATCGATTAATAAATTCAAAAAGAAAAACAATTTTATTTATCGATGAGGTTCATAGATTTACAGCAGTTCAGCAAGATGCTTTATTACCTTCAATAGAAAATGGAACTATAACTTTTATTGGTGCTACAACTGAAAACCCTTTCTTTGCTGTTAATAAAGCGCTTGTAAGCAGGTCTCGTATTTTTATATTACTTCCTTTAGCAGAAAATGATTTGCAGAAAATAATAAAAAAAGTCATTGCTCACTATTCTAAAAAACAAGATTCAAAAAAGGTTCATTTAACTCAAGATGCTATAAGACATTTAATTAAATTTTCTAGCGGAGATGCAAGAACATTAATTAATGCGCTAGAGATGGCAATAGAAACAACCGCTGAAAATGATGCTAAAGAAATTAACATTAATCTCTCAATAGCAGAGGATGCAATTCAAAAGAAAAATATTGTTTATGATAAAAATGGTCAAAATCATTACGATGTAATAAGTGCCTTTATTAAGTCCATAAGAGGCTCTGATCCAGATGCGACTTTATTCTGGCTTGCGAATATGATGGAGGCTGGTGAAGATCCTAATTTTATTTTTAGAAGACTACTCATATCTGCCAGTGAAGATATTGGAATGGCTGATCCTAATGCCATAGTAGTTGTACAATCCTGTTGTGATGCTTTTGATAGAGTTGGTTTTCCAGAAGGATTATATTTTTTAACGCAGGCTTCTTTATATCTAGCTATGTCTTCAAAAAGTAATAGTACGAAAAGTATTTTTAAAGCAATTGAAACAATCAAATCTTCCAATACTTTTGATGTTCCACTTCATTTAAAAAATAATTCTAATAGTTATGTCAATCCTCATAATTATCCAGGTAATTGGGTCGCACAAGAATATCTTCCTAAATCTTTAAGAGATTTAAAAATATGGGAACCAAATAATAATGGATGGGAAAAAATTCAATATGAAGAACTACTTAGAAGAAAAGAAAACTAAAAATTTTTCGAACAACAAATAATCTCAGGATTAAAAGAAGTTTTTTCTTCGTAGGCTAAAGCGATAGTCCAATTATGGAAGTTAATCTGTGAATAATTTAAATGTATGTTTTTCTTCTTATGAATTAGCTGTTTTGACTTTTCAAAAAATTGCCAATGGTTAATGTCTTGAGCTAATTTCCCATGATCCCATTTTATAGCCGCTTCAACAGCACACCATTGATTTAGTACCATGTTTTTTGTCAAATAATTATTATGTATTGATTGATTGGTATGAAAAAAATATTTTTCTGCAAATTTTAAATAGTTAAAATCTCTATCTGTTCTCTCAATATCTATCCCTATTTTGCCTTTGTGCCAGACTATAGTAATGGCATCTTTACAATGACTTAAGCTAATATTTCCCATACCAGAGGGTAAACTTGGAGGTTCTCCAGGATTAGCATTAATTGGAATTTCCAGGGGGTTTAAATTAAAAAGTGTTGAAAGTGATTGCCGTAAATAAGCTCTTGTTTCTAAGAAAATCTTTGATCTTGAATTTGTTAGGTTTTTTGCAGTTTTAATTTCCTCTACCGTTGCGACATCTTGCACACCTTTAATCTCATAAAACCAAATTTTTGGTATTTTATAATAATACTCATTAAATAATTTCAATGGCTCTTAAGGTTGGCGACAAAGCACCAGAATTTAAATTAAAAGATTCTTTTGAGAAAGAAGTTTCTCTTAGTGATTTTAAAGGTAAAAGAATAATACTATATTTTTATCCAAAAGATAATACTCCTGGATGTACTAAAGAAGCATGTAATTTTAAAGAGAATTGGGATTTACTCCAAAAAAATAATATTTTTGTGCTTGGTATTAGTAAGGATAATGCATCCTCTCATCAGAAGTTTATAGAAAAATTTAATTTACCTTTTATTCTTTTAACTGATCCTGAACCTTTTAAAGTTTCTTCTGATTACGACAGCTATGGACTGAAAAAATTCATGGGAAAAGAATATATGGGAATGATGAGAAATACTTTTTTAATTGATACTGAAGGTAACATCGAAAAAATTTACTTAAAGGTAAAAGCAGCAATAATGGCTGATCATATAATTGCAGACCTTGGATTAAGCTAATTTTTTATGGACAGGTGGTGAATAATCATCCCATCCATAACTAAATTAGGAGCATTGATAATATTTTCTTTTTGAGTCTTTAGAGATTTTGCGAGTAATTGAGAGTCTCCTCCACAGATTATTAAAATATCCTTTTCGGGATTAAATAAACTATTAATCACGCCAGTAAGAGAGTTGATTACTCCTTTTAAGATTGCTTCTTCTGTATTAATTAAAAAATCTTTGATCGGAATATCATATTTTTTGGGAACTTTAAGATTTTTTGTATTTTGTTCCATTGATTTTAATTGTGTTAGAAAACCTGGAATAAGTTGACCTCCAATAATAGATCCTTTTGAATTCAATTTTGTTATGGATAATATTGTTCCAAAGTCTGCAATTAGCAAATCTTTTTTCAAAGGGTTTTCAATAATTTTTAAAGCTGCAAGACAAGCAAGAGCTCTATCAATTCCAAAATAATCAGGCAGATTTGATAACTGAATATCTTTAGTTTTTATTTCATTTTCTTTTTTCGGCAAGAAATTAGGTAGTTTTCCTACAGAAGCCCAAATTAATTGATCAAGATCTATATTTTTGGGCATTTTTTGCTCTTTTTGGGTATGGAAGAATTTAGATTGATTTTTAGAGTATTTAGCCCAATGAAGCCTACTATTGCCTACTAATAAAAAATTTATCTCTGAAACCATTGTTCTATGATCAATTTAATCATTAGTGTGTATTCCACATTCTTGTTTAATCCCCCCAAATCTTGTATCTCTGCCTTTTGTTTTGATACCATCGGGACTGCTTGAATGCCAATCGCCTACAGAAGAATAACCTTTGATAAAAAGTGGATGGTCAGGTAAGTTATTCTCTTTCATGTAATAGAAAATATCTTTATTTGTCCAATTTAATAAAGGTCTTAAAGAAAGTCTTTGACGAATTACGTCTAGTAACTTCATTTTGTTTCTATTTTCTGTTTGACTTGATCTAACACCGCTTGCCCAGCAGTAAATATTATATTTTTCTAGCCCATTATCTAAAGGTATTATCTTTCTTAACTCATGATACTTATCTAAATCACTCTCTCTATTTGTTTCCCAAAGTTTTCCATATTTAGCTTCCATTCTTGCTGGGGATAATGCACTCTGTAAAACTTCTACTTCTAATGATAAATCTTCAATAAGCTTTTCAGCGTAATGGTATGTTTCTGCAGGTAGGTAACCTGTGTCTATCCAAAATATTTTGATTTTTTTTTGTAGACATAATTTACTAACCATATTTAAAAGTACCGATGACTGTATGCCAAAACTTGTTGTAATAGCAAATTGATTATCAAATGTTTCATAACCCCAACTAAGCATTTCTTGAGGCTTCATATCTACTAGCTCTTGATTATATTTCCTTAAGTTAGGTTGAATATCTTTTTGGATGTTTACAATCATTCTTCAATTTAATTATGAGTTTAATTTTATTTCGCTTAATTTAAAAATTATTCGTATAGTTTAATAATACATTTACGCATAACAATATTTCGCTAATGAAATCAATACAAAAACCAATAGTAATAGTTGGAGCAGGTTTTGCAGGCATGACATTTGCTTTGAATTTAAAGAATCTTAATCCCTCTCTACCGATTCTTGTAGTTGATTCTGAAACTAATTTTATATTTAAACCTTTAATGTACGAAGTTTTAAGTAAAGAAATAAGAAGTTGGGAAGCTACTCCAAAATTTGCAAATATTTTTTCTGATGCAGGCATAACTTTTTTAAGAAATTGTTTAACCAAGATTTCTTTCAAAGAAAATATGCTTGAATTTAGCGACGATTTAAAATTAAGTTATCAATATCTTGTTATTTGTACAGGGTCTATTCCAAATAGTTTTTTAATAAAAGGTGTAAATGAAAATTGTTATTTTTTTAATGATTTTCATGATCTAAATAAATTAAGATCTTTTTTAAAAAAATCACAAGAAAATGAGCTTCATAAAAAGTTATTCATAGTTGGAGGAGGTCCTTCTGGCATCGAATTGGCATGCAAAATTAAAGATATATTTACAGATCAATTTGAAATCAACTTAATAGAAAAATCAAATGAAATTCTTAATAAAAACAAAATTTTTAATCGAGAACAAGCAGAGAAGGCATTAGAAAAAAGAAAAATCAACGTTCTTTTGAATTCCATAGTTAAAGAAATCTCAGAAACTAAAATTTGTATTTCTGGTGAGTTTGGAATAACTTCTGTGGATCAAGATATTGTGATTTGGACTGCAGGTGTTAAACCTAATTTGTCTTACTTAGAAACTGATCAAATAACAAAAAAATTTGGACGAATATTAGTTAATAAAAATTTGCAAATCGAAAACCATAAAAACTGTTTTGCTATTGGCGATATTTCAGTTATTGAGGGAATGGAGGATTTACCAATAACTGCTCAGGTCGCTATGCAGGAAGGAAATCATCTGGCTAATAATTTAGAACTTTTAATTGAAGGAAAAGATCTTTTGCCCTTTGAATTTCAAGACAATGGCGAAATGATTAGCTTAGGAATAGGCGATGCTTCAATTTCTGGGCTTGGGGTTACTTTTTCTGGGAAATTGGCTTTTGAGGCAAGAAGACTTATATATGCTTCCAAATTGCCTGATATTACAGAAAGCTTAAAATCTGCATCTTCATGGATATTCCAAAAAAAATCTATTTTTAAAAGGTTTCTCAAAAGCGATTATTCCAATTAAACTTTTTTGAAATATTGTTTTTGGGTATATTGAGTTAAATAAGTTTCGTATGAATTTAATTGCAGTAGTTAGTAATAATTTTGATGCGTTTGTAACGGTAGTTGTTTTAATAATGTCAATAATTATGTTTATTAAAAATACTATTGCGCCAGAATTGACTGGTTTGTTATGTGTTGGAATATTTATAGCCACTGGGGTTCTTTCTCCTGAAAAAGCTTTAGCTGGATTTGGTAGCCCGTCCTTAATTACCCTTATGGGTTTATTTGCTGTTTCCTCTGCATTATTTAAAAGTGGTGCTTTAGATAGAGTGAGAGAATTGATTTCTTCTGAAAGTATTAGAACTCCAAGGAAATTAATTTCTTTAATAGCTTTTTTGATTGCTCCAATATCTGGAATTGTTCCAAATACTCCAGTAGTAGCATCTTTATTACCTTTAATTGAAAGTTGGTGTGAGCGAAGAAATATATCACCATCAAAAGTCTTATTACCTCTTTCTTTTGCTACTTTACTCGGTGGAACTCTGACATTACTAGGTAGCTCAGTAAATCTTCTTGTAAGTGATATTAGTCAACAATTAGGTTTTGGCGCTTTGGAATTATTTAGTTTGACTTCAATAGGAATTCCTGTGTGGCTTATAGGTACAACCTATATGATTCTAGTTTCTGACATGCTTTTGCCAGATAGAGGGAGAGATAAGGAGTTTATTAAAAATGGTGATATGAATATATATTTTACTGAAGTTACTATTCCCTCTACTTCAGAATTAGTTGGACAATCTGTCAGGAATAGTAGATTGCAAAGACGATTTGACGTTGATGTTCTGGAATTGCAACGAAATGGAAAAGTTATTCTTCCTCCTTTGGCTGATAGAAAGATTGAACCGGATGATAGATTAATAATCCGCGTTACAAGGGCAGACTTATTTAGATTGCAGCAGGAACATACCATTCTGTTAGGAGAAAACAAAACATCTTTCGATGGAGCTAATGTTTTCTCAGATGATGAAGGTACTAAGACCTTTGAAGCCCTTTTACCAGCTGGGTCAACTCTAGCCGGTGCAAGTTTGAGAGAATTAAGATTTAGGCAGCGTCATAATGCAACAGTTTTAGCATTAAGAAGAGGTCAACAAACTGTTCAGGAGAGATTAGGTCAAGCTGTTTTAAGGGCTGGAGATGTTTTATTATTGCAAGCACCGTTAGATTCAATAAGAGGTTTGCAAGCTAGTAATGATTTGCTTATTTTAGATCAATTCGAAGATGACTTACCGTTTTTGATAAAAAAACCTATATCGATTGCAATTGCAATAGGAATGGTGGTTTTGCCTTCGGTTACAAATATTCCATTAGTAGGTTCAGTTCTTTTAGCAGTCATTGCCATGGTGGCTTGTGGATGTTTAAGACCTGCAGAGATACAAAAATCAATTAGGTTAGACGTCATTTTATTGTTGGGATCCTTATCATGCTTTAGTGTAGCTATGCAAGTAACAGGATTAGCAGATTTAATTGCAGTCAATCTAAACTTTGCTCTTAATGGAATGCCTCTGTATTTTGCACTAGTCGTAATTTTTGTATCGACAGTTATTCTTACACAATTTATAAGCAATGCTGCTTCGGTTGCTTTGATTTTGCCTGTAGCTATTGAATTCTCAAATGTTTTAGGCATTTCACCAAGTGCTTTAATAATGCTTGTTTTGTTCGGTGCAAGTCAATCTTTCTTGACTCCAATGGGTTATCAAACAAATTTAATGGTTTATGGCCCTGGAAGATATAGATTTTTTGATATTGCAAAATATGGAGCTGGATTAACACTTATAATGTCATTCACAGTGCCAGCATTAATAATTCTAAATTACGGGTGATATCATATCGTGAAATTAACAAGCAAGGTGTATAAGCTCAAAGATGCTTACAAAAAGCTATCAGTTCCACAATTTACTATTGTTACAGGTTTGTTTATTATTTGCCTTGGAACTTTAATTTTGAGTTCACCATTATGTTCATCTTCAAAGGTTGGTTTGTGGGAAGCATTTTTTACATCTACTTCTGCAATAACAGTTACTGGCTTAACCATAATAGATATTGGTGTTGATTTAAATTTCTTTGGGCAAGTTTTCTTAGCTTTTATGCTTTTGTCAGGTGGTTTAGGATTAATGGCTATTACGACATTTTTACAAGGATTTGTTGTGAAGGGTACGAAGCTAAGAACTAGATTAGATAAAGGAAAGACTCTTGATGAATTTGGAGTTGGAGGAATTGGTCGAACTTTTCAAAGCATTGCTATTACTGCGATTACTATCATATCCTTTGGCGCAATTGTTTTATATTCTTTTGGATTTGTAGATATTCAAAATAATTGGGAAAGACTTTGGTCTTCAATTTTTCACAGCATATCTGCATATAACAATGCGGGATTTTCTTTAAGGTCAAATAGTCTCCAAGACTATAGGGCAAATTATTTTGTTAATATTGTTTTTATTTTTCTCATTGTTATGGGTGGATTAGGATGGCGTGTTATTGATGATATTTGGAGTAATAAAAGAAATCTTTCTTATAAAAAATTAAGCCTTCATTCTAGACTAGTGATTAGGACAAGTTTCTCTCTAATAGTATTCGGATCATTAGGTTTATTTATCACTGAATCATTGTTAAATAGTCAATTTTTTAACGATTTGAATTTTTTTGAACGGTTAATGTCATCAATCTTTGAAACAGTAAGTGCAAGAACTGCAGGCTTTACAAATTACCCAATCTCTTTGAACTCCATATCAGATACAGGTCTATTATTATTAATGACTTTAATGTTTATTGGAGCAAGTACCGGAGGTACTGGTGGAGGTATAAAAACAACTACATTTATCGCTTTAATGGCTGCAACAAGATCAACCTTAAGAGGTCAGAAAGATGTAATTATTAGCAATAGATTAATTTCAGATAAAGTTATTCTCAAGGCAGTTGGAATCACAGTTGGATCTTTGCTTTTTGTTCTTTTAATGGCAATGTTGCTAAGCACAACAAATACCTTTGTCAGTAAAGAATCTTTCACATTTCTAGAAATTCTGTTCACTTGTATATCTGCATTTGCAACTGTTGGTTTTGATATTGGTTTAACTG
>CABZNT010000010.1 GCA_902527105.1 uncultured Prochlorococcus sp. | reverse complement strand
GGCGACAAAGTCTATAGGGAATTTCATAAAGATTTGGGGTGGGAATTACCTCTCTCAAAGCTCCAAAAGAAGGGTATTTCAACAAAAAGACCTTTGGGTTTAAAGTTTCATAAGATTTCAGATGAAAACATTTCTTTAGGGAAAAAAGATTTTTACCTTGAAAATGAAGCCAAAAATAAGGCGGCAGAACATGCTGATGACTATCTTCTAGCGAGATCCAAACAATTAGAAAAATTGACTTTATCCTCTTCCTTTAAGCCTTTATTAATAGCTCCATTTGATGCAGAGTTATTTGGTCATTGGTGGTATGAGGGACCTTTTTTTATTGAAAAAATACTAAAGAACTCTAGTAAATATTCAATTAAGCTTACAAATTTAAAAGAATTCTTAATGCAAAAACCAAATCTTCAGATTTGTGATCCATCGCCATCAAGCTGGGGGCAAGGTGGTTACCATAACTATTGGATTAATGATGCAAATGCATGGATCGTTCCAGAAATCACAAAGGCAGGCAAAACATTTGTAGATTTGTGCTTGGAAAATATTAATAATGAATTATCTCTAAGACTCTTCAATCAAGCTGCTAGAGAACTACTTCTTTCTGAGTCTTCTGATTGGAGTTTTATTTTAAGAGCTGGAACTACTACTGAGCTCGCAAAAGAGAGAATAGAAAGACACTTATTCAGGTTTTGGGGACTGATTGAAATGATTAAAAATCATTCTAATATTAATTTAAAATTTCTTGAAGATATTGAGGAAGAGGATAAAATATTCCCAAATATTAATATTGATGATTGGCGAAAATAAAAATACTAATTTAGCTTGAGCATTCCTAGTTTTACTTTTAAAGGTGAATTTATAAACATCTTACTCATCACGTAAATTAGTTTTGGAAGTGGAAGTGTATTAGTAAGAAAACCTACCCATTCATGAGTTGATAATCTAAAGAAATTTGAGAAAAAGCTTCTTAATCTACCTTCGTCAAAACTCATCAATCTTCTTAGTCCGTATTGGTAAAGTTTATGCCTTTGTGTTAACTCGTAAGGCCATAGGATTTCCCAACCTTTTGAAGCTAACTCTAGTGAACTCAGATGAGGTTCTTTTAAAAAGATTGCTAATTTTTGTGCAAGAAGTGGAGCCCGTCTTAATAAAGATCCAACCATGTATCCTGAAGCAGGATGCACCATACTTGCAGCTCCACCGAAACCAAGTACAAATTGTTTTTTAAATGGGAGGGGTAAATTCATAGGGAAAAGGCAATTCTCTTCATGAAAAATTTCACTTACCTCAATGCCCTTACTATTAAGTCTTTTATAAAGTCTTTTTTTAAGATTTTCTTGGGATAATGCAGGATAACTAGCTAATGAAGTTTCTTCAACAAAAAAAGTTTCGTTGCCAAGATCCATTGCATAAAGGAAGGAAGGAGATGATAACTTTTCTTCATTATTTAAATGATTTGGACGAAAATCCATTAGAACAAATTGTTCTTTATTAACAGGTGGTGAGGTGAATTTACCTACAATCCCATAAGCAGCTTGTTGAGCGATTTCATTTTGAACTGGTCTTTTTACAAAATTACTTTTATGACCACTTGCGTCAATAACTAATCTCGCATTTATTTTGAGACCTGAAAAACAAATTACCTCAGATAGTTTATTTTTTTCTTTAATTTCTTTTGCTGTTTCATTCAACCATTCAATCCCTTTACATTTTTTTAAAAGCTCATTTTGAAAGGCTTCTTGATTTATCAAACCATAATCGTAGTTGTGTTTTGTAGGAGTATCCCCTTTTTTATTTTCCCCATCTCCAAAAAAACTAACTGTTTTGCACCATCGGTGAGATAACAAGGACTCTAACCCTAATTCTTCTAATTCAGATGCCCAGATACCATATGTATTCTCCCATTTTTCATTTGGAGATTTTGTTGATATTCCCTTAATATTTAGATCCTGCTTGGCTAATTCTGAAGCTAAACATAATGCTGCAGGACCTGAACCTAAAATTAAAATATCAAGTATTTCCATATTATTTAGCTAACCATAAGGCTTTTAATTTTGTTCAACTGAGCTAGGTTGGTCTTTTCCCTCTATTTGTTCACGAGGTACCAGTACCACTTCAGATAAATGATCACCGTCATCTAATCTTTGTAATTTTACTCCTGTAGCTGCCCTGGATTGCTGAGAGATTTTATCTGCGTTTGTTCTTACTATTACGCCTTTTTCGGTCACAAGTAGTAATTCTTCTCCCTCACCAAGGACTTTCAAACAAACTAGTTGATCATCTTGAATTCTAAATTTAATTGCTCTCAAACCCATGCCTGCTCTTTTTTGTAATCTAAACTGAGCTACAGGTACTCTCTTTCCAAGTCCAAATGCACTTGCAATTAATACCCATGGACCATCTGAAGAGTTTTCCTCAACATTATCATCAAGATCTTCTGTGAGATCGTCAATTTTAGCCAATTGATCAACTAAATTAGATGTTAAAACATCCATAGAAACTAGATTGT
The DNA here is from genome assembly GCA_902527105.1 of uncultured Prochlorococcus sp. GTDB lineage: Bacteria > Cyanobacteriota > Cyanobacteriia > PCC-6307 > Cyanobiaceae > Prochlorococcus_A. The sequence continues at coordinate 45,043 of CABZNT010000010.1, read as the reverse complement.
CTCCTTCTCTTAAGTTCATTGATTTAACCCCTCTTGCTGTTCTACCAAGTGGTCTTAATTCATTAATATCTAGTCTGAAATGAATCGCCATTCCTGTTTTAGATCCAATTAAAACACTATCACCTTCGTTTGATAATCTGACCCAGGTTAAGGCATCTCCATCCTCAAGATTAATTGCTATTAGTCCATTTGAGCGAATTTTTGAGAAAGCAGAAAGTGCTGTTCTTTTTATAAAACCAGCTTTGGTTAGCATTAATAAATAACGATCGTCAACAAAAGAATCTACAGCAACTAGTGAAGTTATTTTTTCTTCTCTTGGGATCGGGAGAAGTTGAACAGATGGCGTCCCTTTTGCTGTTCTGCTACTCATAGGAACCCTATATGCTGGGAGAGCATAAGCTACTCCTCTATCACTGAAAAGCAAAAGAGTATCATGATCGTTACAGCTTATAAATAATTTAACGTCATCATCTTCTTTGGTTTTTGTGCCAGCTTTACCCCTTGAACCACGACTGGTAGATTCAAAATCATTAACAGGCATTCTTTTTAAATAACCTGCTTCAGTTAATAGAACTACGGATCTGTCATTAGCTATGAGATCAATATCATCTAATCCGCCGCCTAAATCTAGTATTTCTGTTTTCCTAGGAGAAGAGAATCTTTCATCGATTTTATTAAGTTCTTCAAGAATAATTTCAAAAATTCTTTCTTTACTATTTAATATTTGCTGATATAGATTGATTTTTTGGGTTAATTCATTATGTTCCCCTTTAATTTTATCTGCTTCAAGTGCTGTTAATCTTCTTAACTGCATTTGTAAAATTGCATCTGCCTGTATGGAAGATAATTTATGGTCTTTCTGTAATTTTTCTCGTGCTGATATTGAATCTTTCGCTGATCTTATTAGATTTATAATTTGATCCATCGCATCTAAGGCCAATAAAAGACCCTTTACAATATGATCTCTTTCTTCTGCCTTTTTTAATAAAAAAGCTGTTCTTCGCCTTATTGTCTCAACCCTAAAATCTAGAAAAACGTCTAACATTTTCCTGAGTGAAAGTGTCGTGGGCTCTCCTTTTACTAAAGCAAGGATATTTGCACTAAAGTTATTTTGTAGAGGTGTTAACTTAAATAAATTATTTAAAACTACTTGTGGGTAGGCATCTCTTTTTAGTTCAATAACAATCCTCATCCCATCGCGATCACTTTCATCTCTAATATCAGAAATACCTTCTAATTTTTTTTCATTAACCAAGTCAGCAATTCTTTCTATCAATGCCGCTTTATTGGTTTGAAATGGAAGCTCTGTAATGATTACTGCATCTTTCTCTGCTCTACCAATTGATTTAATTTGCTCAATATTTGCTACCCCTCTCATGGTTATTGACCCCTTTCCTGTTTTGAAAGTTTCTCTAATACCGTCTCTACCTAAGATTTGACCACCTGTGGGAAAATCAGGACCCTTAATTATTTCAAAAAGCTCACTATCTTTAATTGAAGGGTTTTTGATTATTGATTTAAGACCATTAATTAATTCCCCTAAGTTATGAGGCGGAATATTAGTTGCCATTCCTACTGCTATTCCAGATGATCCATTTAGAAGTAGTTGAGGGATCCTAGCAGGTAGAACTGTTGGCTCTTGCTGAGAACCGTCAAAATTATCGGCAAAATCTACAGTTTCAGATTCAATATCCTCTAATAAACTTTCATCCGTAAGAGATTGTAAACGAGATTCTGTATATCTCATTGCTGCTGGAGGGTCGTTATCAACAGAGCCAAAGTTTCCATGGCCATCAATGAGTGGCATCCTCATAGAGAAATCCTGAGCCATTCTAACCAAAGCATCATAAACAGCAGTATCGCCATGAGGGTGGTATTTACCAAGTACTTCTCCTACAACTCTTGCACATTTTCTGTATGGTCTACCGCTAGTCAAACCAAGTTCATACATTGCATAAAGAATTCTTCTGTGAACAGGTTTTAATCCATCTCGTGCATCTGGAAGAGCACGACCAACTATAACGCTCATTGCATACTCAAGGTATGAACGAGACATCTCATTTCTTAAGTCAGTCTGAATAATTCGGTCGTTATCTTCGCTTAATCCTGAGTTGTCGGAATCTAAAATATCAGACATACAAAAATCCTTTATTTAATAATAATCGCTGATTGTCATAATGAATAAAAAAAAAGATTTATTTAATTCCCAAATACTCACATTTACACACAAATCAAAATAAAACCTGTTGTTTTAGAATAAATCTTGGCTTATTCCCCCTTTAGTTGTTAATTTAATCAGAATAAAAGAAAACTATCGTGAATATTGAACTTGGTTTAAATAAAAAAGTCAGACGGGCTTATGGCATCGATGAAATAGCTTTGGTCCCTGGTAATAAAACACTTGATTACGATTTGACTGACCCCTCTTGGTCAATAGGTGATTTCAAAAGAGAAGTTCCGATTGTCGCAAGCGCCATGGATAGTGTTGTCGATGTCAATACGGCTGTAGAGCTCACAAAATTAGGTTCCCTAGGAGTTATTAATATGGAGGGCATACAAACACGCTATGAAAACCCTGATGAAATATTGAACCAAATAGCATCAGTCGGGAAGAATGATTTTGTTCCATTAATGCAGAAAATATACAGTGAACCGGTCAAGGAGGGATTGATTTTACAAAGAATAAATGAGGTGAAAGAAAGAGGAGGTATAGCAGCTTTTAGTGGGACTCCTCAAGCTGCCATAAAGTTTAAAGAAACACTTAATAATTCCAAAATAGATTTATTTTTTCTTCAGGGAACAGTTGTTTCCACTAAACATCTTGGTATGGAAGGTAAGGAAAGCTTAAATATTAAAGATCTCTGTCAATCTATGAATGTCCCAGTTGTAGCTGGTAATTGTGTTACTTACGAAGTTGCAAAACTTCTAATGGATGCTGGAGTTGCAGGATTGATGGTTGGGATAGGACCTGGAGCGGCATGTACATCAAGAGGAGTATTGGGAATTGGAATCCCTCAAGCAACTGCAATTGCTGATTGTAGTGCGGCAAGAAATGATTACTTTAAAGAAAGTGGTCGTTATATTCCTATTATTGGTGATGGAGGAATTGTTACTGGAGGAGATATCTGTAAATGTTTAGCATGTGGAGCAGATGCTGTAATGATTGGATCCCCAATAGCTAAATCTTCAAATGCTCCAGGTAAAGGATTCCACTGGGGTATGGCTACTCCAAGTCCAGTATTGCCAAGGGGCACAAGAATTCAAGTTGGTTCTACAGGATCCTTAGAAAGAATAATTCAAGGTCCTGCCTTACTTGATGATGGGACGCATAACTTATTAGGAGCAATTAGAACCTCAATGAGTACTCTTGGAGCAAAAAATATTAAAGAAATGCAAGAAGTTGAAATAGTTATTGCACCATCGCTTCTTACAGAAGGTAAGGTTTATCAAAAAGCTCAGCAGCTTGGGATGGGTAAGTAGTTCACTCATAGCAAAACTATAAATCCTTAGTGAATTAAATATTAATTTGAAAAATTTTCTAATTAGGAGTTATTATGAAATGATGGGGGAAACTCCATACTCCTCACACACTAAATCGCCCGATCAATCGGGCTTTTTTAGATATTTTGTTACTTATATTATTTAATCTGTAATGAAATCATCACTTAAAAGAATTGCCTGCTAAATTTTCAAAAAGGAATACTTAAATTATGTCATCAGCTCCAGCCGTAACTGATTCTTCATTTGACAAGGATGTACTGCAAAGTGATCTACCAGTATTGGTTGATTTTTGGGCACCATGGTGCGGTCCATGTAGGATGGTTGCTCCAGTTGTAGAAGAAATCTCAAAAGACTTTGAAGGGAAAATTAAAGTTTTTAAATTAAACACAGATGAAAATCCAAATGTAGCCAGTCAATACGGAATTAGAAGTATTCCTACATTAATGATTTTTAAAGGAGGTCAAAAGGTTGATACCGTTGTTGGTGCTGTGCCAAAAGCAACTCTTTCGAGCACTTTAACTAAGCATTTATAAATTTAAAAGCTTTGCATAAAATTGGACTAATAGACTATGGAATGGGAAATATTCATTCTGTAACAAAATCTCTAGAAAGTCTTGGAGAAGAAATTATATTAATCAAAAACTTTAATGATTCCAAGCTTTGCAAGGCGATAATACTTCCTGGTGTTGGCGCATTTGATCCAGCGATGAATAATCTCATAAATACTGATTTGATAACTGATTTGAAAAATTGGATTAAAAGTGGGAAATCCTTTTTTGGGATATGTTTAGGTCTCCAACTCCTTTTTGAATCTAGTGATGAAGGAAAAGTTCAAGGGCTGGGAATTTTAAAAGGAAAAATACAAAAAATACCCAATATTGTTAACCAAAGAATCCCACACATGGGTTGGTGCCAACTTTTACCTACAAAAAAAAATACTTTATTTGGGATTGAAGAATTAAATAATTGGGTCTATTTTGTACATTCCTATCATGCAATCCCAGATGATTTAAATATTATTGCAGCTCAGGTTGATTATGGCTCTGAAAAATTAACTGCAATGATTGAGAATGATAATTTATTGGCCTGTCAATTTCATCCGGAAAAATCTGGAAAAACCGGGGAAAAACTTTTGAGAAGATGGCTGAGTAATATTCAATAACAGATGTTTAGGGATGAAAACTAACTTAAGGTTAATAGGTGGTAAAAAACTCCAAAGTCCAAATAATTCTTATACTAGACCTACAACTTTGAGAGTGAGAGAGGCCATATTTAATATATTGAATAATAGAGTAGAAAATAGTATCTGGTTAGATTTATTTAGTGGAACAGGGTCCATATCTTGTGAAGCCTATAATCATGGGGCAAGCAAAATAATTGCAATTGAAAAAAACAAAATCAACTCAAAAATTTGCTTAGAAAATTTACTCTCGTTGGAGAATATAGAGAATAGGAAAAATGATATCGAAGTTATTTGTAAAGACGTTTTGAAATGGACAAAACCAAATTATGAGAGAAACTTATCATCTAGAAATATGGATTTAAACAAATTAAAATTTGATTTTGTTTATCTAGATCCTCCCTACGATGTTGATTTCCATGAATTAGTCTTAAACCAAATATTCAATTGTAATTTTTTAAAAAAAGATTCAACAGTTATTTGTGAACATTCTCCAAAACTATTTATTAAAAAAAGTACTTTGTGGGAAACTATAGATATAAGAAATTATGGGCAGTCCAAATTAACATTTTTAATCAATGTCCAGCATCCCTGAACCTCTTCTGTATTGATTCCATGCACTTACGAATAATCCAAGAAGAGTTATTGGAACTAAACCTAAAACAATTCCACATAGAAGAGGCTCGATCATTTTTTTGCTTTTTTTGGATTTCTTAACCACAATTGTTACATAGAGACTATTTTTTGTGTCAACATCTTCATCAACTGCAGCAGAAAGAGACTTTAAAAAAGAATTCTTTAAAATTGTTTTTATTGTATTTGGGTTTTTATTGATTTGTTTTTCAATATTTTTCGTGAATCATCATGAAAATAACAAATATATTATTGAAACTCTCAAGCTTAATGGCTCTGCTGAGGAAGGAGATGCTCTTTTTAAGATAAATTGTGTTGGATGTCATGGAATTACAGCAAGAGGATTAGTGGGCCCAGACCTTCACTCAATAACTCAACGTTTGAATGATAAAGAGATAATAAAACAAGTTACTGGAGGCCTAACTCCTCCTATGCCTAGTTTTGAAATTGATCCTGTAAATATGTCCAATTTATTGAAATATCTACATAGCCTTGAATAATTTTGGGAAAAAATTTTTCTAACTTAAAGGTAATATTAGTTGAACCAAATGGCCCTTTAAATGTAGGGAGCGTTGCAAGATTATGCAGTAATTTTGAAGTTGATGAATTAAGAATTGTTTCTCCTAAATGCGACATATTTTCTTTAGAAGCAAAAAAAATGGCTCTTAAAGGTCAAAAATTTCTTAACCATTGTAAGGTTTTTGATGATATTCAAAATGCAATTTTTGATTGTGATTTGGTTCTGGCATCTTGTGGAAGGATTGATGTAAATAAAGATTCATTTTTTGTATCTTCTGAAGATATATTTGATTGGACTTTATCATTTAGGAAGATTAATAATTTAGCAATTATATTTGGAAGAGAAGATAGAGGTTTAACTAACAGTGAATTGCTTTTAGCAAATAAAACTTTTAATATTCCAACTTCTCAGAATAATCCTTCATTAAATCTTTCTCATGCTGTTTCAATAGTTTTGTATGAATTAAATAAGTCTTCTAAAAAGAATTTAAATAATGAATTAAAAGTTTTTAATTTAGCATCATCGAAAGAAGTTCATGATACATTTGTTGAGATAGAGGAAATGCTTTTGGGAGTTGGATATCTCTTAAAACATACCTCCAAGGCAAAAATCAGTAAATTTAAGAATTTTATTTTGAGGGCAAATACATCAATGCACGAAATAAATGTTTTAAGAGGTATTGTGCATCAAATAAACTGGTTTTTGAATAATTCAAAACAAAATAAGTAATTATAAATTTGATTAGTTATTACTCACTACTTGTTTTAATTTGAAAGGGATATTTACTAAAAACATTTTCTGAAGTAGCATCTATGGATTATTTGAATATTTAAGAAAACTAAAACTGTGCCTACAACAAAGAAAAGAAGAGTTTTTCCTTTTACAGCAGTAATTGGTCAAGAAGAAATGAAATTAGCTCTCTTGTTAAATGTTATTGATCCAAGAATTGGAGGAGTGATGATAATGGGTGATAGAGGGACAGGAAAGTCTACTACAATCAGAGCCTTAGCTGATTTGTTGCCTGCAATCGATGTTGTTAAAGACGATCCATATAATAGTTCACTAGTCGATCCTGATTTACAAAGTAAAGAGGTTTTGGAAAAAATTACTCAAGGAGAAAATCTAGAAAGTATTCAAAAACAAGTACCTATGGTTGACTTGCCTTTAGGAGCTACTGAAGACAGGCTTTGTGGAACTATAGATATAGAAAAAGCTTTGAGCGAAGGTGTTAAGGCATTCGAACCAGGTCTATTAGCAAAAGCTAATAGGGGTTTACTATACGTTGATGAAGTGAATTTACTTGATGATCATTTAGTTGATGTACTTTTAGATTCGGCCGCTTCCGGATGGAATACAGTTGAAAGGGAGGGGGTCTCAGTTCGACATCCTGCGAGGTTTGTTCTTATTGGTTCAGGAAATCCAGAAGAAGGTGAATTAAGGCCTCAACTATTGGACAGGTTTGGAATGAGTGTTGAAGTTAAGACAGTTAGAGATGCTGAATTAAGAGTTCAAGTAGTAGATCAAAGGACTTCGTTTGACGATAATCCTGATGAGTTTTCATTAAGTGTTGAGAAGCAACAGGATGAACTTCAACAAAAGGTTATTAAAGCACAAGAAATATTAAATTCTGTACAGATGGACGATGACCTAAGGTTGAATATTTCTGCAATCTGCGGAGAACTAGATGTTGATGGTTTACGTGGAGATATTGTTACGAATAGGTCTGCAAGGGCAATCGCAGCCTTTGAGGGCAGAACTGAAGTTCAAGAAGATGACATAGCAAGGGTTATTTCTTGTTCATTAAGACATAGACTAAGAAAAGATCCTCTAGAACAAGTTGATTCAGGTGAAAGAGTCATTCAAGCTTTTTGTAAAGTATTCGATTTAGATGAAAAAGAGAATCTTTCAAAATTTCAATTGTCTGCTGAAGCTCAATAACAGTGAGAATAATTGGGATTGACCCTGGATTGGCTCGAGTTGGTTATGGAATAATTGAAGTAAAAAATGAAAGCAAGATATTATTAGATTGCGGCGTTATTGAAACAGGTAAAAATAAAAAAGAAGAAGATAGACTTTATGAGATATTCCAAGATCTTAATGAATTAATAAATCATTGGAACCCAACTGCAGCAGCTGTGGAAAAATTTTTCTTTTACAGGTCAAGCACTACCATTAGTGTGGTTCAGGCTAGAGGCGTGATTATGATGGTATTGGCATCCAAAAAAATTCATGTTAGTGAATATGCACCTGCTCAGATAAAATTGACAATTGCTGGTTCTGGAAAGGCATCTAAGAAAGATATTCTTGATGCTGTTATGAATAACTTAGATCTTAATAAACCTCCAAAACCTGATGATTCGGCAGATGCATTGGCGATAGCACTCACAAAACTAAATGAAGATGGCTTTAACTGAAAATTTGATATGAAGATCTTCGAAAATAAGAAATTGGAGAGGGATACATTTAGAAAACTAAGATATGGGATTTCTCTTAATCAAAGAGAAAATGTAGAAAAGAATGTAAGATTGTATGTTGATTCATTTGTAAAAGAACATAAAAATATTGGTTATATAGCAATATATTGGCCTCTTAAAAATGAAGTAGATATACGAAGTCTTAAGGAAAAATTTACTTTAGCTTTGCCTAGATGTAAAGAAAAAAAAGAGTTGTTATTTTATCCATGGGATGGAAAACCTCTTACCAAGGATTTTGAGGGGATACTAAGTCCAAATAACTCTTGCCCATTAAGTCATTTGCAGATAAGTATGATACTTGTTCCATGTCTTTCGGTTGATAAAAATTTAACAAGATTAGGTTATGGAGGAGGTTATTTTGATAAATTAAGGAGAGATAATGATTGGAGAAATGTTCCATGCATTGGAGTATTAACTTCTAATTGTGTAAGTACGATTCCATTGACAAGAGCTGAGTGGGATATTCCTTTATCTGGCTTTATCACAGAAAAAGAAATATTTGTATAATAGAAGACTAATAAAGTGTTTAATTTATATTTTTAAAAAATGGAAAATCAAGAAAAATACGATAATTTATCTAAATTAGTAGATAAGTTAAAGAAATCAGAAGATCCAAAAAGAAAATATGAATACATTTTGTGGCTAGGCAAAAAACTGAAAGAACCAGATAGTGAAATCCTTGTTGAAGAGAATAAAGTTAAGGGATGCGTTTCAGAAGTTTTTGTTAAGGCAAATATTAAAGGAGGTAAATTATTTTGGGAAGGATATTCTGATGCTCTAATAACCAAGGGTTTATTAGCATTTTTAATTACTGGGTTAAATGAATTAACACCAAATGAAGTTGTTGAAATAGATAAGAAATTTATTGAAGATACTGGTTTGAAAGCAAGCTTAACTCCTTCACGATCAAATGGTTTTTTAAATATATTATTGAAAATGCAGTCTCAAGCAAATGATTTTTTGTAGGTCTAATAATATAAAATTAAATTCAAAGTAAAAAGAAATAAACAATGAGAAAATGCAAAATTGGTATTGTAGGTTTTGGAACTGTAGGTTCAGGGATTTATAAAATATTAACTTCTGAACTTGATTCACATCCAATTATAAAAGAAATAGAAATTTTAAAAATAGCAGTTAAAGATCTTAATAAAAAAAGAGATATTGAGCTAGATAATAATTTATTAACTGATGATCCATTGAAATTAATTAATGACCCATCCATAGATGTAATTGTTGAAGTAATGGGTGGTGTTGATTTAGCGAAAGAAATTATTCTGCAATCGTTAAAATTAGGTAAATCTGTTGTTACCGCAAACAAAGCAGTTATTGCAAGATATGGAGAAGAAATTTATAAAACTGCATCTAAAGAAGGAGTGTATATATTGTCAGAAGCCGCTGTTTGCGGGGGGATACCAATAATTGAACCCTTAAAAAGATCATTAAAAAGTAACAGTATAAAAAAAATGGTTGGGATAATAAATGGCACAACAAATTTTATTCTTTCAAAGATGGCAAATGAAAAAGCTGATTATAAGGAGACTTTAAAATTGGCCCAAAGCCTTGGTTACGCAGAATTTGATCCAACTGCAGATGTTGAGGGCCATGATGCTGCTGATAAGATATCAATCCTTAGTGAACTCGCATTTGGAGGGAAAATCAAAAGAGAGGAGATACATTCTGAGGGTATTAGTAAAATTAATCTCAAGGATATCGAATATGCCAATAAATTAGGATTTGAAATAAAACTTTTAGCGCTCTCAGAAAGAGGACAAACAAATAGTAATGATTCACTTGCTTTGAATATTTGGGTAGGACCTTCTTTGATTCCAAAATCTCATCCATTGGCAACAGTTAAGGGAGTTAACAATGCCTTATTGATAGAGGCTGATCCTCTTGGAGAGATAATGTTGTATGGTCCAGGTGCAGGGAGTGGCCCCACTGCTGCATCTGTAGTATCAGATATATTAAATCTGCATGCCGCCTCAATAAAAAATAATAATTCAGTCGACCCTTTGTTATCTTTTGATTTCTGGAGAACCTGTCATATCATAGAATCTTCACAAATAAACAAAAAAAATTACCTTAGAATTATTTGTCTTGATAGTCCAGGCGTCATAGGAAAGATTGGAGATATTTTTGGAAAGAATAATGTATCAATCGAATCAATTGTTCAACTTGATGCAAGTGAGGACAGAGCAGAAATTGTCGTTATTACTCATGAGGTGAATAATGGAGATTTTGAGAAATCGAAAGATGAAATAAATTCGCTAAATGAAGTCAAAATTATTGCAAGTCAATTAAGTTGTATTTAAAAAAATAGTTTGCAAATTTCTTTATAGCTTGGTAAACCGAAGAAAGTAAGTGTTTGGCTTTAACACCTTAATGATTCATTCAAAACTATTAGACAGTGAAAATAATAATTATTTAATTTCTTCTGAAAACCTTTATAAAGGTGCTTGTGTAAAAATTAAAAATTGCAATAAGACTTTTCAAGTAATTGGTTTAAATATAAGTAAAGAAATTTGTTGGGTGAGAGAGTGGCCTTTTGCCTGTAATTCTAAAAAAACATTTGCTTTAGATATAAATCAAATAACCTTACAAATTTTCTGCTCAAATAATTCTTCAGAAAAACTAAGTAATTATGAAATATGAAAAAAAAAGTTGTTTTATCAATATTTATTATTTTAATTTCTTTTTTACAGAATTCTTGCGGCTCACAAAGAATATCTAAAAAAATCATAGTAGCAAGTTCTGGAAAAATTGAATCTTTAGATCCAGCTAGAGCTAATACTCTTAAAGCAATTCAACTAATCAGTTCTCTTGGAGATACATTATATGAATTAAATTCTGATGGTGAATTAATCCCTCAATTGGCCTCGGGGATGCCAGTTATTTCAAAAGATAGACTTCAAATAATAATCAATTTAAGAAAGAATGTTTTTTTTCACGATGGAACTGCATTTAACGCAAATGCTATGAAGTTTACCTTTGATAGATTCAAAAGAATTGGAACGATGAACTATATTTTAGGAAATAAGATTAAATCAATAGAAACGCCAAGTGAACATTCAGTCATAATAAATTTGAATAAACCATCAAGTTCTTTAAATGGTTTACTCACATCAGTAAATTTAACTCCAGTATCTCCTACATTTTACAAACAATATTCTGATAAATTTCTAAATGAAAATTTCGTTGGTACCGGCAAGTATGTGCTGACCAGTTTTTCTAATGAAGTTCAATCAATTGATCCAAATTCGAATTATTGGGCTGAAAAGCCCTTAAACAATGGAGTTAATTTTGTGGGATATTCAAATTCATCCTCTCTTTTTGGGGCTTTAAAAAGTAAACAAATTGACGTGCTTTTATCAAATTCAATTGATGATAGTCAGAGAAAAAGTTTAAATGAATTAAGCAAAAATAAACAGTTTAATGAAGGTAATAGCCCTTTCACTGAATTAAGTTTTATAAGCCTAAAAACTAGTTCTTATCCCTTAAATAATCTTAATTTAAGACTGGCTTTGGCAAAAAGTCTTAATAGAAAATTGATTAGTGAGAAAGTAAGTTATGGATTAAGGAAGCCATCTAGATCAATTATCCCCCCGATATTAAAGAAAGATAATCAAGCACTGTGGCCTAAATATGATTATTTAGAAGCGAGAAGGTTATTGCAAAAAGAAAACTATTGCAATGGAAATATTCTTAAAATACCTCTTACTTATAGATCCAATGTTCCAGCTGATAAGCTTATTGCTCTGACATGGCAGGATGAAATTAAAAATTCTTTGAAAGATTGTATTGATATTGAACTCAATGGGATTGAATCTACAACAATTTATAAGAATCTAAGTTTAGGAATTTATACAGCAGTTATTCTCGATTGGACTGGAGCTTATTCAGATCCAGAGGCTTATCTTACCCCTCTTTTAAGTTGTAATGAAATAGTTGATGGCATATGTAAAAAAGGAGAATCAGTTTTCAGCGGTAGTTTTTGGGGATCTAATAAAGTGGAAAAATTATTTCTTGAGAGTGAAAAAATAAGTGGAATTAAAAGATTAGAAAAACTTGTTGAAATTGAAAAAATAGCAGCAAATTCAATCCCTTATATTCCTATTTGGATCTCCTCTCAAAAAGCATGGTCACAAAATAAAATATCAAAACCTATTTTTAATGGCGCAGGAATAATTTCATTGAGTGATCTTGAGTTAATTAATGAGTAGAAATTTAAATAAACTACTAAATTATTCCTTATTAAAAATTTCATTAATACCGATAATGTTATGGATAATTTCTTCATTAGTTTTTATTTTATTAAGAGTTGCTCCTGGCGATCCTGTCGATGCCATACTTGGATCTGCTGCTGATGAGGTTTCTAGGGAACTTCTAAGAAATAAATTGGGGCTAAATGAACCTTTAATAAACCAATATTTTTCATATATTAAAAATATATTGCACTTAGATTTTGGCCAATCTCTTAGTACCCAAGAGCCAGTCCTTAATATTATTATAAAGTCATTGCCTGCAAGTCTTGAGCTTGGATTTTTTTCAATATTAAGTGCCATACTAATAGGATTCCCCTTGGGATTACTTGGCTTGAGAAATAGGGGTAAAAAGACAGATTATATTGCGAGAATATTAGGAATTGCCACATATGCTATTCCTCCTTTTTGGGGCGCTATGTTAGCGCAACTGTTATTTTCTGTATTTTTTAATATTTCTCCAATTGGGGGCAGATTTCCAATATTTCAGCAACAACCCCAAATTACAGGTTTTCTAATTTTGGATAGTATTCTTTCAAATAATATTATTGCTTTGAAAGATAGTCTTTATCATCTCGCACTTCCTTCGATTACCCTTGGCTTTTTATTAAGTGGTATATTCAGCCGCTCATTAAGAGTAAATTTGGATAAGACATTAAAAAGTGATTATGTAAATGCTGCTATATGTAGAGGAATATCGAGGAAAAAAATATTTTTAAACCATGCATGGCCTAATGCTCTATTGCCAATTGTCACTATTTCTGGCTTGACTATGGCCTCTTTAGCAGGAGGTGCTCTGTTGTTCGAGGTGACTTTTTCATGGCCAGGTATAGCTTTAAGATTACATGAAGCTATTTCTCAAAGAGACTATACCTTGGTTCAAGGAATTGTAATTTTTACCTCTATGCTTATAGTCTCTCTAAATCTCTTCGTGGATATTTTAATCGCATATTTAGATCCACGAATAGAGTACTAATTTTCGGAAATTTCTTTTATCGTTTCAAGATCTAAAAGATGGAAATCAAGTCCCAAATCTCTTTGGTTTTTAACTACATTAAGGATCTTTTGGTTTTTAATATTTTTTAAAAATTCAACTATAAATTTAGTAGATAAATCTTGTACTAATATTGGCTCTGAACCAATAAAAGATTCACTTATTTTGAAGAGGTCATTATTTTCTTCATAGCTTTTATTAATTCTTATTGGAGAGAAATGACTTGCTCCTTCAATAATTAGAAATCTATTTAATGGATTATTTAAAGCATTAAAAACTCTAAATTGTTCATTGACTAACGGTGTAATAAGGTCATAAGTACCCCCTATTAGAAGAGTTGGTGCTTTAATGCCTGTACTATTTTCTTTTGGCCATACTAAACTTCCAAATGAATTAAAACCTACTATGGCACTGGCCTTATTAGTGTTATTTTTCTTAGGGAATGGTATTTCGCTCAACTGACATTGTAGTAATTTTGATAAATTTGTTATCGCAAAGTCATTTAATGCCGAATTACATTTTTCCTCTAGTTGATCATTAGGTTTCTTGCCTTCATATAAAAGTGCTATTAAAGCACCAAGTGAATGCCCCATTAAAATATAAGAATTATTAGGTAAACCAAATTCTCCATTTTCATGAGCTTTCAATACAGCATCTAAATCTTTAATTCTATATAAGAAAAAGTCTGCACTTCCTGGTATTGTTCCCTTACCATCGAGTACTTCTATGAATGATTCTAAATTACTGCCTCTATGATCTATGAATAATATTGGCCAGCCTCTTCTAGCCAATTCGTTACCTATCCATTTGAAATTATTAATTTCGCCTCCAAGTCCTGGCATAAATATTATTAATTCTTTATCAACATTTGTTTTATTGCTTTTCCATATTTCAATTTCAAAATGTTTCACTCGGTGAGGAGCATAAATTTTTTTATCTATTTTTATTAGATCTTTAGTTGATTTTTTTTCACTATTTTTAAAGGCATTTTGTTTAGTTCTTTCAAGCTTATTTAATTTGGACAACAGTTCTTGTTGCATTGATAATTCATTTTTCCAAGATGAAATTATTAAAATTAGATTATCAATATCTAGCGAAATTTCTTCTGATGGTAATGCCTTTATGATGTCTAAAGTTGAAACTTCTTTTTTTTGATCTAATAAATTTTCTATAGTGTTATATATTTCTGTTCCATTATTGTCATTTGGAACATTAATGCTTTTGCTTAATTCCGTAAGAATTTTACGCCCTATCCAACTTCTTAATATTTCTCTATTCAATCCATCTTCTTTGAAAACTGGAAATTCTAAAAATTTTGATAATTCAAAAAATCTTATAAATCCATTTTTTTTTAACCAATCTATTAATTCTGTTGAATCATCTTTGTATTTTTCTAATTTTGATAATTGTTCTATAGTAAGAGGGATTTCCATCTCTTCAAATTTAATATTTATTTTTTCAGCAGCCTTTAAACCATTATTAAAAAATAAACCACAAAAACTAAAAAAAATTATAAAAATGTATTTCACTAGTGATTAGTCCAAATAGTTTACAAATTAGCAAAAATTGGTGGATTCAATTTCCATATCATTTGAGGTTAATAACCAAGATAAGATTTTTCGCTGCATTTGGAGCAGGAGGTGTTATTTATTTAACATCACTTATTTTTAATAACCTAGGATTATCGGCAACAGATATTGGCTTAGGGTTTACCATTTCAGCAATAGTTGGAACTATAACAAGACTCTTTACAGGCAATTATCTTAATAAAACGGGAAAAATACAATTTCCGATAATTACTTCTTCAGTACTAAGTATTGCCGCTAGCTTATGCCTCATTTTTTCAAGAGATACTTTTTTGTACATAATTGGACAATCACTTGTTGGGGCTGCTGCAGGAATATATTGGCCTGCTGCCGAATTTGGGGTGCCCTATTTTTGCCATCCTATCGAAACACGTAAAGCTTATGCCCTTGTTAGAAGTTCGGAGGCTTTAGGAATATTTCTAGGGGTATTCTTAGGGGGGTATATGACGAATTTTTTGTATTCTAAATCAATATTTATAAATGATATATTTTGCATGTTAGTTATCACGTATTTAATATCTAGAAATAGTTCTTCTATAAAAAGAAACTTAGAAAATTTTCAAAAAAAATTAGTAGATCCAATTAATCAGGGACAATTGAAATGGAATAAAAATTCAATAATAATAATTTTATCTATTTTATTGATAACTACCTCTTTAGCCTTGATACAAGTAACTTTGCCTCTGGATCTTGTTAAAGGTGGAGTATATCGCAATGCATTAAGCAAAGAAATTATTAGTCTTATAATTTCTATTCAGTTAATTTTATTGTTGTTTTTACAATGGCCTGTCGGTTCTTGGATATCCAAAAAAGAAAGATTATTTGGCTTGAAATTTAGTTTAATAAATTTCTCTTTCGCTTCATTTTTATTATTTATTTCTAGTTATTTAAATATCCCAGCGTTTTATTTAATTTCTTTGGCATTGATTTTAGTAAGTTTAGGGACTGCTTCATTTCTTCCAACATCAACAGATGTCGTTTTCAGAATAGCTCCTTCAAATAAAAAAGGTTTCGCACTTGCCCTACTATCACAATGTTTTGCTATGGGTTATTTTTTTGGACCATTTATTTCAGGACGCATATTAGATCTATTTGGTTATGCTTCAATAATCTGGCTTTCCATTTCTTGTTGTTGCTTTATTGCATTTACAATTCTATTTAAGAGATTATTTTAATTAATCTTTTCTAATTCAATAATTCTTCTCTCTCTTAGAAATAAGAAAAAAGGCGCAGAAAATGCGAAGGCTATAAGAAAAGTTCCAATGTATACAACCCACATATTCTTCATGTTTAGCTTTTTTGATTCATTTACTATCCATATAAAAATAGCGCTTGCACCTACTAATAAGTCTCTAGAAATTGACTGAGCTGCAGGGTTTGCATTCGCTAAAGAAATGAAGTTATTTATATCAAAGCTGTTTCCATATTCCCTAGCAAATTCGAAATTTGCCAACATTGGCAGAACAGCCCCCAAAATTGATAGAAAAAGGTAAAGAAAAGATAGTATCTGTTTATTATCTTTTAAAATGTTAAATGACTTCACTTGTCAAAAATATTTCTTTTAATAATAGTATTTTAAAGGTTATGGTTGTTGAAAAGAATAATAAAGTTGAAGACTATAAATTTAAAAAAGGAAATTTAAATTTTGCCGTTGTTGGTCATGTTGAGTGGATAAATTTTTTAAAGGTTGATCAATTACCAAAACCAGGAGTCATTTCTCATTCTGAAAAGTCCCTTGATTATCCAGCTGGTGGTGGATCTATTATCGCGAAAATACTTTCTGATTTAACTTCAAACCAAATTCATTTTTTTACGTCATTAGGTAATGATGATTATGGAGATAAGTGTTTCAAGATTCTCTCAAATATGGGAATTAAGTTACATGTAGCTTGGCGTGATAAACCAACTAGAAGAGGATTTAGTTTAATTGACTCTCAAGGTGAAAGAGCAATAACAGTTATTGGAGAAAGGTTAGCTCCAACTCATAAAGATAATTTAGAATGGAACATTTTAAAAAAAATGGACGGAATTTTTATTACTGCATCTGATTCAGAGATTTTTAAAATGGCTAGATCGGCTTCAATACTTTGTACAACACCAAGGGTAGGATTAAATACAATTAATAATTCAAATGTTCTTTTAGATGGATTAATAGGCAGTAATCTTGATCCCGGAGAAGTTTTTTCTTTTTCTGAATTATCGTTAAAACCCAAATATACTTTTAAAACCGAGGGAGAGAAGGGAGGCATTATATTCCCAGGAGGAAGATATAAGGCTCTTAAAAACAAAAAACTAAAAGTTGATTCTTATGGATGTGGCGATTCATTTGCTGCGGGTATTCTTTATGGAATGGCATCTAAATGGGATATAGATAAAAGTTTAAATCTTGCTAAAGTAATGGGAAGAGACGCTAGTGAATTTTTCGGACCATATGCAAATAATGATGAAAAATAATTGAATTAACACTTACATGAGCAATCTAGATAATAAAAATAAAAATATTCTTGTAGAAAATATTATTGTTTTCTTTTTATTTACTGTTTTTTTGGTTTTTAAATCTTTGAAAACTTTATCTAGAATTTTTACTTATGGAATCTTAAGAAAAGAAATATTAACTACTAAAAGTAACTTAGGCGTAGATATTAAAATAAAAATTAAATAGTTAATGAATATATTTTTATTTTTTCTAATTTTAGGAGTTATTTTTTGGGTCTACAAAAAAATTAAATCTAAAAAACCAAACAACTTAAAATTAAATAAATTTAAAAATAAACTTCAAAGCACGCAAACAAATATTGAAAGAATTTTTTTAAGAGAGGAAGAAAAAACCTTTTCAAACCCTAATATAAATATCTATATTGGGAGTTATGATGACGAAGAAAATATTAATAGGAAATCTAATATTCACAGAGCAAGGCTTTCAAAATTTAAGAAATCCAAATTAAATGGTGAAATGATATTTCAAGATGATGAACAAAGGATTTATAAATTTAATAATGGTAAGAAAGTTTATTTATGATGAGTTTACTTATGGTTTTTGTTCTAACTACACTCAAGACTTTCTCTGGTTGAAACGCCTGTTGTTGGATTGATCCCATCAGCAATTTCACAAAGATTTCTTTGATCTTCGCTGTCAAGAATAGCGTAAGAAAAATCTGCTCCTTCTATTTGAGCTCCTGCAAAACTGCTACCTGATGCGATCATATTTATTAAAACAGCATTTCTAAGATCTGTTTTTTGGAAATTAACTCGATCAGAAAGAGTATCGGTCAGGTCGATTCCATTTAAATTAGAACCTTTTAAATCAGATAGGGTTAAGGTTGTCCCATGTAAATCAACGTCACTAAAATCTGCATCTCTCGCAACTGCTCCAGCTATAGATGACAAATGAAGATCCTCTCCATGGAAATCAAATCCAGTAATATTAGATCTTACATAACTTGGAACCTCGTCCCCCTCGCCCTTGACAGCTACATTTGCTCCAGCAAAAACTGGAGAGGATAAAACTAAGAAAGAAAAAGTTATGCATAAAAAATATTTTAAAAATCTGAAAAATTTCATACTAGATAATTCGAATATTATTATTTTATAACAATTAGATAATTTTTAAAATTGATGACTAAATTTGGAACTCCTTTTTAAAATTATTTAACACTATAAATTTTGAATCTAGGCTCTAAATTAGTTATACAATCTAGAAGTTTTTTGTTGTCTTTGCTATTCGTAACCTTGAATTCAGATTCAACTGTACCTTCTTTATCTCTTATAGCTTGATTTAAAACTATGGAACCGTTTTCGTCAGATACTGATCTATGAAAAGTTCCTCTAGGTATTCTTAAAATGTATCCGCAAGATTCTAATCTAACTTTATAAAAAGGATAATCCCAGCCAAAATTGACAAGAAAAAATGTTCTTCCCCCGGAGATAGCCAGTAGATTATCTTCTTGATTGTGATGTATGTAAAATTGCCAATTCTTATATTTTTCATCATTTGGAGGACTAACTGCAGGCCCACTGTGAATAACTAGATCTCTATAGTTTGATTCATTAACACTAATATCAAAAAATCTTACATCTTTTGTATCGCGAAATTTTTCATAACTTATCAATTCAAACATTTTCGATTTGTTTGATTTGATAACTGGAATTTCTAAACTTGAGTTCAATTTTCTTTAAAGATTAAACAAATGAAAACAGATATATATATCCAAGAACGTATCAATTAACACTAAAAAAGAAACATATTATTATTTATTTTTTTTGTTATTTTAAAAGATTAAAAATTTTGTGTTTATTTAATTTCAAGAGGTTTGATTTCCCAGGATAAGGTATTTTCTAAATTAGTTTTTCCTATAAAGTTTCCTGTAATTACAGAGGTTAAGTTAGATTTTGAAGAGGATACCAATGTTAAATATCTATCATCTATTAATCCTTTTCCGCTTGGATCAAAACCTCTCCAACCAGCCCCTGGAATATATAATTCAGCCCAAGCGTGTAGATCCAACTCAGAGGGTAAGGGATCTTCAAAATGATAACCACTTACAAACCTACTTGGGATACCTATAGACCTGCAAGCTTCAACCATTAGCATTGCTAAATCTCTGCATGAACCTATACGTTCTCTAAGTGTTCTGCTAGCCGGCCATGCTGGACCAGTATGTCTTTTGGTATATTTAACCCGATCTTGAATAATTTCTATTAGTTGGTATGTAAATGATAATGCGTTATTAATGCTTCCTGCTAAGGCTTCTTGGGCAAGTTCTACTGCAGAAGGATCGTGTTGTCCATTTGGCATCCATCCCTCTAATGCTCCCTGTAAATCTCTGTTAATAATGCTTCTACAAAAAGGTAATGTTAAATCTCTATTTTTAACTCCATCAATAATGTTTGGATGTTTAATAGTTTCAACTTCGCTGATTGATTCAATAGTTAAATTATCTGTTAATCCATTGAATCTGATTCTATTAATCTCTTCTCCGCTGGCAGCAAGTAATGGATAAATAATTTCTGGTTCTGGAGTTATTTTTAATTCAAAATTCTTTAGCTTTTGGAATCCATTTGACCTTGGCTTTATACATAATCTATGCTCGCCTAATTGAACAGGGTCTTCGTATTTATATTCAAGTTTGTGAATGTATTTAATTCTCATTAATAAACTTATTAATTAATAAAATATTTTTCTTGAATGAGATCATTTAATTTATTTAAATCCATTTGCAATGAATCGATTGCCTCATGTAAACCATCATTGATTATATCTTCAATTCTGATATAACTCCACTTTGCTTTAAGCAAACCTCTCATACATTCTAATTCTGAAGGATTTTCAGTAGATGGTGAGGTATCTATCGTTTTAAGTGTATTGCTTATCCCATCAAGACAGTATCTTACTGATCTAGGGAAAATTGGATCAAGTAAAAGAAATCTCGCAACTGAATTAGGCTTTATAGAATTTTGGACTGCTTTCCTAAACATTTGATAAGCTCCAGCTGAACGTAAAAGTGCTATCCATTGCAGCTCATCAAGAACTCCTCCAAGTTCATCTAAGCTGGGTAGGAGTAAATAATATTTAACATCTAAAATTCTTGATGTTTTGTCAGCTCTTTCGATTAATCTTCCAAGAATGCTAAATCTCCAAGCAAGATCTTTGCTTAGAGTCGCATCTGTAATTCCATAAAAAAGCTGACATTCCCTCCTTATTTCACTTAATTGTTCTTGTCTTGGTTTATTCCATATTACCTCTCCTTCTTGCATATTCCAATATAAAATATTAATCTGTTCCCACATTTCTGTGGTCATGACATCTCTGATTTGTCTTGCATTTTCTCTTGCCATTTGAATGCAAGAAATTATACTATTTGGGTTTAAACGATCTCTTATTAAAAAATTAATAACGTCATCTGGTTTTTTCTCTGGGAATCTCTTATCAAAAGATTCTCTGTCACTCGAAGCATCAATTAAAGGGAGCCAAGGTTCGGCACTTCCTGGTGGACAATCTAATGACATAGCTTCGCTTACTTCCACGAAACGAGATATGTTTTCCGCACGTTCTAAATAACGATTGATCCAATAAAGAGATTCTGCTACACGACTTAAAAGCATATTATTTACCTACAACCCATGTATCTTTGCATCCTCCACCTTGAGAAGAATTAACAACTAATGATCCTTTTTTTAATGCTACTCTCGTAAGGCCGCCTGGGCTAACCCATGAATCTTTTCCTCTTAAAATATATGGTCTTAAATCAACATGACATGGATATAGTTCTCCATCACATAACGATGGCACAGTAGATAATTCTAATGTTGGTTGTGCTATGAAATTTCTGGGATTATTTTTAATTTTATTAGCGAATTCTTCTATCTCACTGGTTGTTGAGTGAGGGCCAATTAACATACCATAACCCCCAGCTTCTGCGACAGACTTAACAACAAGTTTTGATAAATTTTCTAGAACATATTCTCGATCCTTTTGATAATGACAAATATACGTTTCTACATTTTTAATAATAATTTCTTCATCAAGATAATATTTAATCATTTTTGGAACAAAAGAATAAATCATTTTGTCATCTGCTATTCCAGTCCCAGGTGCATTTGCTAAAGCAACATGACCTGACTTAAAAACATCAAGTAATCCGCTAACACCAAGACAGGAATCTTTTCTGAAATTAAGAGGATCTAAGAAATCATCATCAATTCGTCTATAAATGACATCTACTCTTTTTAATCCAGAGGTAGTTTTTAAATATACATAATCATCATTACAAACTAAGTCATGACCTTGAACTAATTGGATGCCCATTTCTTGAGCTAAATAACTATGTTCAAAATAAGCACTGTTAAAAATTCCTGGAGTTAGTAGAACTATCTTTGGAGTGTCAGTCCAAACAGCAAGTTCTTGAAGCGTTTTTAAAAGATATGATGGATATTCATCAATTGGTTTTACTATTCTTCCTGAGAAAAGATTAGGAAAAATATTTTTCATAACTAATCTATTTTCTAAGAAATAAGCAACCCCAGAAGGGCACCTTAAATTATCTTCTAAAACATGCCAATCTCCTTTTCTATCTCTTATCAAATCAAGCCCTGAAATTTGACACCATTTATTAAGTGGAGGTTTGAAACCTATCATCTGAGGTCTCCAACCTTCTGAACTCTCTATTAATTCTCTTGGAATTATTCCATCATTTATTATTTTTTGAGAATTGTAAATATCATCTAGGAATAAATCAATTGCCTCAAGCCTTTGTTTTAGCCCTTTTTCTAACGTTACCCAATCATCTTTACTAATTATTCTAGGAAGTGGATCAAAAGGTAATATTCTCTCAGTACCTTTTAAACCAGTATCGTTTAATCGAAAAGTTGCACCATGTCTTAGTAATAATTTTTTTGCGGCAGAATGATTCCTGTTTAATTCTTCAAGTCCCATATTATCTAAAGAGGAAAGAAGTGGAATCAATATTTCTCTAGCAGAGTTAACATTATCCTTAAAGTATTCATCAAAACTATTTTTAGGCTGATAACTTGAAAACATATATTTCATCGTTTAGTAACTTTTACTTTAGCTTTATATCTTTATTCGTATTTATAGCTACCAAAAATAATATCTCTTTACTCGATCTATATCATTATTTTGATCATTGAAGTATATTTCTTAAAAATCTAAAAGGCATGAGTTCTAGCAATTGGCAATTTGTTTTTTTTAGATATTTTGCAAGCTTTCTTTTTATCCTCTCTCACAGTTTGCTGGTTCTTGATCATCTACCAGTAGGGGCAGCGCTTCATGGACTTGGAGAAGTTTTTATTGCGCCTTGGGCTTTTAGGGAAAGAGCATGGGATCTTGTAGTTATTGCAGTTTTATTTTTCTTCTTCGATATCTGGGGACTTATAAACACTCCTTGGAATTAACTGATATTATTTATTTACTAATTCTGGGAAAATCATAATAAAAAATGAATTCTTATTTTAATCAAATTTATAAAATAATTTTTCTTTTATTACTTACGAATAGTTCCAGTTTATATGCACATAATTTATTTAATGGTGGTTGCAAAGAACATTGTGGGCAAAAAGTTAAAGTAATAAGTAATAAAAACAAATTAAAAAATATTAATGATCAAATAAATATTGAAAGTAAAAATTCTTGTTTAAATAAATCACTTTGTAGAGGTTGACCTCTTGAGATTTTTATTTGTTTTATGAAGTTTGTTCTCTGATGATTATCATTAAATTACCATTTGCTTGATAATTTTTATTAGGAGGATTTATTTGATTTTTAATTAAAAAAATAAAAGTATAAATCAACGGTAGAAGTAATGATGAAGCAGCAACTAAAGCGATTATCTGGTTTAACCTAATATATGGTTTTTTTACAAGATCCTCTCCGCACAAGCCACAAATCAAATTACCTTTTGAGGATTGTTTTTGAAATTGATATTTAGGATTGCAATATGGGCAATAATATCGAACCATTTTAAAAATTTATCGCTTTAATCATTATCTATAAAACTAGAATAAAGTCATCTTATAAAAAAAGAGGGCTTAAATAAGCCCTCTTTTATCTCTTACTTATATTTTTTACTGAAGTTAATAACGCACCTAAATCATGGATCCTTGTTGCTAACTTCTATTAAGCTAATGCTCACCAAAATTAACTAATTGTCTTTAACTGGGGCAAAAACTCTAGAATTAAGCTTGTTTCTTAAAGGGCACCTAAACGATGCAGAAGAAGGAAGCTTAGACATTAATAAAAAATAATTGGAGCAGTTAATTAAATTAGTTCGGTTTATTCCGAAATTTCAGGCAGGCTATCGATCATTTTGAAAGACCTCCTAGAACTCAAC
Source organism: uncultured Prochlorococcus sp. (assembly GCA_902527105.1). GTDB lineage: Bacteria > Cyanobacteriota > Cyanobacteriia > PCC-6307 > Cyanobiaceae > Prochlorococcus_A. The sequence goes on along the minus strand of CABZNT010000010.1, from coordinate 21,050 downwards.
AATATAAAATTAGGAAAATATTTCTCTAAAGACAATCCGTTTTTATACGCATTGCTTTTTAATTAAAAATGTCCGAGAGTAGTTATCAATCGTGCAAATTTTTTGAGATATTTTTAGTAAGTTTTGCTTATTTCCTTTGATATTTAATTCGTCTATCTTAATTTTAAATAATTGAGGAAATCTTTTATGAATCATTCGAAAGAAGTTAGTAAAACTGATAAATCTAATCCCATAGACGAATATTTTCAATGTCTTTCATATTGCGATATTCACCCAAAAGGGATAGATAATGACTGTGAGGTTATTTGTATGGAAAGACATTTAAAAGCTAACTATTGGTAATTAATAAATTTTTACTTTTTACTTAAATCCCTTTGAAAAAAGGTTAGTACGAACTTTAAATTTCCATAAATTTACAACACCTTTTGCTGTGACTGCTGCAAGTGCACAATCATCAGGTCTCCAAGATATTGCCCCTACTAAATCTCCTGCGAATGCAGCCCCAACGGGATCACCATTACCGTCATTTTTGAGAAAACTTGCGACAACAGAACCATCCCTAGATCCTGAGGCTACAAGCATACCTTTATTTGAAAAGGCTAGGCTCGAAATGGGTTCTGTATGGTGACATAGCTCTCCTGGCATAGTCCCTTCTGGACCATTTCCTATAAAGCTCCAAACTGTAATTCTTTCACTGCCACTAGTTGCTAATAATTTTCCGCTGTCATCAAAAGAAAGATGACTTGGTTTACCAGGGTATCCAGTCATTTCAGCATCCATTCCTGTTGATCTTCTCCAAAAATGAACTGAATTGTCTTGACTCCCACAGGCGACTATATCTCCATCAGGGCTTAATTCCATAGATACCAATGATCCTTGCCATTCGAGTTTTTGATTCGTTTTATTATTAACTATGTCAAAGAATGTGACTCTTCCATAGCAAGCAGTTGCTAGCTCATTTTTATTTGACCACGTTATTGCACTTACTGTGCTTGGATGGTCTTCTGAGATCCATTTCTCTTTACCAATTTCATTAAAAACATATACTTTTTTTGAGGAAGCTATCGCTAGAAATAAACCGTCATTAGACCACTTGAGGTGTTCTACCCAACCTTTGCCAAGATCAAGTGTTTTAATAACTTTACCTTCATGGCAATTACAAATTTGAACATTTCCATCCTGACCTGATGTTGCAAAAATTTCACCCTCTGGATGAATTGCCATTGCTAGTAGACCACCAGAGTGAGTATTTTCTTTTTTCCAAATAATTTTTCCAGTATCTCCTTCGAATGCAAAAATACCACCCGCAACGTCGCCAACAATAAATTGTTTCCCTTTAAGAGCCCAGCCACATGCTATGGCATAATCGCTAACTTCAGCAGTCCATCCTTCATGGAACATGCCTCTTGGGCTAAATGGTTCTATATCAGGCATTTATCAAAGCCTTCTTGCATCTCTTTCTCATTTAAATTTCTACCGATAAAAACAAGTTGATTTCTACGAGGTTCGTTACCCCATTCTTTGTCAGGTTGTGCAGTAAATAACATGTGTACCCCCTGGAAAACTATTCGCCTTGGGTTGCCTGAGTAACTTATGAAACCTTTAGTTCTGAATATATCCACCCCTTTTTCTGAGAGAAGCCTTCCCATCCAAGTATTTAGTTTTTCTGGGTCAACATCTCCAAAACGCTCTATAGCAATTGAGCCTACTTCATCATCATGTTCATGCTCTGCTTGCCAGAACCTTTCAGTATTAAATGGAATCTCTTTATTTTCGTCACTTTTAATGACTTTCATATTAAATTCTTCAGCAGTGTGCTGTGTAAACAAACCTATTTTTGATGGCTTTTCTATGTTAAGGATGAAGGATTTATTTCCTTTATTCTCCAATTTTAGATTTACATGTTCTCCATATGGGACAGTATTTCCAGGCTCCAAAGTATTAGCATTTTCTGCATAAAGTCTTACGGAGGATTCAGCACCATCTTTAAGTTCTTCCTCACTCTCACCTTGGTTAACGAGAGCTACTAGGGACATTTCTGGATCGGGTCCTTCTTCTAGCATTAATTCATATTTACCTGGATCTAGATCGTAAACACCCGTCCATTCAAAAGGATATTCTGGTTCAAGAAATGTTGGTCTGCGTTTAAGGATCTGATCGAGATCAAATGCACTTAGATTTAAGACTGTTTCAATTGGTACTTTGGCATTCTCGGCTCTAATAATGCGAGTCATTCGATTCATGTCTCTCAATCTTGATTCAACGGTATCTAATGCATCATCAGAGACTAAATCAGTTTTATTGAGGACAAGAACATCTGCAAATGCCACTTGTTCTGAACTTTCGTCACTCCTGCCTAGCTGTTGATCAATATGTGCAGCATCAACTAAAGTCACAATTCCATCAAGAGTAAATTCAGAACTAATCTCTTCATCCATGAAAAAAGTCTGAGCAACTGGACCTGGATCTGCTAATCCTGTAGTTTCTACTAAAACATAGTCAAACTTATCTCTTCTTTTCATAAGGTTGCCAAGGACTCTTATTAAATCACCGCGAACAGTACAACAAATGCACCCATTTGACATCTCAAATACTTCTTCATCGGCATTAATTACGAGACCTTGATCTATTCCTACTTCACCGTATTCATTCTCAATTACGGCTATTCTTTTCCCGTGCTCTTCACTTAAAATTCTATTAAGCAAAGTAGTCTTCCCTGAACCTAAGAATCCAGTGAGGATGGTTACGGGAACTTTATCTTTGATGCTCATTTACTGATTTTTACTAAATAAACAATAGTTTAATAATAGTAATAATAAGAAATGAAAACCGTTTTTATTAGAAAAATTTAATCTGAAAGTTTGTACCATTCAGACTCAAGATTGGAGCCAGATTCTTTATCACAGCTTCCACCTAATGAATCAACAATTGTACAAGTATTGTGAACAGCTACTGAAACCGTATTACCATCCATCATTAATCCATCAACGAATATTTGATTAGAAGCTAAAGGAACTGAACTTTGTCTACTTAAGTTCCTTAATAACTTAGATGCTGGAATTTGTTCAGGAAATATTGCCTGAACTTTCTCTTCATCTAACATTTTTAAAGTAGAACTTATGTTGTCTGGCCTTAAGCTTGAGGAGTCTCCAAGAAAGTCAAGTAAACTAATTGTTTCAAAACCAAATGCATCCCCGTAGTATTCCATCGCTTTGTGTTTAGAGACAATTACTCTGTTTTCCTCAGGAATAGAACTTACTTGTTCGACGATCCAACTATCTAAGCCTTCTAAGAGAGAATCAGCTTTTTCGAATCTTTCATTAATTAGTTTTCTGTCACCTCTATTAAAAACTGAAATATCTTTCTTTAAACTTTTGCTTATAAGATCTCCCATTTTTATGATGTTATGCGGATCATGCCATACATGTGGATCTAGACCTCCATGGTCATGATGATGATGCCCCTCGCCTTCGTCTGGAACTTGTGCTATTGGTTCTACATCACTATTTGAAACGTCTTTAAAAAAGTGTTGAGTTGCTTCAAACTCAAAAGGCATGTGTTCAGTAAAAAATATATATTGACCATCTTCTTTGATATCCACGTTAAAAACAGTACTTTCTTTTCTTTGATCAAAGTTAAGAACAAAAGCTTTATTACTTGCTATCAAAGTACCATCATTTTTTCTGCTTATTGAGTCTTTAGATCCTAATAATTCTTTAGCTAAATCTTCAGACCCTTCTATGTCATTAGATTTGAGAATCACCATCTTCATTGCAGGATCTGCATATTCTCCATCGACTTTTTCAAATGACCATTTGTAAGAACCCTTAGAAAGTTGAAATTTGCCTGCCCATTCGAAAGCACCTTCAGCATGATCATCATGTCCTCCATGGTCTGAATGATCATCATGTCCTCCATGATCAGAATGATCATCTACTTTAGCTGAATGTTCAGAATGATCGTCATGTCCACCATGGTCTGAGTGATCATCATGACCTCCATGATCAGAATGATCATCTACGTCTATTGCACTAACACCTACAACAACAGTATTCTTTTTATTTTCCCAATTTCTCATACTTGGAGTCATTTCTTTACCAAGAGTAAATACTTTATCTGCGCTATTTAGTAATTGAGCTTGCCTTGGATTGATCTTTAAGTCATGAACATCTTGTTTTCTATCTACTAAGCATGTAACTTCGTCAGATGGTAATGCAATTGATTTAACTAAATCACAAACTAGTGGCTCTACTGCTACATATGACTTTCCTTTAGCCATAACATCCTGCCCAAAACCAGAAAATATAATTGTTCCTGCGATTACGGAATTTTTAATAATTGACTTACTCGAACCTTTTTTATTTGTTAAAAGTCTTTTAAAAATTGACATGAAAAATAATTAAATACTTAAAAATGATAATCATTTTCATTATCTCTGGCAAGTGAAGGTATCAAATGTTATGAAAATAATACGCAACTTGTATTATTGGTAAGCTTGTAAAGTGACTTTTTTAAAAGATTAATTAATGGCTACTTTAGTCGCTGAAAATTTAACCTTTGCATACGCAAAAAAAAGTAAGCCAGTTTTGAATAAGGTATCAGTTGAGATTAAACCTGGAACTCTAACAGCGTTAGTTGGCCCAAATGGCGCAGGTAAATCAACTCTTTTGAGAATTTTGCAAGGACAAAATACTCCAGATAAAGGCGAAATAAAAATTGATGGTGAAAATTTATATAGATCTAGAGCTCTTGTGGCACTTATGCCTCAAAGAAGTTCTATGAATTGGAAGTTCCCCATTACAGTTGAAAAGTTGGTATCTCTTGGTCAAATAAAGTATTCAAAATCAAGAAGTAATAACCCATTTCAAATTAAGACTCTTCTAGCATATCCTAATTCTTGGATTAATAAATGTTGTGAATTAGAGGCGACAATGCAGAGAGTAGGCATTGCAAGTTTGGCGAATAGAAGACTCGATTCTCTTTCAGGAGGACAGCAGCAAAGAGCTCTATTAGCAAAAACTCTTATGTCCCCGGCAAAAATATTTCTTTTAGATGAACCTTGTGCAGCTTTGGACCCACCTGCAAAGGAGGATTTTCTTAAAATTGTTCGTCAACTTGCCGATGCCGGACTTTCTTTGCTCGTAAGTAGCCATGATTGGGGCGATTCTTTAAATAACTATGATCAAGTAATCGTTCTTGATAAAAGTGTTTTGGCAGTTGGTAGTCCTGACCAAATACAAGATAAATTAGAGGCAATAAATATTAGCTCTATAAACGAAAATAATTTCTGTGATTAGAGAATGTTCCTTTTTAATTCTGAGCTTGATAACAGTTTTGGCAAAGCCCGAAATACTCGAGGGTATGAAACAACAATTGGAATTTCTTTGGATTTGTTTTGGGTGTATGAATATCTTTTACCGGGCATCCTTCCATTTTTGATGTCTCACCACATTGAACACAGGTCAAATGATGAATATCTCTGTCTACGGGAGTGTACAGAACCTCTCCAGTTGGGAGATGTCTAGAACGTATTAAGCCATGCTTTATCAGAACTTGAAGATTCCTGTAAACAGTCGTCAGTCCCATAGCCTTTCCGCTTTCTATCAATTGTCTATGCAACTCTTGACCAGTCAATTCATCCTCACATTTATTAAGTTCTTCAAGAAGTTGTTCTTGTCTTTTGGTAATGTCAGACTTAGTTACCATTGTTTCCGAAATCTTTTTTTGTCCCGTATTTTTGATCATACCGAATCATTCGAATAATGTCTTTTATTAATAACAACTGGTGGCTGGTTCCATTAATAATAACTATATTCTCCGGGATTTTATGTCCAGCCATGGGAACTGTATTAATCACTCATAAGAGATTATTACAAGTTAATTTAATCTCTCATTGTGTGTTGCCTGGACTTGCTCTCGCATTAGCGCTTGGAATTCACCCCTCAATTGGTGGTGTTATAAGTGGTCTTATGGGCTCAGTAATTGCGGAAAGTTTAACTAATAGAAAAAGTGAAAATTATGAAGCAGTTATGAATACTATTCTCGCTGGAATGCTTGGATTTGGGGTCCTTATAATCCCTTTACTCGGAATAAGGATTGATTTGGAGGCAGTATTATTTGGCGATTTATTGACTGCAAATTTTGGAGATTTACTTAGAACAATAATTGCTTTTTTAGTATTTATACTTTTAATGACTTTTGGATATGAAAAGGTTGTTTATGTTGGATTAGATCCAGAAGGTGCATCCGCGAGTGGTATAAACGTTTCTTTATTAAATCTTGCTTTGAGTTTTACAACGGCATTAGTAATTGTTAGTTCAATGTCAGCAGTGGGAGTAATTCTTGTAATTGCTCTTCTTTCTACGCCAACTTTGTTAGGGCTAAATAAGGCTCATAGTTTAAAAATTGCAATGATGAGGTCTTCATTTTTTGGATTATGTATCTCACTTCTTGGATTTATTCTCTCTATAGTCTTTAATCTTTCGCCTGGGCCAGCAATTAGCGTTATTTGTGTTGCGTCCCTTTTAATTCCTAAGCTTCGCAAATAATTAAATCTTAAATGTCCAATCAGAATTTAATGCTTGAGCTTCTGGATTGTTTTTTAAAGCTACTTCCATAGCTTCTTTTTTATTATTAGCTATAACAACTTCATCAAATTCCTTTCCATTTTTTTTGAGACTTACTTTGAAACGCATAAAAATTATTTAATTAATCAAAAGTTAACCACTAAGCAACTAGATTTAAATACTTTTAAAAGTTAATTGATGAAATAGAAACTTTAGTTATTCTGAAGTTTTTCTACTACAGATTCTTTCTCAATCTTAGCTACATCCTGTAATCCATTAGCATCAAACCAAGGAGCGTTTTCCCAATTAAATCCTTCCCCAAAAGTATTATCGGGAGCAGCTACGTACCAGTGACATGACGAATCGGGAACATCTACAGCACATTTTGACCAGTCAGCTTCCCATTGTGGAACTTGTACCCACATTACAGATGCTAATAAAAAAGAAAATATAATATTCATAATTATCGGTTAGCAAAATTTTGAAAGATTTTTTTCACATTCTTTCTTTCTTTTCTTCCAATAATTTTCAAGTATTTGATATTTATGCTTATTTTTAAATTGACTTAAATGAATATTATTCTGATTAAGAACTGAAGTGTTTTTGATTTTCATGACTCAAGCTGTCAATGTAGATCATATTTAAGACACTTTATAGATTTTTTGAAGTGAATTTATACTTAATTTTTGTCCTACTTTTGTGTAGGTAAGTATTTTTCGGGATTATTTTCAATATAAGTAAGCGAATATTTGACAACACCCACTATTACTGAAAAAAGAGCAATTGCCGAAATAATAAAAATGATTTTTTTGTAAATGCCTTTCATGAATTTTTTATGTTTTTGATTATTTTTTCATCAACGCCCAATTTTTCTGAAAGATTTAAATAATTAGTAATTTATACTGTAGCCTTTTAAATTACCTAAGGAGTAAATTAAATACATCAGAAACTCCTCACACACTTTTTTCTGATAACTTTAAAAGTACTCGACCTAGATGTTTGAGTACTTTTTGTATTTTTTGTCATGTGACAGTTAAGATAGAGGCCTATTAAGCATTACATATTTTAGATTTAGGTGTGATATTAAGATTGTGTGTAGGAGGAATTGATTTATTTCAGTGGAAACAAGGAAACACTTGATATAAATCAATTTTAAAAAGGTTTCTCTCTGAGAAGCCTTTTTTTTTTGGGATTATTAGAAATACATATAAAATTCTGAATATAAAAACATATATGCTTTCTTCCAAAATAATTAGGTCGTAATTACAAATTAACAATTTAATTCGTTAGATTATGAATCGTTAAATTATTCTGTTAATGCAAATACTTTTTTTAGCAATTTTAATTTGTTCAAACTTTTTATTCCCTTCTTCATCATTTGCCTCACATATAGAACTAAAACCTTGTGTTGAGATCGCTCATTGTGTGCGAGAAGAATGGGTGGTAAACGACATTGAGAAACCTTTTGAAGAGATTAAAACACTTATCGAAAACACTCCAAGAACTGAGATTGTAGAAATTGATGGCGATTATCTTCATGCTGAGGCAACTAGTAAATGGATGAAGTATGTAGACGACTTAGAAGTATCCTTTTTACCTGAATCAAAAATCTTATCAATAAGATCAGAATCAAGGGTTGGAGAAAGTGATTTGGGAGTTAATCAAAAAAGAGTTGATTTACTAAAATCCCAAATTTTTTAAGATAAAAAGTAAAAAAAATAATTTGTTTTTATTTTTTTTTGTATAACTTTTCCATTTTTAAAAAAAATTAGCAGATAAAAACGTGATAATTGTCATCATGCCTTGATAATGGCAAATTTATTAGATTTTCTCTGAAAAGATGATCATAAATTTTATATATTTATTGTTATCTAGTTTTGTTTTTTTCTGGTTTTATATAAACATTAAAAAATATGGGCTTAAATGGATAATCAAAGGTCTTTTTATAATTGGAATATTGGTATTATTCATTGGAGGGTTTTTCAAAATATTTTTCACCTTACCCCCTAATTTATTTATAAAAATATTTTTTCTTATTATTTATACATGGTGCACTGTTGGAATAAATGTAAATTTCATGATCCCTTTGATTAGTTTGATTGACCAAAAAATAGTGAAAAAATAAAACTAAAATATGCCTTAATTGTCATTTCAAAAATAAATCTATTTCCTAAATCTGCAATATTAAAATTTATAAGATTTATTTTTTTCCTTTTGAAAGTCTTTTTCTTGTATACCTAGTCTTTAATGCCAAGTCTGTCATTACATATATTCCAAATGAAAGAATGACTATTCCAATAAAGTATTTCATTATTTTAATGTAATTACTATGTTTAAGATTTATTCATTATTCCAACTAATTTTAATATCTATTTCTTGAGATAAATTTCTTGTAACCGGACATTCTTTGGAAGCTTTTTTCAAAAAATCAATAGTTTCATTAGAAGTGATCTCTGGTATGAAAATATCTATTATTAGTTCTTTTATCTTCCTCTCGCTATTTTGTGTCATTACTTTTTCAATATTTAAGTATATACCTTTCAAATCAAATCCTTTCGATTTGGCTTTGATTGCCATAATGGTTAGCAGGCAAGTACCTAGAGATGTTGCTAATAAATCAGTTGGGGAAAAACTTTCACCTTTACCGCAGTGATCTAAAGGTGCATCAGTTCTAATAAGACTTCCAGATTGTAGATGAATAGCCTCACAGTTTAAATTTCCTAAATAAGAACATTTAACTTTAGTCATTTTAAAAAATTAAATTAGGAAAATATTATTAATAAAAAATTATGGAACATAATAAAATTATTGATGAGAAATTTTTATTTGCATATTAGTGGAGTATTAAGGAAATTCATCATTCAAGTTTTGAAATCAGTTTTTATAACCATATTCCTCTAAGCAATACTCAATTAATTCAATTGATTTATTAAGAGTTCTTTTATTTTTATTTTCTAGATCGAAGCATTCATTTAAAACACGTATAGATTCATTTAAAAATGATTCTTCCTTATTTTTTAAATCTTTAATTTGATTTATATAAATTAGTTTTTTAATCCCAATAAGGGAAAATATAATTATTAATATTGTAAAAATTGCTATTTTGAATTTATTCATACAATTAATTATTACAAATATTTTAATTTATTTAATATCTAAAAACTTTATATAGCTTATAGAACTAAGTAATTACATATGTAGCTGCTGTTATTGCTATAGCAGTAATTGAAATGAAAATGTATGGAAGAACCTTTAAAGGTATATATAGATTATTTTTAGACATAATTAGACCTTTTATAAAAATTCTTACATTCTCTTTAAACTTTATAAGTCTTCAAATATACAAATTAATTTTCTTTGCAAAAATTCAATTTTTTTAAAAGATTAAAAAGTTCATATTCATTGAATTTTCATTAAATAAAGTATTTCTAAATCCTGTCTTGAGTCCGATATTTTTCTTTTTAAGAACATTAATTCTTCTTGGCTCATTTTTGATTCTTTTATCATCAATTCTGCTTGTTTAATAGCATGTTCTATATTTTTAATTTTAATTTCTCTTATTGAGGGATCATCTTTACATGCTATTTTAGTATTCGCATCTAACATATTTCCTAAAAAATCACCTTGATTTTAATCTAAATTAAAACCTCATTATGCTACAACCGCAAACTTAATTAAAATAAATTATTATAAACATAAGAACTTTAACCTTAGCTAACCCTCTCTTCAATTGATCGAGTGGGTTTTTTTTATGGTGTAATATACTCCTAGCATTTAATACTAATTTGGAAGATTCAAAACTTAATCCTGAGGAAAATAATTCAATCGAATCGTCCCCTAATTTGAATGAAGACAATAAAGATCTTAATGAGGGGATTAAAAAAGAAGAAAATGTTAAAGCATTTACAGAATTTCTAGAGAAGGCAAGTAGTCAAGATTCTTTAGAAGAAAAAGTAAAACTTGATTCTGACCAACAAAAACCAAAAATTGACAAATCACTTTTTAAAAGATTTCTTAATAATGGATTTGATGGCATTTCAACAAATCCAAACTATAAAATGTTGGCATTATTAATAATCCTTTTAATTAATTTGTCTCTATTTTTTGTAATTGGCAATATGGGTAAAGCGTTTTTAAGAAATGCTGGAATTATGGGTTAGAAATTATTTATTTCTTTTTGGATAATCATCTTTACAATTTTGATTCTTCAAATGAAACTGTGATATTTTCTTGTCAAATTAAAATTTAAATAAAATTTGGATAATAAAGAACCAGAAAATCCAGTTGTTTATCTTTCTAATTTAGTCAAGAAATTAGATGTAAAAAACAGAAATGGCTTAGTAGCCTTAGCAATAGTAAACCTTTTAGTAATTCTTTTATTTAAATTTTATTTGAAAGGATCTGGATTATTATCTTGAATTTTCCTGCTGGTATTATTATTCAGCATTCTCAAATTGCTTTGCTAATCTAAATGCCTTCTTAATTATTAGAAAGCCACCATATGCTCCTGCCAGCAAAGGTAATACTATTAAAGGGTTAGGGGAATAATCTGAATAATTTTTCACACCCTCAACATATTCATAACCTGAACATTTAAGAAAGATAAAGCTAAAAAATGTGATACTCCAACCAATGATTGATAAAAAGCCACCTTTTTTATCTCCTTCGTAGAATCTGTCTAGACCTAAGCCCCAACCTCCAATTAGGAATATTCCTCTAACAACTGAATTTTTTTCTTGATTTCTAAGCATAATAAAAAATGTTCATTATGAACATAACCTATTTGTATTTAAGATGCGAGATGTTTTTATTAATTAATCTTTAAAATAAATTTTAAATGGTTTTTTCTATAAATTACAAAATTATCATTCAGTGTTTTAATTAATCATTAGAGATTGTATTTGAATTCAACAAGGAAATTGAAGGCCTTATATAAATAAAAATAGACCCATACATATCCTGCATAATTCTCATTTCATCGTCTAAATATACAATTGAAACCTGGCAATTTGGCGATTCTTTATTCCAAGGTAACTTATTCCATACCTCTTTAACTGGATACCATCTATCCATAAGTAATTCACTAAAATATGGAATCTTATTAAGTCCATCAACTTTGGAAACTTTTGTCTTCTGTAAGTTCATATCAAGTAAATTATTTCTTAAAACTAAATCACTTGCTAGGGTTTTTACTCTTCCACCAAAAGTAGGCAATAGTTTGAACCAACCTATGATAGGAATTGTTGTGAGGCCAAATATCGTAGTGTCAAAAGTAGATATAAATTCTTTTTTATCAAAATCAATCTTTTGAGCAATTCTCCCAATAGTTGATATGCCAAAAGATCCTACTTGCAATTGATGTAGTTTAAAAAAAAGATTACTTTTAAATTCATCATTTAATGCCTTTTCAATAGCAAGGAAGAAAGGAGAACTTCGAAATAATTCAACATTAGAAAAAATTAATTCCCACTCTCCAGACAATAATTTTTCTGATATTTCAAAACTAAAGTCTTTAAGATCATTAATCAATTCATCCATTTCATTAGCTTTTTCCTCATACATAGGAGAAATTAATTTATTTAATCTTTGCCCTCTATCTGTAACAGCAGCTATTTTATATATATTTGACTTTATCTCTCCAATTTCTTTCATAACTCCAATACAAGAAATACTAATTTATCTTAGGAATTTAATTTGAAGTTGATGGCAATTTAAATAATGCTGGTAATAAAATTAATTAATATTCTCCCCACCTTTTACCAATATCAAAACCCCATTCAGTGGTTAATCTAATTACTTCATCATGATTCTTGCATTTTGAAAGGGATAACTTTTTACTAGGATTATTTTTTATTAGCTCAGCAATTTGATTAAGTTGCTCTATTTTTTTTAGAAAATTACTTAGATCTTTATCTGACATTTATCTAGGAAGTAAATTTTTGATCATAAGTAAATATGTAATAAAGAACCCAGGCAACACCAATAATCAAAATTGCAATCATTATATTTACTGACCAAACTACTTCTATCATGTAATTTTTTTGTATATTTTTAATATATCCAAAATTTAAACTAAATTAACCGTTAATAATTTAAATCAAGAACAATACACTACTTTTTCTAAGTGTATAAAATAGTCTTAAATAGTTTAAAAAATTATGGGAGAAGCTAAGAGAAGGGAAGAGTTAGGCTTACCACCTAGAGAAAAGAAAAAGGAAAAAAAAACTTCGAAAAATCAACTAAACAAAATTTTAAATAAATATCCTTATTTACCTTTCATTTTAGGTTTTTCATTACTAGCAATATTAATTATCGATTTAGTTAATTACTACAAATAGATATATAAAAAGGGGATACTTTTAGCAGAAGTGAAGATTATCTTCGCAATTGTAAAATTATTTTTCCATAATAAAAATAAAACTCATGAAACCTATTAACACTTCATACGCCTTAATTTTAGGGGTACTAACTTTGTTTTCAATAACTAATGCAAATGCAGGAGGTTGCAGTTCTCATACTGAGAAGAAGGCAGAAATTGAATGCTTGTCTGATGATAAAAAATGTATAGAAGCGAAAGAAAAAGAATCACTATACAAAGTTGAGGCCTAAATGTTTGATAATCTTGGAACTGCTCTAGTACAGGCATTAGGCTTCTTTGCTGTTTTTGGTTTTTTTGTATATCAAACTTTATTCGCAGATAGAAAACCTAAAAATTCAAAATCAAATCCTAAAAAAACAAAGATTTCCGACACAAAAGAATCAATTAAAAAAGAACCTAAAAAAGGCTTATTTAACAGAAAATCTAAACCTGTTGAAAAGAATTTACCAGTCCAAAAAAAGGGATTATTTGGGAGAAAAAAAGAAGTTATTAAAGAAGAGATTAAACCAAAGAAAAAAGGTTGGTTTAAATAGGTAGAGGTACTTAAACTCTATTTTGATATCTTTTATACAAAAAATATTTTTAGTAACTTTATAATTTATGGAATATTACACATAATATGAATCATAGGGAAATCACAAAAAAATATAGCGAGTTACTTGACAAGGCAGAATTTGCTAATGGCCGTAAGGAAGTTGTAGGTCTTTTAAAAAAAGCTGCCAAATTGAAATCTCAGATTGAAATCTATTATTAGATCTTAAAATTAGTTTAATTCTAAATGTAAAAAATTTTTTTAAATAAGTTTTTACATGAGATAATCTGCTTAGATTATTTTTCTTATGAATAAAAAAGGTTATACAACCGAAAGCGGTGGTAGACAAAATGGTTTTGCAATTGAACCAGAAATTAACCCGATATCAGAAGGCGAATCAAAGAAATCCATATTTTTATTTATTGGAATATTATTACCTTTTCTAATAGGCGGTTTTTATTATTTAAGGACTCTGAATATATTCTGATATTTTATAAACCATTTTTAGCAATATATTCTTCTGAGCTAACTATATCTTGCATTAAGCTCTCTGATGAAGGATTAAAACCATTTTGCTCTAAAAAAGATTTAACCTTTTCAAATTTTTGCTGAATTTTTTTTGTATATGGAGTTGTCATCAAATAATCGTCCTTTTCTGTTGAATAGTTCATTTGATTAACGGATTACTTTTACAATTAAATTTTGCAAAATATGCTATTGCTAGTGAAGTTATAAATATTACATAAATAATTTAATAGTAATAAATACTTATAAGTTGTTTGTGTGAGATCGCTATTTGTTGAATTTTTTAAAGAGTACTTATAGTTACTAGTTCCATTAAATCTCTGGACTGCAGATATTTTTGAAATACTTCAGAGTAAAATGCTTTTTTTGCAGCAAATTTTGATTCGAATTCAATTACTAATCCAAGCTGCCCTCCATCCCATTCACTTGAGTTTGATTCTTGTATTAAATCTCTTTTTACTATTACTCCTCCCACAGATTTAATCCAAGGCAATACTGTCCTTATATATTCCAGAAATAAATCAGCATTTGGAATTGAAATTTTCTTTAACCAATAGCTCTTTGTCATCAAATCAACATATTCTGGGTAGAATATAGCACATAGAGGTAAGTATTTATCCTTAGCTATATACTCCAGCGTTTATTAAATGGAAACCGAAAATGATTTATTAAATTTACTTCTTAAATCTCCAAAGTCAGAGAGTATACGTAATATTGCCGAAGAACTTGAAATTGGCCATGATTTTTCCTTCAGCAAAAATAGAAATGATTTAAAGGGCGTCTGGGAGCTTCGGTGGAGTAGTTCTAATAGTCCTTTTTTAAAATATTCGCCTTTTATTGATAACCTTCAAATTCTTGATCAATTTAATTTAAATGGTCTAAATTTACTTAAACCTAGAGGAATAAAATCAATTATTGGTACTGGTATTTTAATAAGATTTAATTACATAAATGAAAAAAAAATTGGAGTCAAATTCACACATGCTGGTGTTATAGGTCCTAAATTCGGAAGAAAAAATATAAAGGCTATGAAAGAAATAAATAATGAACAAATAGGGTGGTTAGAGATAACTTATTTAAGTAATAAGCTTAGAATCTGCAGAGGTGATAAAGGAACTTTATTTGTTTTAAGAAAAATAAATTCACCGACTTTATTCAAGAACTTTAAGGAATTTATTAAAATCTATTAAATATAGAAATTAATTCCTTATCCAAATAGACTTTAATACGAAATAAATTGGTAAATATTTAAAAGATTCTTTAGGTATTTCATAACTTAAGAATTTTAGTGCTTCTTCTAACCAGTAACCAATATCAAATCCCAAAAGAATTTTTTCTATAAGAAACCAAAATTCTTTATCAAATATAATTCTGAAGTTTAAGTAAATATATTCCCAATGAAAGGTATTCCAATATTGGGTTAAAAATGAGGATAAAATAAGCCAAAGTGATATAAATATAAAACTTTTAAGAAATTTATAAAATTTTTTCATATACCAGCAACTGTCTTATTGAATTTCAAATATCCCTTATTATTATTAGGATGAAATTTTATTTCCATGAAATATATCCAAAAAGATATAAAAATATTGCGAAAATAATAAATTTTTGTGGAATTAATAATCTATTCTTCTTTTTTTAGATTCTGTGCCTTTAGATTTTTATTCTTAAGAAAAAATCCTAAAAACAGAAAAGCAAAATATATTAGTAAACTTATGGCAAAAATTAAAACTATCTGTGAAATATCCATAAAAGATTTTTAAACATAAATTACAGCATTTTTTGCAAAGTTTTATCTATGGTAATGATTTTTCATTTATCACGATAACGAACTTCAATTATTAAGCTAATAATATTATTTAAATCATATGCAAGTAGCTTTTGCCTGGAGCCTTTGTCTATCCGTTGGTGTTGTTTTATTATCAATTATTCCATTAACTATAGGGCGAGTTAAAGCGGGATATTCTGTTGAAAATATGGCTACTCCAAGGGCTTTATTCGATGAATTACCTTCTTTTGGAAAAAGAGCAGTTTGGTGTCATCAAAATTGTTGGGAAAGTATTTCCTTACATGCACCCGCATGTCTTCTTTGTTTGATTACTTTAACTGACTCAAATATTGCAATAATTGCAGCATTGATTCATCCTATTTTTCGTTTTTTATATATTGGTGCATATGTATTTAATATCCCAGCAGCTAGAGGTTTAATGTGGGCCTCGGGAATTTTTACAACACTTTTGCTTTACAAAGAAGGCTTAACACAATTGATATAAAGTATTTAAACAATAAACTTTTCTAAATCTTTTAATTGATATTCATTGATTAATTCCACTTTATTTGATTTTGCTAGTTGATGAGCAGACTTTGTAAAGCCAGATTTTGAGACTATTATTGCATGTGTACCTTTCCAAAATAATTTACCAGCTGAAATCTCCTGAACTGCTTTATTCCCAACCGCTTTTTCATGATCCTTGCATTGAATACATATTCTCAAATCATTTATTGACGCAATTAAGTCAACCCCTTGATCTCCTGTATTAGGGGTTTCTTTTACTTCCCAGCCATTTTGTTTGAGAATTTCCATACAATGATTTTCAAATCTAATACCTTTTTTGTAGTTTTCCTTGTTTTTACTTGAGTAGTTTTTTTCTATTAGGTTTAAGCATGATTTCTCTATTTGACTTGCTATGAATACAAACCAATCTTCAATCTCGAGCTTTCTAATAGATCCAATTATCTCATCATCAATAGTAGGATTTTCATTACAATATGATCTCCACTTTTCAAAAAATAATTCCATACTGCCAAATTTTTTTAAAATTACTTTTTCCCAGAAGTATGGTATACCCTCTTTAAATCGCTTGGATCCATTTAATATATTTTTCTCAATAGCTTTTTCATCGAGAGGTGGATTGCCAATCCATTTTTTATAGTCCTCGTTACCGTAGGCATCTATTTCCCTTAATCTGATCCTCTCCTCTAATAAATTGTATTTGTTTTCTTCTATTAAATTATTAATTGTTCGAATGAAGAAATTGGAATTTAAGGCATTATTTAATTTAAACTTTTTCTTTTTAATTTGATAATCTCTTGCAATTATAAAAATTAAAAAAATGATAAAAATAATTAAAATAAAAAAAATTTTCATCTAAGATTTTATTGTCGATCTAAAAAGTTTTTGTTTTTCTAATAACAAAATTATTTTTTGTTATTACTGAAGATTCATTTACTTCAAACCCATTAATTGCTGATATTTCTCCTTTTATTCCTTCTAATGTTAATTGCTCGATAATGCCTTTTATTACTTCATCCTCGACCAATTTTCTATCAATTCTTTCAGGTGTAATATCTGTAAGCCATTTTGAGGTCTTTTTTTTTACAACCTCTGTAGGGTTAGTTATTTTTAAATAGATAGCCATTTTTTAAGTCATTCAGTTGAATTATAAGCATTAAATCTTCTTAACTTTTATTATTGTCATTACTTTCCCACTCAAGAAATTGAAAAACAAAAATTGCAAAGATAGAGAAAAATACTATGAACAACCCTAACCATCCTATAAATTTGTGCTCTGTAAAAAGATTTGTAAGCATTGATTTTTCTTGATATCTTGATTCCATTTCATATTGATAAGAATCAATAACTTGAAATATATTCATAATTAATAATTTAATAAATCATTCAATTTGAGGATAATAATTTCAACCGTTTAACTTACTAAAGGCTTCGGATAGGAAATCTGGCCTTTTTCTTATTATAGAAAAATTCAGTTTATTTATTAAGACTAAATTGACTTCAGCAATCGTCAAGATTTCATTTTGCTTGTTAAGAAATTTTGAAATTACATTAATCCTAGGACTTTTATCAATATTGAATTCGCTCTCGATTATTATTTTTTCACCAAGAAATAAAGGAGATTTATATTTTATTGAAGTATTGATTAAAGGTAAATCTAAGCCATTTTTAGTTAGTTCGAAATAACTTATACCTACTTCCGAAAGTGCATTTATTCGGCTTTCTTCAAGCCAATTAAAATATTTACCGTGCCACATCACTCCTGCATGATCTGCATCTTGAGGTAAAACAATTTTCTCTATTTTCCAAACTGGTTTTGAGTTCATCTTTTATTTAAAAAATATTTTTATTCAATTAAAAAAACTTATTTTGATATTGTAGATTAATTTTGTTTATTAACATAAGAATCATCAAGTCTATATTTATAAAGTTATGTTTAATCGTAAAAATAGAAGTAGAAAAATGAAGAAGATTTTTCAATGGGAACAATATTTAAATTGGAAAAACATGTCAAAGGAACAGAAATTAAATTTTAAGAGGGCGTGCTTGTTCCCATTCCTCGTATATATAGTTTATGTTTTTCTTAATCAGTACTCCTTGGCAATTCTTTTGTTACTAGGTCTTTACTTCTTAATTAGATTTAAAAATAGAAATAAGTTGGGAAGATGAATATTTTTTTATTTTGCTTTATTTAGATTTGTTTTAAAATTATATAGTTTTTCGAAATAACTTTATTGGCGTATGACAATAGTATTAGATAAATTTTTTTTATGAAAAGAATTATTTTGTTTTTATGTGTATTAGTTTTTTCAATATTTTCTAATACGAATAATTTATTAGCAAAAGAAATTGAAAATAACATTAAAGAGAATATTTCTAATAAAATTGAAGAAATTAAGCCTGATAATAAAAAAAATAATATTTCTAATTCTTCAGCAGAAGATATTTTTGGTGATGAACAAACTTTTCCATTCGTTGCAGGTTTGGGGAAAAATGCAGCTCATTGATTTCAAGGTTCTTGATAATTTAGAAAAAGATTTTTTAAATACTTATGAAAGGTCTTAGGGTTCTAGAGCTTTCTGAAGCACTTAATGTTGATAGCGCTGATTTACTAGCTGTTTGTGCAATTCTAAAAATAAAAGCCACATCTAGATTAAGCATGCTTTCATTTGAAGAATGTAAAAAGATAACTGATTACTATGAAAATAAAAATTAGATTCTTTCACATACAAAATATTTTTATTTAATCTCTTTGATCATTGATACTAAGGTTGAATGAATTTCTTCTTCAGATATTTCATTTTTAAAATTGATAATTGCTGACTGACCATCGTAGTTGATTTTTATATATCTGTTATTAATTTCTTCCATATAAGCATTCTCAAATCTTGTTATCTTTCCATAATGAATAAGATATTTGTGAACCAAATCAATGTGATCTTTGTTCATATGATCACAAACTCTTCTACTTGTCTCTTCACTAATAATTTTCATTTAAAGAATAAATTTTTTTTAAGCTAGTGTAATTTTTTCATTATTCAAAGTTTTAATCATTTTATTTATTAAATTTTTAACTTCATTTTCATTAACAGCTCTAACCAAATTGTTTCTCAAATTTGATGCTCCTTTAAAGTCTTTGCATGTCCATGAGATATGTTTCCTGGCAATTAGCAAGCCGTGATCTCCTTTTTCTTTTATTAATTCATCAAGATGCTCAATAATTAAATATAGTTTTTCTTCTGTGTTTGGTTCTTTAAAATTTTTATTTTCTCTAATGGCATAATCTATTTCTCCTATTTTCCATGGGGATCCTAAAATTCCTCGTCCAATCATTACACCATCAGCATTTGTTTTTTTTAAACAATTAAGAGCGTCATCTGGATTTTTGATATCTCCATTAGCAATTACTGGAATTTCCAACAACTTTTTAAGTCTTCCGATCATTTCCCAATCTGACCTGCCTGAAAAACCCTGTTTTCTAGTTCTCCCATGAAGTGTGATCATCGTTGCTCCCGCATCTTGAAGTTTAAATAAGAAATCCTCTATATTTTCTTCTTTACTATCCCATCCTAGTCGTGTTTTTACTGTTACTGGCACCCTAACAGCTTTTACAACATTTTTGACTAATTCTATAGCAAGTTTTCGGTCTTTAATTAAAGCACTGCCTCCACCTTTCTTCGCAATTTTTTTTACTGGACATCCCATATTTATATCAATTAAGAAAGCTCCAGAGTCCTCAGCTTGTTTCGCGGCTTCAGAAACAGCATTTGGCCTATTATCAAATATTTGTACTCCAATTGGACCTTCTTCCAAATCTATTTGATTGATTTTTTGTGTTCCATATCCTTTTTTAAGACTTGTGGCATTTATCATTTCTGTAAAAAGTAAAGAGTTTGGAGCCCATTTTCGTACGAGTCGCCTAAAAATGTTATCTGTAACTCCTGCCAATGGCGATAGCATGACCTTACTCGTAATTATCCTGTTAACTCCCCTTCCTTTTAGCTTTATATTTGAAGACATATGATTTTAAATTTGTTTAATTTTTCTTTATTATAAATTCATATATAAAGGTGATTTTATGTTTTCTTTTTATTTCTTAATTTATAATAAGTGCTTTTACTTAAATAGGCCTAATTGATTACTTTTTTTGCTAGTTTATATTGAATTGAAATTTAAAAAGGAAGTATTTTCTTGTTTATATTAGTATCTATTATTCTACAAATAATTATTTTTATTTCACCAATAAGTGTAAAAGCTATACAAGGTAATTTAGATTTATCGAGTGCTCAAACTTCTGTAGGCAAAAGATTTGCTAAAGTTTTCTGTGATGCTAAGAGGGAAGGACTAGATTCTGATTTTGCTAGTGAATATGCTTTGAATAATACATATTTAAAATTTGCAGCATTTCCAGATGATGACGAATATCTGGATAATTTATGGAATTTCACCCATAATAATATATTAGATAATTGTGGTGAATTTGTTGATATAAATGATCTAACAGACCTAGAGATTTTTTTTAAAGAAGAAGGTTTAATTGCATCAAATAGGGAACTCTATTTACCAACTTTTGAGAATAATTAGATTAAATTTTTAGCATGTACTAAAATACAAATAGAATATGAAAATTTATGAAACTATTAGGTTTAAATTCACCTGAAATATTCATAATTTTAGTAATTTTGCTTTCAATTTTAGGTCCAAAAAGAATTGAAAAAGGTTTCTTATTATTCAAAAAACTATTAAAATTTCTTT
>CABZNT010000009.1 GCA_902527105.1 uncultured Prochlorococcus sp. | reverse complement strand
CAGGAAGCCAACTAATATTTTCTTTAAGTTGAACGTTTTCATTATTAATATCAAAGCCATTTATATATGAACCTACAGTTATTAAAAAAGTTATTAATGCAATAGACAATGCAAACCATCTCACCTCTTTGCCATCACCTTTATCTGGAAAAAAAGGTATCACAAATGCACTAGCAATTGGGAATAAAATTGAGGCAGATAACCAAGGAAAATTAGACAATCCACCCCCCCAAAGTTCCCAACATTTGCATGGCAAAATGTGTAAAAGAATAAGTACTCAATTTAACAGGAAATTTATCTTAACTAAAGTCTAGAAATTTTCTGTATTTTTTCATCCCAATGGACAGTGAAGACACACAATTGTAATCAAGATACTTGAGGAGATTGAAAACCAAATATGGCAACTAATAGAATTACTCCTCCAAAAACAATAAGAGCGTAAAATTGAGCCCTACCAGTCTCAAAATATTTTAAACCTTCTCCACTTCCTAAAGTTACAAGTCCAGTAAGATTTACGACTCCATCGACAACTTTAGAATCAACTTCTAAGACTTCTTTAGCAAGTTTTCTACTACCCTTAACAAAAAGTTTTTCATTGATATCGTCTAAATACCATTTTTTGGATAAAAATTTGTTGATAGTTGGAAACTTTTCAGCAAATAAAACTGATAAATTAATTTTTTTCACAAAATATGCCTGATAAGCAATAATAATTCCAGCTAATGCAATAAGAACTGAAGCTATAGCTAAAGGCAAAAATTCTTTTAATTCGAAAGTTTTTGCAGCGATTTCTGCTTCTTCAGGATCTAATAAATTAGCAATCTTACTATCCCATGGAAGCCCCATAAAACCTATAATTACAGATGGTACAGCTAAAAATACCAAGGGGAATGTCATTGACCAGGGCGACTCATGAATGGAGCCATGTTCTATATGCTCCTCTTCATTTTCTTCATCTAGGTTTGATTTAGAAGCTATTAAAAGCTCTTTTTGCAATTCTTTATTATCCCCTCTGAAATCTCCTTCAAACGTCAAGAAATAAAGCCTAAACATATAAAAAGCAGTCATGCCAGCTGTTAGAAGTCCTATAAACCAAAAAGCAGGAAATGATATAAATGCATTTCCAAGTATCTCGTCTTTACTCCAAAAACCTGCCAATGGTGGAATTCCACTAATTGCTACACATCCTATTAAAAATGTAGTCGATGTATATGGCATTTTTTTTCGTAAACCGCCCATTAATCTCATATCTTGAGCTAATACCGGCTGATGGCCAACTACCTCTTCCATAGCGTGTATTACTGAACCAGATCCCAAAAATAGCATTGCTTTAAAGCAAGCATGAGTAACTAAATGAAAAATTCCAGCTACTGGCGCTCCACAACCCATTGCGAGCATCATATAACCAAGCTGAGAAACCGTACTATAAGCTAAACCTTTTTTTAAATCCATTTGGGTCAAAGCTATAGAGGCTCCTAAAAAACAAGTAATGGTACCAACTAAAGCAATAATGAACTGAATAGAGGGGAATATTGAATACAAAGGTTGTAGTCTTGCTACAAGAAATATTCCTGCAGCAACCATTGTTGCGGCATGGATGAGTGCAGAGATAGGTGTCGGTCCTTCCATCGCATCAGGCAACCATACATGCAGAGGAAACTGAGCAGATTTTGCCATTGGCCCTAAAAAAACTAAAAAACAAAGAAGTAAGGCAGCCCAAATAGGTATCGAATTATCAGATATTGATTGAGAAATTCCAGTAGCTATCTCATTAAAATCAAAACTATTTGTTGCCCAAAATAAACCAAGAATTCCAAGTAATAAACCGAAGTCACCCACTCTATTAACAACAAATGCTTTCTGTGCAGCATGTGCAGCACCATCTCTGTCGTACCAAAAACCAACCAATAAGTAAGAACACATTCCAACTAATTCCCAAAAAACGTAAATTTCTAATAAATTTGGACTAACTATCAATCCCATCATCGAACTACTAAATAATGCTAAATATGTAAAAAATCTCACATAACCTTTGTCATGCGCCATGTAACCATGAGAATAAATCATTACAAGCAAAGTTATTGTAGTTACTAAAGCAAGCATCACACTCCCCAAAGGATCAAGGACAAAACCCATTGGAATTGTGAAATCACCAGCGTTTGCCCATACAAATAGTTTTTCTACTGATTGATAACCATTAACTTGTTCAATCAGAGCTTTATAACTTATTACTGCAGAAATCCCGACAAAAGAAATCAGACCTACAGAAACAATTTCTCTTGAATTATTAATTTTCTTGTTGATACTTATTAGCCCTAAGCCAGATAGTACTGCTCCAATTAGTGGGAATACAGGAATTAACCAGGCAATTTCTGAAGCTTGAGGCATGTTTTAAATAACTTTATTTTGATTTTAAACTGTCAATTGAAAAATTCCGACAAAAATGATGAATTAAATGTTTTAACAGCAATATTTATATACTGATGAGACCACCAAAGTACACCTATCGCAATTAATATTCCGAGTTGAGATATCCTAAAAAATTCTTTAATCTTAAATTCTTGCCTCCCTTCAAGTATCGCCATAAAAGGGATTATGGAAGTATTTTTTTTAAACTTTTCAAATTCTTCTCCAAATCTATTTGATAATCTCTTATCCCCATGCCAGATTGCGAAAAGATGATGCAAAATTAAGCCAATAGAAGTTATTAATGTGAATGACGTCCCAATCCATAAAGTGTGAGCAAAACACCAAATTATCTGCCCAAATGCTTGTGGATGTCTTGTGATTCTCATTATCCCAGTTCCATAAATTCGTACTTTAGGTTTTAAAACCGACGGAATTTCTAGCAAATTGTAAGTAGCTGGATATAAAAATAAAAAACTTATTGCAGTTAAGATCCAAACCACTATAAAAACGAAATTATTACCCTGTAGATTCCACAATCTGATTCCGTCATATCTATGAGCCAAAAAATAACTAATCAAAATCACTGCAGATGGCAAACTTAAAAAAACAAAACATAACCTCCATAACCTAGGGCCTATAATAGATTCTGCCTTTATTCTTAAAGCGGCTCCACCACTATGAATTACGGCAAAAATCAAAATCAAAAGTAAGATAATTAGAGAAGTTTTATGAGTCTCCATATATTTAAATTATTCAATTAATTTTTTTCTTAACAAGAATGCCCTTAAGCATTAGAATTATAAGTAATTGTAGGCATAATAGATGCCAGAATTACCATTTACACTCGACCAATTAAGAATACTAAAAGCTATAGCAGCTCAAGGAAGTTTTAAAAAAGCTGCAGATCTCTTATATGTAACCCAACCTGCAGTAAGTCTACAAATACAAAATCTAGAAAAACAACTTGAAATCACAATTTTCGACAGAGGTGGTAGGAAGGCTTTATTGACTGAAGCAGGGAGACTATTGCTTGATTATTGCGAACGAATTTTGAATCAATGCGACGAAGCTTGTAAAGCTATTGAAGATTTAAATAGCTTAAAAGGAGGAACTCTTGTCATTGGAGCCAGCCAAACGACTGGGACATATTTAATGCCAAGAATGATAGGACTATTCAGGCAAAAATACCCTGATGTATCTGTTCAGCTTCAAGTTCACAGTACTAGAAGAACTGGTTGGAGCGTCGCGAATGGACAAATTGACTTAGCTATTATTGGCGGACAATTACCTGGAGATTTAGAAAATTTGCTACAAGTAATTCCATATGCCACAGATGAATTGGCATTAGTTTTACCATCTAAACACCCACTTTCTACTAAAAAAGAGCTTTTAAAAGAAGACTTATACAAATTAAATTTTGTAACATTGGACTCTCAATCTACAACAAGAAAAGTTGTTGATAAACTTCTTCAAGACTCTGGGCTTGATATTCAAAGATTAAAAATTGAGATGGAACTTAACTCTCTTGAAGCGATCAAAAATGCAGTTCAATCAGGATTAGGAGCTTCCTTTTTACCTGTTGTTTCTATTGAAAGAGAATTATCTGCTGGAACAATCCACAAAGCATTTGTTGCTGACTTAGAGGTTAAAAGAGAACTTAAATTAATTACTAATCCTTCAAGATATACATCAAGAGCATCAGAAGTTTTTAAAAAAAATATACTGCCACAATTTGCTAGTTTAGAAAGTCCTTTAAGGCATATATAATTCTATCAAAACTGAATTGCTTCTTTATTAATACCAACTCCCCCGTCTTCGGCTTGACCATCACCTTTTATTATAAATTTATTTTCATTTACATCAGTCTGATAAACGCATTTAACTATTGGCTTATCTCTTATAGATCCGATATAAGCAAAAGTATTCATCCTTTGCTTACATTCTCTTACATCTTCGTTACTAATTGCGCCCTGTTTTTGCAAAACTGTCCAATTCTCTCTTCTAATAACACAACCTGGCTGAAGAGCTGGTTGCGTTACAAAGCTCGTTGATGGATTAAGAGTTGTATACATTTCAACATCAATTACAAAAGCACTAGCTCCCCATTGTCTACAAAATTCAGGGTCTGGAACAGCCATATCTAATTGTTGTTGACTAGCTATGTTTCCTTGTCCTCCATCTGTTGTACTTGTAATAGCACTCCCAATACCTACTCCTAAAATTAGTACTCCTGCAAGAACAGCAATGGTTCCTGTACTGAAGTTGATCTTTTGTTCAGAAGAAGAAGGTAATCTTTGGTTTCTTTGTCCATAAGAATCCATATCTCTTGGATTTGGAGGGTAATAATTTCTATTTGAGCCTCTCCTTGGCCTTCTATTTGAGGATGATCTATTCACAGCACTTCATTTGTTTTTGGTAAACCCATTGAATAATTCATTACTCTACAATCAGGGTTATAGCTTAGCTGACCATTTTGAAGCAAAAATTTGATTAAACCTTCGATTTCTGATCCTATTTTTCGAAGTTCATAATCATCTAAATCTCTTCCTGCTCTCTCTTTAATTAGATCATTAAATTTTTCATTTATTTTGTTTAGAGAGTCTTCATTCCAAATAAATTCGTTATCTGGATCTAAATCAAGAGTTAATTTGTTGGGATGAAACTGTAATTCCTCATCAACAACTTCGGCAGTAAAAATTCTTACATGTCTAGTAGTCGATTTTAAGAGCATTTTTTCCATAATTTTACGAAATAATCAACGAAAAAAACTATTATGTCCTAACTTTAATGTAGCTTATTATTAAGTGTTAATTTATTTCTTGATTTTATAATGCGTGTTGTAATTGCCGGTGCAGGTTTAGCAGGTTTATCTTGTGCTAAATATTTAGTCGATAATGGTCACATTCCCATTGTACTTGAAGCTAGAGATGTTCTGGGTGGGAAAGTAGCTGCATGGAAAGATGAAGATGGAGATTGGTATGAAACTGGTTTACATATATTTTTTGGAGCTTACCCTAATATGTTGCAACTTTTCAAGGAATTAGATATAGAAGATAGACTCCAATGGAAAAGTCATTCAATGATTTTTAACCAGCCAACGGAGCCCGGAACTTACAGTAGATTTGACTTTCCCGATATACCTGCTCCAGTAAATGGAGTATCAGCAATACTCAGCAATAATGATATGCTTTCATGGAACGAAAAGATTCTATTTGGACTAGGTTTAGTGCCTGCAATGTTGAGAGGCCAAAAGTACCTAGATAAATGTGATACGAAATCATGGACAGATTGGCTAAAAGAGCACAATATACCCGAAAGAGTTAATGATGAAGTTTTTATAGCCATGAGCAAAGCTCTAAATTTCATTGGCCCGGATGAAATATCCTCTACAGTTTTATTAACAGCATTAAACAGATTTTTACAAGAAAAAAATGGTTCTAAAATGGCATTCCTTGACGGAGCTCCCCCAGAAAGACTTTGTCAGCCAATTGTAGATTATATTACTGCTCGTGGTGGAGAAGTTCACATTAATAGTCCATTAAGGCAAATTAACCTTAATGCAGACAGCACTGTTAAAAGCTTTACAATTGCCTCTTTAGATGAAAAAGAAAAGAAAGAGCTAACGGCCGATGCTTATGTGAGTGCAATGCCTGTAGATCTCTTTAAGTTAATGATCCCTAAACAATGGAAAGGATTAGATACTTTTTCTAAATTAGATGGTTTAAATGGTGTACCAGTCATTAATATCCATTTATGGTTTGACAAAAAATTAACAGATATCGACCATCTTCTATTTAGCAGATCACCACTTCTAAGTGTTTACGCAGATATGAGTATTACATGTAAAGAATACGAAGATCCAAACAGATCAATGCTTGAATTAGTTTTTGCACCCGCAAAAGATTGGATAAATAGAAGTGATGAAGACATCGTTGATGCAACTATGGAAGAGTTAAAGAAATTATTCCCAACTCATTTCATGGGTGACGATAAGACAAAATTAAGAAAATATAAAGTAGTTAAAACTCCAAGATCTGTCTATAAAGCGGTTCCTGGATGTCAAGAATTCAGACCTAGTCAAAAATCTCCTATAAAAAACTTTTTCTTAGCTGGTGATTATACAATGCAAAAATATTTAGCATCTATGGAAGGAGCTGTTTTAAGTGGTAAATTATGCGCAGAATCAATTACCAAAGAGTATTCCAAAGCTCCTCAAATTGTCTCTTCATAACGTTTACAAACTTCTAAATATAACTAAAACTTTTTGAAAAATTCAATTTCTCAACTAGATCAAGCATACGAGATATGCCGAAAAGAAACTCAAAAATGGGCTAAAACCTTTTACTTGGGAACTCTTCTATTGCCTCAAAAAAAGAGAAGAGCTATCTGGGCTATCTATGTATGGTGTAGAAGAACTGATGAAATAATGGATAGCGTAGAAGCCTCAACTAAATCGCAAGATGAGCTCTCAGACAATCTAGATCAATGGGAAGAAAATACTAAAAATGTATTTAAAGGAAATATTAAATCTGAATTAGATTCAGTTTTATTAGATACAATCGAGAAATATCCACAAAGTATTCAACCTTATCTAGACATGATAGATGGCCAGAGAATGGATCTGAATAAATTTAGATACAAAGATTTTGATGAATTAAAACTTTATTGTTATAGAGTCGCAGGGACTGTTGGTTTAATGACTCAAAATGTGATGGGAATTGATAGCGCTTATACATCAGCCCCATGGAGTACCATGCCTGACCCCTCCGAAGCAGCTATAGCTCTAGGAATTGCAAACCAATTAACAAATATATTGAGGGATGTTGGAGAAGATAGACAAAGAGGAAGGATTTATCTCCCACAATCTGATATTGAAAAATTTAATTATTCTGAAGAGGAACTTTTAAAAGGAAAAATAAACAAGCAGTGGAAAGCACTCATGAACTTTCAATTAACAAGGGCTCGCGAATGGTTCCAAAAGTCTGAAGATGGCATTAAGTGGCTATCTTCTGATGCAAGATGGCCTGTGTGGACTTCTTTAAGACTTTACAGAGGAATATTAGATTCTATTGAAAGATTAGATTATGATGTTTTTAATAATAGGGCTTTTGTGAAAAATTCAGTAAAAGCTCTTGAGATTCCAATATCTTTCTTAATTTCTAGAATTAAATAACTAAGCAGGCGTCTTCTGATTAGCTAACAAATCTTTTAATTTAGAGAGTTCTCCAGCCCATCTTGGATCAGGAGCTTCCAGGTTTGGTGCATCACTGTGAACAATTTTCTTAAAGTCTTTCCTCTTCTTATTCTTGTTTAATTTTCCACTACTTCTTTTGTTTGAAGCAGAATCTTTCTTTTCTGATAATTCTACTCTTAACTTAGAACCATTAAATTCAAAACCGTTTAACTTTTGAATTAATGAATTAGCATTATCTTCATTATTAGTTGTCGCAAAACCAAAGCCTCTGCATTCCTTAGTTTCCTTATCTAAAACTGCTTTAAATCGAATCGAATCAGAAACTGACTTTAAAAGTGTATCAAATTCTTTTGGATTAAATCCTTGTGGTAAATTGCCAATGTAAATGCGAATGCTCATAAATTTTTAAAAATGATTTTGAAGTCTGAACTTCTAAACAAAACTAAGCTATGTGTATTTAATCACATTTTGGCGCATTTTGTTCAATCCATAGCTTTGCTTTATAAATAGCTTCATCAAAATTATTCAATCTCTTATACGCAAGTTCCTTAGAAAGATAATGTAAAAGCTCTCCTAAAAGAGGCCCATCCTTTATTTTAAAATTTTTTTTGATTACATCACCATTAAGTAAGTTTGAAGGATGAAATAATTTATCATCATTATCACGCCATCTTTGAAGCCAATCTAATCGTAAGTTTTGAGGTAAATAAAAAATAAATGATGGAAGAAACATCTCTAATTCTTTATGCAATGCAAATCTATCTGATTCAGTTAATTGAGCGATATTTTTTTTCTCCAACAAAAAGTGCCATTTTCGTAATAACTTAGTTTTTTCAATTTCAGCTTTACTAAAGCTAAGTTTCTCTAAAGATACAACATCTAAAATTTGAGAAATGAAAAATGATGGTAAAAATTTTTCTTTTTCTTTCTGATTAATTTCTGCATAATTAATTTTCTCTAAATCCAAAAAAAAAGTATCTTCAGAAAAATTATCAGTACCAAATATATTTAATTTTTTTATCAATAAAACTGCATCAAGAGCATTTGCTCCATTTACTATTTTCTGTATTTCATAATTAATCCTTTCTTTAGCAACAAGATATAGTTTCCCTTTATTTTTTTTTATAAAATTAATTAAATTAATATCAATTCTAAAATTCAATTCCGAAACAAATCGAAAACATCTCAATATTCGTAAAGGATCGTTTAATAAATTCTTTTCAGAATGAGTTCTAAGCAAAGAAATCTCTAGATCTTTAAGACCATTTAATGGATCAAACAAACACTTCTTATCGAACAAAAAAGCTATTGAATTTATCGAAAAGTCTCTAGAACATAAATCTCCTTCTATCGTAGACGAAACCTGATTAGCAATATCAATATAAATATTATTAAGAATAATTCTTACTACTTCTCTTTTTTTATCTAAAATTATAAATTTTGATCCAGTATTGTCTGCAATCTTTTTACCAATTTCAATTGCATTTAAAGGTACCACAATATCAACATCAACCTTTTTAGTTTCTTTTCCCAAAATAATATCTCTTATGTAACCACCAACTAAATATGATCCTGTAGGTAAAAAACCTAATATTAAATCCAAATTATGAAATTTTATACTTGTTTCTAATTCATCAATTATTAGTGTATGATCTGTGTAAATGCTACTTTTCATTTGATTTATTAATTATGTGCATTTGCATCAACTGTAAGTGGGTTGATAGATGTATCACATATCATGATGTTGAGAATAATCATGGTGTTGATCATATTTGTGATCTACCTGATTTTAAAGCAAAAAAACCATTCATTCATGTCAGTATAGTTGAAGATAATAATGGTGATTATAAAACTGATTGGGATGTTCAATCTTGTGAAAGTTTTGAAAGTGAATTTGGTAAATGGTCAAAGTGTAATCCAGGAATGGAATTACCTGTTTAAAGGTAATAGATGAAAAAAAAATTCAAACAAAGAGAAAATTACCCTACATTAGTGATTCATAGCACAGACAATTCTTTTGGCTTTGGGTTAAGAATAAACAATAACCTTTATCCTGATGAATTGTTTATCAAAAAATTTGATAATGACCTTTGCAACAACTTAATTAATGATCTTAACAAATTCATTTCCAAAGAAAATTTACAAAAAATAAATAAGTTATCTGTCAGCATAGGGCCAGCAAATTTTAATGCTTCAAGACAAATTGTAGTTTTAGCAAGAACTATCTCACAACAAATAAATTGTCCTCTAGACAGTTTTAGTTCATTTGAAATAATGGCAAAAAGAATTGCATCAAAAAATAATATCTTGACAAACAAAAAATCATTCTGGATTTACAAAAAATTAAAACGTAAGGGTTTTATTGCAGGTAAATATGAAATTTGTCATAACGAAAAAAACTCCTCGCATCTAGTGATCCGAGAGACAGTTTTACCAAAAGTTATCAAAGAACTTGAGAGTAAATGCCTTTCTTTTGAGGCTAATTATGATGATAAAGAAGATTTAAAAGAACTATTAGATTTATCAAATAAAAATTTATTAAATTCAAATGTAGATTCCTGGAGAAAAGTTTTACCTATTTACCCTATGTCTCCAATTAACTAAATTTTCATCCGATCAAATTATTAATTTTATCTTGAAGCTGCATCGTTACTGAATTCAGTTCATCTCTTGATGAACTTTGTGGAGGTTGAATAGGTTTTCCCACTTTAATAACTATTTTTGAAAACATTGGGATAAAGAATTTAAATCTTATTAGTCTATGTGAATTAACTATTGCAACAGGCAATAATAATTTTTGATTTTTAAAGGCTAATAATGCTGCGCCTTGTTTGGGCTTATTCACTCGACCATTTTTTTGACGAGTACCATCAATAAAAATTCCAATGCAATTATCATTGGATAATTTTTTACATGCTGTTTTAATTGTATTTTTATCAGCAATTCCTCTTTTTACAGGATACGCCCCACAAGCCTTGATAATAAGCCCTAGAAAAGGAATTTCAAAAAGTTCTGCCTTGGCCATAAAAGATATATTACGTCCAAGGGCATGTCCTAACAAAGGAGGATCAAGTAAAGAACCATGATTAGAAACCATGATAAAGGAATCTTTTTGCGGAATATTGTCTCTACCTATTAAATGACCTTGAAATAGAAATTTATAAATAGGAAACACAAAAAGCTTGCTAACTAATTCATAGATTAATTTTTGAATAGTATGATTTTTCATACAAATTAGTAGGATATTTGATCAGAAGATGAAACTTGAGAAATTTTTACATTTTTAAGATGTCTTTTTCCTAAACCGCTTAGTACATTTGAGGGGCCAATTTCAACAATATGAAGATCACTATCTTTTGCCATTAAATCCATAGTTTCTCGCCACCTCACTCCATTACACATTTGCTTTTCTAAGCTACTTTTAAGCTTGTTTGGATCACTACAGAGTGAAGGTTCATAATTACTTATTACAGGGAAAGAGGGATCGTTAAATTTAATCTTTTTTAAATACTCAGAAAATTTTAATGAAGGTTCCTTCATAAATGGCGAATGAAATGCACCTGAAACATTTAATTTCAAGAATCTTTTACAAGAAATTTCTCTCGATAAATCATCTAATGCTTCAGAAGATCCTGATAAGACAACTTGGGAAGAGCTGTTATCATTAGCAATTACAATATCATCAATTTTTTGTACCAATAGATCAAGTTGATTTCTATCAAAACCAATTACTGCTGCCATAGATCCTTTGCCAGCATTTACCATTAATTGAGATCTTTTTTTTATTAGAGAAACACAATCTTCGAATGAAAAAACATCCGCGCTATATAGTGCAGTGATTTCTCCTAGACTATGCCCAGCGACATAAGTTGGTTTAAATCCATTTTCCTTTAATGCATCTAATAAAATTGATTCAACTAAAAAAAGACAAATTTGTGTATTTCTTGTGTTATTTAAATCATTAAGAGGATTTGTTGGTTCATTATTTAACTCACAAATTTCAAATAAATTCCTCTCAAATATTTCAGATGCATAACTAAACCTCTCTTTTGTGTTGGGCAAATTTTCAATTTGTTTTGCCATTCCAATTTTTTGCGAACCCTGTCCAGGGAATACCCATGCAACTGTCATAATTTTCCTTTTTTGTTTAACCCCATTTAATTAGGGCTGCACCCCAACTTAACCCAGCACCGAAACCACTTGTAGCAATAATATCATTTTGTTTAATTCTATAATCTCTTAAAGCCTCATCCATCATTAGTGGAATTGTTGCTGCTGACGTATTGCCATATTTTTCTAAATTACTAAGAATCTTTTCTCTAGGAATTTTTAACCTTTCTCCAACAGAATCCAATATTCTTTGATTAGCTTGATGCAGCAATAGCCAATCAACTTGATCAGAATTATATTTCATTTTTTTCAACAACTTTTCAAGAATTAGGGGGACTTCTTTAACTGCGAATTTATAAACTTCCTGACCATTCATTTGAATTGGAGAAAAACCTCCACTTAAAAAGTCAATTTCATCAACTATTGAATCCTTATTCTTTTTTGACGGAAGATTAAGAAAAGAACCCCTTCCCCCATCAGTTCTCATATCAAAACCTATAAAATTATCAAATTCATTTGTGGCTTCAATTGCTAATGCACCGGCACCATCTCCAAAGAGAATACAACTTCTTCTATCATTCCAATCAACAAAACTTGATAATTGATCTGCTCCAATAACAATAGCCCTTTTAAAACTACCCCCTTTTAAAAATTGTGAGGCTGTGATTAAGGCAAATAAAAAACCACTACAAGCTGCAGTTAAATCGAAAGCTACTGCATTAGCTGCCCCCAATTTAGCTTGAATTGATGGAGCTGATCCAAATAAATCATGCGGAGTAGAAGTAGCTAAAACGATCAAATCAATAGTTTTAATATCCCAATTAGCCATTTCTATTGCAGTTAGAGCAGCTCTATAACCCATTTCAGTAACATTATCTTCTACGCTAGAGATTCTTCTCTCAGAAATGCCGGTTCTAGATTGTATCCATTCATTGCTTGTATCAACCTTTTGACTAATTTTTTGATTGGTTAGGATTTGATCAGGTACATAACTTCCGCTTCCCTTGAATGACACGCCAATCTGATTAAAATTTATTCCTTCCAAAAGAGTTTTTTAGTTACTTATATTAGTCAAACATAAATTTGACTCAATATGTTTTATGAATTTAAAACTTGAAGCTTTTGCAGTTGATTTAAATTGTCCATAACCCCATGATTCACTGCAGAGTGAGCCAAGCGTAGAGCACTAACTACTGATAAAGATTTGCTACTTCCATGACCAATAACACAAATACCATTCACCCCAAGTAGTAAAGCTCCTCCATGTTCGGCATGATCTAACCTTTTCTTAATTCGGAGTAGATTACTTTTTAAAAAAGCTGAACCAACTTTCCCCCGCCTTCCACGTGGCAGCTCAGATCTCAAAATATCTAATAAAACTCCTCCCACAGATTCAAGAAATTTCAATAGTATATTTCCAGTAAATCCATCACAGACTACTACGTCGAAACTACCTGATAATACATCTCGCCCTTCACAATTACCTCCAAAATCAAAACTTTTTTCGGAAGATAATAATTCGAATGTTTTTAGGGATAAATCGTTCCCTTTGCATTCTTCTTCTCCAATATTTAAAAGGCCAATTCTTGGTTTTTGTACTTGTAGGACATCTTTTGCATAAATATTACCTAGAAGAGCAAATTGATGCAGATAAGATGGCTTACAGTCAGTATTTGCACCGACATCTAAAACTAATACCGGGCGAGTTTGATCCCTTGTTGGAAACAATGCTCCAATAGCTGGTCTCTCAATCCCTTTCAATCTCCCAATTCTAAATATGGCAGAAGCCATCATGGCTCCTGAATTACCCGCTGAGTAGACAGCTTCAGCTTTATTATTTCTCACTAAGTCCATTGCAACGTTGATACTTGCGTTTTTCCTTTTTCTAACTGCGGTAGCTTCTTCATTCATCCCAATAGGCTCTCCACTATCAATTAATTCAAGACGTTTATTATCTATTTCATTTTCTAATAATTCTGCTAAACCATTTTTTTCTGCTGCATCTTTAACTTTTTCAATTTTGCCGACAAACTTTATATTTATTGGAAATCTACTTATTGCTTCTAGACAACCCTCAAGAATTGGACCAGGAGCATAATCTCCACCCATCCCATCAACTGCGATCCAAATTCTATTAGATTGAGATTCCTCATCCCTATCTAAAATATTATCGTTACTTTGTAATCTTTTTAATGGGTCAAAAACTAATGGCTGTAATGTATTTTTAGCTATTGAACTAGCATTTGAAACTACACTACTTGCAGTATTAACAACAGATTCAGCACTTGAAACTACATTACCGGCAACATTACCAGCAACATTACCTGCAACATTACTAGCTGTGGTTACTACTGATCCAGCACCAGAAACCATATTACCCGCAACATTACTAGCCGTTGCTGCAGAACTAGCAGCAGTATCAACTATAGAAGTCACAGCAGAATTTCTTTTGTACCAAATTACTAATCTTCTAATAGCTCTGGGCTTGTTAGTTTTTTGCGCTGTTTCTTTCCCCATTTATTTACCATCAAAGGGAGCAATATCAACAATCCGTTGAAAAAGATATCCTGTACCCCTTGCTGTCAATATTAATTCTGGATTTGCCGGATCAGCCTCCAGTTTGGATCTTAATCTTGATATATGAACATCGACAACTCTTGTATCTACATGTCTCTCGGGAGTATATCCCCAAACTTCTTTCAAAATCTCTCCTCTACTAAATGGTTCTCCTGACCTACTCACCAAAAGCTCTAAGAGACTAAATTCCATACCAGTTAATCTAATTCTCTCATCACTTTTAAAAACTTGTCTTCGATTTGTATCAATTTTTATATCCGTAACCAAAATTAATCCTGAATTAGGCATTCCAGGAATTTGCTCTTTGTCAATTCTTCTAAGAACGCACCTAATTCTAGCTTCTAACTCCTTTGGGCTAAATGGTTTTACTACGTAATCATCAGCTCCTAATTCTAAACCTGTAATCCTATCTGCGACATCTCCTAATGCAGTTAACATAACAATTGGAACATCAGAATCTTTCCTTAACTCTTGACAAACTCCATAACCATCTAGTTTTGGCATCATGACGTCAAGTACTACTAAATCAGGTTCATAATCTTTAAATAACTTTAGTGCTTCTTTGCCATCACTTGCAGTTACAACTTTGTAGCCAATCATGGAGAGACGTGTCTCCAGAATTCTTCTAATACTTGCCTCGTCATCTGCGACAAGTATAGTTTCTTTAGTTTGACTAGATAGAGCCATTTGTTTCTATTAGCTAATCAGTAAGAGAATTTATTATTAACCTAATCTAACTTGTAGAGGGGCAATATCCCAAACATTCTAGTTCCATTACTTAATTCAGAGACTAAATGTCTAGCAAATTATCTACTTTTATTTGTCAGAATTGCGGATCTGAAACTTCTCAATACTTTGGTAGATGCCTAAATTGCAACTCATGGAATTCCATTGTTGAAGAAATAAAAAGTAAGAGATCCAAATATCAAGAAATAAAAAATATAAAAAATAATAAAAAATCTATACCTTTTAACGAGATTTCATCAAAAAAAATATCAAGATTTACAAGTGGTTTTAGAGAATTTGATCGAGTGCTTGGAGGTGGAATAGTGCCTGGATCTGTTGTTTTACTAGGAGGAGAACCAGGTATAGGTAAAAGCACAATAGTTCTTCAATCAGCAGGAAAAATATCTCTTAATGAGAAAGTTTTATATATAACTGCAGAAGAATCTTTAGAACAAGTAAAAATTAGATGGGAAAGATTAAATCAAAACAGTATTGATTTACAAA
The DNA here is from genome assembly GCA_902527105.1 of uncultured Prochlorococcus sp. Lineage (GTDB taxonomy): Bacteria > Cyanobacteriota > Cyanobacteriia > PCC-6307 > Cyanobiaceae > Prochlorococcus_A. The sequence continues at coordinate 36,276 of CABZNT010000009.1, read as the reverse complement.
TTTTTGCAGAAACCAACTTATCCCTAATTATTGAAGAGATCAAACGTGTAAATCCAAGTTTCGCAATTATTGATAGTATTCAAGCCATCCATAATCATGAAATGCAAAGTTCTCCAGGATCGGTTTCTCAAGTTAGAGAATGTTCATCTGAATTGCAAAATCTTGCCAAAGACAAAAATATTGCTCTTCTAATAATTGGTCATGTAACCAAAGATGGTGCTTTAGCTGGCCCTAAAACTCTAGAGCATTTGGTTGATACAGTAATAAACTTTGAAGGAGATAATATTTCCTCACATAGATTACTAAGAAGTATAAAAAATCGATTTGGATCGACCTTTGAGATTGGAATTTTTGAAATGCTTGAAGATGGTTTACGAGAGATAAAAAACCCGAGTTCAATATTTACAAATAAAGAAAACATTTCAGGTGTAACAACTACGATTACCAATGAAGGCACTCGACCATTAGCAGTTGATATACAAGCACTGGTAAATAAAACTTTCTACAGTAACCCAAGACGTACTACAACTGGAATAAGCATAAATAGATTGCATCAAATTCTGGCTGTTATTGAAAAACACGTAGGTATAAAATTATCTGATTTTGATTGTTATATAGCTACTGGGGGTGGTTTTGAGATTAATGATCCATCATCTGACTTAGGTGTAGCAATATCAATTTTATCAAGTTTGAAAAATATTCCTCCTTTGGCAAGTAGCTCATTTATTGGGGAATTAGGTTTGAGTGGTCAGGTTAGAAAATCGAATAACCTTCGGACAAGGATAGAAGAAGCTGTAAGACTAGGGATCAAAAATATCGTAGTGCCAAAACTTGAGGAGGAACTAAATAATAATTTTCAAAATTTAATAAATATCAAAGAGATATCAAATATTAAAGAAGCAGTTGATTATTCTTTATCAAAATAAAAACATCAAAGATACATATCAATTGAGCTTCTGCCTGAGTTTTTCAACCAATTCTCAATATCTAGATACCCACCTGGATAAAGTCTCACTGCTTTAGACCAGACTTCAGCAGCTTTATCAAACCAAATATCTCTCTGATCTAAATCACCATTTTGTTCAGCATATCTTCCCCTTTTTTCATAAATTAAACCTATATTTTTCAAGCATGATGGCTGTTTGGGATTTTCTAGTAATGCTTTTTCATAAGTTTCGATAGCCAAATCCTCTTCACCATTACTCATGTATATAATTGCCATATTTTTTAAAGTCTCACCCCTGTCAATTTTATTTTCTTCAAGTAGTAAGCTCTCCTTGTAATACTCTAATGCTTCCGAATAATCCCCATTATTTTGTGCAGCTAGACCGTCTCTATAATAAATATATGCCTTTTTTTCTTTTTCAGCGATAGGCATTATTTTTACGATAGATTCAGCAATTACAGTAAAAGCTTTATCAATAAAATTGTCTCTGTTTTGATTACTAGGCACTGCTAAAAATCTAATAAAGTTAATATAGTAATTTAAAAAATAACTATTTAAAAAGTCTATTACATTTATTATTATAGTTAAATATAAAGTCAAGCATTAATTTGCTTCAACCGTGAAAAATATGGAGAGCATTCAATTAAGCGTTACAGGAATGAAATGCGGAGGTTGTGTTAGTACTGTTGAAAAAATATTGAATAATTCTGATGGTATTGAAAATGTTTCTGTTAACTTGCTTACTCAAAGTGCTTATTTTGAAATCACCCAAAAACATATAGAAATAGAATCAGTTCTAGAAAATCTAAAAGAGAATGGTTTCCCATCAAAGATTTACATAAATGATTTTTCAAAAAAAATAAATAAAGAAGAATTAGAAAAAAAAAAGAAGTGGAATAATCAATGGAAAAAACTAACTTTTGCCCTATTACTTTTATTATTTTCAGGATTAGGTCATCTGGCAGAAGGAAGATATATAAATTTTCCAATATTAGGTAATATATTTTTTCACGCTTCATTAGCAACATTAGCTTTATTATTTCCTGGCAGAGGAATAATTATTAATGGATTTAAATCATTTATTAAGAACCATCCCGATATGGATTCTTTAGTAGCTCTTGGAGTAATTAGCGCATATACAACAAGTCTTCTATCCTTAATATTTCCTGCCACTGGTTTTCCTTGTTTTTTTAATGAGCCAGTTATGTTGTTAGGCTTTATATTGATTGGGCGCTACTTAGAAGAAAGAGCAAGATATCAAACTGGTTCATCCATTGGAGAATTATTAGATCTTCAACCTGAAATGGCAAATATCTACACAGAAGACAACCAAATAAAGTCTATTAGAGTGAACACTTTAAGACCTGATCAAGAGATTCAAGTTTTAGCAGGAGACAGAGTACCTGCTGACTGCATTGTTACCCAAGGCAATTCCTATGTTGATGTTTCACATATTACTGGAGAATCCAAACCTATAGAAGTAAAAGAAGGCGAAAATCTATCTAGTGGGTCTTTAAATCTTAATTCAACTCTTAGACTTAAAGTACAAAAGGTTGGAGGAGATTCTTCTCTTGCAAAACTAGTAAATCTTATTGAGTCTGTAAACGCTAGAAAACCTCGCATTCAAAGAATCGCTGATGAAATTGCAGGTAAATTTACTTACTTTGTACTTATTTTTGCTACTTTAACCTTCTTCTTTTGGTGGAAGGGGGCAAGAAACATATGGCCTGATTTATTAAGTCACAATAATGAATTAATCACTCACTCAAGTCATACACTTCATAGTTCGCTTGGCAGTAATGCTGAGAATTTCCTGAGTTTAGCAATACAATTATCAATTGCCGTATTAGTGATAGCTTGTCCTTGTGCATTAGGTTTAGCCACCCCAACTGTAATCACTGTCGCATCAGGTAAAGCAGCAAAAAAAGGGGTTTTATTTAAAGGCGGTGATAAAATAGAGATTGCTTCAAAAATTAATCACATTATTTTTGACAAGACAGGTACTTTAACAAAAGGTAAGCCTTTCATTGTTGATTACAAAAATAATGATGATCATTCATTTTTATTAAAAATAGCTGCCAGTTTAGAAAAGGAAAGCAGACATCCAATCGCAGATGCCTTGATTCAAGAGGCAAAAAAGCAAAATTTAAGTTTATTTCCAATAAAAAAAATTTTCACTCATTCTGGGCGAGGTATTTCTGGAGAACTTGAGTCAATTGATGGACTTATTAATATTGGAAATATTGAATGGCTACTAAGCGAAGGGATAATTATTGATAGTGATGCAAAAAAAGTTATTGAAAATGAAGAAACAAAAACAAACACTATCATTGGAGTAAGTGTCAAAGATAAATTATTAGGATTTATTTTGCTGGGAGATTTACTTAGAGATGATTCAGTTAAAACAGTTCAAAATTTGAGAGAAAACAAATTTAAAATTAACATTTTAAGTGGCGATAGGAAACAAACAGTTTTAGCTTTAGCAAAAAAAATTGGTTGTAAAGAAACAGAAGTAAAATGGGATCTTCTTCCTGAAAAGAAGTTAAAGACTATAGAAAATTTTAAAATTAATAATAAGGTGGCAATGATTGGAGATGGGATTAATGATGTCCCAGCCTTAGCATCTTCAGACTTAGGAATTGCGGTAGGATCAGGAACTCAAATAGCCAAGGCAAATGCAGATGTAGTATTAATGGGAGATCAACTAAATGGATTACCCTACGCATTAAATCTTGCAAAAAAAACTATAAGAAAAATAAAGCAAAATCTGACATGGGCTTTTGGTTACAACTTACTAGCTATACCTTTAGCCGCCGGCATTTTATTCCCTAAATACGGTATTCTTCTTACTCCATCAATAGCAGCATTATTGATGGCTATTAGCTCTATTACAGTTGTAATTAATGCTTTATCTTTAGATTAAATGAAAGGAAAATTTATCGTTATTGAGGGTATTGATGGATGTGGGAAAACTTCCCAAATAGATGAATTATCTAAATGGCTTCCTAATAGTGGTCTAATAAAGAAAGGATCTAAATTAATCACAACTAGAGAGCCTGGAGGCAGTCTTTTAGGAAAAAAACTTAGAGGACTAATTCTTGATAATAATGAAAATAATAAGCCTTCATCTCTTGCAGAATTATTGCTTTATTCAGCGGATAGAGCTGAACACATTTCCAAAATTATTTCACCTGCTTTAAATAACAATGATTGGGTAATAAGTGATAGATTTTCCGATTCCACACTGGCTTATCAAGGTTACGGAAGAAATATAAATTTAGAAATAATTAAAAATATTGAGTCTATTGTGTGTCAAGGAGTATCTCCAGATCTCACTTTCTTCTTAGAAATTTCTCCAGAAGAGAGCATATTACGCAGAAAAAATGAAATTCCAGACAGAATAGAATCAGAAGGTATTAGATTTTTAGAAAAAGTAAATGAAGGCTTCAAACTAATTGCCAAACAAAAAAACTGGAAAGTAATATCTGCTTCACAAAATATTAAAACTATTTCTAATCAAATTAAAGATACTTTGCTAAACAATTTTTCTAATAACAAGTGATTGAGGTTAAAAAAAATAATTTTTTCTTAAATGAGGAAGTCAATACCTTTCTTAAGAACATAATTAAAAATAAATCATTGACTAATGGTTACATATTTTATGGCGCTGAAGGATTAGGCAAAAAGCAAACTGCTCTTCAATTTATAAAAGAGATTTTCAAACAGTCTTCACCAAGCGAAAATATTGAAGAGAGAATTACAAACAATAACCATCCTGATTTTTTAATTATTGAACCTGATTCTCTTTTAGGAACAAAAAGTTCAAGAAGTTTCGATCTTGAAACAACAATAAAAAGTGGATCTGAGATTATTAAAATTGCTCAAATACGTAATATCAAAACTTTTCTAAGTCAACAATCAATAAACTCAGAAAAAAAAATTGTTTTAATTATAGATGCACATCTCTTAAACGAAGCAGCCTCAAATTGCCTTTTAAAAACCTTAGAAGAACCTAGTAACGGAATTTTTATTTTACTAACATCTAAATTAAACCTTCTTTTAGATACGATCATCTCAAGATGTCAAATAGTTAGATTTCGATCTTTTTCTAGTAAGCAAATAAGGTCAATTTTAAAAGAATATTTAGATACTTCTAAATTAAAAATAAATACAAAATTAAAATATGAAGATTTAATAAACTCTGCAAATGGATCTCCAAATCAATTATTGAAAAATATTGAAATTTGGAATGATTTTTCAGATGAAATTATAAGTAAATTGGATTCTCCAATTAGAAAAAGTTCGGAAATATTAGAAATATCTAAATCAATATCAGAAAAATTAGAAATTTTTCAACAGATTTGTTTAGTAAATTTAATTCAGACAATTTGGTGGAGAAAAACAAAAAATATTGGTTTAGTTAAAAGACTTGAAAATTTAAAATATCTCTTAAAAAAAAACATTCAACCAAGGTTGGCATGGGAAATAACTCTTTTAAAAATTTCAATGGAAGATCTACAAGATTAGTCTGCTGCAGAATTTATCAAGCCAGGATTTTTTGCTTGAATAAACTCTTGCCTAGCAGTTTCTACTTGCGAACCAATAGGTAACTCAAGACAATATCCAGCACCATAGACAGTTTTTATGTAAATAGGTTTACGTGGATCGGGTTCGAGTTTGGTGCGTAAGTGTCTAATATGAACTCTTATTGTCTCAATATCATCATCAGGTTCATATCCCCAAACTTCTTTTAGAATTAAAGCTGGCGATACAGTTTGACCATGCCTCTGCAAAAGACAATGAAGCAGTTCAAATTCAAGATGGGTTAACCTGACAGGAGCTTCAAACCATATAGCTTCAAATCTTTCCGGAACAAGAGTTAAAGGACCATAATTTAATATTTCTTGCTGGTTACTAGAATTTAATTGTGCTCTGTTGGTTCTTCTTAATAAAGCTTTTATGCGTACATATAATTCTTCTAGATCGAATGGTTTAGTAATGTAATCGTCTGCTCCAGAATTAAATCCAGTAACTTTATCTTTAAGGCCGCCTAATGCAGTTATCATTAAAATTGGGATATCTGATGTTCTTTCATCTCTTCTTAATCGTTGGCATAAAGTTAAGCCATCAACACTTGGTAACATTAAATCTAAGAGTATTAAATCTGGTGAATATTGAAGAGCTAATGCTTGTCCTTTGATTCCATCTTCAGCTTTTTGGACATCGAAACCAGAATGTTCTAAATGCTTGGCGACTAAATCACGCATATCACGATCATCTTCAATTAAAAGGATTGAAATTTTCATATTTATAAACTATTAAAATAAAATTAAGTTTTAGTATTATGATTCTCTCAAGAATTTATAAAGATTGCTGAATTAGTGTAAACAATTTTATCAATTAGATTTATAAAATAACTCACTGATAGCAAGGGATTAGATAGAAATCACAAATTTTAAAAAAATTTAAATTTTAGAATTTCTTTCGATTCTATTTACTTTTTCTTAATAATCAAGGGATTATTGGATACAAATAATGGTTCGATCTTAAAGAATACCTAATCCAGATTGGCATTATATAAGTTATACAAAATAAAGTTAAATGGAGATTTGCAGTTGTCAAATAGAAATTAGTTAAGTTTAATTTTTCTAATTTATCCAGAATGTTTAAACTAATAATTTTGTCTATATTTAAAAAAATTTAAGTATCTATGAAAAAGAAGCCCATTATCTATTCTGATTTATCAAAAAAACAACTAGAAAATCTTAAAGACCTTTACATTCAAAAAAAAGTTGAATCGATGAGTCATCAAGAACTTAAAAAATATGTACTAGAAATTATTACTCATCAAATAAACGATACTATTGGCAAAGAAGAGGAAATGGAAGCATGGAGAGAAATGGCAGATTTTTTTGGAGAACAATTTGAGATAATTATCTTAGAAATACAAACAAAATACATTGACGATAAAAACGTAATTGAAACAGAAATAGACTCTCAGAAACAAAGAATTGAACTACTTGAAAGGAATAATTTCGATCAAGAGAAAAAGGATATGTGGGATGACTAGAATTTCCTAAATGGTGTAGTAATTAAAAAGATAAAAACAAAATTATGTTTTAATTTTAAAATTTAAAATCAATCAAAGAGCATTTTATCATTTTTGTGAAGAATTTTTTATTGTTTCAATAACTGTTCTTAAAAGCCAATATTATAATTTGTAAATATAAATTAGACTAAAGAAAATTTACTATTTTTATGTTCTATATACTGTTCTTAATATTACATCAAATATACTTAATTATATCTTCAACTAAATACTATTTAACAGAACAAAGGTCAAAAATTATAAAAGTCACCTTTCTAGGATGACTTTGGATAACTTTTTGGAATTTATAAACTCCCCGGGCGGGATTCGTTTTGAATCAAACTGCAGTCGCCTGAATGCATCTGAAGCAAGAAATTGAGTGATTTGCTGATCTTCACCAGCACATCACCAGCACATCACCAGCACATCACCAACACGAATTTAATATCTGCAAAAACTCAAAAAAAAAAGAACTCTACTGATTTCTCATGAGTTCTTATGGTTTTTTTAGAGTGAACTTGAACTCCCCGGGCGGGATTCACTTTGGTTCAAACTGCTGTCGCCTGAATGCATCTGAAGTAATAAATATCGTGATTTGGGTGATCTTCAACTCCACATCACCTCCACATGAATTCACAAGAACGTCCCTTTTTAACAATCAAAGAAGTATCAAAATTACTTGGTATTTCAGTTTCAACCATTAATCGTTTAATCAAAAGAGGAGAATTTCCCAATAAAAAGCAATTATCTCCAAGAAGATTTGCTTTTATGAAAGTTGAAATTGATGAATGGATTAAAAAAAAATAATTGAAAAATAAACTTGAGTCTGAAATTTTTCATTCATATTAAAAATTTTTAAAACAAATTAAATACTTCAAAAATTTATGTAGCATTTAAAAATTGCCATTAAAATTATGGAAGAAAAAGTTATAAAATCTTTAAAACTTCTTGGCATCAATTCATATTCTCAACTTATAGAAAATGAAATTATTTACTGGTGGGAAAAGAAATATATAGAAATTCAAGAGAGTAGTCAAACTACAAAAGTTAAATCAGAACTAATAATTGAACTCATTGAAGCAAAAGAATATCTAGAAGGAATTGATAAAGAAACACTACAAAAAACTGTCGATAAATTATTGCAAAGTAAAAAAAGATTAAATGAAAGTACACTCAAAAATCCTATAAAGTTTAAAGAAAAAGAAAAAATTAAAAATAGAATTATATGGATAAAAAATGCTTGTAAAGGTTTATTGGTATTAGTAGGTTTACTATTATTAATCCCTATACATTTAAAAAACAAAAAAATTGCTTGTGATTCACGTCATTGGGAGAATGGAAATAACTATGTTGGGAATTGTTTAAAAGGTAATAGGCATGGGCAAGGTGTAATGAGTTGGTCTAATGGAGATTGGTATAAAGGCGAATTTATAAATGATAAAGAGCATGGAGATGGATATTACGAATATTCAAACGGAGAGAGTTATAGTGGTGAATTTTTAAATGGTCAAAAGCATGGTCGAGGAACTTATCGTTTCCCAAATGTAGGAGTTTACAGAGGAGAATTCTTAAAGGATCAGATGAACGGTGTGGGCACTTATCTTTGGTCGAACGGAGATAAATACGTTGGTGGATTTTTGAATGGTCAAAAGCATGGTCGAGGAACTTATAATCACAGTAATGGCGATAAGTATGTTGGAGAATATTTAAATGGTAAAAGACATGGACAGGGAACTTATTATTTCTCTAGAGGTAATGGTTGGGTAGGACAATGGAGCGTAATAAAAAATAAAAAGGGTGTTTTAGTTGGTCAATAAAAAAGTAAAAAAGATTCCTAATTACTTATTTTGTAATTTTCGTCAAAAATTGCAGAACAAAAATTTGAAAGAGTTAACTAATTTATTTCACAAAGAACTTTAATACTTTTTTTTAAGAAATAATTTTAAAAATTAGATGTGCAAAATCTAAAGTGATTTAAAAGTATTATTTTTAAAATAAATTTTTTAGAAAAATGATATGATTTAGACCATTAAAAAGAATCTTTTAAATCTTTTATCAAATTAATTTCTAACAATGGAAAAAGAAGTTATAAATTCTTTAAAGATTCTTGGCATAACAAGAATAAGTGAGATTATTAATAAAGATATTAATGATTTACATCGATCAAAATATGAAGAAATTTTGGGTTCAAATTTAAGCAAAATAGAAAAAGCAAAAAAATTAAATGATCTTTATAGTGCCAAAAAAATAGTAGAGAATTTTAACTTAAAGGATTTAATAGAGATAATGGAAAAAGACATCTTTAATAAAGCGAAGTTCGAAGAAAAAACCCAAGAAAACTTAAAAATAGATGTTTACAAACCTGAAATGTTGACAAAAAATAATGAAAATAAATTATCTAAAAAATTAATTGGAAAAAAAAAGATAAAAAAATCGTCCTCTAAAATGTTTAAAATTATTGTCAAAGCAGAAGGTCTGCGTAGTTATGAATATTCTTTAGAAAAATCAGTAATATTACCAGAGCAAATAATTATAAGAAATAATTTTGATGAAAACATAGTAACTTACTGGAGAGATGTAAAAACTAAGCGATGGTACAAAAAGAATCTTCAATTTCAAGAAGATGATTACCTCCCATATATCGAGGAATATGATAAAAAAGCAAAAATTGGATCTGTAATTTATACATTAGTTTATTACAACCAATGGATAAGTTTACTTGTAGGGATTATTTGTTCCTTTACAATTGATTTTCGTGATTATGAAACATTAAGAGGAGTCTATATTTATGTGGCAATTTCATGGATAGTACCTCGTTTTTTCCCTTATTTCTTCAGATATGATTAGGGTTTTGAATAATTGTCTAATTACCTTAATCTTTTAAGGATCATAACGAAACCTTTTTACTGTCCTACTTTCCCATTCACTGGGATAATCTGCCCTCGCCCTTCTTTCTTTACCATAGATCTCATTTAAAAATTCACCAGCATCACCACTTGTGCAATAGCGTCTATCGATAGTCAAGTTATCAAAATATTCACCTTGTAATGGATTATATCTATGATCTCTTTTAAAGTATAAAGTCCCTCCTCTCGCTGCCCAATTTTCACACGCTACTATAGCATCACTTTTAAAACGATAAGAATTGCATCCACCTAGTAAAAATAAAATAGGTGACAAAAATATTATTTTTTTTAATCTCATCGTTTTTAAATATCCTATTCTTCACGATACATAAAAAATTAATCAGCATAACCACCTCGAAAAATATCTTCAACTCCCCAAATATATTCTTCACCTCCACCAAAATATTCTTCACCTCCACATCAACTCCACAAATTTAGTATCTAAGTAAACTCAAAAAAAAAGAACTCAACTGATTTCTCATGAGTTCTTATGGTTTATTAGACCTGAAATGTCACTCCCCGGGCGGGATTCGAACCTGCGACCAATCGATTAACAGTCGATCGCTCTACCGCTGAGCTACCGAGGAATATAGAATGAATTTAGCTCTTTAAAGTACCATATGACAAGTACAGGGGTTAATTATATTGAAATTTTGATGGTTCTTGCCAGTTAGATAAAAAACCATTTTTCAACTCTGCTACTGCATCAGCATAAGTCAATTCTTCATAACGATGAGTAATCCACAAAGCTGATAAAGGTTTTTTATGGTCACTTGTAAGATTTTTAATAGTTTGTAAAACTTTTAATTGGCTTGTTTGATCAAGTAACGCTGTAGGCTCATCTAAAAGAATAAAATTTCTATTACTAATCAGCGCGCATGCAATAGTTAAACGTTGTTTTTGTCCACCACTCAAAGTATGAACTGGCCTTTTTTCAAAACCAGTCATTCCTACCTGATCAAGCACATATTCCATTTTTTTATTAATTTCATTTTGACTTATATTCTGATTAACATTAATCAGAAGTTCACTCCTACAATTTGGCATCAAAATTTGATGATCAGGGTTTTGAAACACCATACCAATATTTGCATTAGAGTTAATGAAACCATTATTGGGTTTTATTATTCCATTAATTAATTTTAAAAGAGTACTTTTTCCGCTTCCGTTTTTACCTACGACCATCCAAAATCCCGGTTTTTTTATTGAGAAGTTACATTTAAAAATTAAATTTTCTTTTTCTCCAGGATATGAAAAAGAAACATCTTTGAATTTAATATGAGGTGTTTCATTTTCAAGGGAATCTCGCATTAATCTTATCAATCTATGTTGAGAGAAAATCCTGGTCTTTTAGCTCCTCCTGCTACTGACGATTTTTCATATATCTGAACAGAAATGATTTCTTTAGCTCTTACAGCAATTAATTTATCTTGCACTTTGTCACAACTTAATTCGATCAAGTTTGAGGATTCATAAGTTTCATTCATAGAACTTTTTATTTCATCATAAATTCGTTTAACATCATCAAATTCCTTCTTCTGAATTGAAAGTGGAAAAGGTGAATATCTCATACTTAGTTCTAACGAATACATAATCATAATAAAAACTACTTCTTATATTACTAAATATTTTTTTCGCAGGAAGTTATTAAGATTAAATTCTTTTGAGAAAATTATATAAAAGATCTTTAAATACAATTATGATGAATATAGGAGATTTTATTTTGCATTTAAAAAAAATAATTTCATGGAAATAGCAAATGATATAACTTCTCTAGTTGGAAATACCCCATTAGTTAAATTAAATCGAATCAGAGAGTATTTTGATTGTTATCCAGAAATAATAGCCAAACTAGAAAGTTTCAATCCATCAGCGTCCGTTAAGGATCGGATCGCTTACTCAATGTTATGTAAAGCTGAAGAAGAAAGATTGATAACACCAGATAAAACAACGTTAATTGAAGCAACTAGTGGGAATACTGGCATCGCATTAGCAATGGTTGCTGCAGCAAAAGGCTATAAATTGATATTAACCATGCCGGATACGATGAGTATTGAGAGAAGGGCAATGTTGAGAGCATATGGCGCTGAATTACAGCTGACACCGGGAAAAGATGGAATGAAAGGAGCTTTAGATTTAGCTAATGAGTTATCTTCAACCATTGCAAATAGCTATCAATTTAATCAGTTTGAAAACTTTGCTAATCCAGATATTCATGAAAGAACAACAGCTCAAGAAATATGGTCCCAATCCAATAAAAATTTAGATGGACTAGTGACAGGAGTAGGCACAGGAGGAACAATTACTGGTTGTGCACGTTTTTTGAAAAAAGTTAATCCAAATTGCAAAATTTATGCCGTAGAGCCCAAAAAAAGTGCTGTTATTTCCGGAGAACAAGCTGGATCTCATTCTATTCAAGGAATTGGAGCGGGTTTTGTACCGAAAGTACTTAATACTAAATTAATTGATGAAATTATAAAAATAGATGACGATGAAGCATTTTATTATGGGCGTTTATTAGCTCGGTTGGAAGGTCTTTTATCTGGCATCAGCAGCGGTGCAGCTTTAGCAGCAACTATAAAAATCAGCAAAAGAAAAGAACTAATGAATAAAAGATTGATAGTTATTCTTCCAAGTTTTGGAGAAAGATATTTATCAACAGCAATGTTTGAATCTAATACCTCAATTCAAGCCAGAAAAGATGGTTATCTTTAATGCATAATTTATAAAAATGGGAAAAAATTTATATGAAGAATTGGGCCTCAAAAAAAATGCAACCAGAAGTGAAATTAAATCTTCATATCGCTCTTTAGTTAAGCAACATCATCCTGATGCAGGCGGCAAGAAAGAACGATTTCTTGCAATACAAAATGCCTGGGAAACTCTAAATGACCCTATTAAAAAAAAAGAATACGATAGCAGTTTTTTCTCTTCCAGTTCATCATTTGATTCATTAAATGAAAATTGGGAAGAGAAATTTAATTCAAAAAAATATAATTCTTCAATTAAGGACAAAGAAGTTGAAACATGGATAAAAGAAATTTATAGTCCGATAAATAGATTAATTAGTCAAATAATTAAACCTTTGAATAACGAAATAAAAGAACTATCTGCGGATCCATATGATGACCAACTAATGAACAATTTTTGCAGTTACATAATTCTTTCACAAAAGAAAATAGAAAAAGTTGAAAAAATTTATAACAAAAAAATAGTTCCAAAGTCTATTGCAGCTTTAGGCCTCGATCTTTATCATTGTTTTTCACAAGTTAAAGATGCGCTATCAGAATTTGATAGATATACACAAGGATACGTAGATAATTACTTATTTGATGGCAAAGAAATGATCAAAGAAGCAAAAAGAATCCAATCAAAGATGTCTATAGAGAAAAAAAATAAAAAATTTTAGATATAAAATTTTATTGAGTATATTCTTGAAGTTGATCTAATTTAAACCAAACATCTGGAACAGGTCTGCGCCATCGAACCTGAGCATATTCGTCTTTAAGCGAAAGAATCTCTCCAGGACCTTCAAAGACATAATTAGGCAGATCATTATCACTTGCTAGCGCTTCGATACTTTTTATATAATTTTCTCTATCGACAAGAACTAAGCTTCCTTTCTTGAGAGGTTTCTTTGGTATAGAATCTGTCATAATAAATTCAAGAAAGTTATTTGAAATCTATTATACAAAAACTTGTTTGAAAAATATTGAAAAAAATTTATACCGGAATAATAATTACAAACGTCTAAAAAATTTAATAGCCTTAAATGATAAACATCTATAAAATATGCGTCTTTTACTACTTGGCTGCACTGGATTTGTTGGTAAAGAATTAGTACCAACACTACTCAATGAGAATCACGAAATATACATTGTAAGTAGAAAACCTATTAGTAAATTAAAGGTTGACTTAGATTTCAATAAGTTTAAATTTTTTCAAATAGATTTATCAAAAGAAAAAAACTGGAATAAGGAAAATTTTGTAAATATTTTAAGAAATACAGATGGAATTATTAACTTGATGGGAGAACCCATAGCAGAAAAAAAATGGACTTCTGAACAAAAAAAAGAGATTGAAAATAGTCGTATTAACACCACGAAATTCATGATGAAGACTCTTAAAAATTTAAAAATAAACCCAAAAGTTATTATAAATGGATCGGCAATAGGTTATTACGGTACAAGTTTGTCTGGTGAATTCACTGAAAATAGTATTGGGGGAAAAGACTTTTTAGCTAATCTTTGCAAAAAATGGGAAGCTGTCGCTGCTGAAAAACCATTTTTCTCAAGGTTAGTTATTTTTAGAATTGGAATTGTTCTAGAGGCAGATGGAGGAGCATTAGGAAAAATGCTCCCTATATTTAAGGTTGGATTAGGTGGACCAATTGGAGATGGTAAGCAATGGATGAGTTGGATTCATAGAACTGATTTATGTGAATTAATAACTCAAGCATTAGTTGATAAAAAGTATTCGGGAGTATTTAATGCTGTTGCACCCAATCCAGTATTAATGAGAGACTTTTCTCAGACTTTAGGAAAATGTCTGAGTAGACCTAATTTACTCCCAGTACCTGGAGCGGTTTTAAAAATATTATTAGGAGATGGAGCTAAAGTTGTATTAGAAGGACAAAAAGTAATTAGCAGTAAACTCAAAAATTATACTTTTAAATATCCTCTTCTTGAGAAAGCAATTTACGCCTCCACCAAGAATTAATACCGTTTACTAAAGCACCAATAATAAGAATTGTTATCAATGGAACTACAAGAGGATTCCAAACTATCTGTATAAAATTAATAAAAATAAATATGCCATTGAATTGCATGATGATTGCAAAAATAAAAAATATTGCAAAAAAAATGACTGTAAATAAATTTATTAATAATAAATTATCGATAATTTGTTTTAACTTATTTTGATTATTCTCCTTAGTCATTTTTGATAACAATATTCATATCATCAAATATTTTAAGACAGGCTTTGTTTTCACCAAGTCTTTTTTTGGCATTTTCATTACAAGAAAACATAAACTTCTTATTTAGCTTTATGAGATATATTATTTTTATGATCAATTTTATTGTCTGATTGATTTGATCATTCTTATCTTTATAATTACTGGCACAAAAAACATATTTACCAAGCAAACGTCTTTGAGCTTCTGCAAAAGTTTTTGTAAATTGTGGACCTTTACCTTCAATCTGAATAACCGGTTTTCCTAAACCAATCGCTTGCTCTGCTGCTGTTCCTGCCATGCTGATACAGCAGGTACTTTGCAATAATATTTTGTCAAAATTATTCCAATAGATATTCACTTTTAAAAATTTATATTGGAATTTCAAGAGATTATGATCTTTTATGTTTTCTAGTTTTATCCATCCTCTTTTTTGAAATATCTCCTTTATTTTCAATGAAGATAGAGCATTAACTATTGCAAAATTAAACTTAATTTTTTGAAAATATCTTAAATCTGACAATGCCTCTAATACCTCTAAAATCAAAAGAAAATTATCTAAAGTCTCAGGGAATCTACTTCCTGGAAATAATCCAATACTGAATTCAGCTTCCTTTAATTGTTTATTTCTAGGAAAAAACTTATCCATAAATGGGTTACCTAAAAAAGACACTTTCTTTTTTAATTGCAAAGTTAAATCATCAGCTGTAAGGGAATCTCTCGTATATATTGTTTTTGCTTTTTGTGAGAGCAAGAAAAATTTAGAAGGCCATGGTAATTTTAACTTCCCTTCATAATGACTGGAATATGCAACTAGATACGTAAAAAAATCTTTCTTACAAACCCATGCAAAAAACACTGGCACAATATCTCCAACTACAAAAAAATAATCATATTTTTTTCTTATTTTAAAAGTTAAATATAATCTTTTTAGAAGATATAATATTTCTCCTCCTAATATCTCATTGAGTCTACCCCTAAAAGAATTATAACCAATTCCTCCAGTAATAAATTCTTTTGTTTTACCGATAATCTTAATTTTTTCTTTTTTGTAATGATTTCCTATACCAACTATTGGCAAAGCATGAACCGAATAACCACTTTTTACGAATTGCTTAGCTAAAAGACTGCCAGATAAATCTTCTCCATGCCCATTACTTAATATTAAAATTTTAAACAAATTAAAATTCCAACCATTTTTTTACTTTGATTAACTCAGGCCAATCTGGATATCTACTTAATCCGTCTTCAACAGATTCTTTCAACTCACTTTTCACGTCTGGCATCATTACAGACATTTTTTTTATTAACTCAATATGATCCCTAACACCTTTATTATTGGTAGCCAAAAGAGCTAAAGACAAATTCATTCTTGCTTGTGGATCTTGCTGATTTAATCGAACCGCTTGTCTGGCAGCTGACAAAGCTTCTTCATTATTTTTCAAAAGTAATTGAAGCCATGATAAACAAGTCCAGGCAGCAAAATGATTTGGAATTTGCTGTATAATTTTTTGAAAATCTTGAACGATTGAAATTAAATCTTGCCCTGCTTTATATCTTGATAGAGCTGCATTAAAATCCTCTTCGATGGGGTTAATTTCGTTATTCATAATTTATTAAACTGCAAAGGAGCTTCCACAACCGCAAGTTTGAGAAGCATTAGGATTTACAAAATTAAAGCCACCTCCAATTAATTCCTTACTAAAATCTAATTGCATCCCGTAAATATATAAGAGACTTTTAGGATCACAAACCACTTGAAAGCTTTGATCAGCTTTTAATGAATAATCATAAACTTTATCATCAGGATTTATTTCATTAGTTCCTATAAAATCCATCGTATAACTCATCCCACTACAACCACCTGATCTTACTCCTACCCTTAGTGCTTTTTTATCATTTTGGTCTTTCAATAAATTTGAAATTTGTTCTATAGCATTATTCGTAATTAAGATACCTTTGCCATCGTCAGAATTTTTAATTTCCTGTTTAACTTCTTTATTTTCCATAAACAATGGGTTTCTTCTATTTATAATATAAAAACTTAATCGATAGGATGCATAGTACAAACATTATCCAAACTTGATTTGTTATAATTTTAAGAAAAAGTGAAAATTGCAATAGTTGGTTCTGGATTAGCTGGTCTTACAGCAGCAGTCAATTTAGTTGATGAAGGTCACGAGGTAGATATATACGAGAGCAGGTCATTTTGGGGAGGTAAAGTTGGAAGTTGGGAAGATAAGGATGGGAACCACATAGAAATGGGTTTACACGTATTTTTTTACAATTATGCAAATCTGTTTAAATTAATGAAAAAAGTAGGAGCTTTAGACAATTTACTGCCGAAAGATCATACTCATCTGTTTATTAATAATGGAGGTAATTTAAAATCTTTAGACTTCAGGTTCCCTTTAGGTGCTCCATTTAATGGACTAAAAGCTTTTTTTACTACCGAACAACTTACTTGGGTAGATAAGTTCAGAAATGCCTTAGCTTTAGGGACAAGCCCTATAGTTAGGGGATTGATAGACTATGAAGGCGCAATGAAAATAATTAGAGATCTAGATAAAATTAGTTTTAAAGAATGGTTTTTAAACCATGGTGGAAGTGAAAAAAGCTTAGAAAGAATGTGGGATCCTATCGCATATGCTTTAGGTTTTATTAATTGCAAAGATATTTCAGCAAGATGTATGCTAACTATCTTCATGATGTTTGCTTCAAAAACAGAAGCCTCAAAACTTAATCTTTTAAAAGGTTCTCCACATAAGTGGTTAACTCAACCTATTGTCGACTACATAAGAAACAAAGGGGCAAAAATACATCTTAACCATAAGGTAGAAGAAATCATTTATGAAAAAGAATCTTCCTCTTATTCAGTTAATCAATTAAAAATATCTTCTCCTGAAGGAATTAAAACAGTGTTTGCAGATAAATTCCTAGCTGCCTGTGATGTTCCTGGAATAAAAAAAATAATTCCAAAAGAATGGTATCAATTTAAAGAATTTGAAGGTTTAAAAAAACTTAGAGCTGTTGCTGTTGCCACAATCCAATTAAGATATGATGGTTGGGTTACTGAATTACAAAAAAACAATACTGGAAACGAACCAATTGGACTAGATAACCTTCTATATTCTGCTGATGCCTCTTTCAGTTGTTTTGCTGATTTAGCGCTAGCAAGTCCAGCAGATTATAGAAAAAAAGATATGGGATCACTCCTCCAATGTGTTTTAACTCCTGGCGATAGATGGATGGGAAGATCTACAGAAAGAATTACAAAAGAAATAGATAAAGAGGTTCGCCGTCTATTCCCGTCCTCAAAAAACCTTAAATTGCTTTGGAGTAATGTAGTACAAATTCCACAATCACTCTATAGGGAAGCTCCCGGTATGGAACCTTTCAGACCTAATCAAAAAACATCTATATCTAATTTCTTCATGGCGGGTAGTTATACAAAACAAGATTACATAGACTCTATGGAGGGAGCTACAATGAGTGGACATTTGGCTGCTGCTGCAATTTTAGAGAAGAAAGCAGAATTAGCAAAAAATCTTGCAGTAAGTTAATTGATGGGTACTTGGCTAAAACATGACGTAATAACAGTTGTTAATGCGCCTCTTGAAAATGTTTGGAATACATGGAGCGATTTAGACTCAATGTCACTTTGGATGAGCTGGATTGAATCTGTAAAAACAGTTGATGAAGAGACTAATACACTACCAGATTTAACAGAATGGACTTTAGCTGCGAATGGCTTTAGGTTTAAATGGAAAGCTCAAATTACAGAAAGGGTCGAAAAAAGTAAACTTAAATGGAAATCTATTGGAGGTTTACCAACTGAGGGATCAGTAGTTTTCGAAAGTAAAACCGATCAAGTCACAACGGTAAATTTAGCAATAACTTATGAGCTACCTAAAATGATTGCTCGTTTTATGGAAGAAAATATCTTAGGCAAAATGGTTACAAACGAATTACAAGCCAATATTGATAGGTTCAAAGACTTAGTTGAAAAGAATTACTCAAAAAATTTATCTAACTAAAAATATTAATTGCCAGATCTAGCAGTCCTTCAAAAGTATATTTTTGTGCCTGACTATCAACTCTTCCAAAAATCTTGTTACATATTTTTGTTGTCTGTGGTCCAATAGTTAGCAACTTAATCTGATCAAAATATGCTAACCATTGTTTACCAAGTTTTTTTTCTAGTAAAAAAGCTGCATTTACTACGGTTTTACCGCTTGAGAAAATAATTGCATCTACTTTTCGATTAGAAATAATATCAACTGTTTCTTCCGGCATTGAGTCAGGACACCTTGTTTCATATGCAGCAACCTCAAACACACGAGAACCAGCCTTTCTAAATTGATCTGCAATTAGATCTCTACCACCTGTTTGAACTCTTGGTACAAAGACTCGAAGTCCATAACCGGATACTGGGAAATTATCAATTAGACTTTCAGCAACGAATTCTGGAGGTATAAAATCAGCCTTAATCCCAAAATCATCAAGAGTTTTTGAGGTTTTTTCTCCGACTACGGCGATTTTTGTTTTTTTAGAACACTCTTTTAATGAACTATCGAGATATTTTAGTCTTTTATCCACAAATTTAATCCCATTACTACTGGAAAAAATAATCCAATGAAAATCATTTATTTGATTTAATGCTTCGTCAAGAGGATTAAAATCATCAGGATCACCAATACTTATTGCAGGCAAATCAAATACATTAGCGCCCTTGCTAGTGAATATCTTTTTTATATCCAATATCCCTTCTTTTGATCGAGTAATAATTATATTTCTTTGATCAAGGGGTAGATCAACTATTGGCATCTTTATCCTCAACATTATTATTTTGATTTTTATTTTTTAATTCATCTAGAAGTTTCAAGACTGATAATCCTTTATCAATAACAACATCGTCTTTAAAAATTATCTCTGGAACTCTTCTCATCTCTATTCTTTTTCCTAAACTATGCCTTATGGAGCTTTTAGCAGTATTCAAGCTTGCTACAATTTCTTTCCTCACTTTCTCTTGAGCAGTTGAAGTTATGTAAATTTTACAGTGTTGCAAATCACCTGATAAATCAATTTTAGAAATATTGACGAAATTATCTCTAATGAGATCATTTTCCAAATCATTCTGCAAAATAAGGGTTATTTCTTTCTTCAAAAGAGAAGAAACTTTTGCAAGACGGTAATTATTTGCCATTATGGTTGTAAATTTATTGGGTTTGTCATCTCTTGCAAGACAAAATAAACAGTTATGAAAGCACTTAAGACAGAAGATATCAAGCCTACTATTGTGAGTGGATTTGATCTATTCTTGAATAAAGGTTCAAGCAAAGCAACAAGTCCCCCAACAATGATGGATATCAAATACTTTGGATATCTCGCAACATTAGAGAAAAATTCGCCCATCAGCTCCACAAATAGAATACTTTTTTAGCTAAGTTTTAACAAACATTAAACAGCATGATTACATTATATCAATTTAGGCATAGTGCTTTTTGTTTAAAAACAAGAATGGCTCTTCATGCAAAAAAACTACAATATCGAGTTGAAGAAGTAAAACCTGGAATAGGCCAATTTGAAATCTTTAAATTATCAGGTCAAAAACAAGTCCCTGTAATTGTCGATAGTAATGATCAAGTTATTAATGACTCTTCAACTATTTGCGAATACATAGATAAAAAAAATGATAACAATCCACTCTTTCCTGATGATCCAATATTATTTGCACAATGCAAAATAATCGAAGACTGGGCAGATACTACAATGGCTACAACTTGTAGAAAAGCCTTAATAAAATCTGCAATAGAAAATCCACAGCTAAGAACCGCATTACTTCCAGATGAAATACCTTCTTCAGTTAAAAGTATTGTTGATAAATTACCTTTTGATAATCTTAGTAAAATTTCTAATGTAGTTTTGTCTTCTAAAAATAATTTAGAACTACAAAAATTACTGGAATCTTTATCAAAATCCTTAATCAACAAAAAATATTTAGTTGGAGATAGTTTATCAATTGCAGATATTTCAATTGCTGCTCAATTATCTCTTCTTAAATTTCCAAAGTCTGCGGGACCAATTCTTTCAGGAGAGGGGAGCCAAGAATACATAAATAACCCTTATTTAGAAAATCTTTTTATATGGAGGAACAACTTAGAAGAATATCTTTTTAGTGCGAACTCTCAATAAATTCAAACGTCAATTTATATTTATTTGTTTTTATAGCATGAATAGAAGGATCACCAACTTTTGAACCATAAGAAGCAACATATTGCACTCCACAAATTGATGGTTTGATTGAATTATCAACTTCGAATATATCTTCGGAACATTTTTGAAATTTACTAATGGTCTCTACCTGATTAATCCTTGAAGCACCTGGCTTATGCGCTGTTTGTATAACTAGTTCATCTGCGAAAAAAATATCATCATCTTGGATCTGATTTCTCCCTGTAATTCTTGAATCGATATAAAAATCATCTTTTAAATAAGTAATTTGATTGTTAATAGATTGAGGATCATTTACAACCTTTATTAAAGTGTCACCAAATATTGCTTTTCCAATAGATTCAGAATTTTTTGCACGATTACCAACAATTAAATCTGAATCATTCTTAAAGAAATTTACTTTATAAATAACTGGCTCTTCTGAATCATTAATTATATCTTGAGAAGTAACAAGCCAATTCCCCTCGAACCATTTAGGATAAATTAAATCCTTAGAAGTATCAGATAATTTAAAATTTGGCAAATATAATTCTGGCCATTGATTTACACGATTTTCCAAAAACTCTCGTACGTTAGAATCTACTAGAGCAAAAGAACTTTCTAAAAAAATTCCTTGAAAAATCAAGCAAAGAATTAATCCAAGAAGAATCTTCATTATGTCAAATCCACTAATAAGAGCATCAGATCATTATGTATTATTAGAGCCAGACTCAAAAGAAAGAATTGTATCAAAGCAAGAAGCAATTTTATGGTTAAGAAATTGGCTTAGTAAGGCAGAAACACAAACAATATATCAAAAAATAGAAGATCCTGATCAGGAATTTTTTGAAGAATTATTGGAAAGCACTTATGAATTAGAAATAAAATTAGGATACGTTATCAAATGGTTTGCAGTAAGAATTGACCCAGATTAAATTATTATTTCTTTATGAATTGCATTAATTATTTTCATAGCTACTTCATTTATATTTTCCCTTTTTACTTGAATTCTTAAATCTGCTTGAGAATACAAATTTTCTCTAGATTGAAAAATGCTCAAATATAAATCATTTAGATTCTTACCCTGAAGAAGTGGCCTATTTTCAATTTCATTTTTCAATCTTTCAATTGCTATATCTTTGTCGAGATCTATCCAAGCAATTATTCCCTGTCTTAAGATTCCCCAGTTTTCCGATTTGGTAACTATTCCTCCCCCTGTTGAGATTACTAATGAAGGAATTTTGATAGTTTCTTTAAGGCAGTTTGCTTCTAATTCACGGAAATTATCTTCTCCTTCATCATTAAAAATTTGATTGATAGATTTTTTTGTCAACTTCTCTATTAATGAATCTAAATCAACGTATTTATATTTCAATAGTTCAGCCAGCTTTAAACCAGTTTGTGACTTACCAGAACCCATCATTCCTATTAAAAATATGCTTCTGCCCTTAATAGTTTGAACTGTTTTTTCGATAATGGATTGTTCCATAAAGACAAAAGCGTATTTAAAACCTTAAGATAGTATTATCGCAGACAGCTATGACTTCTACACAATCCAAACCATTACATGGAAAAGGGCGTGAATGCGTCATAACTCGACGTGCCTGCTTTAGTTCTAGTCACCGTTATTGGCTTCCTGAAAAAAGCCCAGAAGAAAACTTATCTCTTTTTGGAAAGTGCAGTATCGCACCAGGTCATGGTCATAATTATGAACTTATTGTTTCAATGGGTGGAGAACTAGACTCTGATGGAATGGTACTTAATCTCTCTGATGTAAAACATTCTATTAAAAATAAGGTTACAGGACAATTAGATTTTCGTTTTTTAAATGATGTCTGGCCTGAATTTAATGTTAATAATCAAGAAGGGATACTTCCCACAACTGAAGCATTAGTTAAGGTCATTTGGAGTCGTCTAAAGGATGATTTACCTCTGACAAGTCTAAGGCTTTATGAAAACCCAAATTTATGGGCAGATTATTTTGGAAAAAACATGGAAGCATTTTTAACAGTACAAACTCATTTTGCGGCCGCTCATAGACTTGCAAAAGAAGAGATATCCTTTGATGAAAATAAAAAAATCTACGGGAAATGTGCCAGAGTTAATGGACATGGTCATAACTATCTTGTCGATATAACTGTAAAAGGAGACATTGATAAAAGAACAGGAATGGTTTGCGACTTATCTTCCCTCCAAGAGATAATAAATGATTTGGTTGTTGAACAACTAGATCATACTTTTCTGAATAAAGACATTAAATTTTTCCATAATTGTGTTCCAACTGCTGAAAATATAGCTTTATATATTTCTGATATTCTTAAAAAACCAATACATAACCTTGGTGCAACATTACACAAAATAAGACTCCAAGAAAGCCCAAATAATGCTGCAGAAATTTATGTTGATCAAAAGTTAACCAATTCATTGGACTTTAAATTTGAAAATAGTTTAGTCACACAAACTTGAGCATCCCAAGAGTAATAATTGTTATCGCATCTAGTCTTGATGGGAGGATTGCATTTCCTGGTGGTGGAGAATCGCATCTTGGGAGCGTAGAAGATAAAAAAATGTTAAATCAAGACTTATCAATGGTTGATGCCACCATTTTTGGTTTAGGTACTTTAATAGCTCATCAATCAACTTACCTAGTTAAAAATCTCAATAATAATGACGAAGCAAATATATCAAAAAGCCAACCAATTTCTATAGTTGCTACAAATAGCAAAAAATTTAATCGTAATTGGCAATACTTTCGCCAACCAATTAGAAGATGGCTAATAAGCAAAAGTAAAGTTGATAATTCGTCTAATAATTACTTCGAGAAACAACTCTATTTTGAAGATTCATGGGGGAAAACTTTAATTTCACTCAAAAAAGAAGGGATAAATGATCTAGCTCTTTTAGGAGGTGCAAAACTTATAAATTCATTTATAAAAGAGGATCTAATAACAGATATAAAAATTACAATAATTCCACAAATTATTGGAGGAAGATATACATGGATCCCTCCAGAAGAAACAAATGAGATTTTTAATCTCAAAAGACTATGGGAAATAAAATCAATTAAAAATTTAATGAATAATGAAATCCAGGTTCATTACGAAAAAATTTGAAATAAATTCAATAATAAATGAACCAAAAAATACACAACGTGGAAGTCAAATTATCAATTGAGGAATTCCCCAAGGAGATATGGAATGAATTAGCAAATGAAATTAATAATCCATTTTATGAATGGACTTGGCTTAAAAACCTTGAAATATCAAAAAGTGTTTCAAGAGAAACTGGTTGGCAGCCTCTATATTTTGTTGCTTATAAAAACGAAGAAATATTAGGAATTGCTCCACTTTTTTTAAAAAATCATAGCTATGGAGAATTCATTTTTGATCAATCATTTGCAAGATTAGCTCAAGAGCTGAATTTAAATTATTATCCTAAATTAATTGGAATGAGTCCTTATAGTCCTGTAAATGGATATCAATTTCTTTATAAAAAAAATAAAGATAAGAAAGAAATTACAAATTTACTCATTAACCATATCGAAAGCTTTGCTATTACAAACAAAATTTTAAGTTGTAATTTTTTATATATTGATGAAAGCTGGGGCAACCATCTTAAATCTTTGGGATACTATAAATGGATAAATTCCAGCAGCGAATGGAGAAGTAATGGAGAAAAAACGTTTGAAGATTTTCTTTCTAGATTTAACTCTAATCAGAGAAAAAATATCAAAAAAGAGAGGAAATCAATTACTAAACAAGATATTAAAGTAGAAATTTTTAATGAAGATGATATCAACCAAGAAATCCTCAAAAAGATGCATAATTTATATGAACAGCATTGTTCGAGGTGGGGAGCTTGGGGAAGTAAATATCTAACATCTACATTTTTCGAAAAAATTGTTGATAATAAAAAAAATCTTTTACTTTTTAGCGCATCAAAAAATGATTCAAATAATATTTTTGCTATGTCGATGTGCGTTAAAAATAAAAACAACTTATGGGGCAGATATTGGGGTAGTCAAGAAGAAATATCTAATTTACATTTTGAATTATGCTACTACCAGCCAATTGAATGGGCAATAAAAAATAGTATCGATTTTTTTGATCCTGGGGCGGGCGGTAAACACAAAAGGAGGAGGGGGTTTTTTGCAAAAAACACAATTAGCTTGCATAAGTGGTTTGACAAAAATATGGAAAATATAATTTATCCATGGCTAAATGAAGTTAATAAACAAACCGAGAAAGAGATTGAATTTGAAAATAATTCTATACCTTTTAAATAAAAACTTATTTGGCTTTATCAAAGATTATATTAGTAATATAGTTTTTTATTAACTTCTGAGAATGGATACTAGTAAAAGTTTAGATGAAAAAATAAAGCTTGATAATAATCTATCCAACCGATATATAGAATTAGATCCAAGTGGTTATTTTATTATAAAAATAGATTTAGAGGGAAATAAAATAATTTTAGAACACTTTTTAAATAACATCAATGAAGAAGGCTATGCGCTTGACCCAGAAACAAATGAACCAATTAAATGCGACTCTCAAAATAAAAGAGTTAGTAATGAAGTTTTTCAAGGTATTAGTGCGAAACAACTTGGAATATTGATCACTGAAGAAAGAAATGACTTAATAACCAGATTCGATCATGCTTTATATTTAGGCCGTGAACTACAAAAAGCAGAAGAATGTTTATACAAAAAATTACCATATACCCAAGATTAAGAAATTAAACGAAAAAATCTAATTTTTTCATCTGATGGTAAATTATAAAAAAGTAAAAAAATTAATGAACATCATTTTCTATTTTGCATTTATTGGTTTTGGTTTTGGAGCTGCTTTCGCATTAGATAAGATTTTAAGAGCAGTTAAATTAATTTAAAAAAACTAAAAAATTTTAAGAATCTCTCCATACAAATCATATTCATCCGCAAAAGAAATATTTGCTTCAACAAATTTACCAATATAATTTTTCAAATTAATTTTATCTTTAACAGATAAAATTACATTTCCATCAATTTCAGGCGCGAAATTGTAAGATCGACCTATTAATTCGTTATTATCTGATATTTTTTCCACTAAAATCTTCATTTTTGAGCCAACATATGTCTGATTTTTATCTTTAGAGATATTTTGTTGAACTGAAATAACGTTATCTTTTCTTGCCTCTGCAACCTCTGGGGATACTTTATTTGGCAAATGAAAAGCTGCAGTTCCTTCCTCAGGAGAAAAAATAAACACTCCCACATGATCAAATTTATGCCTATCTAAAAATTCCAGAAGGTGCTCAAAATGTTCTTTTTTTTCTCCTGGGAAACCAACAATGAGACTAGTTCTTAATACAGCAGATGGAATTTCTTCTCTAATTTTCTCCAAAATTGATTCGTTCAAAGAAGCCTGCCAAGGTCTATTCATACTCTTCAACACATCTGGATGACTATGCTGAAGTGGCAAATCAAAGTAAGGTAATATATTCTTTGAATCTTTGAAAGCTCTAATCACTTCATCAGTTAAACCCGTTGGATAAGCATAATGTATTCTTATCCAAGGAATTGGAACCTTAGAAAGCTCATTCAAAAGTTTGGCTAATGATGGTTTTCCATAAATATCTTGACCATAATTAGTTGTTATTTGACTAATTAATATAATTTCTTGAATACCCTGTTTTGCAAGACTTTTGGCTTCTGAAACTATAGATTCTATTGTTCTACTTCTTTGAGGACCTCTCAACTTAGGAATAATACAAAAAGCGCAATTATAGTTGCAGCCTTCAGCAATACGAAGATAAGCAACAAATTTGTTCTTATCTACAAAACGAGGTATTTCCTCATCTGCAATAAATTCTGGTATTTTTGAAACTTCATTAACGATTTCCCCTTTTTCTACTCTGTTTAAAACCTTGGCTATCTTTTGATAATCTCCTGTTCCAACCAAACCTTTTATTTCAGGGATTTCTTTAATAAGTTCATCCTTAAAATGCTGAGCCATGCAGCCTGCAACTATTACTTCTTTTCCTTGATTTGTATACTCTAGAATTTTTCTAATAGATTCTTCTCTAGCTGTTTCAATAAAACTGCAAGTATTTACAATAACAACATTTGCATCATTGATATTGCTGTCAACTTCATAGCCCTCTTTATCTAATAAGCCTTGCATATGTTCAGTATCAACAAGATTTTTCTCACAACCAACATGACTGAATGCAATCTTAGATAGTTTTTTTTCTTTTACATTAAGACTATTTTGTTTCACAACTTGAAAAATAAAAATTAAAAGATTTTAACAACATTTCTTTTATAACTATCATGACAGATTAATATTAGGATAGATAATGAAAATAACAAAATTTCATTTTGTATGGCTCTTGAGAATTTAAAAAGAAGAAATAAAAAAGATTTGAAATGGCCAAAAATCATAATCGCAATTCTTAGTACTATAGGCATAGTTGATACAGGTTCAATTACTTTAAAAAACTGGGGATTATTTACTTCGCTTTCATGCCCAGGGATACAAAATGGTTGCGAAACAGTTTTAAATAGTCCTTGGGGTACTTTATTTGAAAATAATCAAGTTAATGTACCGCTCTCATTAGCTGGATTTATCACGTATTTATCAATATTATTTATCACAATAATACTTTCGCTTAATTTAATTTCCCCAAAAGAAAAGCTAAATAAGTTTTTATGGTGGTTAGTATTTCTAATTTCTTGTGCGTCATCAACATTTAGCTTTTTGTTAATAAATATAATGTTTTTTAAGATACAAGCATATTGCTTTTTTTGTATACTTTCAGCAATTTTGTCGTTTTCTATCTTTATAATTTCTATGATTGGAGCAAAGTTCGAAAGTAGAGAACCTATGATTTTTAGAGGTTTCATTGTAGCCATTAGTGTCTTGCTGGGAGGCCTGATTTGGTCAACAAACGTTGACCCCTCTAACGCTATTGATGTTGGGAGCCCCACGGAAAATGTATCGCCAATAATTACCACTTCAAGCTCTCCACAGAAGGTAAAGTTTGCAAAATTTTTAAGTGAAAACAATATTGTTATGTATAGTGCATACTGGTGCCCGCATTGCCACGATCAGAAACAATTATTTGGTAAAGAAGCAGTTAAAGAATTAAAAGTAGTTGAATGTGCTAAAGATGGTAAAGATAATAAGTATGAGCTATGCCAAGCAAAAGGAATCAGTGGATTTCCTTCTTGGGAAATAAATGGAGAAATAATTAGTGGTACTAGAGACTTATATGAATTGGCAACAAAAACCGACTATAAGGGAGATCTTAATTTTTAATAAATCTTTTTTGAATTTTTTGATCTAACTGTTGTCTAGTATGACATTCCCAATTTTTATCTTTATCAGGAAAATCATCTCTATAATGCCCTCCTCTACTTTCTTCTCTAAATAGACAAGATTTTAATAAAGTTATAGTGGTTATTTGTCTATTCTTTAAATCAAGTAAAAGATTTAATGCCCTCCTATTGGGTTCACTAAGTTTTATTTTTTGATCAAATTTTATTTTTTCAAGACTATTTAGTAAATCATTTTTATTTAATTTATCTATATCATTTTGAATGTAATTTAGAAATTTACTCATATTTACCTTATTTCGAGATACACCTAAATTTAACCAACATAATTTTCTTAGTTCATCAATTTTTTCAGCAATTCTAGAAATTTGATCTTCTTTTGGATCTTCAATATCAAATTCTTGGAATGATCTATCAAATTTTTCAAATTTGGAAAGGTCATTCAAAACAATTGAAGACATTTTTCTTGCGAAAACAAGACACTCCATTAGTGAATTACTAGCCAGTCTATTAGCACCATGTACTCCTGTAGATGCAACTTCTCCAACTGCATATAATCCTTTTCTTGTTGAAGATGCATTTAGATCAGTTTTAACACCTCCCATCCAATAGTGAGCTGCAGGGGCAACTGGAATAACCTCATTTAAAGGATTAACCCCATAATCCTGACATCGACTTATGATAGTTGGAAATCGATCTACAATTTTTTCTGGATCAATATAACGAAGATCTAAGCCAACATGATCTACATTATTTTCATGCATATTTTTAATAATTGCTCTACTTACCTGATCTCTAGTAGCTAAATCACGATTTTTAAGATTCTTAACTGGGCTTTCGCCATTTTTATCAACTAAAATCGCCCCTTCGCCTCTAAGTGCCTCAGATATTAAAAAGCAAGGTGCACCATAAAATTTCAAAGCAGTTGGATGAAATTGAACAAACTCTAAATCTTCGATAGCAGCGCCTGCTTTCCATGCAAGAGCAATCCCTTCACCAGAGGATTGAGCAGGATTTGTTGTATTAGTAAATAAGTGCCCACCCCCACCTGTAGCCAAAACAACAGCTCTAGATTGAATCCAATATAAATTTGCTCCATCAAGAACCTGAACTCCTCTACATTCTTTATTTTCAATGAGAAGTTCAGTTACTCTTACACCTCTACAGTGAAGAATATTTTTTTGATTCTCAATATGATCTTCTAGAACTTCAACCAATGCTCGTCCAGTACGATCTTTAACATGTAAGACCCTTCTTCGTGAATGGGCTGCTTCCAAGGTAGTAGCTAGTTGATCAGAACTTTGGTCAAAAATCATCCCTAAATTCTGCAACCTATTGACACATCCTGGGGCTTCCTTAACTAGCATTTCTACAGCTTGAAAATCACATAGTCCATCACCCGCTTTTAAAGTATCCTCAGCATGAAGATCAAATGAATCATCTTTTCTAACAACAGATGCAATTCCTCCTTGAGCCCATCTACTGGAGGAAACCTTACTAGTATTTCTATTTAAAAGAAGCACTTTTAAATTTGAGGGTAATTCAAGGCAAGTCATAAGGCCAGCAGCTCCAGCGCCTATGACGATTACATCCCAATGATTTATTGGTATCGATTCTTGAGAAAATGGAGCCCTTAACATTAAACCAAGCCACTAAAAGTGGGTTGCAGAATTGCTAAAACAATAAAAATACCATCAACAATTAATGTCGTTTGAATTACGCAACTAGAAACTAAGAGTGCTTTACCACTTGTAGTATTAATTGTGGCAAAATCTAAAATTTCTTTTGAAATAAACCAAAGTATAAAAGCAACAAAAATGATAATAGATAATGATTTTATTTGGATAAGACTCTCTGAAGTTTTTTGAAGAATCACAGGTGCATTTTCAGAATCTGCTGTAATTACCTGCCTCCATTGATCCATTATTCCTATTAAAAATATTGTAATGTCAGTAACTGCGGTTCCAAATAAAGAAGAGATATAAAAACTTGAACCTATTTTCCAATTAGTACCAAATCCAATTAAAGCTAATGGGAGAACTACGGCTTCAACAGGTATGTGTAGGATAGGAAATGGGCTTAACCATCCCCAGAACAAACATCCACCAAGCCAACTACCTGATACACCAAGTAATAATGAACTAACAATAAACCACTTATTTGATCCTTTCTGATTCAAAACAATTGCCACTAAGATAATAACAAAAGTAAAACAAAGAGCACTTATTGGTTCTAATCTAACCCAAGGGGCTTGTACAAAAATAGGTAAAATTACAAAAAAAGAAGACCACAATCTTAGAGAGATAGGATTTGATAAAAAACTATTTTCGTATGAATCAACTATATTATGAGATTCATAGTTGAATTTATCTTTTACTTCTAAATTTTTTGTAATTAATTCTTTCAATGAAAAAGTTTATTTTAATTAATCTAAATCGTGTTTTAAAAAACTGCGAATGCCATATTTTAATAAATTAAAGACCCATAATTTCACACCTATATTTAATTTTTTAAAAGTATTTAATACACTTTGAGTCATATATAAGCTTAGAATTAAAATATATAAGAGTATTTGGCCTTAAATTGTGTGGCAAGAAATTAATTACAAAGATTCTAATGATCTTTTGATTCCTGATATTACTCATAAGATAAAGCCTGCCGAAATTGAAAGTATTGAAGCTAATTCCATTGCTCAAGAAATAGGATTTGAATCGGGTGATTCAATTATCAGTATTAATGGGAAAAAACCAAGAGATTTAATTGATTATCAGATTCTAATTAGTGAAGAAATTCTAGACATATCAGTTTTAGATAAAAATCATGAAATTCACAATATCAATATTGAAAAAGATCAAGACGTTAATTTAGGTATAAATTTTAAAGATGCATTATTTGATTCAATCAAGCAATGCAATAATAAATGTCCATTTTGTTTTATTGATCAACAGCCAAGTGGTAAAAGAAAAAGCCTTTATATAAAAGATGATGATTATAGATTAAGTTTCCTATATGGCTCTTATCTAACTCTTACGAATTTAAAAAAAGAAGACTGGGAAAGAATTGCTATGCAAAAACTATCCCCACTTTTTATTTCAGTTCATGCTACTGACCCAGCCACAAGAGAAAAATTATTAAAAAATAAAAAAGCTGGAGTGATCCTTGATCAAATTTCGTGGTTTGAAAAAAACTCTATTCAAATACATGCTCAAATTGTTGTTTGTCCAGATATAAATGATGGGGATATTCTTGAGAAATCAATTTTAGAACTTGCTGAATTCTACAAAAAAACCTCTCAGACAGTACTTTCAGTTGCGATTGTTCCTGTAGGACTTACAAAATTTAGACCTGAAAATGATGGATTGAAATCAATCAGTCCAGAATACGCAAAAAAAACTATTAAACAAGTAGAGAGAATTCAAGCCTCTCTACAAATTACTCTTGGAACTCGTTTTTGTTGGCTAGCAGACGAATGGTATTTAATTGCTGGTTCGAATTTACCTAGTTACAAAACCTACGAAAATATGCCACAAGAATCTAATGGAGTTGGGACTATTAGAAACTTTCTAAAAGCATTAAGAGAGAAAACTCAAAACCTACCCAAAAAAGTAAAAAAGCCAAAAAAGGTTAGTTGGATTGTTGGCAAATTAGTTTATGAAGCCCTAATTCCTACAGTTAAGAAATTAAACTTAATTGAAGGATTAACAATTAATTTATATGGTTTGCCAAGTATTTATTGGGGTCAAGATCAAGTTGTTACAGGTCTTCTTACTGGAGAAGATCTAATTCACGGGCTGAAAAATAAGGATTTAGGAGAAGCTGTTTACATACCATCTATTATGTTAAAAATTAATACTGATTTATTTTTAGATGATAAAAATATTAAAGAAGTTGAAAATCAAATAAATACTAAAATTCACGTTCTTGATGATTCAAATGATATTATTAATACTTTGATTGGATAATCGAATATTTTCGATACTATTGAACATGCTTAGAAGAGTAATAAATCCTATCTTATTATTGCCACTTACTCTTAGTATTAATACCGTTAATGTACTATCGAGCGACACAAAAAATTACATAGATAATGTTTTAGAAGAGAAATCAAATATTACTTTTATTGATTATCAAGAAATAGAAAACCTTGTATTAAATAATCAAGAATTAAAATCATTATTAAACTTAGTAGACTCTGCAAGCTTTAATCTTTCTAGTCAAATTGCCAAAAGATACCCATCCTTAGATTTTCAAGCCAATGGGTTACCAAAATATGTAGCGGGTAAAAAGTACAATAGCAATTCACCTACTTTAAAAACATCACAATTTACAGCTAATCCCTCCCTTAATATCAAATGGGATGTAATTGCCCCGCTTAGAGGATCCGAAATTAAAATTGCCAAGACAAATTACAAAATTGCAGAAAATAATTATGAGATAAAGAAAAAAGATTTAATTCAAGAAGCAAGAATTAGATATCACAAATACAAAAAGTCATATCAAGATATTCAAAATAAAAAATTCACACTTGATTTATCAATTACAAGTTTAGAAAATGCTAAAGCGAAACTAGATGCTGGAATTGGTACAAAATTTGAGGTTCTTGAAGCAAAAGCTCAATTATCTAGAGATAAACAATCACTTAACGAAAAGAAAATTGAACATGAAATTAATAAAATTTCTCTTAAAGAGATTCTCAATGTTAAGGGAGATTTTGAAACTAATCAAGAGCAAAATCTTATTGGGTTTTGGAATCATAAATTGAATAAGAATATTATTGAAGGTTTGGATAAAAATCTTTCCTTAAAAAACCTTATTCTTCAAAAATCAATCAAAAAAAGCCAAGCAAATAGCTTTTTAGCTCAAAATAAGCCAAATATCTTTATCAGTAATTCATTATCTAGTACATTTTCAAAGGGTGATTCTTTAGCAACTAATATCGACTCTGAAAAATCTGGATCTAATTATACAAATACCATAAGTCTAAATTTTGCTTGGAGTATTTTTGATGGCGGACAAAATAAGAACTCCTACAAATCAAAAATAGCAGATGCAGAAGCTGAAAAATATGCTTATGAAAATCTAAAAAATGTTTTAACCACAAGTATTAGTAAAGCCTACTTAAATCTTAAATTAAATGAAGAAAAAATCATTTCTTCTCTTAAAGAAATTGAATCTGGCAAAGAGTCTGTAAGACTTTCCAGACTAAGATATGATGTCGGAATATCAACTCTAAAAGATGTTCTTGTTAGACAAAGTGAATTAAGTAATGCGAAATCAAAAAATATTAATGCAATATATAATTACAATTTAAATTTAGATGAATTAGAAAGATTAACTTTTCTTGATATGAGTCAAAATTGTTTAGATAGTAATAATACCAAAATTCAAGATACAGATTCTATTTGCAATATACAAAGATGAATCAACCAAATTTAACCAATAAGCAATTAAGTGAATTAGATTCTTTATTTGAATTAGTAAGTCAACGTCAAAAAAAAGATTTTGGAAATATTAACGCCAGTAATAAAGCAGATGGTTCATTATTAACAAGTTGTGACTTATGGAGTGACAAAACAATCGTAGATGGCTTAGCTTCAATAGCTCCAGGTGAGGGCGTCCTTAGTGAAGAAGGGCAAAAGTTAATCCCAAAATCAAAAGCTTATTGGGTGGTCGATCCACTCGATGGGACTACAAATTTTGCTGCAGGTATTCCTTACTGGTCTATATCAGTGGCAAGGTTCGTTGATGGTCAACCTCAATCCTCTTTTTTAATAATTCCTACATTGAAAAAAAAGTTTGTATCAATTAAAGGTAAAGGGGTTTGGTTAAATAACCAGAAATTAGATCCTAACCAAAATAATCATCAAAGTGAATGCGTCTCTTTGTGTAGTAGATCAATAAAAATTTTACAAAAAAAACCAAACTCAGTATTTCCAGGCAAGATCAGACTCTTAGGTGTATCGAGTTTAAATCTTACGAGTGTAGCGATGGGACAAACTTTCGGAGCAATAGAATCAACCCCTAAGATATGGGATATTGCAGCAGCCTGGCTGCTACTAGAAGAACTCAATTGTTCTATAGAGTGGTTAGAAACAGATCCTTTAAACTTAGTTTCAGGAGAAGACTTAAGCGATATTAATTTTCCATTGATTGCTTGTAGATCTTTAGAAAAAGTTGAAATTTTAAAGCCATGGGGCAACTTATTATTGGAAAAATAGTTGCATGATAAATCAATAATTGCTTGAAAAATTTCTTAATCCGATACAATAAAAAATAAATTAATAAAATATTTGAAGAAAATTAAATTGCAGCGAAGTTCAACATGGATACTGAAAAGTTTATGGGGAGCTTGTGAGCGATGGAGCAAATCTGATTGTGTTGATTTAAGTGCTGCATTTGCATACTACACACTTCAATCATTTTTTCCTATTCTTCTAATTTCTCTTTCAATAGCTTCATGGTTCCTAGGAAAACAAGAAGGATTAGATCAACAAATAATTGCTATTGCTGCTCAGCTTTTACCTCCTTCAGTAGTTGAGTTAGTAGAAACAACATTATTTAATTTGATAGATCAAGGTTTTGGGGCAGGTATTCTAGGGGCTATGTTTTTGCTTTTTACAGCAGGGAATGCATATCTATCTCTTCAAAGAGGTTCGGATAGGCTTTGGGAAGACGAAATTCCTTCTAAAAAAGTAAATGCTGCTTGGAGAGTTCAAGCTTCGAGGTTTCTCAGAAATAGAGTTGAAGCCTTTTTAATAGTATTTTTTATTGGTTTTTTAATGGTACTAGATCAGATCAGTGCAAATCTTAGGATGATCCCAAGTAACGTTTTAGAAAATCTTTCAAAATCTAATAATCTTATTTCTGATTTACTATTAAAGTTACCGCTATTACAAGTTGGTCAGTTTGCAATACCACTAATCGGATTTTCTTTAATGGCTCTTTTATTACAAGCCCTCTTACCAAGTCGAAAAGTTCCTTTGAAACCACTTTTACCAGGATCAGTTCTTATTGGAATTGGCCTAACCACTTTGAACCTAGCAGTAAGTAAAAGTATTCTTTCTCTTGGAGCAAGATTTCAAGCATATGGTTTTATTGGAGGTTTTCTTGTACTAACCTTATGGGTTTGGCTATTAGGAGTGATTTTATATTTTGGTCAGTGCTGGAGCGTAGTTATTGCTAGTATGACTTTATTAAATAAAAAAAGAAATTATAAATAACAATAATTAAAATGAATTATTTTATCAAAGCTAATAAAAATCTTCTTATTTACTCATTAATCATACTTATAGTTATTCCAATTTTTGGAATAAACTTTTTTATAAGCTTTCTCGGTAATATCCTACTCCTATTTTTTTTAATTCCTCTACTATTAGTAATTTTAGTATTTATAGGTTTTAACTCTTACAAATCAAAAATTAAAACATGTAATAATTGTGGAACTATATCCCTAGGCCTTAGTGAAAACTGCATGAGATGTGGGGCAAATCTAGAAAATATTAGTAATAACAATGAATATGATAAAAACCCTAGTGAAAGTACTATTGAAGTGAAAGCAGAAGAAGTAAAGTAAAATACTAACCTATTCCAATTTGTCTAAGAATACTTTGTCCAGTAATTAATTCAGTACCAAGTCCGATCAAAATGCCCATCATTGCCATACGGCCATTCCAGGTTTCTGCGAAATTTACAAAGCCAAATCTTGGTTGATTGTCATTATTCATAATTAACTAGTTTACATATCAAATTATTTTAACGTTTTAAGGAAGAATTTATGATAAATAGTAAATTATTTATTTAACATGTCTCACGCCATCAACAGGTCGATACTCATCTCCAGTTAACTCCTCA
>CABZNT010000008.1 GCA_902527105.1 uncultured Prochlorococcus sp. | reverse complement strand
ATGGGATTCTTTGAGTCAGACATTGTTCAAGAAGAAGCTAAAAAGCTTTTTACAGATTACCAAGAACTTATGAAACTTGGCTCTGATTATGGAAAATTTGATAGAGAAGGGAAAAAAATGTTTATAAAAAAAATGGAATCTCTTATGGATCGTTATAAGGTTTTTATGAAGAGATTTGAATTATCTGAAGATTTTCAAGCAAAAATGACAGTAGAACAATTAAAGACACAGTTAAGTCAATTTGGGATTACTCCTGATCAAATGTTCGATCAAATGAATAAAACCTTAATAAGAATGAAGGATGAACTTGATAAAACTTCTTAAGGTTAACGATTAAAGCTTCATGACAGATAATTT
Source organism: uncultured Prochlorococcus sp. (assembly GCA_902527105.1). Taxonomy (GTDB): domain Bacteria; phylum Cyanobacteriota; class Cyanobacteriia; order PCC-6307; family Cyanobiaceae; genus Prochlorococcus_A. Next base: position 53,896 of record CABZNT010000008.1, on the reverse strand, counting down.
AAAATTGCCATCATGGCTTTCAAGAGGAATAGAAGAATATTTTCCAATTAAGGGAACAGATCAAACCTTTTCGGAGATAATTGATCATGCGAAAAAAAATAATAAAAAATTAAGGGTTAAACTCGGCATCGATCCAACTGGAACCGATATTCATCTTGGGCACAGCATATTGTTTAAGAAACTTAGGGCATTCCAAGATAATGGACATATTGCAGTTTTAATTATTGGGGATTTTACTGCTCAAATTGGAGATCCAACCGGGAAAAACAAAACAAGAGTTCAGTTATCTGAAAAACAAGTTAAGAATAATGCAAAAACATACTTAACCCAACTAGGGATGGGAAAGCCAGCCAATGAATCTATTTTAGATTTTGATTCAAAAGACAGAATAGAAATTAGATATAACAGTGAATGGTTAAAAGGATTAAATCTTAATTCGATAATTGAGTTAATGGGGAGTGCAACAGTTAGTCAAATGCTAGCTAAGGAGGAATTTAATAAAAGGTACACTTCGCAAGTCCCAATTGCTTTGCATGAATTTTTATATCCACTATTACAAGGTTATGATTCGGTAGTTGTTCAATCGGATATTGAGCTTGGAGGCACAGATCAGAAATTTAATATTGCAATAGGAAGAGACCTTCAAAGGCATTTTAAACAAGACCCTCAATTTGGTGTTCTGCTGCCAATTTTGACAGGTTTAGATGGAATTAAGAAGATGAGTAAATCAGAATTTAACACCATCGGTTTGACTGAAGATCCTCTTTCAATGTATTCAAAATTAGAAAAAGTACCCGATAATATAATCCCCACCTATTTTGAATTACTTACTGAATTAGATTTAAGTTTTCTGGAAAACTCAAATCCTCGTGAATTACAGAGAAGAATGGCTTTAGAAGTTACTACTTTATTCCATGGAGCCGAAGAAGCATTAAAGGCACAATCAAACTGCGAAAAATTATTCCTTGGACACAAAGAAAAAGTTGGAGAAATTCCAGAGATCTCTATAAAAGAAGTAGTTTTTCCAGTAAAGATTTTCTACTTATTAAGTGCTTTAAAACTTTTCAAATCTAGTAGCGAATCCAAAAGATCTATTAAAGGCGGGGGTGTAAAAATTGATAGTCAAAAAGTAATAAATCCTGATTTAGTTTTTAATTCAAAAAATGATTTGGAAGGAAAAATATTGCAAATTGGAAAAAAAATAATTAAGAGGTTTAAAAACTGAAAATTGATGAACAATAGATTTAATCCGGAAGATAAAATAATATTGGCAATTGATGGATTAGATGTAAGTCAAGCAAAATTACTTTTGGAAAAATGTCCTAATATTAAGTGGGTGAAAGTTGGTTTAGAGCTCTTTGTTAGGGAAGGTCCAAGAGTTATTGAAATACTAAAAGGTTTAAATAAAAAAATTTTTTTAGACTTAAAATTTCATGATATTCCAAATACCATGCGTGCAGCATGTTTAGAAGTTTCAAAATTAGGGGTTGATATAATTTCTATTCATGCTTCAGCAGGTTTAAAAGCTCTTAAGGATTCAAAAAAAGCATCTTTAGAAGGAGCCACCTCTGTCAGTGTGAAACCTCCATTGGTAGTAGGAATAACTGTTTTAACAAGCTTTTCTCCCAAGGATTTTCAAGCTGATCTTGATAGAAATAATTCTATTGAAGATAATGTATTGAGACTTGCAAAGTTGTCTTTTGATGCCGGATTAGATGGATGTGTTTGTTCCCCTTGGGAGGTCAATATGTTGAGATCTATTTATAAAGATAATTTTGAGCTTATTACACCAGGTATCAGATTAAATATTGACAATAAAGATGATCAAAATAGAATAATGACTCCCCATGAAGCTATAGATAATGGCGCTTCTAAGTTAGTCATTGGCAGATCAATTTCAAAAGCTATAGATCCTAATAAAGCTCTAATAGAAATATTTAAATCTATTGATTCTGATTAATTTTGGATTCTTCTCCCTTAAGCAATCTTGTTATGTTTGTTCTATGTTTCCAGATTACTAATAATGCCACAAATAAACTTATAAAAAAGTACGAGTGAACAAATTTACCTAGGTAAAAAAACATAAAAATAGGAAGTAAGATTGCAGCTGAAATACTGGATAAAGAAACAAATTTAGTTTTTGTTAGGACTATTAAAAAAATGCCAAGAGATGCGAGTCCAACTTTCCAAGAAAGAGCTAAAAACATACCTAATCCAGTAGCAACAGCTTTCCCTCCTTTACCTCTAAGCCATATTGGCCAAATATGTCCTGAGATAGCGGATATCCCTGCTATTACCTCTATTAATTCTTGATCTGTATAGTATTGAGCAATTTTTACTGCTATAAGGCCTTTCCCAACGTCAATGATAAACACAAAAAGTGCTGGCCATTTCCCAACATTTCTTAAGACATTTGTGGCACCTGTAGATCCAGAACCCATAGTTCTTAGATCTATATTTTTGAGATATTTTCCAATTAAAAAACCTGTCGGAAGTGATCCTAAAAAATAACTTGTAAAAATTATTAAGATATTCATAAATCTTAGTTTAGTTCAAGATCATCGTAAATTTCATTATCTGAACCAGCGAATGCAACCCATAATGGGAATTGAAGTATTGGAATTTCGACAGAAGTTTCTGCTGCATCAATGATAATAAATGGCAATTCTTCATTGGCCTCTAATCTATCAGCTCTTTCGATCACACCTTCAGGCCTTTCAAACAGAACAATCCCACTATTAGGTCCAAAGTCATCCCTTGTTAGACCAAGTGAATCTTGAAGAATTCTTCTCCATTCACCTAATCGTTCAGGCTGCGAAGCCAAAATAAGAGTCTGAAATTGATCTCCATATAATTCGCCAAGAATAGATATTAAGCCAGCTGATAACAAGGCATTTTTTTGTCGAGATCCTCTACTTTCAAGAGAACCTCTTCCACCCATGTTAAAGAACCAATCATCCATAATTTCTATATCTTGGGAATCAAGACTCCGTCTTAACTTCCAAGGTTCTGCATAAAAGTCGGGTTGTTCTTTGAAACTTTTAAAGCAACTTTTTATAATCTCTTCATCTGGCTTAAATGTTTCGGAAAGAGCAGGAACATTAACTAAATTATTTGTGCTATTTTCTTGCTTTTTCTCATCAAGGGGAGAAGGCTTTACGATTATTGGTTGAGATACTAATTCAAGTCTCTCTACGTTTTGTGAAAGATTCTGCAAAGCTCCAGTTAAGTACTCTTGAAAGCCTTTAACTCTTTTAGCAATATTATCTGACTGTCCTTTAAAATTAGACTCAATATCTTTTTCTATTTCATTTTTTTTTGTTTCTAACTCTTTTATTTCTTTAACTAAAGAGTCTTTTTTTGAAAAGAGATCTCTAAAAATTTCATTAGAAATTTCATCAAAAGATTTAGTTGTTTTATCATTTTTCGGTGTAATTTTTTTATTTTGAGTTGTATTTTTCTTACTAATTTGTTTGGTTTTATCTGAAATTGACTTATCTATTTTTAATTCCTTTTCAGGATTATTGTCGGAAATTTCGGTATTGGTCATTTAAATAATTTTGATGATTAGGCAAAGTCTGAATTTTAAGAATTTTTAATTTCAAGGGAGTCAACTTTTTTTATGAGCTCATCTTTTAATTGCTTTGGATTAAACAAAATTGGTAATAAATGAGGACTGGACTTTTCTCTAAAATAAAAAATACCTGGGATTATAGGAAAAAAGAATTTCCATGATATCCAGTTCTTGAATGGAAAAGTTCTAATCTCTTTCCCTAATTGTAAAACGATAAAATCATCATTTGTTATTTTTATTCTTAAGGTGAATGACTGAAGTAATAAAAAAAAGCTAAAAGAAGCAAAAACTATTGTTGGCAAAGAGCCAATATTCAAAAACAAAAGCATAAAACTTAAAACTATTAGAATGATTGGCAACTGAAATGAAGGAGATATTATTACTGGCTCCTCTTTTTTTGATTTAGTATTAAACATAGATTCATCCAAATAAAATTTGCGTTAGTAATACATCCATTAAAGATACAGTAACGAGAGTCATTACAACTGCACCTGTTGTACTTGTTCCAACTTCTTTTGGACCTCCTTTGGTTGTAAGTCCATATCCACAAGCAATGATTGAAATAAGTAATCCGAACACTACAGATTTTATTAACATTGAAGTTAAGTCTGTACTGGTTAAACTCACATTACCTGATCTTACAGATGTCCAAAAAACTATTGGAGGAACTTTATAAAAAATTGTGCTCCAAATTTGTCCACTCCATAAAGCTACAGATAAAAACAAAAGACACTGGATTGGAGACATTATTACCATCGATAGTAACCTTGGGACTACCAAATATTGGACTGGCTCGGTTCTTAACATGGTTATTGCCTCAATTTGTTCTGTGACTTTCATCGTGCCCAGTTGAGCAGCATAAGCAGTGGCAACCTTTCCAGTCATTAAAGTAGCAGTTAGAAGAGGAGCCATCTCTCTTGCCATGCCTACTGCTAATAAACCTCCGATTTCACTTGAAACTCCCATACTTGTAAGTTGTGATGCAACTTGAATATTAAAAACTGTACCTGCGGCAATTCCTGTAATTAATACAATTAATAAACTGCCAGGACCTGACTCCATAAGTTGGTCAAAGAGATCATTTTTGGAAATTTTACCCTTAAAGATAAAATTAATTGCTTGCCCGCCAATGACTAGGCTGCTTAGAAGTCTTTTGAAAAAATTAAGGTAATACATATCTTTATATTAGTTCGTAATTAATTTTCGATCCCATTCCCTCATGATTAAAAGACCAATTATTACCAATATTGAGGGTATAAAACCAATACATAATCTAATAGTTAATTGTGCTGAGTAGCATTGTTCAATAATATTTAAACCATCTTTATCAACAAAACATGATTGATAACCTGATAAATACAATAAAAATCCTAATAATTGAACACTAAACGCGATACCTATCTTCTGAATAAGTACCATCCAAGCAGTATATAATCCTGCTGGTTTCTCTGGGTCTTCGTCTATTGCGTCAGGAAGTAGTGACCAAGGGATAAGAAAAGCGGTTGAAGCTCCAATGCCAATAAGACAGATTATGAAAATTAAGAGAATGAACAGAAATATGTTGCTGGCATTTAGGAATAAACTATCTCCAAGTCCTGAAATTTTTGATAATGAAGGTAAAAATAAAGCTGCTGTACATGAAATAATCCACATAATCGCTCCATAGTTTAACGCTGAAATCCTGTTCAATTTATTTGATACTCTGGTCCATATTTGTAAACCCACTAAAGCGCTAATTTGGAAAGGTATCGGGATCCACTTCGCAATATATGTTGGTACATTCAGTACATCCTCGACATAGATTAATGCTACTGTTTGCATTAATTGTAAGGCGCACCAGAGAAGAATATAGAGCGTGATAACTTTTAGAAATTTTTTATTTCTGAAGATCCTTTTGAATTGAAGTGTTATAGCTTCAACTTTTCCTGAAGGCCTTCTTGCTTTTTTTGCGAATGGAGCTAATCCCCAACAAGAAATTAATGTTGCAGCAACTGCAATACATCCGCTTATTTTACCCATTAAAAAATATTCATTATTTGCAGATCCTTCGGAACCTAATACAACTCCAGCAATTATTAAACCAGTTAGTCCTGCGATTATTGAGCCAGTAAATCTAGATGCGTTTAGTCTTGTTCTTATTGCTGTTTTTTCAGAAATTTCAGTAGAAAGAGCTGCAAAAGGAAGATTAATACTTGTATAAGCAGTCATTACGATTATAGAAATTATGGCATAGTAAATAGTCTTGGTTAGCACTGAACCAGTGGGTGTCCACCATATCGCAGCTAAAGAGAAACCGAGAGGAACAGATGCTGCTACCATCCAAGGGATTCTTGGTCCCCATTTTGATTTGGTACGATCACTTAACCATCCAATTAACGGATCATTTACTGCATCCCATATCTTTATTAACATTAATAATGAGCCTGCAATTATTACTGGTAAACCAGTAGAAATAAAGAATTTGAAAAGAAAAAAACCAAATTGTGTCGCGACTAAACCTGTTCCTGCATCTCCTAGCCCATAAGAGAACATTAATCTTGTTGTTGATCTAGAAATATTTTTTTTCGAGTGTGAATTTTCCAATCTTTTTACTTTGTTTATTGTTTGATAATGTATTATTGCAATGGTAATTCTATTACTTAATGCGGGCGTGGTTTAGTGGTAAAACCTCAGCCTTCCAAGCTGAAGATGCGGGTTCGATTCCCGCCGCCCGCTTTTAGAATAAATTATTTTTTGCCCCAAATACTTCTTCTGAAATGATTAGTAAAGAGCTTCTACTCTTTATTGAAACAGATTTTTCATGAACAATTAAGGGTTCAAAAATCTCAGACATGCTAGTGTCAATAACTTTTAACCAATTATATTTACATTTCGGTAAGGGGAAATCAATACTTTTTGAATATGCATTTAAACCTATCCAGACAAGCGGATTAGTATTGTCTTTGTTAATGCTAAAGGCAACTGTGTGAGACCAACTACTCCAATCGGGGTTATCTAACTTTGTTCCATGCCAATGATATGTTGGAATATTTTCATTGGTTTGATTATTAGGTAAGAATGATGGATTGAAAATGTGTATTAGTTTTTTTCGGATTTTTATAACGTATTTAAAATATTCTAATAATTCCAAATCTTGTTGACCATGTTCCCAATTCATCCAGCCCAATAAATTATTTTGGCACCAAGAATTATTGTTTCCGCCTTGTGATCTTCCTATCTCATCACCCATAAGTATCATTGGAACACCTTTAGATATAAGTAAACTAAGAATAAGATTTTTTTGTTGTCTTTTTCTTAAATCATTTATTAATAAGTTCGTAGTTGGTCCCTCAGTACCATGATTCCAAGAATTGTTATGGTTATCTCCATCTCTATTTTGTTCTCTATTGGCAAAATTATGCTTTCTATTGAAAGTTACTAAGTCTTTTAGAGTGAATCCATCATGTGAAGTAATAAAATTTATCGACTTTGGAAAAATATTATCTTCTTTATAAATAGATGGCGTCCCTTTTATTTTATCGCTCATATTCCATGCTGTATCTTTATCCCCCTTCCAAAATCTCCTCAAGTCATCTCTGAAATGACCATTCCAAGTGAAAGTATTCTTAGATGGGAAATCACCTAATTTATATAAACCGCCACAATCCCATGGCTCACTTATGAACTTGATATCGATAAGTTCTGGTTCACATTCTATATCTTCAAAAATTGGAGGATTATCAAGCGGGGAAAGATTTTCTCCTCTTGATAGGGCAATTCCTAAATCAAATCTAAAACCATCAACTCCTAATTCACTCGCCCAACATTTTAAAGATTCAATTATTAGTTTTCTAACTAATCCTCTGTTTGCTGCAATAGTATTACCACATCCGGAGACGTCCTGATAATTTTTATCTTTTCCAATAAAGTAATAAAGATTTTCATCTATACCTTTCCAAGATATTGCGGGCCCTTTTGAATCACCTTCGCAAGTGTGATTGTATACAACATCTAAGATGACTTCAATGTCTGCTTTATGACATTCCTCTACAAATCTTCTAAATTCCTCTCTATTCTTTTCGGCGGATTCATTCGAAAGATATTCAAAATGCGGTGTAAACCAATTAATTGGACTATATCCCCAAAAATTTTTTAGACCATTTGGCGCATCAGTAGGATCAAAACAAAAAATTGGGAGTAATTCAATTGTTGTAATACCCAGTTCTTTGAGATAAGGAATTTTTTCAAAAAATTTTTTAAAACAACTTTCATCTTTATCAGTTGATTCAGTAAAAGCTTTGATATGGAGTTCATAAATAATTGTTTCTTCCCAAGAATGTTTAGGCCTTGGAAAATCCTTAAAATTAAATAATTTTCTATCGCAAACAACGCTTTTAAGACAAGAATTAGTATTTTCTTGCATTTTTAATGCATTTTCTCTTTTATAACTTTCCCATCCTGTAATACCTCTTGAACATGGATCAAGTAATACTTTTTTTTCATAGTTATTATTAATTTCATTATTTTTTTGTTTCACTCTAAAAGCATAAATACAACCTTCATCAAGATTTTTTATTTCCGCATGCCAGTAAGGACCTTTATTATGAGTCTGATCTAGTTTGAATATGCTTTTTGGGGAAATAGAGTCCTCTTTCTCAAACAATAAGATTTCTACATATTCTGCATTTGTGGCTACTAAGGAAAAATTAACCCCTTGTGAAGTTAGAGAACTCCCTAAAGGAAATGGTTTACCTTTATTGAGATGAATCACTTTTTCTTTATCATTGATTAGTTAAATATTGAGATAATTTTTTAAATTACTGGTATTTGAATAATAGATGCAAAATTTAAAAAAAAACTCAAATTTAAGGCTTCACTAATCAACTTTATTAGATCTTGGACAGTATTAATTTTCTAATTAAATACAATTTCTTCATCCATCTGCTCAGTGCATAAAACGATTTATAGAGAAAGTTTAATAATGAGAAAACCAGATTTTTCTTGATTTCAAAATACAAATTGTGTTTTTTCATGTGATGAGAAGGAAATATATCTGAAAATTAATAAAACATAATAAATAGTTCAAATTCTTAAATTCAACCCCCTTTTGACATTTCCCCCCTTTGCTAAATGTAGTTAGATTTTTAATGCTAAATCCAGTGCTGCCAATGCTTTTTGCTGTTCTCACAATGAAGAGGCTATTTTTTATAAATGAAAAAGCGCGGCTATAAGAAATAAATAATGTTGCTAAAAATGTCCCTAAAATTTGTATAAAGCTTTGCGCCGCCGGCATTTTCGGTTGCCGTATTTGTATTTGCTCCATATGATGTGAAAGTTCGAGGTTTAAACTCGATTTAAATCTTTTTTTAACCCCTAGCTTTAATTTAAATTTCAATGAACAAAGCTGATTTAGTAAATCTTGTTGCAGCTCGTACAGAGCTCACAAAAACGGATGTTTCTTTAGTTGTTGATGCAGCTATTGAAACTATTGTTGATTCAGTAGTGGAAGGCAAAAAAGTCTCTTTACTAGGATTTGGTTCTTTTGAACCAAGAGATCGTTCTGCAAGACAGGGATTAAACCCTAAGACAGGCGAAAAAATAGCAATACCCGCTAAAAGAGTTCCAACATTCTCTGCAGGTAAACTTTTTAAGGATAGAGTTCAAGGGTAATTTTTTTAATCTATTTCTTCCTTTAATAACAAGGTGCTCTTTCAGGGCATCTTTTTTTTTAATCGCAAAAAGATGCAATTAGCTCAATGTCCAATACTCTTAACGAGGCATCCAAAATTTTGAAATCTTAAGAAGTAATGAAATATTTAACTATTTTATTCCTTAAATTCTTGTTGTTATCTAATTTTGTTGTGGCGGAAACAATACCAACAAAGTCTAATATTTTAAAACAATCTAGTGATTGTTTTAAAGATTCTCGAACCCAAATATGTAAAGAATTAGTTTCTGAAATAGAAAAACTTCAATTAGTAGTATTTGACCAAAATAGATTCAAATGTCAATCAAGTTTATTGGGGCTGCAAACGGCAATTATTGAAGCTTATTTTTTTAATAATTTCTCAAATGAGAGAATTCTATTAATGACCCGATATGTGATTAAAAATTGTTAATTATTAAAATAATTTATTTTTTTGGAATATTATAAATTTGTTATTTAAATTGTAATGGTAAAAGGTTTTTCTGATAATGAAGTTAAGATTAATACTCAAAATACTCAAGTAAAAGAAAAAAAAGGCTTAGCTGGTTTTCTTAAAGGCAAGAAATTTACTTACACTTTGCCAGGCAAAAAACAAATAAATATTTTTGGATCAATAGTAATTGGCTTAAATATCATTTTAGTATTGCTAGTCATCCTGTATTTAAATAATCAAGAATTCCATGACTTTGTATTTAATGTTGGACGTTAGCTATATTTTTGGATCGAAATATTTTAATAGATGATATATTTAAATTTTAGAATATTCTATGAAGGTAGTTAATTTAGTTTCGCAAGTATTTTTTTTGTTGATAACGGTTCTATTTTTGATATATTTTCTAACAGGTTATGACTCCGCTTTTGAGGCAGACCAAAATTGTCATTCATATCTTTCAAATTACGATAACCCATCTGGAAATTATGGTTGTGATCATGATACTGAGACACACCAGTGGATACTTTACGAGTCTAGTGAAAGTAAAGAACCAGCAAAAATTATTAAGAAATTTAGGTACAAGTTTTTATAAATCAATTTTCTTATAAAAAAACTTTGCAGATAAAATAGAAATAATCGCTGTAACTGTGAATGTAAGATATTGATATATACTTCCTTCTAAGTAGATTTTATTTTTATATAGAGGAAAATCGATTAAAGATCCTATAGTACCCCAAATAATTACCCATACAGATATGTATAAGAATACTTTTATTGGATTTGATTTTTTTGCTTCCATTTTTAATTAATACCAAAAATTGAAGAAGTAACAGGTCTGCCACTAAAAACTAACTCGGTTAATATGAGCATTAAGAATCCGATCATTGCTGCTCTACCATTTACGAGTTCAGCACTGCTATTAAATCCAAAAACATTCTTTACTTCATCTCCCTGATTGTCTACCCATTTTGAGTATTCATTATCAGTTGATGATGTATTAGGAAAATCATCATTTTGATTTTCTATTGGAGAGCCATTTTCTTGCATAAATTTTTATGATTTATTCTAGTAATTTTAAAACTAATTTATTATTAAATTAAAGTTGAAATTATAAAAAAAATTAAGACAAAAATTATTATCCATAATAATTGTAATCTCAAAATTAATTGACAAATTAATTTAATTTTCTCTCCAGTGCAATTATCGCCATTCGCATTGATCATTGGCTTTTTAATAATCTCATTGTTATATTTACTTTTCCCACCCAATGTTATTCCAGAAATATAAGCAAAAATAGCTTCCGAAATCCCAGCATTAGGCGAATCATATTTTTTACCATCAAGATAGCTTTTTTTTATGATTGATCCATACTCATTAATTTTGGGACTAACTAAAGGTAATGTAATTAAAACTAATCTTGAAGGAATAAACGTAAAAATATCTTCGATTTTTGCACTGAAAAAACCTAAATATCTAAAATAATTATATTTATAACCTATCATTGAATCTAAAGTACTTATTGCTTTATAAGAAAAACCAAGTGATAAAGGCCCCGGCAGGAAAATTGAAAATTTCATAAAAAAAATTCCAACAAAAATCCAAAATAATGGCCCAAATATTCCATCAACAGAATTTTCGGTAAGGCTCTCTGTACTTGATCTCAAAAGATGTTCTAAAGAAGATGAACTTACATCCCTACTTACTATCCTTTGTACCTTCTCTTTGATTATCCTCTTATTATGGCCATTGATTTCTTTGCATTCTATTAGCTCTGCAATCTCTTTCACGCTTGAAATAAGTCCCTTGGTAGCAAGACAACTTGAAAGTCCAAAAAAAATTAACAATCCACTAAAAAAATTATTTCTTGATTGCACATAACTGAGTTCTATCAATTTCCCTAAACCAAAACTCATTCCAATGGTGGATATAGCTACAATTAAACCTCCCCAAAACAATATATTTTTATTTTTCCCAAAATTATTTATAAGGAAATCAGATATTTTTTTTATGTAAAAGCCAATTACCTGAACAGGGTGGATTAAGAATCTTGGGTCGCCGATCAATAAATCAAAACCAATCGATCCAAGAAATATTAAAACTAAATTTATTTCAGCCAACTGAACATCGAGCGCAGGCCTTTACCCACTTTCTCAATTTCATGTTTTGAGTTCTCTTCTCTTAATTTTGTCATTAAGGGTTTGTTTTTATTGCATTCTTCCACAAAATTCTTAGCGAAAGTCCCATCTTGAATATCTTTTAGAATTTTCTGCATTTCTTTCTTTGTATCACTATTAATAAGTCTTTTACCACTCACATAATCTCCATATTCTGCTGTATTTGAAATGGAATCTCTCATTTGAGATAAGCCTCCCTTCACCATTAAATCAACAATAAGTTTAACTTCATGTAAGCATTCGAAGTAAGCAAGTTCGGGCTGATATCCTGCCTCTACAAGGGTTTCGAAGCCTGACTTGACTAGTTCTGATAATCCTCCGCACAAAACAGCTTGTTCGCCAAATAAATCAGTTTCTGTTTCTTCTTTGAAGTTTGTTTCAAGAATCCCAGCTCTCGTTCCGCCAATCCCTTTAGCGTAAGCCATTGCCAATGATCTTGCAATCCCAGAAGAATCCTGCTCAACTGCAAACAGTGCCGGAACTCCTTGACCATTCTGATATTCCCAACGAACAGTGTGTCCAGGACCTTTTGGAGCAATCATTACAACATCCACAAAACTAGGAGGTTTGATAAGTCCGAATCTTATATTGAAGCCATGAGCAAAACTTAGTATCTTTCCTTCTTTTAAGTTTGGTTCTATTTCTTTAAGGTAAACATCTTTCTGAAACTCATCGGGGAGGAGAATCATAATCCAGTCTGCTTTTTTGCAAGCTTCAGAAACACTAAAGACTTGTAGACCATCGCTAATAGCTTTGCTTTCAGACTTACTTCCTTTATATAATCCAACAATTACATCCATACCGCTATCTTTAAGGTTTAGGGCATGTGCATGACCTTGTGAACCATATCCAATAATCGCTATTGTTTTATTATTTAAAAGACTTAGATCTGCATCTTTGTCGTAAAAGAGTTGGGTCATTAGTTGTAGCTTCTTTGCATTTGATAATTATTATTTTAGACATTAAGGTGTAAATAAACCAAAAAATTATTAATTTAAAAATTAAAATTAAAATATTAATTTAGAAAATTTAAGATTGATTTGCTTCGCTTGGATGTGTAATTACTCTATCGATTAAACCATAATTTTTTGCTTCTTCCGCACTTAGAAAATAATCTCTATCAGTATCCTTTTCAATTTTCTCAAATGATTGGCCTGTCATATCTGCCATAGACATATTTAACATGTCTTTAATTCTTAAAATTTCCTTAGCTTCTATTTCAATATCACTTGCTTGGCGTTGAGATGTCCCGCCTAAGGGTTGATGAATCATTATTCTGCTGTGGGGCAAAGCAACTCTTTTACCTTTTGTGCCAGCGGCCAATAGGAACGCTCCCATAGAGGCTGCTAGGCCTACGCATATAGTTACTACATCACTTTTTACGTATTTGATAGTGTCATATATTGCCAATCCAGCAGTTACTGATCCTCCTGGGCTATTTATATACAGATAGATAGGTTTGGAATTATCATCAGAATCTAAATAAAGCATTTGTGCAACAAGGCTATTAGCAATACCATCATTAACTTCTTGTCCAAGAAAAAGAATTCTTTCAACACCTAGTCTTGTATATATGTCGACCCATCTTTCGTATTGACTTCCTGGAAGTCTGTAAGGCACGCTTGGAGTTCCTATTGGCATGATTTTAAAATAGTTTTGTGAGTGTTAAATTTTTTTTGGTAGATCTTTTTGACTTGTGAGTATTCTATCGATAACTCCATAATCTAAGGCTTCTTGGGGGTTGAGATAACTCATCCTATCGGAGTCTTTTGAGAGTTCTTCGATAGTCTTTCCAGTATTACGAGATAAAATCTCCAGCATTGACTTTTTATTTTTCAAAACTTCTTCAGCTCTTATTTGGATATCGGTTGCTTGGCCTCTTGCTCCGCTTATAGGTTGATGCAAAACAATAGAAGCATGTGGGAGAGCAGCTCTTTGCCCCTTAGTGCCGGATGAAAGAATAACCGCAGCAGTCCCCATTGCTTGTCCGATACATATTGTGTGCACTGGAGGCTTTATGTAGCTTATTGTATCGCAGATAGCAAAAGCTTCTGTTTCAAAACCAACAGCGTCACCTGTGTACCAACTAGTCCCTGTTGAATTGATATAGAAATAGATTGGTTTTTCTGGATCCTCAAACTCTAGATAAAGAAGTTGAGCAATGATTAGCTCGGTAACATCCATACCTAGTTGTCTTTTCGCATCATCATCTGAAAATAATGGTAAACCAAGATAAACAATTCGCTCTTTAAGTAAAAGAGAGGGGAGGTCAGGGGGAGGAGTCCTCATAACGGTGTTTTCGCCGTAATAAGGAGCAGATACAGTCATTTGTATCACGAAGTTAATAATGAACTGATTCTAGCTAGATTTAACCCTGTGTCGCTGGTGATTTAAAAGATTTGTTTGACTCAGGATTATTTATTAGTTTTCCAAAGACCATTCTTCCTGTGGGAGTCTGTAATGCTCCTGTTATAACAATATCTAATCTGCTTCCAACAAAATTCTTTGCCTCATCAATAACAACCATTGTGCCGTCATCTAAATATCCAATACCTTGCATTTTTTCTTTGCCTTCTCTCACGATTTTTATATTAAGTGATTCTCCTGGTTGTACTTCTGGCCTTAAAGCAATAACTAAATCACTCAAATTCATAACTTTTAATTCTTTAACTTCAGCGATTTGAGAAAGATTATAATCAGCTGTAATTAAAGTTCCTGTCATATCTTCAGTAATTTTTAAGAGTTTCTCATCTACCCCATTACCTTCGTACTTTGTTGGGTTTATTACAAGTCTTCTCCCATATAAATCTCTTAATTCTTTTAATAACTTAAGCCCTCTTCTACCTTTCGACCTTTTTTCATTACTGCTTGAGTCAGCTAAAGTTTGTAATTCGCCAATTACACTTTGAGCAACAATTAATTGACCTTCCAATAAGCCGCAACTTAATAGGCCATTAATTCTTCCATCAATAATTACGCTGGTATCTAAAATTTTTGGACTTGCAGCAGGGAGGATTCCTTCATTGACTAAGTATGCATCAGTATTATTTGGATTAAATAATCTCAATAATGTCCTTCCATGGGTATCTGCTAACTTATAACCAAGCACACCAAAGAAAATGTTGCTTAATATAGCTGCCAAGGGTTTTGCGAAAAAAACCTCTCTAGGGAAAGGAATTAATAGTATTGGAGCAAGTAGGAGATTCGCAACAAGTAGTCCTAAAATTAATCCAACAGACCTACTTATTAGTAAATCCGTTGGCATTGTTCTTATTTGATCAAGAAACGTCTTTCTAAGTTGAAGGAATACAAAACCAGCTGCTAATCCTACAAAAAAACCTATTATTGCCAAAACAATTCTAAAACCTTCCACATTAGATACCTGTTTAAGTATTTCTACTGGCAATAAATCAACACCAAGCCATCCTGAAGCAGCCCCAGAAAATACAAATAAAATTAATACTAAGATATCTGTCATATCTATAATCTACTAGGATTTATTAATTGAGTAAATAAGGATTTAATTTTTTTCGATTCTTAATACTTTTTTGAAGCTTAAAAATGAATTTATATTATGAATAAGTTTCCAAGAAGTGCTTATGTGCACATTCCTTTTTGCCACAGAAGGTGCTTTTATTGCGATTTTGCAGTTATTCCATTAGGTAATAAAGTTGAAACTTTACAAGGTTATGGAAGCAAAACTGTTAAAGAGTATTTGCATTTTTTATATAAGGAAATATTGTCAATTAAGGATAAATCACCTCTATCGACAATTTATGTAGGAGGTGGTACACCATCAATTCTAGATCCTACCCAAATCAAAGAATTAATAGATCTTTTTAGAGAAAATTATGGAATTGACTATGGTGCTGAAATCACTATGGAGGTTGATCCTGCTAGTTTTACTCAAGATGATCTTTATGGATTTATAAATGCTGGGATAAATAGATTTAGTCTCGGTGTACAAAGTTTTAATAATCAGATACTTCAAAAGTCGGGAAGGCGTCATCTCGGAGAAGATGCAGAAAAATCTTGTTTGTGGTTGAAGAGAGAATATGATTCTGGGTTAATAAAAAGCTGGAGTTTAGATTTAATTCAAAACTTGCCACTAAGTGGATTTAAAGAATGGCAAGATGACTTAAAAAAAGCAATAAAATATTCACCACCGCATCTATCTATTTACGATTTAAATATTGAAAATGGTACTGTTTTTAAAAAATTAGTTAATTCAGGAAAATTAAAACTCCCCAGCGATGAAGAGGCTTTTAGAAATAGTGAATCAACTCATCTAATTTTAAAAAACTCAGGCTATTCAAGATATGAAATCTCAAACTATTCCCTCCCGCGGCATCAGTCGAGACATAATAGAGTTTATTGGAGTGGTTTAGGTTGGTGGAGTTTTGGTCAAGGTTCTACTAGTTCACCTTGGGGGGAAAAGTTTACTAGACCAAGAGTTAGTAAACAATATAAAGAATGGGTAATTAGACAATACGAACTTAATTTAGATTCATCCCTAACTAATAAGGAGTTCGTCTATAAAGAACTTGATGAGAAAATAATGTTGGGGTTAAGACTCAAAGAGGGTGTTGACATCAAAGAAGTGTTTAAAGAACAAAACTGGGAAAATAAAAAATTTGAAAACAACTTTAGTAAATTACTTGAAGAATGGGAAAGATTTCTTGAAAGTGGACTATTAGTAAGAAAGGGGAATAGATTTTTTTTAAGTGAGCCTAATGGCATGGAACTAAGCAATCAAGTTCTTGTTTCTATGTTTAAGTGGTGGGATGAGATTAATTAAGATTAACTATACCCTTTGTGGTATAGCTAAAACCACTGCTATCACTTGCTTTGTAAAAATTTAAGATAATAAAATAAATCCCCTTAAAAACTTCTTTAACAAAAGGTAAAGCAAATATCTGTAATAAAAATGATTGACAGTTGATCTAACATAGAGGGGTAAAACCCTCTTTTTTAATGCGTAAATTATTAGTACTTCCATTGCTATTAGGTTTTACTACTGCTGTTAATGCTGAAAGTGTTTGGCTTTGGTTAAGTTTAAAAGGACCGAGCTCAGGGCCAACTCAAGAAAAAATTCTTATGCCCAACCTTGAAAAATGTAAAGAAGAAGGTCAAAGATGGGTTATGGCTGGTTCAAAAGCATCCTTGGATAGAAGATGGAGAAGGTTTCATTGTTTTATTGGTAAATAAATTAAAGGATTACTGGATACTTCATACCCTTATAAACTATTGCTAATACTACGTTCTCAGAGAATCTCTAATTATGACAAAATGGGTCGGGTTAGTTAAGTCTTTCAAAGTCTACCCATTCTTTTAATTTATCCTTAAGTAATTTCTTCCCTTGGATAATCGGTTTGCAAAATGGTGGCTGATCATCATTGAGGCCTAACAAATCTGCAGTAACTCTTACTTGCCCATCACAATAATTACCTGCACCGATTCCTATTATGGGAATTGTCAAAGAATTTTGTATTTCTTTAGCAAGCAAATCAGGAATATGTTCAAGAACTATTGAAAAACATCCTAATTTTTCAAGAATTGAAGCCTCTCTTTTAATTTTTTCTTGGCTAGCTAAGCTTTCTCCTTGTTTCTTTAATCCAATATTTAGATAGCTTTGTGGCGTAAGACCGATATGACCCATTACAGGAATTCCCATTCTTATTAATCTAGAAATAACTTTTTGTATTTCTGGTTCAGCTCCCTCTACCTTTACAGCTTTTGCATAAGTGCTCTGAATAATTTTCCCTGCATATTCAACAGCTTTATCCTCTCCACATTGGTAAGTTAGAAAAGGCATATCTGAAACGACCAAAGGTTGTTCCTCAATTTTCTTTTTAAATCCTCTTGAAACAGCATTAGTATGATAAATTATATTCTCTAAAGTTAATGGCAATGTCGATTTGTAACCTAAGCAGACCATTGCTAAGGAATCTCCTACTAGGACGAGATCAACATTGGCTTGTTCTGCAATAGATCCTGATATGGAGTCCCATGCAGTTAATGCAATAATTTTTCGAGATTTTTTTTTATAATTAACTAGGTCAGAAGGCAACATAATAAATTTTATGTATCTTTTTTAATCAAGAATTGCTATTATAATTCTGACTCGGCCTTTCGCGGTTTTAACGCCTAAACCTGGTCAGGACCGGAAGGTAGCAGCCACAAGGGATGCTTGAGGCAGGCGAGATAACCGAGTCACTTTATTTTACCTTTTAACCAATATCTTTTTTATTTTGCCTTAATCTCAAAAACTCAGGAATACTAGCTCCAGATTCTTTATTATCTGAAAAATTATATATTGGTTGATTTGATAACCTGTTTTTTATTCTTTGTTGGTTTAATGGTTGATTAGTTTCAAATCCTGTAGCAATTACAGTAACTTGTATCTCTCCTTCCATTGCTTCATCGACCACTGCACCTACAATAATGTTTGCTTCTTGATCAACAACATCATAAATAATTTCAGATGCAGAGGTCATATCTTCTAGTGTCATATCTTTGCCACCAGTAATATTTATAACGCAGCCTTTAGCCCCATCAATTCTAGCTGCTTCTAGTAAAGGACTATTCATTGCTGCTTGTGCTGCCTCTAAAGCTCTCGATCTTCCTGAACCAATACCTATTCCTAGAAGAGCAGTTCCTGCTTCCGTCATAACCGATCTTACATCTGCGAAATCAACGTTAACTAATCCTGGACAAGTAATTATGTCACTGATACCTTTTACTCCCATCCTCAAAACATCATCAGCATTCCTAAATGCTTCTTGAAGGGGAGCGCCTGCTATAACGTCTTTTAATCGGTCATTTGGAATAACTATAAGAGTATCCACGTTCTCAGCTAGTCTTGCGATTCCTTCTTCTGCTTGACGCATTCTTCTTTTCCCTTCAAAAGAAAATGGTTTGGTTACTATACCTACTGTTAATGCACCACTTTGTTTGGCAACTTCTGCGACTACGGGAGCTGCACCTGTACCCGTTCCTCCACCCATTCCAGCAGCTATGAAAACTAGATCAGATCCCTCAAGAGCTTGTTGAAGCTCTTCTTTAGATTCTTCGGCAGCTTTTTGACCAATACTTGGGTTCCCACCTGCTCCTAAGCCTCTAGTAAGGTGTTGTCCAAGTTGAACCCTGCTCTCTGCAGAAGATTGTAGTAGGGCTTGTGCATCGGTATTTAGCACTCGGAATGAAACACCTTCTAAATCACTATTTATCATTCTATTAACTGCATTACTGCCACCACCACCTACACCAATAACTTCTATTTTGGCGTTTTGGCTTGGAAGGATTTCTCTCGATTGATCAAAGTTTGGATTGTTACCGAAGCTCATCTCTTGATAGGGATCTATTACTAGTATTGGGTGCATTATGAACTTACTGAGCTCATCTGTAGGAATTTGTTGAGGAAAATCCTAAAAATATTTATTTATAAAATATTTTGTTTTGAATGCAAAACCCATATCAACACTACAATAATTAAAAAAAATTACTCAAAATCCTTTTTCAAATATTAGGGTTTGAACACTTTTATTTTTGGTTTATCTGGATTTGTAAGATCAATATTATCTATTTTTTTTGAAAAGCTATTTTTCTTAACTTCATTTTTAAGGTTATTGATTATTTGTAACTGATAGTTGATTAAATTTGGCTTAAATCCTAAGAATATTGTTTTTAAATCTTTTTCCTCAACACTTAGAAACCCATCGGGTGAGAAAGTTATTTTAACTATCTCTAATTCATAATTATCTATAGCTATGAAAATTTCAGATAATATTTTTTTAAATTTTTCTTTCCATCCAAAAACTTTTATGGTTAATTTATGCAAATTTTTTTCATCCACATTTTGTTTATTTATAAAAAATCCATCTTTATCAATGAAGCCTAATATTTTTTCGTCGTTTAATATTCTCTCACCATAAGCCTTTGGAATTCTTGAATTAATATGCACTTTCAAACCAAATGGAAATAATTCTCTGTTTACCGAAACATTCTTGAGAGATAAATTTTGTTTTAACTCTTTTTCTAACAAATTAGTTTCAACAAAAATTAATCGGATAGGAAAATTTAAAGATGAATTTTTTACCAGATCATTCCGTGAAAATAATTTACTACCAAAAATCCTAATGTCCTGAGTATCAACTTTTTTGAGAGTTTTTGTGCTTAATATACTTGTTAAAAATAAAAATGAAATTAGAAAAAAAAAGCTTCTATTTTTGATTACTTTTTTGTTTTTCACAAATCACATCGAGCTTTTTCCATGAGTTGATCCATCCATTTTCTCGCTTGCTCTGCATCTGAAAATGGTACATCCATCTCTTTCCCGTCTCCTACTAATCTCAACCTGCACTTACCTTGAGATTCATTTGTTAGAGGAGCTTCTCCTGAAGTTAGTGCCATTAATTCAACTAACTCCAGTTTCTTGATTGTAAAACAATCTTTTTCTTCAAATTTACCAGCTTCAAATGCGCTCCACTTTAACTCCCCGTCTTTTAAGGACGCTGCACCTGAACTATCTAACTTGCACAGTTCAGAATCACTCGCCCAACTTCTAAAAAGATTTTGCCTTCTTCTCTCTAACCATCCAAGTGCAGTTAATAAAATGAAGATTAAAAGTAATGGTAACCAAAGTAGTCCATGCAACATATGATTTAAATTACAAATCTAAAGATATATCTACCAGTTTAGCCACAAGTTGTTCAATTTTTAAACCTGAAGCTTCCCAAAGCATTGGAAACATACTGTTTTTTGTAAAACCAGGAATTGTATTAATTTCATTTAGCAAAATTTTATTTGAAGATTTTTCTAAAAAGAAATCTACTCTTGCAAAACCAAAAATGTTTAAAGCTCTACAACTTTTAATAGCAATTTCTTTAATTTCTTTCGTGATTTTTGAATCTATTTCGGCTGGAATAATTATTTTATTATTTGAGAAATATTTTGAATCGTAATCATACCAATCACTTTCGTAATCTACCTCGCCTATCTCAGAGGTTAAGAGTTTTGAATTCCCAATAATGCCGCATTCAATCTCCCTTACCTCTAAACCTTCCTCTATTAAGATTCTTGGATCTATTTCCCAAGCCTTTTCTAATGCTTGTGATATTTCTGATTCATTTAGGACTTTGGAGATGCCAAGAGATGATCCAGAGTTCGATGGTTTAATAAAAAAAGGAAAATTAAATTTTTTTAAAATTTCATTAATAATTTTATTTTTAACTTCCTTATCGTTGATATCTTCATTTTGAAAAACTAGATAATTAACTTGTGGAAGTTTAAGATTTGAAAAAATTGTTTTCATCAATATTTTATCCATTCCAAGTGCAGACCCAATAATTCCGCATCCGACTAAAGGTTTCTTTGTAAATCTAAGTAATCCATGAATTGATCCGTCTTCACCATTAAATCCATGTAAAAGAGGAAACCAAACATCAATATTTTGAAATTCAATACCGTCAAGGAAGTTAATTTTTTCTTGATTAAAAATTTCTTGTTTTTTTGTTTTATTTTTTTCAATTTCTTCAATTAGGATTTTTTCTGAACTTTCACTATCAAGCCAATCTCCAGACTTGTTTATGTAAAAGGATTTAACTTTAAAGCGTTCTTTGTTTTTCTCTGAATTAAATGCTTGATAAACGGTTTTCGCAGAGGATATCGATACTTGATGTTCATTGGAATTCCCGCCAAATATTAATCCAATACATTTTTTCTTACCCCCGATCATTTAGAAAAAAATCATAAATAAAGTTCACCTGTTAAAGAAAAAGGTCTTGCTTCATTTATTAGGACATCTATCTCATCTCCTAATGAAAAATTAAAGTTAATATTTTTAGGAATCTCTACGAAAGTTAATCGATTTGTTCTGGTTCTACCCATAATTTGCGAGGAATTTTTTGGATTTAAACCTTCAACTAAAACGCTTTCGATATTTTTGATATATCTCTGATTTCTACTCCTAGCAGTTTTCTCGACCAAATCATTAATTTCCTGCAATCTAGCTTTTTTCACCTCTTCCGAAAGTTGATTAGACCAAACTGCTGCAGGGGTGTTCGGTCTTGGAGAGTATGCTGCTGTATTCACTTGATCAAAGCCAATTTCTGATATTAGTTTTAATGTATCTTGATATTGTTGTTCGGTTTCTCCTGGGAAAGCAACTATTGCGTCAGCTGTGATTGATGCATCTGGCATTAGTGATCTTATATTCTCGATGATATTTTTATACTTTTTGATGGTATATCCTCTGGACATTTGCTTTAAAATTTCATCATTTCCACTTTGGAAGGGGATATGAAAATGTTCACAGACTTTATCAAGTTCAAAACAAGCTTGAATCAACCTTTTTGAAAAATATCTTGGATGACTAGTAGCAAATCTTATTCTGCGAATTCCTTCAACATCATGGATATAATATAAAAGATCAGTCAGAGTATTCTCTTTTCTCCCCTCTTTTGTCGTTCCTGGAAGGTCTCTACCATAAGCATCAATGTTCTGACCCAAAAGAGTAATTTCTTTAAAATTATCTTCAGATAATTTTTGAATCTCATTTTTTATCGCAGTTGGATATCTTGATTGCTCTTTTCCTCTGACAGAGGGAACCACACAATATGAACATCTTTCATTACATCCATAAATAATATTAACCCAGCCGCAGATAGAGCTTTCTCTTCTGGCACTTGTTATGTCTTCAGAAATGAAGGTTTCTTCTGTGGCAGCAACTTGATTTCCTAAATCAACTTTCCCCAGAAGATTCTCAAGATTATTTACGTGTTGAGGTCCCATAACCAAATCAAGTTCTGGGACTCTTCTTAGTAAGGACTCTCCCTCTTGTTGAGCAAGGCAACCTGCAACAACAAGTTTTAAGCTAGGTGTTTTGTGCTTTCTTTTTGCTTGTCTTCCTAAAAAGCTATAAACTTTTTGCTCCGCATTATCTCTGATTGTGCATGTATTGTACAAGACCAAATCGGCATTTAATTCATTATCTGCTCTGGTATATCCCATTTTCTCTAATGTCCCAGCCATTCTCTCAGAATCAGCCTTGTTCATTTGGCATCCAAATGTGGTTATCCAATAACTGCCAGTAGTTGAATTCTTTTGAAAAATTTTTTCTGTTTTTGTTTTCGTTAGCACTTTGCTAGGAATTTTTTATGATTATTTAATTCAAAATTACAATTTAAAAAATTTTGCTGCAATTTTATTGAGGGCGAGCGAGGGGATTCGAACCCCCGAATAGCGGCGCCACAAGCCGCTGCCTTAACCACTTGGCGACGCCCGCCTCACATTTATAAATTTAACAACTCGAGGGTAATTTTTCATAGTTATTTTTATCTTTTAGCGAAATTTGAATTATTTTTCAATTCAGTAAATTTTTTTATGATTTAGAATAAGAGAAAATTTAAAAATTTGAGTAACTCTGGCACAGCCGAGGTTCTTATTCCCAGAAGCCTTTGTTTAATAGAAGATATAAATAACCTCATTATTGATGTAGAGGATTTATGTTCTGTTTCCATTAGTTGGAAAGATGGATTTGTTTCTGAATTAAAGCCTTTAAAAAATAAAGTTATAAAACCAAAAAATATTTTATTCCCAAGATTTGTAGAAACGCATTCGCATTTTGATAAATCATTTATATGGGCAGACTTTCCTAATCTGGAATCAAACTATGAAGGAGCACTATCAGTAAATCTTGAAGAACATAAAACTAGAACTACAGATAAGGTTCTTGAAAGAGTTGAGAAATCATTAAAACTTGCCATACAAAATGGATATCGAGCTATTAGAAGTCATATTGATACATACAAAAATCAATCTATGGATATTTGGATTGAACTTTTTAAATTACAACAAAAATTTTCATCTGAGTTGGCTTTACAATTCGTTGCTCTAGCCCCGTTGGAATTCTGGGATACAGATAATGGAGAAGAGTTGGCAAAAATATTTTCCTCAAATGGAGGAATTTTAGGAGGTGTTATTGTACCGCCTTTCAATAAAAAAAATACAAGCAAATTTCTCGCAAAGATGCTTCTTCTGGCGAGTAAATATAAATTAGAAATTGATTTGCATATAGATGAGTCAATTATTGAGCCTGGAGCAGGAATAAAAGTTTTATTAAAAACAATGGAAAATTTAAAAATTAATAGTATTCCAATCACTTGTAGTCATTTGAGTAGTCTTATTTCTCTAAGTCATAGAGAAATTGTAAATTTAGGAGAAAAAATGGCTGAAAAAAATATTAAGGTTATCGCTTTACCCCTAACAAATTTTTGGCTACTCAATCGAAGTAATAAAACTACATCATTAAAAAGACCAGTTGCGCCAATAAAGCAATTACAAAAAACACATGTGGATGTATCGCTGGGTAGTGATAATGTTCAAGACCCTTGGTACCCATTTGGTAATTTTGACCCTTTTTATATGATGTCTTGCTCGATACCTATGCTTCAACTAAATCCCTGGGAGAGAATGACTCTATCTTCTATTTTTTTAGCTCCAAGCAGATTATTAAACTTAAAATGGGATGGTTTAATTAAAAAGGGCTGCCCTGCTGATTTTGTGATTTTAGATGCACAAAGATGGGCAGATGTTTTTTCATGTTCCTTAAAGAGAAAAGTGTTTATAAAAGGCGATTTATATTGCCAATAGGCTAATTTATATACAAAACGATAAGAATTTAATTAATGACATCAAATACTCTTAAATTTATAGACAAATTTAGGGAAGTTAAGAACTTAGAGATTATTGAAACCAAATCTGACATAAAAAGGCTTTCAAAAGATTTTTATAACTACTCTCCAATCCTTACTGAAAAATTAGACGAATGTATTGCTGATTTGGTGGTAAGACCTAGTGATCACAGAGCAGTAAAGGAAGTAGCAGAAATTTGTTGGGAATTTGCTATCCCACTTACTTTGAGGGGTTCAGGTACAGGTAATTATGGACAAGCTGTCCCATTGTTTAAAGGAGTTGTAATGCAGATGAGTCACTTTAATAAGTTAGAAGAATTTGATCTAGATACAGGTTTTGTAAAAGTACAGTCGGGCTGTGTTATGGGAGATTTGAATAAACAATTAGAGAAATATGGGAGGGAATTGAGGTTGCTTCCTAGTACTTGGAAAACTGCAACAATTGGAGGTTTTATTGCAGGTGGATCAGGAGGTATTGGTTCAATTAAGTGGGGATTTTTAAGAGATCCAGGAAATCTTATTGGCTTAGAGGCAGTCACGATGAATGAAAAACCTGAATTATTAAAATTTGATGCTGAAGAATCCGAACCGCTTAATCATGCTTATGGGACTAATGGAATAATTACCTCTTTACTACTTGCTACTGATATCAAACGTAAATGGTATTCAATAGTTATCGATTGTATTGAGTTTGAAAAAACAATAGAAATATTAAAAACTATCACCAGCGCAGCAATTGATCTGAAACTAGGAGCAATTCTTGAAGAAGAAATTGTAGATCAAATGCCAAAATGGTTTAAAAGTAATGCTAGAAGTCACAAGATATTAATTCAATCTACTTTTGGAGGAACAAAGACGATCGAGTTGATTTGTAAAAAATTCAAAGTTGAATTTACCCTCCTTGGGGAAGAAGAAAAACTCGTTAATGGAATTTCTGAAGTCGTATGGAATCATACAACTCTTCATATGAGGTCTAAGGATAAAAATTGGACTTATTTACAGATGCTTTTGCCACTTAATAGTGAACTAGAATTGATTAATTTTCTGAGGAAAAAATGGGGTAGAAAAGTTCTTTGGCATTTAGAGGCAGTTTCTCAACAAGGATCACCGCGATTAGCGGCTTTACCTGTATTGAGGTGGAATGGGATAGATGAATTAAATGAAATAATGGAAGATTGTAAGAAACTTGGGGCGTTTATTTTTAATCCCCACGTTTTAACTGTCGAAGGTGGAGGCTTAGGAGTGGTTGACGCAGATCAAGTAAAAGCGAAATTAAAATTTGATCCTAAAGGTCTATTAAATCCTGGAAAATTGGAAGGTTGGGAAATTAAGGAACAATTTAATATTTAACATTTCTGTTTATTGGTAAATTTAATAAATTCAGCAACTAAAAAAATAGAACCCGTTAGAACAGGATGATTTGTCGGCCATTTTTTTAAAGAAAATAAATACTCAATGGCAAGTTCAAAAGTTTTAAATTCAATTGTTTTTTGGAAGTCAATTTCTTTAATCTTAGAGAGATCATTTAATTGCCAACTAGGTTGGTTTGGAACTGGCACAAGTAATAAGTGATCATTTTTCTTTAGAAGTGTTTTTAATATTGCGTAAATATCTTTTTGTCTTTGGACACCTAAAATCCAATAAATTCCTTTATCTTCATTCTCCCAATTGCTTCGCTCATTAGAGAGTGCTTTTGCAGCAGGATAATTGTGCGCACAGTCTACAAGAATTTCTTTGTTTAAATAATTTATTATTTCTAGCCTTCCGTTCCAAGTTGTCTTTTTAAGGCCTTCAGATATGTGTTTTTCTTTTATATTGAATCCCAAATTATTCAGCGCTTCAATTGCTCCAACGGCTACTGATGCATTTTGCTTTTGAAAAATTCCTCTTAATCCAAGCTCATAGCTGTTTGAAATTGAATCTTTCCAAATAATTTCTGCTCCAACCTCTTTAACTTTTTGGGTTATTAAATTTTCAACTTGACTATTTTGATTGCATGAGATGACAATTGAGTTTTTTTCTATAACTGCTAATTTTTCTTGGGCAATTTTTTCAATAGTATCTCCGAGAAATTCTTTATGGTCTAAGCCAATATTCCCAATGGCAATGATAGGTCTAGATTTATGTGCTGTTGTCGCGTCTAATCGTCCCCCTAAGCCAGCTTCAAGAATAAGTAATTCAACTTTTTGATGGTCAAAAAAATTTAATGCGCAGCAAATGATTTTTTCAAAAGGAGTTAATTCAAATGTTGAAAAATTTTTTTCTATTAATCTATAGATTTTTTCAAAATCAGTTTTTTTGATATTTTTTTTATTAACTCTAATCCTCTCGCATACATCCAAAAGATGAGGAGATGTCGTTACACCGAAATTCCTTTTAGCTTCAAAAAGTATACTTTCTAAATATGCCGCGATTGATCCTTTCCCATTGGTTCCAATAATCTGTATGGCAGGGATATTCTTGCAAGGATTACCAAGTTCTTGAAGTGCTTTTTTAATTCTTGATAAACCTAACTTGATATTATCCCTTTCATATTTAGGAGATAATTCAAAAGTTTTTAAATTTGCATTTTTCAAAATTTAAATTGCTATAACTCTTCAAAAATTGAATTTAGCTTTTTTAAAAGAATATTAATTTCTCTTCGAGAAATAACTAATGGTGGGACAATTCTCACAACATTTCCTCCTGCAGGAACTACCAGTAAACCTTTATCAAAAGCTTTTAATGTAATTTTTTTTGCATCAGCATAATCATGATTGATCACAAGACCTTGTATTAAACCTAAACCTCTTTTCCCTCTAATAATATTTGGAAATTTTTTTGACAATTCTTCAAACCCAGCACTTAATTGTTCCCCTCTTTGATAAACATTATTGATAATATTTCTTCTATTTATTTCTTCTAATACAGTTAGGGCAGCTTTACAAGCAAATGGGTTCCCTCCAAAAGTACTTGCATGATCCCCTGGAGAAAAAATGTTGGCTTTTTCTTTTACCAATAACGCTCCAATTGCATGACCTCCTCCTAATCCTTTAGCAAGGGTGAATCCATCAGGTTCAATTCCTAAATTCTCATAACCCCACATTTTCCCAGTTCGACCTACTCCACTTTGAACCTCATCTAGAATTAGAAGAGAATTATATTTATCACATATTTCTCTCAGGCTTTTAAAAAATATTTTACTTCCAGGAATTACGCCGCCTTCGCCTTGTATTGGCTCAACTAAAACGCCGGAAATTTTTTGATCATTATTTTCACACTCTTCAAATAATTTTTTTACCGAATCAAAATTGTTAAATTTAAAAAATTTGAACCCTTGAATCATTGGTTCGAAACCTTTTTGATATTTTGGTTGTCCAGTGGCACTCAAGGCTGCAAGTGTCCTTCCATGGAAGCTGGATTCTGCTGCGAGAATAATTGATTCTTTACCTTTATTTGTTTTATTTCCATATTTTTTAATTAATTTAATTGCTGATTCATTTGCTTCCGCACCACTATTACAGAAGAAGACGCTTTTAGCACAACTCATATTCGTTAAAGTTCTGCTTAATTGTTCTTGTTCTTCAATGTTGTAGAGATTAGAAATGTGCTGAATCTTTTTTAGTTGAGTTGATAACCTTCTTCTCAAAACTCTATCGCTATGTCCAAGACTACAAGTTGCTATACCAGCGACTGCATCGAGATATCTTTTACCTGTTTTGTCCCATAGCCAACAACCTTTCCCTTTTTTGAATGATATATCGAATCGACTATAGGTATTCATTAAAGTGGGAGCGGTCGGACTTGAACCGACATACCCGAAGGTGCCGCATTTTGAGTGCGGTGCGTCTACCAATTCCACCACGCTCCCAAGGCTTTTGAAAAAATGAACTTTTTTATTATAACAAAAATCAACTTATTGACTATTGTTTTGGTCAAGGAACAGTTTCCAGATAACCTTTGTTAATAGTTAATCTTTTCGATAAAAACATAGAATTATTTATTGCATTTGCTGACAAGAAATTAGGAAAAAAGGAAAATTTAAACATATATGATACATTTTTGTGATTAAATACACCTTAAAGTCTTTTTTGATAGGAGATAGCTTCATAATTAGTAATATTGTGTTATATTTAGTAAAAAAGCAAATGTCTAAAACTCAAGCTAAAAAATTATCCTTTAAATTTGTCCCTTATCTTTTTATTGCAGTAACTATACTCACAACATTCGGATCTAATAGCGGAACTTGGGCATGAACGAATTCAAATTTAATGGTTTAAATAAAATTTGGTCTAATCGCTTTCTAGTTTTATTTATATTATTTTTGGGTTGTATTTCACTAATTAATATTTCTTACGTTTGAATCAACTTTTGGTTTGAAAAATTGTTGGAAAAGATTAAGCTGCTTCTAGTTTTGAAAGTTTCTCAGATTTAGTTTTAATTTTATATTCATTCTTCTCAAAAGTACTTTTACTAACCTCTCTGGTTATTTTAATACCTAATTTTTTTAGTTTTAATTCAAAATTTTCATAACCTCTATCTAAATGTTCTAATCCATAGATCTTACTACTACCTTTTGCGACGATTCCTGCAATTATTAATGCAGCTGATGACCTTAAATCTGAGCCAACTAGATTCATTCCTTTAATTGTTTTAACACCTTTGATGTGAGCTACGTTTTTGTTTAGTTTTATACGAGCACCCATTTCATTAAGTAAATAAATATGATTCATTCTGTTTTCGAAAATTGTTTCGGTTATCTTTGATTCCCCATTTGCGATTGTCATTAAAGCCGTAAATGGTGCCTGCAAATCAGTAGGAAAGCCTGGAAAAGGAGCTGTTTCAATATCTACTCCTTTAATCTCTTTACTCTTGATAGAAATCGAATTACCTTTAATCGTAACTTTACTCCCACTCTCTTGAAGCTTATTAGTGACAGCTTCAAGATGATGAGGGATTACTGGAGAAATTGTTATTGAAGAGGAAGTTGCAGCAGCAGCTATTAGAAAAGTTCCAGCTTCTATTCGGTCTGGAATTACTTTATGGGTACATCCGCCAAGCTTATTAACACCATCAATAATAATTGTTTCTTTACCGGAGTCATAAATTTTTGCCCCCATTTTATTAAGCATTTGGCATAAATCTTGAACTTCAGGCTCTCTAGCAGCATTTTCAATAGTAGTTCTTCCTTTAGCTAAAGATGCTGCCATTATTAAAGTTTCAGTCGCACCTACACTTGGACAATTTAATTTAATATGAGTACCATGAAGTCTATTTTTGTTCCCCCTTGTTTTTGCCTTAACAATTCCCTCTTCAATAATAATGTCTGCTCCTAGTGCGATTAATCCGTTAATGTGCTCGTCTATTGGCCTTGAACCAATATTGCATCCGCCTGGTAACGGTACTTGAGCCTCTCCAAATTTAGTTAATAGTGCACCTATACAAAAGAAACTAGCTCTTAATCCTTTAACAAGTTCATATGGAAGTTCTTTAATCGAAATAGTTGTTGGATCTATTTCTAATTGGTTGTTTTTACGAACTAAATTCACTCCTAAATTCTTTAAGATATTCCCCATCTTTTCAATATCAGTGAGAAAAGGTACATTTTCAAGAATTATTTTTTCATTAGTTAGCAATGATGAGGCTAATAAAACTAATGCGGAATTCTTCGCACCACTTATTTCAACTATTCCATTTAACTTGCCTTGGCCAAGAATCTTTAAATTTTGCGATTTAAGATATGACTTCGTTTTGCTTCCGCAAATCATTAAGACTTAATTTATTAGATTCATCATGACAAACTAATAATATTAAGTCCACCCTATGTAACGTCATGAATATTAATTAAAAGTGAAAATGTATTTTTTGATTTCTTGGGAAATAAAAATTTAATAAATAATTGATCAAAATATTTATGTAATTAAAATATAGTTAATAACAAATTTTTTAAAAATACTCATAGAAAATACTTTTTTAAAAATAACTAGTAAAAACAATAATCTAGTTAAAAGATTTAGATCTTTTAAGAGAGGATCATCTCCAAAAGATCAAGACTTTTTTTGCATAGAGGGTACACATCTCATTGAAGAATTGCTGAAGTCTGGAAAAAATCCCTCTAAGATTTTAGTTACCGAAAAATGGCTAAGAAAGAATCAAAATCTAAGCAAAAAATTTGATGAGTCATTAATAAATATTGTCTCAGAGGAAGTCTTGGCATCTGCGATTTCAACAATTAATCCAGATGGAATAGCAGCTTTAGTAGAGATTTCAGCAATACCTAATTATAAATTTAATAGAAAAGATGATTTTGTTCTTGTTCTCGACAGAATTCAAGATCCTGGGAATATGGGTAATCTATTTAGAACCGCTTTAGCTGCGGGTGTTAATGCAATTTTTCTAGCTGGAGGTGCGCACCCATTAGGCCAAAAGGTATTAAGAGCATCCTCAGGTGCAGTTTTTCATCTGCCATTTTTAAGATTTGATGGCATTGAAGAAGAAATATTAAATTCTTTACTTAAGACTTTGTCTGAATTATCAAATGTAGGATTTAAGATTTTCTCTACTAGTAGCCACAATGAGAGTTCAAAAAAACCTTCAAAACCTTACTGGGAAGTTGATTGGTCTATACGTACAGCATTAATTTTGGGTAATGAAGGTCAAGGTATTCATAAAAAAATTCAAGAAGCTTTTAATGAAACAATTACAATTCCGCATAGTGAGATTGTAGAATCATTGAATGTGGCTTGTGTTGCAGTTCCGTTATTACTAGAACGAAAAAGAGTCGCATACACCTCTAAATAAATAAATAAAAAGTGACTGATTCAAGTTTTGATTTTGATTTAATAGTAATAGGAGCAGGATACGGAGGTTTTGATGCCGCTAAACATGCTGCTGGTAAGGGACTGAAAGTCGCAATAGTAGAATCTTCTGATATGGGAGGCACTTGTGTTAACAAGGGTTGTGTCCCATCTAAAGCTCTTTTAGCTGCAAGTGGAAAAGTTAGAGAAATAGCTAATTATGAACATTTAGCTAAATTTGGTATACATGCTTCACCAGTAAGGTTCGAGAGATCAAAAATTGCAGATCATGCAAATAATTTAGTTTTAAATGTTAGAGAAAATTTAACAAAAACTCTTAAAAGGAGTGGAGTTGAAATTATTTTGGGCATTGGAAGAATTGAAGGAAATCAAAAAGTAGGTGTAAGAGATAAAAACGGAATTGATAAAATTTTCACATGTAAGAATATTGTTATAGCAACAGGCTCTTCTCCTTTTGTGCCACGTGGAATAACTTTGGATAATAGGACTGTATTTACTAGCGATGATGCGGTTAAACTTGAGTGGCTTCCAAGATGGATAGCAATTATTGGAAGTGGATATATAGGTCTAGAATTTGCTGATGTTTATACCGCGCTTGGTTGTGAAGTTACCATGATCGAGGCTTTGGAAAATATTATGCCAACATTTGATCCAGACATCACTAAAATTGCAAAGAAGAACCTTATTCAAGCAAGAGATATAGACACAAAATCAAATGTCTTTGCGACAAAAATAACACCTGGATGCCCTGTAAAAATAGAACTGACTGATGCAAAATCTAAGGAAGTTGTAGAAACTTTAGAAGTTGACGCTGTACTAGTCGCAACTGGCAGAAGTCCTAATAGTAATAACTTAAATCTTGAGTCGGTTGGTATCGAAACAGTAAAAGGTTTCATTCCTGTAGATGATCAAATGAGAGTTAAGAATGGTGATGAAATAATACCTAACATTTGGGCTGTTGGAGATGTAACGGGCAAACTAATGCTTGCCCATACAGCTGCAGCGCAGGGTACTATTGCTGTTGATAATATTTGCGGTGGTAATGTCGAAATTAACTATAAAAGTATCCCCGCAGCAACCTTTACTCACCCAGAGATAAGTTCGGTTGGTCTCTCTGAAGTTGAAGCTAAAGAGATATCTACAAAAGAAAATTTTACTTTGGGAGTTGTCAAAAGTTTTTTTAAGGCCAATTCAAAAGCATTGGCTGAATTAGAGAGTGAGGGATTGCTAAAGTTAATTTTCAACAAAGATAATGGGAAAGTATTAGGAGCTCATATTTTTGGGTTACATGCAGCTGATTTAATTCAAGAAATTTCGAACGCTATTTCAAGGAACCAAGATGTAATTGAATTATCTAAAGAAGTTCATACTCATCCTACTCTTAGTGAAGTAGTTGAGGTCGCATATAAACAGGCGGCTTCTCAAATAAAATAATATCTAAAATTAATGGAGATAAGACGCAGGCCACCTAATCCAACAGTAAGGGTAGAAAATTTAGAATATGCTGTACCTCATAGAGAAGCACAAGCAAAAAACATTCTGGAAGAAATTGTATGGCACAAGGATATTGAAATTAAGAATTTTAAAAAAATAGTCTCTTTAGAAGACCTCATAAAAAAGATTGAAAACCTTCCTGCTCCTAAAGATTTTTATAAAAATATCTTGGAGTCAAAAATAAAACCAGGAGTAATTGCTGAAATAAAAAAAGCTAGTCCAAGTAAAGGAGTGATTAGAAAAGATTTTAATCCTGAAGACATAGCAATTTGTTATGAAGGATTAGGTGCATCATGTATATCAGTACTTACCGATCAAAGGTTTTTTCAAGGTAGTTATGAAATACTCGAAACTGTAAGGAAATCAACTAATCTCCCTCTTCTTTGCAAAGATTTTATTATTTCTGCTTATCAGATTTATAAAGCAAGGGTATCTGGTGCTGATGCAATATTATTAATCGCTGCGATTTTAAGTGATGATGATTTAATTTATTTAAAGAAAATAGCTGATAATTTAAAGATGAGTGTTCTTGTTGAAGTTCATAACTCTAATGAATTAGAAAGGATTATAAAGTTAAAATCTTTTAATTTGATTGGAATAAATAACAGGGACTTAAAGACTTTTAAAACTGATTTAAAAACATCAATAGAATTGATGCATACATATGCAGATATATTTTTAAAACAAAATATTATTCCCATAAGTGAATCTGGAATTAATTGTGCCGAAGATTTAGAATCGCTTAGATCTATTGGAATCATGGGAGTATTAATTGGTGAAACTTTTATGAGAGAAACTGATATTGAACAATCGTTCAAGAAATTATTTAACTTAATTTAATATTGACTTCAAATCGTGCTATAAAATTGAATAAACAGAGTTGTACTGAATATATATGCAGGCTGTAATTTTAACAGGTATTGTGGCAGGTTTTGTGCATGTAGTTAGTGGAGCTGATCATCTAATTGCAATGGCACCGGCAGCGATTAATAATCCTCAAAAAGCTCTTAAAAATAGTTTCTCATGGGGCTTGGGGCATTCTTCAGGAGTCCTCTTGTTAGCTTTTCTAGCGATTTTTATTAAGGATATTACGCCATTAAACAAATTTTCTAGTATTGCCGAATTCCTTGTTGGAATTTCACTTCTAATTGTTGGAGTATTTGCTATAAAAAATTCTTTTCAATTAAGTATTCACTCGCATTCCCATAAGCATGAGAATGGAATTGCCCATCGTCACTTTCACTTTCACGTTGAGGAACAAAAAAATAATAATAAGCACTCACATGCTTTGACTGGTTTAGGCTTGCTACACGGTATAGCTGGAGGTTCACATTTTCTTGCAGTTCTTCCTGCTTTAGCACTACCTCTAACAAGCGCTTGTTTATATTTGATTTCATATTTGATTGGTTCACTCATAAGTATGAATATTTTTACTTGTTTAATATCTTTTACCACCTTTAAAGCAAGTCAAAAATTTATTAAAAGATTAATAACTGCAGCAGGAGGGCTTTCCTTTTCTTTGGGATTATTTTGGATCCAAAGAAGTGCTTCTGTTTTTTTGAATTAAAAAATTTTTTAGTTTAGGAAAAATTAATTTAGAGGTGACAATCCCAATTATTTTTTCGTTATTGATTAATCCAAATTTATTACTATCTTCACTAAATTCAATATTGTCTCCAATAACCTCAACGTTATTTTGATTTACTGAATTTATCCTTTTTATTAGATTTTTATTTTTAAATGGATGATTAAAAATAACTATTTGTCGATTTTTAAGTATTGATTTATTCTTTTTATATTTTTTAAAAAATACAATATCCCCTTCTTTTAGGTAAGGGAACATCGATTCACCACTAATAATCGCGGTTTTTCTTAAACCTAAAAAAAATAAAATAAAATCAAAAAAACTTTTGAAAATAACTCTGAGTTAACTAGCTTTTACAAAAGCGTCTGATCTTCCTTTTGAAGCCCAGAAAATATTATGAATTTTTTCTACATAACTCATGAGTTCTTCAGCTTGGGCTAAGTCAATATTAACTTTGCATGCACTGCATAATTTGGCCGCCTTCCAAATGGTCTCATGTAAGTCTGGATAAGTTTCTAAGTGAACTGGTTTAAAATAATCTGTCCATAAAATTAGAATCTCTTTCTTTGTTTCTTTTGCTTGCTCCTCTTTAACTGCAACATATCTAGAAAATGTATTACTGTATGCAGCCCACTCTGCTGAATCAGTGCTAGAAGGAGCTTCTAATGCAATAAGTTTTTTTGTCATTGATAAAACTGCTTCAGCTGCAACTCTCGTAGATGCTGGGTCGTAAACACCACAAGGACCATCGCAGTGAGCATGGACTGTCATTGGGGAATTTTTATCTAGAAAAGAATTGATGAATTTACTTAACATTTCAAATATTTGGTGTTGTACATATATTACTTGGAGATTAACTAAATTGAAAAGTCTTAGATATTTTTCTTACTTAATTTAATTGACTTTTAATAATTCAACTTCGAATATTAAAGTCGCATTAGCAGGTATCACATTTCCAGCTCCTCTTGATCCGTATCCAAGTTCCGGAGGTATTGTTAATTTTCTTTTGCCTCCAACTTTCATGCCTGCTACACCTTCGTCCCAACCTTTTATTACTCGTCCGGCACCTAAGGGAAAGCTGAATGGAGCTCTTCCGATACTGGTATCAAATTGTGTCCCGTCCTCTAGAATTCCTGTGTAATTTACAGTAACTGTTTGCCCAGCACTAGCTTCATCTCCTTCTCCGTTTACGATATCTGCAATTATTAGACCACTTTCTGTAGTCCTTGAATTGTTGTCTGATGGTGTTTCTTCTGCCATAGCGAAAAGTATAGGATTTGGATCTGATGGGTCTAGTTCAAATAAATTATTATTTGAGACATTTGATGATTTTGCAACAGGTGTTCTTTGAACTGACTGAGTTTCTGATTCAGCAGCATTAACAACTTTAGGTGAATTAAATTGACTGAAAAGAGTTAATGAAACACAAAAAACAAAAACTGCAAAACTAATAAAGACTTCTTTCACTTAAATTTTGAAAGTTACTAAAACTTAGTCTACAGAATGAAGGTACAATAAATGGGTGATTATAAATTTAATTTCGTAATTTTAGATTGTTAATCCCAACTCAAATTAAAAGTCTAAGACAATATTTGTACCCTTGTTTAGGAGGGATTTTAGGAGGAATTTCAGTTTCAACTCATTTTTGGCTGATTTTTATGCCGATATCTTTATTTATTTTATGGAAGGGAAGTGAAAGGAGAATAGCAAATTTTTGTTGGGGTTTTTTCTTTATCCTTATAAGTCATTCTTGGCTTTATGATCTTCATCCATTGACATGGCTTGGGTTGTCATGGCTTGCAAGTTTAATAATTACCATTTTAATATTATTATTTTGCGCTTTTCTGGGTGGGATATTAGTTTATTTATGGGGATTGTTAGTTGAAATTATTCTCTGGAAAGAGGATGTCTTCAAAATGAAAATATTATCTTTAACAGTAAAAGTATTTTTTTTATCCTTGACTTGGGGTATAGGTGAACTGATACTTTCTCAAACACCTTTTTTTTGGATAGGTTTAGGAGAGAGTCTTATCCCAGGTGATATTTATCTTGCTGGTTTGGCTAGATGGATTGGTGCAAGTGGTTTATGCGTATTACAAATATTGATCGGATTTTGGATTTTTTATATTCAAGGTAGATGGGAAAGAAAACTTCACTTTAAAAAAATATTTCTTTTAGGATTTTTGGTTTTTATTTTCTTACATTTATTTGGAGGTTTAACAACTCCATTAAAGAGAAATTATGAATATCCAGTAGCTATTTGGCAAACTAATATACCAACAAGAGAAAAATTAAAAATAAGTGATGAATTTATTGAAGAAAAGCTATCTATCGCTCAAAAATATGCTTTATCAAACAAAGCGAAACTTCTTGTTGCTCCTGAAGGGACTCTATATAGTAATTTTCATTTATCTAAAGGCGTTGAGGTTAATACCTTGGCAGGAGGGTTCAGAAATTCTAATAATGAGTTAAGAAGTTCTTTACTCGGATTTCAAATTGGAGACAAATCTTTTACCTCATTTAT
The DNA here is from genome assembly GCA_902527105.1 of uncultured Prochlorococcus sp. Classification (GTDB taxonomy): domain Bacteria; phylum Cyanobacteriota; class Cyanobacteriia; order PCC-6307; family Cyanobiaceae; genus Prochlorococcus_A. The sequence continues at coordinate 16,937 of CABZNT010000008.1, read as the reverse complement.
AGATAAAAATAGACTTGTCCCATTAGGTGAAAAAATACCTAGATTTCTAGATGGATTTTCAAGAGGATTATCTGCAGTAGGAGGAATTCAACCAGGCTCTGATTCAAGATTTTTTGATCCTAAATTTACACAACCTCTAGCAGTGGCAATTTGTTATGAAATTAGTGATGGATTGAAAATAAGAAAGGCTATTAATAGCGGTGCAAAACTAATAATAACTGCAGCAAATTTAGATCCCTATCCAACTAAGCTTTATAATCAATTCCTTTCTTTGGCAAGATTGAGAAGTATTGAAAATAAAAAAGATAATCTTCTTGTGTCAAACACTGGCCCTTCGGGTTTAGTGAAGGATGATGGAAAAATAATTCAACTTCTAGATTTAAAATTGGAGCAAAATAAAATAGTGTTCCCCAATTTTTCATCCGACAAGACCTTCTATACAAAATTTGGAGATAAACCTATTTTGTTATTGTTTATATTTTTTATGGGATTAAATTTATTTTGGAAAATTAATTAATTAATCCGCCACCTAATAAAATTTCTCCTTTATAAAAAACTGCTGCTTGTCCTGGCGTTACCGAACTTTGACTTTCTTCAAAAATTAATTTAAATGTCGTAGTTGGATTATCTAAATTTTCTAAAGGTATTAAAGTTCCTTTTACTGGAGGACTTCTATATCTGATTTGTGCTTCTACTTTTATTTCTTGCTTAGGCTCTTCGATTGAAACCCAGTTAACATTAGTAATTGTTGCTTCTCCTTTAAAAAGATCACTTTTATCTGCTACATAAACTATGTTTCTTACCCTGTCTAAACTTTTTACATATAATGGTTCCGGCCAAGCGATGCCTAAACCTTTTCTTTGACCTATCGTAAAGTGGTGAATGCCATTGTGCGTTCCTAGGACTTTCCCATTTACATGCAAAATTTCTCCTTCTTTGGGTTCAATGTGTTTGTCGATAAATCTCTGCATTGATCCATAATGCTCAACTAAACATAAATCTTGACTTTCTGGTTTTTGAGCGGTTCTAAGGCCTAATCTGAGGGCTTCCTTTCTTGTTTCTTCTTTTTTCATTTCACCAAGAGGAAATTCTAATCTCCTTAGTACTTCTTGTGAAAGAGAATAAAGAAAATAACTTTGGTCTTTGTTTTCGTCAGCACCTCTGAGAAGAAGGAAGTCCTTAAATACAAAGCTCGTACAATCAAGCGTTTCAGCATAAGATGATTTTTTTATCCTTGCGTAATGTCCGGTCGCAATATGAGTGAAGTCTTTTTTGTCTATTGCGTAATTAAGCATCTCTTCAAACTTCACATTCTTGTTGCACATTGAACATGGAAGTGGAGTGAATCCTTTCTCATAGCTTTCAGTAGTTTTTTTAATTACTTCTCTTTCAAAAATTTCTCTTGAGTCTATTATTTTATGATTTATTCCCAAATCTTCACAAAGGCCTGCAGCATCTACTAAACCTTCAGAACAACAGGAGCCTTGTCCTTTCATTAACCAAAGAGTTAGTCCCTCAACATTCCAGCCTCTTTCTATTAAAAGAGCAGCTGTAAGTGAACTATCTACCCCACCAGAAAGACCTACAATAATATTTTTCTTCTTTTTAGTTTTATTATTAGAAGAAAAAAAGTTCTTTAATTTTTTATCCTTTTGTGTCTTTAACATGGAAGTTTAAATTTTGAACAGTACTTAAATTAATTGCTTTGTACTAATTATGAACGAAATTGTATGGCCAACAATTGACTCTGAAAATTTAATTGTTGATTCAAAGCAAATGTTGATCTTAGAGAAAGAAATGTTTTCTGATGGAATGCCACAAGAAGCATTGATGGAAAAAGCTGGTATCCAAATTAGTAGATGGCTCTTAAAAAAGAAACCTCTTCTCAAGTTTGGAATAACAGTTTTTATAGGTCCTGGGCATAATGGTGGGGATGGTGCCGTAATAGCTAGAGAGCTTTTTTTGAAAGGTTTTAATGTTCAGGTATGGTGTCCATTCCCGATAAAAAAAACACTAACAAATAACCACCTTAATTATCTTACATCTATTGGTGTCACAAAATTAGTAGAGCCTCCTGATGCAAATGGTAAAGAGCTTTGGATTGATGCAGTTTTTGGTAATAATCAAACAAGAAAAGTTGATAGTAAATTAATTAAACTATTTAATCAAAAATTTCATAATAAATTTGGCAAGGTAATAAGTATTGATATTCCAACAGGATTATGTCCTGATAAAGGAGAGCCTTTTTTAGATACCGCAATAAAGGCAGACTATACCTTGGCTATTGGTCTTCATAAGATTGGTTTAACTCAAGATTCCGCTTTGCCTTTTATTGGAGAATTGCACCACATAGATGTTGGGGTACCAATTAGTAAACTGTCCAAAGTTGAAAAAAAGATTTTTAAGCTTACTTACAAAGATATTAAAAATATTGATTTACCTTCTTTACCAAAAAATTCCAACAAGTATAAAAGAGGGAGAACATTACTAATAGCCGGAAGTGAAAAATATCCTGGTGCTGCATACTTAGTATTAAAAGGGGCAATATCAAGTGGAGCAGGCTTTATCTCTGCGGCACTGCCTGGGATAGTTGCTGAATCTATTTGGCAAGTTGCCCCAGAAATAGTTTTAAAAGACACTATGCAATCTAACCAAAATGGAAATGCATCTTTATTTAGTGCATTAAAGAATATTGATTTAAGTGCATTTGATTCATTAGTTGTCGGTCCAGGAATAGGAATTGATAATGATGATTGGCAAAAATCAAAAGACTATCTTCTGGCTTTTGGAGGATTATTGATCTTGGATGCAGATGCACTTAATAGAATTTCGAAATCTAAGTTGGGGTCAAATTTCTTTTTAGAGAGAAAATTCAAAACATGGATTACACCACATAGCAAAGAATTTCGAAGGTTATTCCCTAATATCAAATCTGATACGATGGTAGGGCTAGCTCGTGATGCAGCAAAAGAATTTAACATTAGTATTTTATTAAAGGGAGCCAACAGCATAGTTGCTGATAATAAAAAAGTATGGCAACTTTTTGGAACTGATTCTCAGACAGCTAGAGCTGGACTGGGTGATCTTTTATCTGGATTTATAGCTGGCAGTTCTGCGATTGATTTAACCATCTGTAGAAATATAACAACAGATTTTTTTGCTAAATATGTACTTTTGCATTCATTTGCTGCATCAAGTTGCAAAAAAGGGTCAAATGCTTCTGCTATTGGTGACGAATTGTCAAAATTAATGAGAAATATAAAAGTGAGACAAATATCTTGAAAGAAACAATTTAAGAGAGTTATTTATAGTTTTAAACACATAAGTGTACAAATATTACTTGAAATCTGAAGCGCGCATTAAATATTTGAATATTTCTTTAAAAGTGTAGGAGAGTTTTATTACCTTATTAGGTCAAAAAAATGGTTTCATCATTACAAACTCAACCTGAACAACCCAAGAGGAGAAGTAATGATCCAATAAGTTGGTATTTACAGAATATTGGTAGAGTCCCCTTACTAACACCTGCTGAGGAAATTGAATTGGGTAATCAAGTCCAGAAAATGATGATTCTTACAGAAGATGGACAATTAAATGAAAAGACTAATGATTTTACTACTCAGCAAAAAAGAACTATAAAAATTGGTCGAAGAGCGAAAGAAAGAATGATGAAAGCTAATTTAAGATTAGTCGTCAGTGTGGCAAAAAAATATCAAGGTAAAGGACTGGAATTACTTGATTTAGTACAAGAAGGTTCTCTTGGGTTAGAGAGGGCTGTTGAAAAATTTGATCCGACAAGAGGATATAAGTTTTCTACTTATGCCTTTTGGTGGATTAGGCAAAGTATGACAAGAGCAATTGCATGTCAATCAAGAACAATCCGTTTACCTGTCCACTTAAGTGAAAGATTAGCTTCTATTAGAAAAGTTAGTAGAGATTTGGCTCATAAGCTTGGAGCTATGCCAAGCAGAATTGAAATTGCAGAAGCGATGGAAATTGATGTGGAAGAACTAGATTCTGTTTTGAGACAAGCCTTATCGACAAGTAGTTTAGATGCTCCAGTAAATGGTGATGATGGCAGGAGCTTCTTAGGTGATTTGATCGCAGATAGTAATAATGAAGAACCTTTAGATCAAGTTGAACAAAAAATGCATCAAGAGCAACTCGGTAAGTGGTTAAGTCATTTAAGCGAGCAAGAACAACATGTTCTCAAATTAAGGTTTGGACTTGATGGAAATGAGAGACATACGCTTGCTGAAATTGGAAGATTATTAGAAGTTTCTAGAGAAAGAGTCAGACAAGTTGAACTTAAGGCACTAAGAAAATTAAGAAATTTAACCAGAAAATTACCTAGCGGTATTTAATTTAATCATCAGCCCAAATATATTTAGTTAATTCTTCTGAAGGGGGTTCCGGTGCGTCAATAGCATTTTTAACTGACTCTGATATCTCTGTATCGATTTTCTTTTCAATAATTTTTAATTCTTCTTCCGTAGCAAATTTACCTTCAATAATTTCTTTGGCTAATTTCTTAATAGGATCTCTTTTCCCCCAAAACTCCTTCTCTTTTTCAGACCTTAATTCATCTGGATCTGCAAGAGAATGCCCTCTATACCTATAAGTTAAACATTCTAAAAGTGTGGGACCCTCTCCTGCTCTAGCTCGCTCAATTGCTCTTTGTGCTGCCCCTCTTACTGCTAAAACATCCATTCCATCAACTTCCTCGCCGTGCATACCAAAAGAAGACGCTTTTCTCCAGATTTCGGGATTACTAGTAGCCCTATCATGAGCCATACCAATAGCCCATTTATTATTTTCAACAACAAAAATTATGGGTAATTTCCATAATTGAGCCATATTTAAACATTCAAAAAACTGCCCATTATTGCAAGTCCCATCCCCAAAGAATGCTGCAGTTACCGCATCACTATTACTATTACCAGCAACTTCCTTTTTGTATTTACTTGAAAAGGCTGCCCCTAAGGCAACTGGAATTCCCTCTCCAATAAATGCATATCCCCCGAGTAAGTGATGCTCTCTTGAAAATAAGTGCATGGATCCACCTCGGCCTTTGCTACAACCGGTAGCTTTACCAAAAAGTTCACTCATCACTTCAAAAGAGGGAACACCCGCACTTAGTGCATGAACGTGATCGCGATAAGTACTACAAAACCAATCATGTTTCTTTTTCATGGCGCCAATTACTCCTGTGCTTATAGCTTCTTGACCGTTATATAAATGAACAAAACCAAACATTTTCCCCCTGTAATACATTTCCGCACACTTATCTTCAAACCTACGACCAAGCGTCATGTCTTCATAAAGAAATAGTCCGGTTTCTCGATCTAATTCCGCTTTTTTTATGTCTTGAAGATTTGAGATTCTCTCTACGTGTGTTTCCAAGAAAAAATACCTTAACGAAGTTTTGATTTGTTAACATTCTAAGCCGTGAAGGGCAATTTTCATGATTTTTTTTAATAACTCTGTAAGACCTTGTGAAAAAAATTTTTAACTTGATAAAATTTGTCTAAGAATTTTCAATAGGATATTTGTTTGGAACTTCCTTTAGACCATTTTCGTTTAATTGGCGTAAGCCCTTCTGCAACTTCTGAGGAAATATTAAGGGCGTTTCAATTGCGGTTAGATAAAACCCCTGATGAAGGTTTCACTTATGAAGTTTTAACCCAAAGATCTGAGTTGCTTCGCCTCACTGCAGATCTACTTACAGATCCAGAAAGCAGAAGAGAATACGAAAATTTGTTATTAAATGGGAAGTCTGGATTGGATTTTTCATCAAATAGAGAAATAGCAGGATTAATACTTCTTTGGGAATCGGGTTCGCCAAAAGAAGCTTTTAAAATCACGAGAAAAGCATTGCAACCCCCACAAACTCCAGCTTTAGGAAGTAGTAGAGAGGCTGATTTAACATTATTGGCTGCTTTAACAGCTAGAGATTCTGCAATTCAAGAACAACAGCTTAGATCCTATTCGAACGCGGCAGACTTTTTACATGAAGGTATACAACTTCTACAAAGAATGGGAAAGCTTGGAGACATAAGAAAAGAACTTGAAGAAGATTTGGTTGCTTTGCTTCCTTACAGAATCCTTGATCTACTTAGTAGGGATCTAAATGATCAAGATTCTCATAAAAAAGGTTTAAGTATGTTGGAAAATTTAATAATCAAAAGAGGTGGTTTGGAAGGTAATAATAAATCTGAATATAAAGATTATTTAAATCAGCAAGAGTTTGAAGTTTTTTTTCAACAAATTAAGCCATTTTTGACAGTGCAAGAACAGATTGATTTGTTTCTTGAATTACAAAAAAGAGGATCATTAGAAGCAGGATTTTTGGCATTTTTATCCTTAACAGCTATTGGTTTCTCTAGAAGAAAGCCAGAAAAACTATTTGAAGCGAGGAGAATTTTAAAGAAACTAAATTTATCTGGTCTTGATTCAATGCCTCTAGTTGGGTGCTTAGATTTGCTTTTAGCTGATATTGACCAGGCCTCAGCAAGGTTTTTAAGTAGTTCTGATGAAAATTTACGAGATTGGCTTAACAATTATCCTGGTAATAAGTTAGAAGCGGTATGTATTTTCTGCAAAAATTGGTTAGAGAATGATGTTTTAGTTGGATATAGAGACATTGACTCAAAAGAGGTGGATTTAGATTCTTGGTTTGAAGATAGGGAAATTCAAGAATTTATAGAAAAATTAGAAAAGAAATCAAATAGAATTGCAATAAGGTCAAATCTTGAAAGCAAACAAATTGAGAATGAATCCTCCACAAAAACGACTGAAGATTTTGATAATTTATTGGTCAATGTTGATGAAAGGAGCTTACCTTGGCCTGGTGGTATAAAACAAGATTATCTAAAGGTTGATGTCAAAGAAAACGAATTTAATGAGGAATACTTTAAGAAAAAACCAATTGAGTTTTATAATTTTTTAATTGAAAAAATTGCTGAATTAAAGTTTAGTTTTGGGGAATTCTTAAAGGATAAAGAGACTATTAATCGGTCACCTTATTTAATTTATATTTATGCTTTTTTGATCTTATTTGTATTTGGTATTGGTATTGGATTTTTAAGAAATAATTTAAAAAAATCAATTCAGGAGGAAGCTATTACTGAAAAACCTTTTATTGCCATAGATAAAAATGAAAAAATTAGTGAGAAAGATATTATTGAAGAAATAAAAAATAATCCTTCAATGAAATTGAATTCTATTCCTGAGAAATCTACTTCAATTATTTCTTATGAATTCAAAGAACTTAATTCCCCTTCACCTTCTTTGGAAGATCTTAGGAATTTAATTAATGGATGGCTTCTAAGTAAAAGTAATTACTTGGCGGGAAAGAGTGAAATTAATCTTTCAAAGTTTGTTAGCAAAGGTTTGATTGATCGAACAATCGAAGAAAGACAGAACGACATTAAAAAAGGAATTTATAAAGAAATTAATTCCCAAATACGTAAGATTGATATTGAATCGCAAACTTCATCCAGGATAGTTGTTTTAGTTGAATTAAATTATCTAGAGAGAATAGTAAAGAATTCTGGGGAATTTGTTAATGAAACATTATTGACTCCCCTTAAAGTTAAATATATTTTAGGTTTTTCAAATAAATCATGGAAATTGGTTGATTTCGTAAGCGGCTTGTAATTACAAACTTTAAGATCATCTATAATAGTTAAAATTACTTTTTAATAATGTTTGATGAACTCTCATCACGCTTTGAAGACGCAGTAAAGGGTTTAAGAGGCGAAGCAAAAATTAGTGAAAATAATATTAACGATGCCTTGAAGGAGGTAAAAAGAGCACTCCTTGATGCAGATGTCAGTTTGTCTGTGGTGAAAGAGTTTATATCAGATGTCAAAAATAAAGCTATTGGAGAAGAAGTAGTTAGGGGTGTAAACCCAGGTCAAAAATTTATAGAAGTTGTTAATAAAGAATTGATTAATATTATGGGGAATGAAAATTCTCCATTAAACGAAAATGAAAAAAGTCCTACAGTCATTTTGATGGCTGGACTTCAGGGAGCGGGTAAAACAACAGCAACTGGAAAATTAGGACTTTATTTGAAGGAGAAAGATAAAAAAGTTCTTTTGGTTGCTGCAGATATTTATCGACCAGCAGCTGTAGAGCAGCTTAAAACATTGGGAAGTCAATATGACTTGGAAGTTTTTTCATCTAAAGAAAAAAATAGTAAACCAGAAGAGATAGCAAAGGAAGCATTGGATTTTGCTAGTAAAAATGATTTTAATTCGATAATTATTGATACTGCAGGAAGATTGCAAATTGATGATTCCATGATGAGTGAAATGGTTCGAATAAAAGAAGTTTCTAATCCTGATGAAGTTTTGCTTGTTGTTGATTCAATGATTGGGCAAGAAGCTGCAGACTTAACAAAGTCATTTCATGAAAGAGTAGGAATCACAGGGGCGATATTAACTAAGTTGGATGGTGACTCAAGAGGCGGAGCTGCTTTATCAATAAGAAAAATAAGTGGTAAACCGATCAAATTTATAGGTGTAGGTGAAAAAATAGAGGCACTGCAACCATTTCATCCAGAGAGAATGGCTAGCAGAATTTTAGGTATGGGCGATGTATTGACACTTGTTGAAAAAGCACAAAAAGAAGTCGAACTTGCTGATGCAGAAGCGATGCAAAAGAAACTTCAAGAAGCGACTTTTGATTTTAATGATTTTGTAAAGCAAATGAGATTAATTAAAAGAATGGGCTCACTTGGTGGATTGATTAAATTGATTCCTGGAATGAATAAAATAGATGATGGGATGATAAAAGATGGAGAAGATCAACTTAAAAAAATAGAATCTATGATCTCTTCAATGACTCTGGAGGAGAAACAAAAACCCGAAGTTCTTGCCGCTCAACCCTCAAGAAGACAAAGAATCGCTCAAGGTAGCGGTTATGAAGCAAAAGATGTAGACAAAGTTTTAGCCGATTTTCAAAGAATGAGAGGTTTTATGAAACAAATGTCTAACGGAGGAATGCCAGGAATGGGAGGAATGCCAGGAATGGGAGGAATGCCAGGAATGGGAGGTATGCCAGGAATGGGAGGTATGCCAGGAATGGGAGGTATGCCAGGAATGAGTGGTAACAAACCGATGAAAAAACAAAAAAATAATAAAAAGAAAAAAGGTTTTGCCGATTTATAGTTTCTATATTTTTACCTTTAAATGATATTATTATTAAAAACGCACTAAATTTAAGATGATTAAATTGCGCCTTAAGCGCTTTGGAAAGAAAAAAGAGGCAAGTTTCAGAATTGTTGCATGCAATAGTACTTCCAGAAGAGATGGTAGACCTCTACAAGAACTAGGTTTTTATAATCCAAGAACTAAGGAAACCAGGCTTGACACAGAAGCTTTAAGAACAAGACTTACTCAGGGTGCTCAGCCAACTGATGTTGTGAGAACTTTATTAGAAAAGGGCGGGTTATTAGAAAAAACAGAAAGACCTTCTATTGAAATTGGTAAAGCAAAGTTAGAGAAGGAAAAATTAGCTAAGGCTAAAACTAAAGACGAAGAAAATGATAGTAGTAAATCTGAAAGCAAAGGTAATGAAGCTGAAAGCTAGTGATTTGATAGATTTTCATTCTTATTTAATAACTAGATGAAGGAAGTTTCCAAAACTGGTCACTTCAAAATAGATTTGCCAAACTCTGATGCCGCTACAGCATTATCTGGCCCTGGTAATTCTTTCTTAAAAAAATTTGAGTCTCTTACAGGAGTTTCTTTAACGATAAGAGGCTTACAACTTGAGATGAACGGTGTCATATCTAAAATTGAGAGAGCCTCAGCATTAGTTGAACTAACAAGACCAATTTGGGAACAAGGGTTAGAAGTCCCAGAGGTCGATCTTAAAGCGGCTTTAAGTTCTTTAAATATGGGCGAATCGTCTTCGCATGCTGAACTTGGAAAAAAAATTCTTGCGCGTTCCAAAGAAGGAAGATATTTAAGACCAAGAACTATAAGGCAAAAAGAATATGTTGAATCGATTGAAAACTTTGATCTTACGTTCGCAATTGGTCCAGCTGGAACTGGTAAGACATTTTTGGCAACTGTTTGCGCGGCAAGGCTATTGAACGAGAAAAAAATTGAAAAAATTGTTTTAACCAGACCAGCTGTAGAAGCTGGTGAAAGTTTAGGATTTCTGCCTGGTGATTTGCAACAAAAAGTAGATCCATATTTAAGACCCCTATTTGATTCTTTACATAGCATTTTCGGGTTTGATAGAACAAATTCGTTAATTGATAAGGGAATTATTGAAGTTGCACCTTTGGCATTCATGAGAGGAAGAACCTTAGATAATTCTTTGATTATCTTGGATGAAGCACAAAATACTACTTGCTCTCAAATGAGAATGTTTTTGACCAGATTAGGAGAAAGATCAAAAATGGTTGTAAACGGAGATATTACACAAATTGATTTAAAAAAAGATCAGGAAAGTGGTCTCATCGAAGCATCGAGAATTTTCTCTGAAACTGAAGGTATAAAATTTTGTTATTTAACTGTTGAAGATGTAGTTCGTCATCCTTTAGTTCAGAAAATTATTGAGGCTTATCAGTAACTTCATAACTCTGGAGATCCGTACCCTGAAATTTTAAAAATCGAGTAGAATAGGTTCATATTTAAAAAAGAAAATGCCAGCAAGTAGTAATTTCAATCAAGCTATTCGTGAAGCACAAACTAGTTCAATTGTTGGACCTAATGTTGTTCAAAAAGCTTTACCTTACGTTGGTGGAGGTATGGTTCTAACTTCTTTAGGCGTTTTAGCAGGAGTCTCACTCATAGCAACAAATCCTGGGCTTTTCCAGCCTCTTTCAATAGTTGCATTAATTGCAGAATTGATTTTGTTTTTTATAGCCACTAGTGCTGCAAATAATGCAAATAATGCAAAGGCTCTACCCTTGTTGACAGGATTTAGTTTGTTAACTGGATTTACCTTAAGTGGAATAGTTGCTTTAGCAATAGGAACAATTGGGATTGGTTCGGTTGGAACAGCTGCCTTAGCCACTGGTATAACTTTTGTTATTGCCTCTTACACTGGCCAAAGAATGAGTGATAGTGTTGGTCAAGCACTTAGCGGAGTAGTTGGTCTTGGATTGATTGGTCTGCTTATAGCAATGTTTGTCCAATTAATTGGAGGATTCTTTGCTCCAGGAGTTTTTGGAGGTTCAGGACTTGAATTGATAATTGCAGGATTCGGAACTGTCTTATTTGTCGCAATGTCTTTTGTTGATTTCTATACAATGCCAAGAAGATATAATGACGACCAATATCTTGCAGGAGCTTTAGGTATGTATCTAACTTACATAAATCTTTTTGTTTTTATATTGAGATTAATGATTGCACTACAAGGCGGTGGAAGAAGAGACTAAACACATTACGTAATAGCTAACCTAAAGCGTAGATTTGTTTCTACGCTTTTTTATTGGGCGATATCAAGAATTTGTTTTTTTATAAATTCCTTTTGCTCTGAGTCATACTTTACTGAATTATCAAAACTATTGCCCATATTATCTAAGTCTCTAAGGACTTGATTAACAGACTTTGTAACTGACTTAGTTTCTAGCAGTCTTAAAATAGCCTTACATCTATCTGAAATGTTTTCTGATGTTATCTCATATTCATGATTATTATCTCTTCGATGAACAATAATTTGAGCGGAACTCATTATTAAATTTTTTACTACTATTTCTGTTACAGCATCACCACCTTCGTTCAGTTTGAAAATTAGTGAAAATGGAAGTTTATCTAACAAAAAACAATCTTTATCTGATAGAGCGTATGCAAAAAATCCTCTAAGTCCATTTCTTGTTTTAGTTAGCTCTGCGATTCTATCTGCTAAAACCTCTTCGCTGAGTAAATCTTCACCCCACTCTTTGCACCATTGTGCGGATATGTTTATTGCTTGAGTGAACGAAGCTTCTTTTAAATTTATGGTTTTTTTTTCCATTTTTGATCAGAATTTTATTATTGATGCATTAAAAGTCTTTGGCCAATTATAGATCTGGGTTTGTAACTTTACTAGGAAGGCCAAATGTGGGTAAATCTACTTTAATAAATAAATTGATTGGAGAAAAAATAACAATTACTTCTCCAATAGCGCAAACTACTAGACATAAATTAAAAGGAATACTTACTACAGACAACGGGCAAATAATTTTTGTTGATACTCCAGGTGTTCATAAACCTCATCATCGACTTGGAGAGATATTAGTAAAAAACGCAAAATCTGCAATTAATGGAGTTGATATGGTAATTTTTGTAATTGATTCAAGTGAAAAACCTGGTAGAGGTGATGAATATATTTTGAACTTTCTACTCGCAAATAAAACTGAGTTTATTGTTGCATTAAATAAGTGGGATTTGGTTAATAAAGAATTTAGGAATTTACGATTAAATCAATATAGAAGATTTTTTGGAATTAATAAAAACTTTCAAGTTGTAAGTGCTTCTCAAGGAGAAGGATGTTCTGAACTAGTGGATATGGCTCTTAATTTTCTTCCTGAGGGACCAAAACTTTATGGCGAAGAGACGATTTGCGACCAACCGTTAGATAACTTATTATCTGATTTAGTAAGAGAACAGGTATTAAAAAATACAAGAGAAGAAGTACCTCATAGTGTCGCAGTAAAGATAGAAAAGAGAGAGGAAATGAAAAGGAAAAATGGAAAAGTTTTTACAGCTATTTTGGCTACTATTATTGTTGAAAGGGCCACTCAAAAAGGCATTCTTATTGGAAAGAAAGGTTCAATGTTAAAAATGATTGGTCAGTCAGCAAGGTCAAATATGGCAAAATTAATTGATGGTCCAGTTCACCTAGAGTTGTTTGTGAAAGTTGTTCCAAATTGGAGAAAAAAAGAATCAAGGTTAATTGAGTTTGGCTTTGAGGAAGAATTCTAGATGAGTGGTTTTAATTTTGATGTAATTACATTGTTCCCTAAAGCTTTTGATTTAATAAATAATTTAGGGGTCATAACAAGAGCTCTAGATAAGAATTTGATCGATGTAAATTTACATGATTTAAGAGAATATGGAGAAGGTTCTTACAGACAGGTAGACGATAAGCCTTATGGAGGAGGAGCAGGTATGGTATTAAAACCTGAACCTATTTATAAGGCATATGAATCAATTAGAAAATCACCTAAAAGTAAAACTTTGCTAATGACCCCTCAGGGTAAAGTTTTAAAGCAAAAGGATCTTGCGAGGTGGTCCACTTTGGATCAAATAATAATTATTTGTGGTCAATATGAAGGTTTTGATGAAAGGATTAGATGTTTAGCTGATGAAGAGATATCGATAGGCGATTATGTACTTTCTGGAGGTGAAATACCTGCTATATCAATAATTAATGGTTTGACTAGGATATTACCAGGGACTCTTGGTGATCCAGACTCCTTAGTCGATGAGAGTCATAATTCCTCTTTATTAGAATATCCTCAATATACAAGGCCTTTAACTTTTAAAGATATGAAAGTGCCAGATATTTTAGTGAGCGGTAATCATGAAGAGATTAAATCTTGGAGAAGAAGAAAAAGTTTTGAAAGAACATTAGAGAGAAGAAGTGACTTAATTTCAAATGAAAACTACAAAAAATCCCCACAAAGTAAGAGAATAATAAAAGAAAATAATCAATTCATGAAATTTAGAATAGGTAACGGATACGATATTCACAGGCTAGTAGAGGATAGAGATTTAATTATTGGAGGTGTAAAATTGCATCACCCTGATAGTTTAGGATTGGATGGGCATAGTGATGCTGATGTTTTAAGTCACTCAATAATGGATGCATTATTGGGAGCTCTTTCGTTGGGCGACATAGGAAAGTATTTCCCTCCATCTGATGAAAAATGGAAAAATGCTGATAGCTTGTTTTTGTTATCAAAAGTAATTGACTTGATAAGACAAGATGGTTGGGAAATAAATAATATTGATAGTGTTCTTGTTGCTGAAAGGCCAAAAATCATGCCACATATAAAACTAATGAAAAAAAACATTTCTGAAATTTTAAATATTGAAGAAAATTTAATTGGGATTAAAGCAACCACGAATGAAAAATTGGGTCCAGAAGGGAGAGAAGAGGGTATAAGTTGCCATTCAGTAGTTCTTCTTGAGAAAAAATGAGATTTAATTTAAATTTGAAAAAAAAAATTCAAAGATTTTGTTTATTATTAATTTGCTTAGCAGTTTTAATTTTTCAATCTGATATTCCCAATTTAAAAGCTCTTACAATGGATAATTTTCAAAGTGAAATGGTCATAGAGGAATTAAGACTTAAAGTACCTGCTGATGTAAAAGCAGCTTGGCTAACTGCGGAAAAAGAAATATGGGAGCCTTGGTTATCTTCTCAAGATGGTTTTTTGGGTAGACAATTATTTTGGGATAAAGAAAAAGAAGAAGCTTTAATATTAGTAAATTGGAAAAGTAAGAAATTATGGAAAAGCATACCAATGTCAGAAGTAAATGTTGTTCAACAAAAATTTGAAGATAATGTTAAAGCTGCTCTAAATGTTGGCGATAATCCTTTTAAATTGATTTATGAGGGAGAATTAGATAAACAAAGATGAATTTTGATATCAAGTTTGATTTTCAAAGAAGAGATAGGCTTGGACTCATTGAGGCTATTTGGGGGCAAGATAAGAGTATCGATCAATTAGAAAGATTATGTGGAAATGTATTAAGTAAAAATGAGGTTGTTTTCATTACTAGGATTAATAGTGAAAAGGCTAATTATCTTTTAGATTTGTATGATGATGCACGATTCCATGAAGAAGCAAATTGCCTAACAATTGGGAAAAATCTGAATAAAGTAAATACGAATAAAAAAGTTGCCATTATTTCAGGCGGCTCAAGCGATTTGGCCGTAACACTTGAAGCACAATTAGCGCTTGAAATTTATGGAGTGAATTGTCAATCTTTTATAGATGTTGGAGTGGCTGGACTTCATCGATTGATGAGTCAGTTAGAAGAAATTAATAAATATGATGTATTAATAGTTTGTGCTGGAATGGAGGGAGCTTTGGCAACAGTTGTGGGTGGATTGTTGGCGCAACCGATAATAGCAGTACCTGTCTCAGTCGGCTACGGAGTTAGCAAGGATGGAAAAACTGCTTTAAATAGTATGTTGTCAAGTTGTTCACCAGGTATTGCAGTTATGAATATAGATAATGGTTACGGTGCAGCAATGGCGGCTCTCAGAATTATTAAAAGTATTTCCTAAATAATTACTTTTTTTCTATTTCTAATAGGTTTTCTATCCATAAATTAAGTTGTTTTGATAGCATTCCTTCTTCTCTCATTTTGATTGCTTTTATAACAACTTCTGTATTTACCCACTCTGGAAATCTTTTCGGCATTTATTTTTGTATTGAGTAATTTTAATTTGGTACAAATTTTTATAAAAACAAGATCTAAGTAACAAATTTAATCTTTTGTGTTTGATTTGGCACCTAATCTAGACAGCTCGGATGAGGTATGTTCACTTTCTACATTTTTTAATCTTTCAATTAACTCAGAGAGATCATTGTGTGCTAACTCCCCATTTTGCTCCCATTTTAGAGACCTTGAGTTGCTATCAATTTTTTCTTTCATTGTTCTATATAGATATCAAGAATATAAAACGAAAACAGGAGAAATTTGGTTATTGTTTCAAGCCTAAACTTAAAAAAGTATGAAGATTTTTAATAAATAAAATATTTTTATTTTAACCGCCACCAACTATTGAAACGATTTCTAAATTATCTCCATCCTTGAGTTTGACTTTTTCCCATTTTATTGAGTTAATGATTAAATTATTTAGCTCGACAACAATTGTGTTGGGTTTATATCCCATCGAATTTAAAGCTGTAGATAATAGAACATTTTCTTGATCAAGTTCTAATTTTTTTTCTTCTCCATTTACCTTAATTTTCATGAGACAACTCTTTTAGAATCATAATAGCCTCTTCTTTAGGATGTTCAGAATTCATTAATTGCGAAACTAGAGCAACTTTTTTAAACCCATTTCTTTTTAAAGATGAAATATTATTTGACTTGATTCCTCCAATAGCAAACCAAGGAATATTTAAATCCTTTGTCAATGTTTTGATATTTTCAATACCTAAAGGTTTTTTATTCTTTTTTGTTGTGGTTTCAAATACTGGTCCTATTCCAATGTAATCACAACCCTCTTTAAGAGCATTTGAAATATCAATTGCATTATTTGCACTTATACCAACAATTTTAGAGTATCCTAATAGTTTTCTCGCGGTTTTTAAGTCTAAATCGTCTTGTCCAAGATGAATTCCATCCGAATTAGATGCTAGAGCGATATCAACTCTATCGTTAACAATAAACAAAGCATTATATCTTTTACATAGATTTTTAATCTGAATTGCTTCTTGAAGATGATCTTTATCAGTGCCCGTTTTAAATCTATATTGAATAATTCTTACTCCTGCAATTAAAATCTCTTCTATTGTTTCTAATAAATTGTCTTTTTGATCTGTGATTACATATAAGTCATTTTCTTTTAGTATTTCCTCCGACTTCTTAAACTTGCTAAAACTCAATAAGTCAATTTCAATATTATAAATTTCATATCTAATTTCCGAAGCGATTTTTGAAAGCTCATGATTCTTTAGCCTTGAGAATTCTTCTATAACTCGTAATGCTTCTTGAACCCGAGCTGAATTAGAACTTATAATTTGCTCAGGAGTTTTTCTGTTGATTTGCTCTTGATGAGTCAATCCTTTACATTTGTCCTCAATATGATTTCTAGATTGCTTATAAACTTCTAAATGATTTTTTCCTAAAATTTGTCTAAAATTTTTAATCTTTTCAACATATTTTTCTTTGCCTAGACCAAATCTAGCCCAATCCTCTAATACTCTCAGTCCTTCTCTAGCTCTATCTAGATTAGCGTCAATAATT
>CABZNT010000007.1 GCA_902527105.1 uncultured Prochlorococcus sp. | reverse complement strand
ATCGTCTTCCCCTACATATGAACCACTTTGTACTTCTATTAATACTAGCGGAATTTTTCCTGGATTAGTTAATCTATGTTTTGAACCTAAAGGAATATAAATACTTTCATTTTCATTTAAATATTCTATTTTACTCTCTAATTCAACTTTTGCTCTACCTTTGACTATTACCCAATGTTCAGATCTATGGTGATGCATTTGTAAAGATAATTTCCCATTAGGTTTGACTTGAATCATTTTTACTTGCCATGTAGATTCTTGGGCAATTGATGTATAGAATCCCCATGGTCTAAATATTTTCAAATGCTGTTCTCCTTCAGAAAATTCTAGTTCTTTTAATTTTTTTACAATATCTTTTACTTTTTGAGATTCTGATTTGTTTGTTATGAGAATTGCATCATTTGTTTCAACTGCAATTATATTTTGTAAACCTATACCTACCAGCAGCCTACTATTACTGCTTAAGAAAGAATTATTTGAAAATAGGTTAACCACTCTACCCTGCACTACATTCCCATTATTATCTTTTTCGGAATTTTCCCATAAAGATTCCCAACTTCCAATATCACTCCATCCAGCATCTAAAGGAAGTACAGTGCCTTTATTAGATTTTTCCATTACTGAATAATCTATTGAGATATTTGGACATTTTTTAAATGTCTCTTTATTCAATCTTTGAAAATCAAGGTCAAAATTACTCTTGGATAATGATTCTTTACAAAGTTCGAGTACTAAAGGAGCATATTTTTTAAATTCATTCAAAATCGTTGTTGCTTTAAACATGAATATTCCACTATTCCATGAAAATCTTTTGTCAAGGATAAATTTTTCTGCTAATTCAGCGTTTGGTTTTTCAGTAAATTCAACAATTTTCTCACCTTTTATTTTTTCTAAATCAAAAGGATTTTCTGACTTTATGTAACCATAACCAGTATGCGGAGATCTTGGAATTACACCAAAAGTTACAAGTCTATCTTTTTTTGCATACCCAAGACCTGCCTTTATCGCTTTTATAAAATTCTCTGTTTTATTGATTATATGATCAGAGGAAAGAACTAAAATTATAGGATCTTCATTTTCTTTCAATTCTAAAGCCTTCAATGCTGCTAAAGTTATTGTAGGAGCAGTATTTCTTCCAAAAGGCTCTAAAAGTATTGAAAAGGGTGTTATTTCTATTTCTCTCATTTGCTCTGCAACAATAAATCTATGCTCTTCATTGCAAATTAAAATTGGGCTATCCAAATTTTTTAATTTTTGCAATCTTAATTGTGTATTTTGCAATAAAGAGTATTTTTTATCGTATAAAGAAAGGAATTGTTTAGGAAAACTTTTTCTAGATAAAGGCCATAGTCTAGAGCCAGTTCCTCCACACATAATTACTGGTAAAATATTATCTTCCATCATTTTATATATATAAAGATTTTTAAATATTCCAATAATTTCAATTTACCATATTTTAAATTTCTCGATTTTTGTTTTAAATACATCTAAACAAGAATCAATAAGAGGTCTATTTCTTGTGAATATATAACACCATAATCTTTCCATATAATGACCTTCAATAGGATTTTTACTCCTACTTAAAGTATTTAGTAATTTTTTGTAAAAAAGAAGATCATTTAAATGAATCGCTTCTTTTGTTACTGCAAAGCATCCACCATAAGAAGTCGCCACAAATAAGGGTATTTCAGGAAATAATTCTTTTGAAAAGTTTCTAAAACCTATATCAGATCTCGATATCTCATTGTTTTCCCATTGTTTTTTATATCTTATATCTTTATTTATGTTTACATTCCATTCCCAATGAAAGGGGCCTAGAAGGCCATATCTGCTTACTGAAAATCCGTATTTATTTATTTTCTTTAAATATTCGTTTGGATTCTTATAAGCCATACAATTTAAATCATCAATTCTCCCTTGAAGAAAAATATTAATTTCATTTAAATGATAATAATTATTAACTATGTGATAAAGCCAGGTATGAGATTCTCTGCCTTTATTTGCTAAATTTATAACTTGAAATAATTTACTTTCTTTTAAATTTTCGCCTTTATTATAAACTGTTATTTCAAAATCATTATACTTTTTTAGCCATTCCAGATCTTCGTTATATCTAGCAATTATAAGCCGATTATTCATCTGTTATTATTAAAATAATTTTTGATATTATACCTTATGTATAATTTTGAAAGTGATAAGGTACTTATTGTAGGGGCAGGTCTTGCAGGTAGCACAATTGGCAGAATATTAGCAGAAAATTCCTTCAAAGTAGTAATTCTTGAAAAGAGAGATCACGTGGCAGGAAACATATTTGACTTTGTTAATGAAAAAAAAGAAAGAATACATAAATACGGGCCACACCTTTTACATTGCAGAAAAAATTCAGAGGCTTTAAAATTTTTAAGTAAATTTACTAAATGGGTTAAATATGAGCATAAAGTTAGAGCCCTTTTGCAAGATGGAAGAACTACCCCTCTTCCTGTAAATAAATTAACTATTGAAGATATATTTGGAAAATCTTTTTATACTGAAGAAGCGGTTAAAGAATTCCTTGATAATATTAGAACTAAAAATTTTATTCCTAAAAATACTGATGAATTATTTGAAACAACAGTAGGAAATAAATTAGCGGATATTTTCTTCAGACCTTATACAAAAAAGATGTGGGGAATTGATCCAAAGAAGTTGTCTATAAGTGTGGGTGCAAGACTTCCAGTAAGAACTAACGATGATTGTAGGTATTTTAATGACGAATTTCAAGCTCTACCAAAAGATGGTTATGCAGAAATGGTTAAGAAAATGCTTGATCATAAAAATATTGAAATTAGTTTAGATACTCCTTTTTCTAAAGGGATGGAAAACCAATTTTTTCATTCTTTTTTAAGTATCCCAATTGATGAATATTTTAATTATCAGTTTGGCGCATTACCATATAGGTCTATTTTATTTGAAAATAGATTAGAAGAAGGCAATGATCTTGACTCACCAGTAGTTAACTTTACAGATAATTCCCCTTATACACGTAAAACGCAATGGAATTTGTTCCCTAATTCTCCAAAAATAAAATCAGAATCAAAAACTATAACCTATGAGAAGCCCTGCTCTATGAACTTAAATCCAGGGGAGTACTACTATCCGGTTCAAACAAAGGATTCAAAAAGAATTTTTTCTTTATATGAGGAATTATCTAAAAATAAATCTTCAATTACATTTATAGGAAGAACAGGATTATTTAAATATATAGATATGATTCCGGCTGTAGAGATTCATATTCGACTTGCAAAAAAGTTTATGAGAGATATCAATAAACTTTAGATAATTATGAATCCGGAAAAGACAAAAATTTTATTAATTTCGGCTTCTAGTAAAACAGGGGGTGGGCCATCTCATATTTTCCTTTTAAAAGATATTTTGAAGGAGGAATATGATTTTTATTTGGCGATGCCAAAAATATACCCAAAAAATAAAGATTTTTATTTTAAAAAATATTTGGAAATTACTGAAAGAAAATTACTTCCCATTGACATTATAAGATTGATATTATTTTCAAGAAAAAATTCAATTGATATTATTCATGCTCATGGAAAGGGTGCAGGATTAATAGCTAGAATCATCAAAATATTTCTGAATAAACCATTAATATATACATTCCATGGCATACACACTAATTGTATGAATAGAATTAATAAATATTTATACATACTTTATGAAAATTCTACTGGCTGGCTTGATGAAGAAAAAATTTTTGTTTCTTTAAGTGAAAAAATACAAGCAATAAATTTAAAAATTTTTATTGGTAAAAATAACAGGATAATTAGTAATTCCACAAAAAAAATGCATAGAATAAATCTTGGTTCAAAAAAAAATAATTTGAAAATTGGAATTAAAAACCAAAAAAAGAATATAATTTCTATCTGCAGATTAGTTGATCAAAAAAATATTTTTGAAATTTTTAAAATAGCAAAAAAACTCAAAATTTATAATTTTATACTTTTGGGAGATGGATATCTTTTTGATAAAGCAAAAATTTTTCTTAAATCTTGCAATATTGAAAATGTTTATTTATTTGGAAATAAAAAAGATGTCTTTAAATATCTTTATGAGTCAGATTTGTTTCTATCAACCTCTTTATATGAGGGTCATCCTATTAGTATTTTAGAAGCAATGTCTATTGGATTACCTATAGTAGCTTCAAAAGTTACAGGTAATATTGATACGGTTAAAGATAATTATTCTGGTTTTTTCTATAAACTTGGAGATATAAATGAGGCATGTAATTGTATCGAAAGAATTATGAAGAATAATGATATAAAATTAAAAATTTCAAGTAATGCATTTTTTACGCATAGGAATTTATTTACAATAGCAAAAATGAAAAATTCTTACTCACAACTTTATAGAAAATATAAGCGAAATTAATGCAAAATAACAATCCTCAAAAAGATAATTTAGCTATTTTAGTTCTTGCAGGAAAAGTTAATTTACCCAATTATAATTTTAAATCGCAAGAATATTTTTTTAATATAGGAAATTCTTTGGCATTTGACAAAATTATAAAAAATTTAAATCTGAAATATCCAATTCCAATATACATAGCTGTCTCAAAATTAAATATTAAATTCGCAAAATTTTTACCTTTTCAGAAAGCAAAATTCATAGAGGTAGGGAATACTGAAAATGTTCTAGATTCTATATCTAAAGCAATTAAAAAAATTAAGGAGAAAAGAATTTCTGTTATACCAATTACAACAATTCCAGAACTACCCATTATGAGTGAAAAATGTTGTTACTTTGGTTCAAAACAAATTCCTAAAGAGAATTGGTCATCAATAAGTAAAACGGATTCGGAAAAATTGGTATTTCATTTTAAAAATGATATTGATTCCTATGGAATAATTTCACATCCATGTACCGGAAGATTAGTTGCGGACAAATTTGATTTGGACAATTCTATTAAAGAACTAGAGACGAATAAAAGGGCAGATATTTTATCTTTGGCCAAGATTTTAATAAAAAAATATCATTATAAAATAGTTTTCGAAAAATGGCTT
Source organism: uncultured Prochlorococcus sp. (assembly GCA_902527105.1). Lineage (GTDB taxonomy): Bacteria > Cyanobacteriota > Cyanobacteriia > PCC-6307 > Cyanobiaceae > Prochlorococcus_A. The sequence continues at coordinate 61,987 of CABZNT010000007.1, read as the reverse complement.
GATATAGGACATGAAGCAACTTATATCGACAGTAAATTAACCTCAATGACGAGTAGATTTTTCAATAATATTTTTTTTCTAGAAGAAAATAATAGAATTTTAAAATCTTCAAGTGATTTTGAAAAAATTCAAAGTGAATATTTATTTTATAAAAGTTTATCCAATAATTTTAAAAACTTTTTCCCATATATATATTCTCAAAAAAAAATAAAAGAAAAAATCAATAATATAGAAATGGAATTCATACCTTACCCAAATCTATCTGAAATTTTTTTATTCAAAAATATTGGCCCAAATTCTTGGATTAGAATTATTAACTCTATAAAAAATATTTATAAATCTTTTTATCTAGAAGAAATATATAAAATTGAAGGTGATGCCTCTTGGCTTTATTCTTCTAAGCTTTTAAAAAGATTTGAGATGGCAATAAATTTTATTAAAAATTCAGAAAATTTTCATCTCAAAAAAATACTTAATGATGGAATATATGTAAATAATATATTTCATACTGGAAATTTATATTCAACTGTTGAAAGTCTTGGTAAATTTTTAAAAGGATATGAGCAAAATTTAAAACAATATATCGGACATGGTGACCTGTGCTTTAATAATATTCTTGTAGATCAGATTTCAGGTTGCATTAAATTAATTGACCCAAAGGCATATTGGGATAAAAAAAGAAATATTTTTGGTTTAGTAGATCCTAATTATGACTTGGCAAAATTAAATCATTCTTATAGGTATCTTTATGACTCGGTAGTTAATAAATTATATTCAATTAAAATCAATAAAAATAATGTTGAACTTAGTATTTATGCTCCTTCCGAATATAAGTTAGTAAATAAATTATTTGATCAAATTCTTATAAAAAAAAATATAGATGATAATCTTTTGAGGAATTTGACAGCAAGTTTATTTTTTTCTATGTTGCCACTTCATGAAGAAGATCAAGACCGTTTTTTATGTTTGGCAATACTAGGAAGTATAGTTTTTAATAATATTGATATAAGACAATTTATAATACAAGTATGAACTATCTTATTACTGCGGCAGGATTAGGTTCTAGATTTCTTAAAGAAAGTATCAAACCTCCAAAACCGCTTATAAAAGTAAAAGGTATAGAATTACTTATATGGAGTTTAAAATCTTTTGATTTTAAGCTAAAAGATAATCTCTATATAGTTACTTTAAAGAAAGACAAAGTAAAAAAATTGCTTTTAAAAAAAATTAATTTAATTTATCCACAAATTAATATTTCTTGGTTGGAACTTGATGAATATCTCAATGGTCAGTTATTGACATCTTTAAATGCGATAAATTTTTTTAAAATAAAAGGAGAAATTTTAATACACAATTGTGATACTTCTTACAAATTACAATATGAAAATATAAAAAATATTTTTAAAAAAAATGTTTTTGGAATCATTCCATATTTTAATTCTGAAGGTCAAAATTGGTCATTTATTAAGATCAAAAATGATTTAATAATTCAAGTTAAAGAGAAAGAAAGAATATCAAATAATTGTTCTGTAGGTACTTATTTATTTAAAGATGCGGAAGAATTTTATAAACTTGCAAATCAATATTTAAAAGAAATTAAAATTAATTCACTTAATGAGTTTTTTATAGCTCCATTTTACGATTATGCAATTACAAAAAATAAGAGAATTTATCCTATCAAATGTAATCATGTAATGATATATGGGACATGTTCTGAATTATTGAAGACTTTTGATATTTCTTTAAATGAGCTTCTTTCAGAAAATGATTTTAATGGTCATCAGAGAAAAACTATTGTTGTAGATATTGATGGTACATTTTGCGGAAAGCCTGTTAATGGCGATTATTCTAAATGCATGCCAGTAGAGGAAGTTTGTGAAAAATTAAGATTTGAAAATTCTATAGGCACTTATATAATATTATATACATCAAGAAATATGAGATCTTTCAATGGAAATATTGGCTTAATAAACAAGCATACATCTTCAATTCTGACTAATTGGTTATTTAAAAATGATATCCCATATGATGAATTATATTTTGGAAAACCATGGGGCAAGGATTTATCCTACATTGATGATAAGGCTGTACCAATAGAAAAATTCATTTATTCAAATAAAGTTAAATGAAAATTGCTTTTTTATTCTCTGGTCAATTAAGAGAAGTAGAAGTTGACTTGTTTAAAAAAAGCTTATTAAATTTAACTAAAGATTTAGATTACACAATATTTGCATATACCTGGAAAGAAATGGGTAAATCTTTAAATCACAATAATAACCTCCCTGAATTACAGAAAGTTGAAAATGTTGATGAAAAAATTAATTTTTTATTTAAGGATTATAATCTCTTAGATTTTGGCTTTGAGAGTTTTAGTGAGTTTAAAAAAACACTAAAAGAAGAATATCGAGAAATTTTTTATTCTAAAAAGTTTGATTTTGGAACTGTGAATTCATTACCTCAAATATATACCTTATATAAATCTTTTGAATTGTTAGAAAAAAGTAAATTAAATTTTGACCTGGTATTTAGATGTAGATTTGATTCTATTTTTATTCATCCAATCAAAATTTTTCCATTAAAAAAGATCTTATCAAATGGGAGTTTATTTAACCTCAATTTTGGTAGATCCTATTACCCAAATAGAATATACGATATATTTTTTGGAGGCTCTAGAAAATCTATGAATTTCATTTCAACTATATGGAAAGATACACCTTATTTGGTAAAAAATAGTTTTGATAATGGATTAGATAAAAGAGATTGTTGTAGAATTCTATATCTTGCAGCATCAATAGATAATACAAATATTGAGAGCTTTCCTGCAAGAATTTGTGATGTTTATAGAAATAATGATTTAATATATGCAAAATATCTTATAAGTTCGCATCTTGTGAGTTTTAGAATAAATAAAAAAAATATTAGTTACATTAGTTTTATTTTTAAATGGTTTCGCGAAAGGAAATTAAACAAACAAAAAATAATTTTTTATTTAATTAAGTCTTTATTATTATTACCGTTTGTTTATTTAAAGAGATTAAAATATTTAAAAATAACTTGAATCATTTTTTACAATTTCTCTAAAACTTTGTGATCTATATAATAATTCATCATATTTACCAAATGCAGCCACTTCTCCATTTTTAAACTCATAAATACAATCACATTCTTTAATGGTAGAAATTCTATGTGCTATAAAAATAAAAGTAAAATCTTTATTTAAGTTACTTATTGCTTTTATTAGGTTGGATTCAGTTTTGTTATCTAAAGCACTTGTCGCTTCATCCATTACTATGATTTTTGTATTTCTGTAAAATGCTCTTGCAATGGCTATTCTTTGCCTTTGCCCACCTGAAAGTCTTATCCCATTTTCACCAACTTTAGTTTTGAGTTTTTCTGGGAAACTATTTATTAATTCGTCTATTTGGGCGGCTTTTATTGATTCCCAAACTTTATTTTCATCAATTTCATGTTTATTTAAACCATAAGCAATATTGGACAATATATCTCCATTTAATAAATTAATTGATTGTGGAACATAAGAACATAAAGATTGCCATTTTTGTATATCTGAAAATTCAACTGGTTTATTATCAATAAGTAAATTGCCTGAGGTTGGTCTTAGAAGACAAAGTATTTGATTCGCGGTAGTTGTTTTCCCACTACCTGTTTTTCCAATAAAAGCAATTTTCTGGCCAATTGGTATTTTTATATTTATATTTTTTAAAGCATAACTATCGCTATCAGGATATTTATAAGACAGATTTTCTAAAATAATATTTTGTTTAGGTATTTCTAATTTATTTTGGTAAGTTTTAGTTACTTGCTTTAAATACTTTCTTTGCTCTTTGAGTTCAATTATGCTTAATGCCTCTTTAACATCTGGTATGCCAGCTCTTAAATCTGTTATTCCTCTGAAAAGATCCTGTAAAGGAGGTGTTAATTTTAATGATGCAACGGCAATAGTAGCTAAAAATGGAACTATTTCTAGTAAATTTGTAGGACTATTTTTTGAAAAAAGAGGAAAAAGCCCAATTGAGAAAATAAGGGTAATACCTAAAGGTTCTATAAGAGTTCTTGGCAACTCTGGATAAGTTTCTGCTTTCCAAAGAAATGGGAATGCAACTTTTCCTGCTTTGTGATGCCTTTCCTGAAAAAATCTCTCTGAGCCAGACAAATGAACATCAACTATTGTTCTTATTGATTCTGTCATTACCTTGTTAATCTCTGATTCTAAATTTATTCTCTCTTTAGTTGCTTTTCTAATAAAAGGAGTTACTAGTAGAGATATTCCTAAGTAACTTATTACAAGACTTATCATCAAATAAAGTGCAGTAATTTTTGCGAAACTTAGAATTGCTATAAAGATAAAAGTAACTATAAAAAAACCACTAACTATTTGAAGTATTGGTCTAATTAACTTTTCAGAAACTCTAGATATGTTAAGTAAAATCTTTGAAGATAAATCTTCGCTATTATCAGTTAGGAAAAATTCATAGTTTTGCGTTAAGACATTTTTTTGTGCGATATTTGATAATTCTAAAAAGACAGAGGCTCTTAAGCGTTCTTGTTTAGCTCTGAGAAGGATCTTGGAAAAAGATGCAAGCCAGTTAAGAAGAACATAAGCTGAAATGAGTAAAAGAGCTTTCGTTAATGGATCGGTTGTTATAAGATCTGAAAAAGGTATTGGGGGTTTATTCTCTTGACCAACAACTGCCGAAAACACTCTTGAAACTAGAGCCACCACAACAAGATCAATAAATCCAGTAATTATTGCAATTGGTAGCAGAGTCAATAAGGATCTTCTTGTTTTGAAAGAAAGTTTTTTAAGAAGCCTTCTAACTAATCGGATTGTTTCACTAGACATATTTATATGCAAACACAATTAAAAGTTTTTTTTTTTTTTGATGTTCAGTTTTAATATTGTTCCTAAACTATTTTTAGTAAGCACCTCTGTCTAACGGAAACAAAATAACGCCAAAAGTTCTTATTAAGATATTTATATCCATAGGTAAATTATGATTTCTTACATAATTAAGATCTAACATTACTCTTTTTTTATAAGTAAGATTATTTCTACCGCTAACTTGCCATAAACCTGTTATCCCAGGCTTTATTGTTAATACTTTTTTTAGATTTTTCCCATACTTCTTTTTTTCATCTTTTACTATTGGTCTTGGCCCAACAATGCTCATTTCACCCTTTATAACATTTATAAATTGTGGTAATTCATCTAGGCTTGTTTTTCTTAGCAATTTGCCAATAAATGTTATCCTGGGGTCATTTTTTAACTTGTGAGTTTCTTCAAATTCCTTTTTTAGATTTTTATCTTTCATTAGTATATTTTTCAAAATATCGTTTGCCTCAGGATTCATAGTTCTAAACTTTATACACTTAAATGGGATATTGTTTTTCCCAATCCTTTCTTGCAAAAAAAATATCGGCCCTCTAGAACTTAGCTTAATAAGCAATGAAATTATTAGAAATAATGGAAGACTAAATATTAAAAATAATAAAGAAAATAATAAATCAAAAATTTTTTTCAATAACGTGTAAAAATTTAAGGATCTGTTTGTGCTGTAATTTTTAATCATAAGTTATTGATTAATTTATTAATTTTTTAATGCAACTTTGAATCAATTTAAATTTTTTTATTAAATTTTTCCCAAGCTTTATTTATAGAAAAATCGATTTTTTTAATGAATTTTTCAATGCTAAAGTTTTGTGAATATTCATGCAGAATTTCAGGTTTAAATTTTCTCCATAATTTTTTATCTTCGAACCAACTGATAGTATCAAAAATTTCTTGGGATGTCTGTTTCTTAAAAAGTAATCCATTTGCAACTTTTTCTTTGTTTTGTTTATTTAAGCAATGTACAGTATCTAAAATTCCTCCTTTACCATAGGCTATTACTGGTGCACCTGATGCCATTGCTTCTACAGGTGCAATTCCAAAATCTTCTATTCCAGCATAAACAAATGCTTTACATCTTGACATATATTTTTCAACTTGTCTATCAGAAATTTTTCTAAGGAATTTTATATTTGAATTTGAAATTTTTTCTAGTTTCAATCTTTCGGGCCCATCGCCAATAATTATTAGAGGAAGATTTAATTTGTTAAAAGCCTTAATCAATAAATCAACTCTTTTATTAGGAACTAATCTGTTTAAACTTAAATAGAAGTCTCCTCTTGTATTTTCATAATTGAATCTTTTAATGTCAACGGGAGGATGTATTACTTCAGAATCTAAACCCCAGTATTTTTTTATTCTATTTGAAGTAAAATTGGAATTCGAAATTATATAATCCAGTCTCTGAGAGCTATAAAAATCCCATTCTCTTAATTTATAAAGCATTAATCTTATTGGAAATTCAAATCCCAATTTTGATAATGTAGATTTCTCTAAATATGTGTACATCTGATCCCAGGCATATCGCATTGGCGTATGCACATAACTAATATGTAATTGATCTGGAGAAGTTAGTATCCCTTTTGCAAATGCATGACTTGAACTAATAATTAAATCATATTTTCTTAGGTCTAATTGCTCTACTGCATAAGGAAGGAAAGGCAGATAGCTTTGAACATTTGTTTTGCCGAATGGTAATGATTGAATAAAACTTGTTTGTATTTTGTTGTTTTGTAAAGATTTTATTTCTGAACTTTCAATATTTGATGTTAGGGAGAAAATATCGGGAGCTGAATATCTTTCTTGTAAAAATTTATTTAAAATAAATGAGACTTTTTCAGCACCTCCAAATGATTTTTTCAGAAACCAATCGTGAACAATAGCTATATTTGAATCTTTTATATTCATTAAAAATTTATACCTAAATTAATTTTAATTTATTAAAGCGATATTTATAATAGAACTTTATTTTTCTATTATGTTAGTAGCTTAAATCCGTCATTAAATTTTAGCTCTATTAAATAAGTTAAACCCTCAATAATTTTTAGAATTTCAGTACTTTCTTCAGACTTGTCATACATTTTTGCTTTATTTAGAGAAAATCTTGCATCTTTTTTATCTAGCAAGTAAATATTTATGATCGATTTGACCAATTGTGCATTTCCATTAGAAAAATCAGCTTCTAATATTAGATTTATTGTTTTTTCTGCACTATCAACTTTCCTTTGGAGAATTTGACATATTAGAACATTATATAAATCCTTTACATTTTTATTATCTAGAAACCTTTGAGAATATATTTTTTCAGCATTTTTGAGATATTTTTGTTCAGGATCGCTTTGATTTATAATTCTAACTAAATTAAAAAGTTTTTCAAATTCTCCTTGCTTTAAGAAATTACCTAATAATTCAACTTTTGAAATCTTATTAGCCATTTTTATAAGACTCCCATTTTCTTGAGAATTTCCGACAAACAGTTTTTCATTATCTAAATTTAAATGTTTTATTTTTCCGTTTTTATCTAATAGTCTCGCTTTAATATTAAATTCCTTTTTATTATTTTCTAAAAAATCCATTGGTATATCTTGAGTTAAAAAATAACAACTTTCTTTGTCGAAGTTTCTATGAAAAGAATCGTTTGCTAATGAAATATTTGTGGAAGTTTTATAATTTTCACTAAAAAAATCTATTAAAACACTAGAAGATTCTATTAATTTTCCTTTCTCTATTAGTCTCAATCTTATTCCCTCTGGGATTTTTTTTATATCTAATTTTGATGAACTATATTTACAATCATTCTTTTGCAAATAAGTATTTAATGATTTTCTTCTTAAAAGAGAAACTTTGCTTTTGTCTGGCAAAGACCATTCTTTTTGAATTATAAATGAAGGGCTGTCTAACAAATATTTATTAAGTAAATTCTTTGCTTCGTTAGTCATTACTCCCTGAGAGCCCGTTTTTACAAGAAACCAGTCAAAAAATTCTAAATCTTCTTTATATGTCCCTTTATTACTAATTACCTGCCTAACTGCAACATGTCCTCCTTGCCTTGAAGCTTCTGCTTCAAGGCTAAAAGTATTTATTTCTTTAGTATCGGGTAATATAGCTAAGGTTGATACGAGATTGCTATTTACTTTCTTTATTTCATTCATAATTTCGGCGTGAGGCCACTTATATGTAGAGTAAATATTTGAGTTATTTAAAAAAAGTTTGCTTTCAGTGAAAAATAGAGAAATAATAATTGATATTATAAGAATTATTTTTTTAGTTTTTTTGGAAAAAATTTTAAAATCTGGTGAATCTAAAAATATTGCGGGATATATACACAGTATCGGGAAAATAGGCATAACAAATCTAATGTCTTTGGTAGACATAAAACTTATAATTAAATAACAATTAAAAATATAAATTAGGAACCATAAATTTAACTTAGTTAATGATTTAATTTTGAAATTTAATAGATTATTCTGAAATATCTTCTCTATTAAAAATATAATTGAAAAAATTGAGAAATTAAATGGGCCAAAAATTAAGGGTAACTTTTTTAGATAAAATACCCAACTCTCAATTGAATAAAATTCAAGACCATCTTGATAATTAACCCCCCAGTTCCAGGCATTTATAGTAGATGTAATAATGGTAAGCCAGTTTCTAGAAAACCAAGGAAAAATTACAACTATAAATGCTGTAAAAAACATTATGATTTCTAGTAAGCCATAATTTAAATTAAATTTTCGCTTAAATAATTTGAATACTAAACATAAAAATGAAAGAAAAAATATTACTATTCCGGTAGGCCTTGTTAAAAATATTAAACCTAATGTAGCGCCCGATAATGAAGAATAAAAACTGCACTTTGTTTTATCCAAATACCACTTTGTGAAAAACAAAAAGCCAAGTGTACTGAATGATGCAAGTGAAAGGTCTATTAAGTAATCTGAACGTTGATTGATTACTATTGAACTAAAGGTGAAAATTAATGCAGCCCAAATACCTGTAGATTCATTCTTTAATAATTTGCTAAGGTTAAATATTGAAACAATGCAGATAATATTGAAGATTTGATTAGATAAGTAAGCAAATTGGTAAGTATTATTGAAAATCTTCAAAAATATGGATGTAAAAAAATATGTTAAAGGGCCTCTATAGTTATCAGTTACATTTAATAATTGGTTGAATTTTTCTGAAATATTTATACCTTGATCTTCTAAAATGTTGTACATTTTAAAAACATTGCTTAGATGATAACCTTGATCCCAAGGAGGAGGATTATTAATTTGTAAAAAAAATAAATTATCAATTACTAAGCTTAAAAAAATTATAAAAATAATTTTTAAATAACTATTTTTTAAAGAAAAACTAATAATTCTCATCTTTAAACTGAAAATCTATAATTCTTATCCAAAATTATATTTTTTAGACCTGCCATTAAGATCCATGTAATCAAGCTTATTTTTCCATCAAAGTATTGAACATCAGCTAGTTGAGAAATAAGAAAAAAGAATAAAGCGGTCCAAAATGCTCTATCTATATATGGAAAATCTATTTTCATTTTACCGGAAAAGATTTTCTTACTTGAGAAATAAAGAAGATTTAAAGTGCTCATAAAAAATATAATAGTCGCAGGAATTCCGTAACTAATAGATAATTCAAACAGAAGATTGTGTGAATGGCCCTTCCAAAAATTTGTATTTAAAAAAAATATTTCTGTAAAAGATCCCGCTCCAATCCCAAAAAAAGGATTTTCTTTAATAATTTCAAGTGCACTTTTATAAATTTCCATTCTCGTAGCATCTAGCCCCTCATATCCTTCATTGGAAAATTCTAATAATATTTTCCCAGGTAATAAATTTCTTAAACTATTTTGCAATTCCCCTTCAAAGATTGGAGAAAATAAAAAGAATAAAATTAATATTGTTGTTATTAATGGTAAAAAAAATTTAAATCCTTTCTTGCCTAAAACTATCGGCATTGAAGTAAATAATCCAAGCCAGGCATTCCTAGAAAAAGTTAAAAATGCAGCTAAACCTGTTGATATAAGAAAACTCAAAGTAGCTGTCTTTTTAAAAAAATTATTCCCTTTTTCAATAAATAATGCAATGCAAAATGGCCAAACAAAATTCAGCCAAGATGCTGCATAGTTTTGGCTGCTAAATAAACCACTCAATCCTCCTGGATTTTCTATGGGTCTTTGATACCAAATAATAAGCCCATTTAGAGCTTGAAATGGGCCAGTCCAATTTAAAAAATATTGACCAAAACCAGTAATTAATACAGGGAAAGTTCCTGCGACCAAAATCAATGAAAAAGATCTTCTCTTTGAATTTGTATTAAGGTAGGGCTGGGATGCCCAAAAAACCCAAATGAAAGGAATCCAGTTGGCTAACCCAATTAATGATAATTTAGTATCCCAAATTGCACTGTATTTATTAGTTAAGAGATAATTTTGAGAAATTGCGCTTATTAAAATTAATGATCCGAATATCAAAAAAGGAAGATTCCAGTAATCTTTGAAAAATGATTTATTCCCTGAAAGACTTGCAATGATAAATGCTGGTAATAATAGTAAAATTCCAATTACTAATGTTGAGGGCAAAAAAAATATTCCCAGTATAAAAAAAATAAAACCATAATCTTCAAGATTTTTTTCTTTAGAAAAATAAAGCTTTATCTCTCTCATTTATTAATTTTTTTTCATTACTAACGCTTCCTGCAGGATTCGAACCTGCGGCCCACTGCTTAGAAGGCAGTTGCTCTATCCAGCTGAGCTAAGGAAGCATTTTTTTATTATATCCGACGCTATCAGCCTAAACAAACTAAGTAAATTCTTTTTATGATTTAGTAAATATATATATTTTTATTTTCTTTCATTAAGAAATAACTTAATATTAAATAATAATACACTTTAAATCTTGACCAAAAGACTTACTGAAAAACAAAAAGAAGAAATAGTGAAAAGTTTTAAATCTGGTATAGCGATTGATGTCTTATCAGAAAATTTTACTTGTACTATCCCTACAATTATAAGAAATTTGAAAAAAAATCTTGGAGAATTAAAATATAAGGAGTTAATCAATAAAAGTAAAACCTTAAAAGAACAATCTAAGACTAATAAAAATCAAACTAACGGTTTATTAAAAACAAATTTTGATAATAAAGATTTTAAAGATGATTTTAAAAATCATAAAGTTTCAAATGATATAACTTCTTCAAACTTTGCACCAAAAGATTCTTTCTTTGAAATTGCGCCTTTAGATTATGAGATGGATGATGATTCATCTAGAAAGGAATTATCTTCAGTTCCTATATCTGAGGTAGATTTACCTAAAGTTGTCTATATGGTTGTCGATAAGAAAATTGAGTTAGAAATAAAACTATTAAGAGATTTTGCACAATGGAGCTTCCTGCCTATTGATGATTTGAATAGAAAAACTATAGAAATATTTTTTGATTTAAATCTTGCTAAAAGATCTTGCAATAAGGAGCAAAAGGTACTTAAAGTCCCCAATACTGATGTATTTAGAATCTCAGCACCTGCTTTGATTAGGAAGGGAATTACAAGAATCGTATGCGCTGAAAATCTAATAGCTCTATGAGTATTTTTATTCATCCTTATTTAAAACAATAAAACTGCCTAAAACAGAACCTAATATAAAACTAGACCCCACTATAAAGCTAATTGGGAGTTCAATGGTTTCTTCTATTAAAAAGTCTACTTTTCTTTTATTAGAACTATTCTGTATCCCAATTAATAAGGCTAGAAATAAACAAGAGTTGAAAATTATTGTTAGGAATAACTTTTTAATTAAGAAACTCATATAAATGGTGCTTTAATTTAAATCTTAAATCAAATTATAAATTTCGCTTTTCTTTACTCCATTTTTCTTCGCTAAGTATTTAGATGCTGCAGACAAGCTTAAGCCTGCATTAATTAAATCTTTGAGATCTTGTTTCATCCTGCATTTATCAATATTTAAATCTTGTTTTTTAATGCCTTTTATAACGATTGTTATTTCACCGATAATATTTTTATCTCTGAAAAATTCTATAACGTTATTAATATTATTACCAACATGTTCTTCAAATTTCTTTGTTAGTTCTCTGGCTACGATGATTTCTCTATCTCCTCCACAGAATTCAAGTAATTCTTTTAGTAATTCCCTGAGTCTCTTAGGTGATTCATACAATATAGTTGTTTTTTCATTTTTACTAATCTCTAAAAGAATTCTTTCTCTATCAATTTTCTTTTTAGGCAGAAAACCTTCAAATACAAAACTAGAGGAGGGTAGTCCACTTGAAACAAGCGCTGTTATCGCAGCGCATGCTCCTGGAATACAAACTATATCTATACCTTCAGATTTTACGCATCTAGTAATATCTTCCCCTGGATCACAAATCCCTGGCATGCCAGCATCACTTACAATGGCAATTGATTTCCCTTCTTTGAGATCTTTTACTATTTTTGGAATTTTCATCAAAGAATTATGTTTATTAAAACTTATAAGTTTATTTGAAATATTGAATTTGTTCATTATTTTTTTTGTTTGTCTTGTATCTTCACAAGCAACTAAAGAAACATTTTGTAGAATATTTAATGCTCTTTTGGAGATGTCATTTAAATTCCCAATCGGAGTGCCAACTAGATATAAAATACCGTTTTCCGGCTCCTCCTTTCTATGTGATAATAAAGAATTATTATTCATTTAATGATTGAATTACCGTCTGGAATTAATATTAATAATCTTATCGATGATATAAGAATTTTCAGCTGGCAAGCAGCTGATATTTTGCTTTATTACTCTAAATTGTTAGAAAATCCAGATGATAAGATAAATATACTCAAAAATAATAATGAAAACGATCCTGTTACTTTGGCAGATTTAAAAGTTAATGAATTAATTATTAAAAGAATAAATGAAAAATATATAAATATTAACTGGGATATTTTGAGTGAAGAAAATGTAAAAATTTCTTCAAAAATTTTTGATAGTAAGACTGACTGGATTTGGGTTCTTGATCCTCTTGATGGAACGAAGGATTTCATTCAAGGAACAGGCAACTATGCAATGCATTTGGCATTGAACTTTAAACAAAAACCTTATATTGGGTTTGTTTTGATTCCTGACAAGAATCAATTATGGATTACAGATGGAAAAAAAACATGGTGCGAAAAAAGAGATGGATCAAAATATGAACCCATTCTTTTAAAAAATAGAAATCTTCATGAAATGACTTTAGTAACAAGTAAAAATCATGGGAATGAAACTTTGAAAAAGTTAATTCAAAAAATTAATTTTGGCAAAGTAGAAATAATGGGCAGTATTGGCTGCAAAATAGCATCTATAGTTCGGGGAGACAGTGATATTTATATATGTCTTAGTTTGCCGGGTAAAAGTTCACCAAAAGATTGGGATTTTGCCGCCCCAGAGTCTATTCTTAAAGCAGCTGGTGGAGCAATTACAAATTTAGATAATCAAGAATTATCCTATGGTAAATCTTATTTTGAACAAGGAGGTATTATAGTTGCCACTAATAATAAGAGAACACACGGGAAAGTTTGCCTTGAAATAAAGAAAATTATTCAGATGAATGGCTTTTATCCCCTTTAATATTTAATTAAGCGGTGCAACTGGTGTGGGAGTTGGCTCGGGATAAGACATCCCATTATTTTGTCCTACCCCTCTCAAGGTAAGGTTAATTCTTCCCCTACTGTCTATTTCTCTAACCCTTACAGTCACTTCATCTCCTTGTCTTACTACATCTTCTACTCTCTCAACTCTAGCTTCAGATAATTGAGATATGTGAACCATCCCTTCTTTGCCAGGCAATATTTCTACGAAAGCACCTATAGGAATTATTCGCGTTACAACACCAGAGAAGATCTCACCCTCATGAACCTTGCGTGTTAAACCCTCAATTATCTTTTGAGCTTCTTCTGCTGCAGCTCCATCATGAGAAGCTATTGTAACAATTCCTCCATCCTCTATATCTATTTTTGTATTGGTTCTTTCAGTAATCCCTTTGATAGTTCTTCCTCCAGGTCCAATAACTGTTCCTATAAGCTCAGGATCAATTCTAAAGCTTAAAAGTCGAGGGGCATGAGGAGAAAGAGATTCTTGGGGCTTATCTATTGCCTCTTGCATCTTTTCTAAAATATGTAATCTTGCAGGACGAGCTTTTTTAATTGCATCAGAAATGATAGAGACAGGCAAACCTGTAATTTTCATATCCATTTGTAAAGCTGTTATACCCTTATCAGTACCTGCAACTTTAAAGTCCATATCTCCAAGAAAATCCTCTATTCCTTGAATATCTGTGAGTATTCGAACTTCTTTACCTTCTTTGATTAAACCCATAGCAGTACCGCTTACAGGAGCTTTTAAAGGAACCCCTGCATCTAATAATGAGAGGGTGCTTCCACAAACAGACCCCATTGAAGTAGAACCATTAGAGCTTAAAACTTCACTCACAACTCTTAAAACGTATGGAAATGTCTCTTTGCCAGGTAGAACAGGAATTATTGCCCTTTCTGCAAGTGCTCCATGTCCAATTTCTCTCCTTCCAGGAGTCCTCATAGGCCTAGTTTCACCAACCGAATAAGGAGGAAAGTTATAGTGATGCAAATATGTTTTTTCAGTACTTGGATTTAAGTCATCCATCTCTTGAGCATCACTGGGTGTACCAAGTGTCGTAGTAGATAAGACTTGGGTTAGACCTCTTTGAAAAAGCGCAGAGCCATGAACTCTTTTTGGAAGAATTCCCGCAGAGGCTGTTATCTTTCTAACTTCATCAAGTTCTCTTCCATCAACTCTTTTGCCATCATTAATGATTTGGGACCTCATTAATTTTTTTGTAAGTTTTTTAAAGTCAGAATGAATTAATTTTTCATTTTCTGAGGTTATAACTTTTACTTGATTGTCATCTTTAAGAGAATCAATTTTGCTTTGAGTTTCAGTTTTAATTTTTTCGAGTTCAAGATCCCTCTCATCTTTTGATTGATCAAATTTCTTAAGAACCAAATCAATAGCTTTACTACAATTTTTTTCCAAATAAGAAGATAATGTTTTATCCTCTTCGGGATCTGATGGTTTGAGTTGTTTTATTCCTAAATCTTTTAGTAAATCTTCTTGAGATTTAATAAGTTCAGTTACAGCCTCATATCCAAAATCTATAGCTTCGATTGTATCTTGCTCTGATAACTGATTTGCACCTGCTTCAATCATGACTATGCCGTCTGGTGTCCCTGCAACAACAATGTCTAAATCTCCTTTTTCAATCTCTCTGTAGCTTGGATTTAAGATGAAGTCATCCCCTATAAGCCCAACTCTTACCGCAGCCATTGGCCCATAAAATGGAATTTCACCAAGTAAAGTGGCTATTGAAGCTCCAGTAACAGCTAAAACATCTGCTGGAACTCTTTCATCTAGAGAAAGGCATGATGCAACTATTTGAATCTCATCCCTCATCCATGTGGGGAAAAGTGGCCTCATTGGCCTATCAATTAATCTTGAAATTAAAGTCGCTCTTTCTGGTGGGCGACCTTCTCTCCTCATGAACCCACCTGGAATTCTCCCCGCAGCATAAAGTTTTTCCTCATAGTCACATATCAGGGGGAGAAAGTCTGATGCTTCTTTTTTAATAGTTTTTGTTGCTGTAACTAATAGTGAGGTATCACCACACTCAATCATTACTGATCCACTTGCTTGAGGAGCATATAGTCCTGTAGTTAGTCGTATCTCTCGTCCGTCAAACGTGATCGACTTATTTTGTCCTTCCACTTTTTAAATTATAAATCTATACATAATTTATTCTTACATTTAATAGGGACATATTGAGTAAATTATTTAGATTAGCTATAAAAATATTTAAAAAAGTCCAAAATGAATTTTAATTTAAAACTTATACTACCAACTTGACTTTACTACCCCAGGAAGTTCACCGTTATGAGCTCTTTGCCTTAACTGATTTCTGCAAAGACCAAAATCTCTATATACTCCCCTGGGCTTACCAGTTGCCCAACACCTATTTCTTACTCTATTTGGAGCAGAGTTTCTTGGTAGACCTTGAATCTTTCTATGAATTTCTAACCTTTCCATTGGATCTTTTGCGGCATTAAATTCATCTAATAATAACTTCCTTTTAGCAGCATATTTCTTCACAAGCTTCTTGCGTTTAACCTCTCTAGCAATCATGGACTTTTTTGCCATTGTATATAATTTTTAAACTAAATAATATATTAACAGCTTGGAGAACAGTTTTTAAAATTTATTTATTGGTTTAATAATCTTTGAACGATTAAAAGTTGACTAGTATCTCTAATAATAAGCAGGACACTTAGTCCAACTAAAAGAAAAAAACTTGACTGAGTGACAACCATTTGTACCTTGACTGGAACAGGTTTCCCCCTAAACCCTTCAATTAAAGTGAAAACAAGTTGTCCACCATCTAATAATGGTAAAGGTAATGAATTGAGTACTGCTAAGTTAATGGAAATTAAAGCCGCAAATAAAAGTATACCTGTCCCACCTTGTTGAGATAATTGAGCGCCGATTTCAACGATTTTGACAGGCCCACTTAATTGTTGAGCTGTTGAGGAGAAATTTGTTATTAATCCTTTATAACCTTGAATAGTTTTTAACAAAAGTGATAAAAACTCATTATTAGTGTATTTAAAAAGTTCGAAAACGTTTTTTGTCTTTTTAGTTTCTTTTTTTATATTAGGTTGTAATTGAGCTCCTATTGTTCCCTTTCCATCTATATTTTTTGGTACCAAAGTAAACTCTTTCAGAACTCCATCTCTATCAATTGTTATCGAAATTGGGTTGTCTGATCCATTTTGAATCTCTTTTACTAAAGCAGAAACTGCATGATCGCCGACTCCTAAAGTATTGTTTTCAATTTTTAAGATTTTATCACCTGCTTGTAATCCAGCAAGAGAAGCAGGCTTCTCGGGTTGAGTAGCCAAAACTAAAATACCCGGCTCAGGATCAAATGGAATTCCAATTGTAGTTACATTTACAATCAAAATAGTATAGGCAAGAATTAAGTTAGCGAATACTCCAGCGGATATAACAATTACTCGTTGAAAAACTGGCCTATTTTTTAAAAGATTTGGATCTTTAGGATCAATATTATTTATTTCTTCATCAGGGAAAGAAACAAAGCCCCCTAATGGAAAAGCTCTAAGTGAATAGGTTATATTTTTATATCTTTTCTGAATTATTGATGGACCAAATCCAATTGAAAATCCATCAACATAGATACCTTGCAAAATTGCCGCAAGAAAATGTCCCATCTCATGAAAAAAAATGAGAAATCCCAAAACTGTAATTGAGGTTAAAACGTTCATTTAAATATGTTAATCAGTTTTTAAAATATTTGATCCAAAATATGGAACCAGAGCATCAGGAATTTTTACGCTCCCATCTGTTTGTTGACCATTCTCAAGAATAGCAGCCATAGTTCTCCCAATCGCGAGTCCACTACCATTTAAGGTGTGTAGATATGTATTTTTTTTATCAATTTTTGCTCTTATTGATGATCTGCGGGCTTGAAAGTCTAAACAGTTGCTACAACTTGAAATTTCCCTATAACATTTACTACTTGGAAGCCAGACTTCAAGATCAAAAGTTCTGCTTGAAGAAAAACCTAAGTCTCCAGTACAAATATCAACTAATCTGTAAGGTAGATTGAGCTTTTTTAAAATACTTTCTGCATCCAAAGTGATCTTTTTATGAGCTTCAATAGATTTACTTGGATCACAAAACCAATATAGTTCAACTTTATTAAATTGATGAAGTCTTATTAAACCTTTTGTATCCCTTCCATAACTTCCAGCTTCTCGCCTAAAACATGGACTATATGCTACATACTTAAGAGGTAATTTTTTTGAATCAATAATATCATTTCTATGAAAAGCAGTTAGTGGAACTTCAGCAGTGGGAGAAAGCCACAGGTCGTCATTAGAGCACTTAAAACTTTCATTTGAAAATTTAGGTAATTGACCAGATCCTGTAAGACTTTCTGAATTCACTAAAGCTGGGGGCATTAACTCTAAATAACCATTGCTAGTGTGCATGTCGAGCATAAAATTTATTAATGCTCTCTCTAATCTGGCTCCATTACCAATAAGTGTAATAAAACGACTTTTTGATATTTTAGTAGATTTGACAGAGTCAAAAAGATTAAGACTTTCGCCTATTTCCCAGTGGGATTTAAGATTTTTTTTTACTAACGGATCCCCCCAAGTTTTTACTTGAAGATTATGACTTTCATCTTTTCCGACAGGAGCATCTTGGCTAGGTAAATTTGGTAAATTACAAATTTCATCATGTATGTTTTTATCTAAGGTTCTTTTTCTCTCTTCAAATTCTGAAATTTTGGTTCTGTATTCATTTCCTTTTTTCTTTAAATTATTTACTTCTGTAGAATCATTGTTTTTAGATTTGCTGATTTCTTGACCGATCAATTTACTTAACTTTTTACTCTCAGATTGGAGACTGGATATTTCTATATCTATTTCTTTTTTTTTCAGAGTTAATTCTTGTATTAGGGAAATATTAAAAACTTTTCCTCTTAGGGACAGACTTTCTTCTACTGAAGTTGGATTTTCTCTTATTAATTTTTGATCTAACACTATTTTTTTTTATACCTTAATTAAAATAGTTAATATAAATTCAATATTAGTGATTTTTGACTAAAAATTAACTAAATCAATGATTCCTAACTTACGAAGCATTTTTAGATAAAGTTTTTAACTATGAAGCAGGTCTAGCCCTCCCTGTTGTTGACCATTCTTTTAATAAATTAATTTGCTCCTTAGCTGTTCTAGATAAGGGAACTAATTCAGAAACTGCCTTTATTAAATCTTTCTCCATAAGTTCTCTATTTTCAGAGAATGAAATATGCATCCCCTCTATCACTGCTTGTTCAAGTTCTGCTCCTGAGAATCCATCTGTTCTATCGATGATAGTGGAAAGAGGAAACCTGTAACTTGGTCTTCTTTTTTTTAAATGCAAATCCAGAATACTTAATCTTTCTTCAGAATTTGGCAAATCAAGAAAAAATATCTCATCAAATCTACCTTTTCTTAATAATTCAGCAGGCAGCTTATCTATAGCATTAGCTGTAGCTATGACAAATACGGCGGATTCTTTTTCAGCCATCCAAGTTAGCAAACTTGCCAAAACCCTTTGACTTGTGCCCCCATCACTTCTAGCATCGCCACCAAAGCCCTTGTCAATTTCATCGATCCAAAGGATACAAGGAGACATGGCCTCGGCTCTCGATATTGTTTCTCTTGTTCTTGCCTCGCTTGAACCAACAAGGCTAGAAAATAGTCTTCCAACATCTAGCCTTAGCAGCGGCATCGACCAACTCTTAGAAATTGATTTTGCAGTAAGCGATTTCCCTGTTCCTTGAGCTCCAACTAGTAATACTCCCTTAGGGATAGGTAATCCATAGTCTCTAGCTTCTTTAGAAAAAGCCCTATATCTTTGATTAAGCCAAACTTTTAAAACATTTAAACCACCGATATCATCTTGACTTGATTTGGCTTCGAAAAATTCTAAAATTTCACTTCTGCCGATTACTTGTTTTTTCTCTTCAAGAATATCTTTAATATCTTCTTTACTGATTTTCCCTCTTTGAGCAAGAGCCTTTGCAGTGACTTGCTTTACTTTTATTTCGCTAAGTCCACTTGAAGCTATAGAAAGTTCGTTTAAGTCTTGTTCCTCTAGATTTGAATTAGTATTGATAGCAATTTGTTTTATTAGATTTTTCA
Source organism: uncultured Prochlorococcus sp. (assembly GCA_902527105.1). Lineage (GTDB taxonomy): Bacteria > Cyanobacteriota > Cyanobacteriia > PCC-6307 > Cyanobiaceae > Prochlorococcus_A. The sequence goes on along the minus strand of CABZNT010000007.1, from coordinate 42,296 downwards.
ATTCTCTTTGATCAGGTAAAGGTAAATTTATAATTGCCATTAATTCATCCAACTCTTCTGATGATGGAAATAAATGAGAACTAATAATTAAACTATGACTAGTTTTTTTTAGAGCTGAGGATAGTTCTTTAATAGTTCTATTGATAGATGGATCATCATAAAATTTATGAAAATCTTTAACTAATAGAACTGTTGAAACTTCAGAATTTAGTTCTTTAAGCCAATTTAGTATTCCTAACGGATTGTTAGAAAATTTACCTTCTTCATTTATTAATCCTTTTATACCGCTTACACAATCCCAGGAAACGAATCTTTTTATATTTAGTCTTTCACAAGATAAATTGATTAATTTTTCTAATCTTTCCTCTTCTTTAGTCCTGATCCAAATTAATGAGGTTCTTGATTTTATGAGTAATTCTAAATTTCTACACCAAGAATTCATTATTTAAGATTGAGACTATTTTTTACTGTTAGGTTCGAAAGGTAATCTTTTATCTGAGATGGTTGAAGCAGAAGTTGTTATAACTTCATTTTTTGCCAATAATTGTTGATCCAAGATTTTCTGTAAATTCTCAGGAAGAGCTTCTTTATTAAGCAGAAAAGTCTGAAATGCCTGGAAAATATTAGCAACAACCATGTATAGTAAAACTCCTGCAGGGAGTGGGAAAAAAAGGAACATTCCAGTAATCATGACTGGTGTAATTTTATTTGCTGTTGATTGCTGTGGATTCGAAGGCATCCCCTGACTTGATAAAACTTGAGAGAGAAGTAAGGTTAATCCAAAGGCACCTACTAATGCAGCAATATCCCAATTAATTGCACCATCTACATAAAAACCGACTTGACCAAGAGCTTTAATGAATAAAAAACCACTTTTAGCAGCAAGGCCAGGGATTTTTGCCTCGATTGTTGCATCACCCGGTTTAATCGCTGTTACTGTACCGTCTTGGGAAACTTTAAGATTTTCGGATCCTTTAGAAACCTTCCAAGTGGGGAGGAATTTAGATCCGTTGTCATATTTAGATAAAACTTCCGAATAGCTATTGCCATTTGTTGTTTGTAAATTTATTTTTATGGATTCTTCTGTTCCTAATTTTGTTCCATTAGGAATGGTTGCTACTACAGGAAAATGTGATTTTTCAGTAATGAATATAGAGTGTCTTGGGGATTTGTAAGGTTTTGGGTCAATGGCTGCTATTTGATCCTGTGGAACGACCTTTAAATTTATATTGTAAGGAACATCAGCAAATGGAGAGCCTCTTAGGGTTGCAAACAATGCAAATAGCACGGGCATTTGGACAATCAAGGGAAGACAACCTGCGAGGGGACTGCCAAACTCATTCATTAATTTTCCTAGTTCTTCTTGCTGTTTCTTTGGATCTCCTGAAAACTTAGATTTGATTTCTGCTTGCCTTTTTTGCATTACTGGTTGGGCAATCTTCATTCTTCTAGCGCTTCTAATGGAACCAGCGCTTAGAGGGAAAAGTGCAATTCTAATTACGACAGTCAATGCAACAATCGCTAAACCATAACTAGGAACCAAACCGTAGAAAAAATCTAGAATAGGGATAAGTAGTTTTTCAGAAATGAACCCTATCACGATATTAAAAAGAGTGTAATTTTATTAGACATTTAATTTTACAGGAAAAAAAGATTTTTGTAATTAATTTATTTAGGATTTAAATTTATTTAGGACTTGGTAGCAAATCCTTCTACCTCTTTAAGATTTGGGATTTGTGATTTTTTATTTAAATTTTCTTCAATAAATTTTTGCTTTTCTCTAAATAAAGGTAAAGATTTCATTTCAACCTTTGATCCATCGTTAAGGATAAGAACCATATCACCATATGAACCGAATCCCCTTGGGATAGATCTGATTTCTTCAATGTTACTTAATGAGACTTGTGTTTTGTTTTTACCAAACCAGCCTCCACAAATTGTAATTCTTTTGTTTGTAATCTTATATCTCAACCACAATGCTCTAACTATTGCGGCAAAGGTAAATGGCAACCCAAGTACAGTTATTCCTGCTAATAGATTTATTATTAAATCACTTTTAGCAGGACCACCTTCATAAAAGGTTTCTTCATTCATGTTAATCATTTGATTAGACGAGATTTGAACATTAAGTTTTGAAATTCCTCCAAAAGTCTACTTTTATCATTGCAGAAATCCCCAAATTTAAGGTTAACAAGTAACCAATAAGGTTTGTGGTTATTAATTTTTTGAATGTTTGTTAATAACCACTGTTGCAGAATTCTTCTTAATTTATTTCTTTCTACAGCTTTTTTTGACACTTTTTTGCTGATAGCAATTGCAACCCTAAAATTGTTTGAGGTATTTGCGAATTTATGGCTTAAGAGTATTGATGGATTTGACTTAGCAACTTTAAATGTCATTAATTTTCCATGATATGTTATGGAATTTTTGTAAATATAATTAAAAGTCCTGTGACCTTTTAAACGCATATCCTTAGGTAAGGCCATTTAAATTAAAATTTATACAGCTATTCTTTCTCTACCTTTTTGTCTTCTGCTTTTAATAACTCTTCTACCTGTATGAGAACGCATTCTTACTCTAAAACCAGATACACGTTTCCTTTTTCTTGAAGTTCCGCCAAAAGTTCTTTTAGTCATTTTTTTAATTATCCTTATTTAATTTATCATTTAATCGATCACTATAGTCCAGCTTCCTAAATAACTTGAAAATGATTTCCCTTTAGGTTGCCCAAATGAATGAAATTGATATAGACCTGATTTTGTTGGATTAAAGATTTTAAAGACAATCGCATAACTGTCCTTGTTAGAGGGAATTGGGCTGTAAGGGTAAATATCTAGTGAACGTAGGCCTGATTCATCAGTCTTGATTTCGAAATCAGCTGGAATATTTTCTAAACATTTAGTTCTAGTCTCAAAACCACCTATTTTTACTTTGCAGAAACTTATTTTATCATTATTTAGAGTGGATTTAAACTTCTTAGGAATTGCCAGATTAATTTTTAAGAGATCAGTTCTTCTATCAGATGGCCTCAAGAAAAAATAAATTTTATTTCTAAATTTCCTTTTATTTTCTTTTTGAAACCACTTTAATCTTCTATAACTATCGTCTTGATCCCACTGGAATTCCAACCTAGCTTTAGCATCTTGGATATTATTAAAAAAAGGGGTTAAAACTAAAATTGTGGGGAAAATAAAAAATCTTAAAATTTTAAGATTTAAACCATGTTTCTTTGTGATTTTTAACATTAAGGGAATGGAATCTAAAGGTTGAGTTCGTGCTATTTAAATTTAAAGCAGAAAAATGATTTCATTAAGGTTAACATCTATCTGTCCTTAATTTTGCGGCGCCTTTTAAATAAGGGTGCTTTATTGCATAATTTGGTGGTAATAAAACTTGAGCCATAATTCTTATACAAAAGTCAACATCATTGGATACGTGCATTTGTTGGCAGTCTAAAAAGGCAACTGAATCAAGTCCATTAAATTTCCTTGCAATTGAAGCGGGAAAACATGCATTTAAATCTTTTGTCGCTGTGAATGTAATGGATAGTATGTTTGTCTTGATTAGATTGTTTCGTAAAATTAATTCATCAATTAATTCCACTACGGCAGCTTCTATCTCCCTAACAGTATTCCCTGATGCTGTTGTAGCCCCACGAATAAATGAAATTTTATAATCATCTTTCATTTTTTCTATCGATTTAAGGTTTGTATAACCAAAGTACTTTATTAGAGGAGTCAAACTCAAAAAAGATATTATTGATAATTCTCTCAAACATTCTACTTCCAGGAATTAGTCCGAGAATTTTTTTCTTCTTCTTACCAAATGTTAAGGGCTGAATTTTGGGATCAATATTGACCATTTCTGCAGCTAGCTCCCTTGCAACAAATTCATCTCCAACCTTATCAACAAGACCAAGTTCGAGTGCTTGTGTTCCAGTGAAAATTCTTCCATCAGCAAATTTTCTTACTTCTTCAACTGGTAAATTCCTTCCTTCAGCAACAGCTTCAGTAAATTGTTTGTAACTTTCATCTATAAGCCCTTGGAGTAGACCTCTACCTTCCTCACTTAGAGGTTTATCTGGTGAAAGTATATCTTTAAATACACCGCTTTTTACAGTTTCAAATTTAATGCCGATTTTATCTAATAATTCAGATAAATTATTTCCTCTTATAATCACACCAATGGATCCTGTGATTGTGCCTGGATTAGCAACTATTTTGTCAGATGCAACACCAATGTAAACCCCTCCTGATGCTGAGATGTTCCCAAAACTTGCAATGACTTTACATCCTTTATCTTTTAGTCTTTTAATGGCAGAGTATATTTCTTGGCTATCCCCAACAGTTCCACCTGGAGAATCAATTCTCACGATTAAAGCCGGAAATTCTCTATCCTCAATTTGTTTAAGAGCTTTAAGGACAGAAACTCTTGTCGAACTTGTAATGGGCTCATCAATTACTATACGAGCTATTCTTTTTTTTGACTTTCGTCTAAAAGGCCAAATCATTCTTTTAAGGTAAATTCATAAAACTACTTTAAAAAGACTATCAGCAGACCTAATGAATTCAATCCTAAATTGGTTTTTAATGATACTCCCTTTTGCACTTTGGGGTACTTCAATGGCGGCAATGACTCCTTTAGTATCTAGTGCTGGTCCAGAGTTTGTGGCTTCTTTAAGATTACTTCCTGCAGGGATTATTGTTCTAATAACAACATATTTGTTTAAAAGAGATTTGAAAATTTATAGCTGCGATTTGAAGTGGTTTTTTGTTTTTACGATTGTAGATGCTACTTTTTTTCAGTTGTTTTTAACTTATGGTATTGAAAAAACTGGAGCAGGTTTAGGTTCTGTCTTGATTGATTCTCAACCACTTTTGGTAGCTATTTTAGCGAGGGCAATTTTTGGGAATTTAATTAATCCAATAGGTTGGTTAGGACTACTTTTTGGCTTGGGAGGAATAGTATTTTTAGGAATTCCACAAGAATTTTTAGGGAATTGGTGGTTGATGTCTGATAAGTCTATAAACGATGTTGTTTTTAACTTTGGAGAACTTTGGATGCTTGCAGCTTCTCTGGCTATGGCATTAGGAACAATTTTAATTAGATTCACTTGTACTAAAAGTGATCCAGTGGCTGTTACAGGTTGGCATATGGTTTTAGGGAGTTTGCCTCTAATCATAAAGCACTGCTTACGATCAAATTTCACAATAATTCCAGATTGGTCATTATTTGATTGGGGGCTTATGTCATTTGCAAGTATTTTTGGAGGGGCAATAGCATATGGATTGTTTTTTTACTTTGCTAATAATAAAGAAATAACTGGATTTAGCACGCTTGCATTTTTAACACCCGTATTTGCTCTGCTCAGTGGAGGTGTTTGGTTAGATGAAAGACTCACTATTGTGCAGTGGATAGGGGTGGTGTTTGTTCTTATATCAGTATTTTTTGTTAGCCAGAGAAAGAGTTTATGGGAAAATAAATTTTCAGATACTACTATTTAATTAGTTTCTTTTTGTAAAAAGACATAATAATGCGAATAGTTTTAATTAGTACTCCAATAGGTTTCTTAGGGAGTGGTAAAGGTGGTGGAGTTGAATTAACTTTAAATTCTTTAGTTTCAGGTTTAATTTCTTTAGGTCATTCTGTTGAGGTTGTAGCTCCAAAAAATTCTAAGTTACATAAAAGTAATCTAAAAGCAAAATTACATTTTGTGGAAGGTGAAGATCAAATTAGTTGGCAGCATCAAAATTATAATTCTCCTGTAATTATCCCTGACAATTCTCTTTTAGCAGGAATGCTTGAAAAGGGAATAGATATCGCTAAACATGCAGATGTATTGTTGAACATGTCCTATGATTGGTTGCCTATCTGGACGACTCTAAATTTACATATTCCCATTGCACATATTATTAGTATGGGTTCTGAAAGTGCAGTAATTAGTAATTTAATCTCTAAGGTATATGCTAAATACCCAAATAATTTTGCTTTTCATTCGAAAGTGCAAGCAAATGATTATCCATTCATAAAAAAACCAATAATTATTGGTAATGGGTTTAATTTAGATAACTATATTTTTCAAGATTCAGTTAAGGGACCCTTGGCATGGGTTGGAAGAGTGGCTCCGGAGAAAGGTTTGGAGGATGCAGTTTTTGTGGCAAATGAACTTGGCGAAAAATTAAAAGTTTGGGGATTTATAGAAGATGAGATGTATGCCTCAAAGATAGAAAAATTATTCCCTCAAGGAGATATAATCGATTGGATGGGTTTTTTGTCAACCGATGAATTACAAAAAGAACTTGGTAAATGCAGAGTGCTGCTAAATACTCCAAAATGGAATGAGGCATATGGGAACGTTATTGTTGAATCTTTAGCCTGTGGTGTTCCTGTTGTAGCTTATAAAAGGGGAGGGCCTAGTGAAATCATTCAGCATGGCCTAACAGGTTATCTTGCTGATCCTGACGATAAAAAAAATATGCTTTCTTATGTAGAGATTATTGAAAAAATAAAGCGTCAGAAATGTAGAGAATGGGTAGAAAAAAATGCCTCCGCAGATATATTTGCTAATAAGGTTGTGAACTGGCTTAATAAGGTAATGGATGAATATGAGTAATATTAGATGATTCTTCTTAACTCAAAAAAAAGGCTTATAACCTTATTGATAGTTTTAGTTTGTGGGATCATTATATTTATCTTGGGTTTAGGTACTACAGGATTGGTGGACGAAACTCCCCCCTTATTTGCCGCCGCAGCACGGGCAATGAGTGAATCTGGTGATTGGTTGACTCCAAAAGTCAATGGAATATTCCGTTTTGATAAGCCTCCACTTATATACTGGCTAATGGGTTTTTTTTATTCATTACCGAACAATGAGATTTGGGATAGTTTCGGGACTCTCTCAGCAAGACTCCCTTCAGCTTTGGCATCATTATTTTTAATGCTGATGATTGGAGATACGTTGTTTTGTTGGCCACAGAAGAGTAATAGGCAATTCCTGACTCCAATAGTTGCATCATTAGGATTTGCACTTTCTCCATTAATAATTATTTGGAGTAGAACTGCCGTGAGTGATGCCCTTTTAACTGGAACCTTAGGGATTAGCCTGCTTTTGTTTTGGAGAAGAATGGCAAGTGAAAATAATGCTCAATGCATTTCAGCTTGGGTATTTTTAGGTTTTGCAATTTTAGTTAAAGGACCTGTTGCATTTGTTTTGGCATCATTGACTATTACGTCTTTCTTGTTTTGTCAGAAGAATTGGAAAACGTTGCTCAGGAAGATAAACCCTAAGAAAGGTTTTTTAATAACAATACTAATAAGTGTTCCATGGTACATATTAGAACTTCTAAAAGAGGGAAAGCCTTTTTGGGATAATTTTTTTGGTTACCATAATTTTCAAAGATATACCTCAGTTGTAAATAATCATGCAGAACCAGTCTGGTTTTTTATTTACATAATGATATTGGCTTCATTACCATTCACTCCTTTTTTGTTTCATGGGATATTTAAAGCCTTTAAGGATTTTTTTAAAAGTTCAAAAGAAGGTTGCAATGTCACTGAAACCCTTTATACGTATTCTTTATGTTGGTTAACCTCAGTTTTAATCTTCTTTAGCCTTTCTGCAACGAAACTACCCAGCTATTGGTTGCCTGCAATCCCAGCGGCGGCATTATTAATTAGTAATAGCTTTTTAAGCTTAAAAAATATAAATAAAAGTTATCTATACTTAGGGATTTTTAATATTTTAATTTTGTTTGGCTTCTCCATAGCATTCTTTTTCTCGAATATTTGGTTGAGTTCAATTAATGATCCCGAAATGCCTAATCTTGCATCTGAACTTATAAGCTCTGGGATTATTTTCAAAGCTAAATTGTTCTTCTCTTCATTGACCCTTCTTGCGATAATCTTATTTTCTTTAAAATTTAGAAATATCCTTCTTTATCTTCAAATCTTTCTTTTAATTGGACAATCTTATTTGATGTCGCCAATTAGAAAATTAGCAGATACTTCAAGGCAATTACCTTTAAGGAATATCTCTAAATTAATTTTAGATACTCGAGAGGGAGGTGAAACTTTAGCAATGATAGGGATAAGAAAACCTTCATTACATTATTATTCGAGACAAATAGTTTTTTATGAACCAAGCACTGAAGAGGGTTTAATTAATCTGTCAGAAAGGCTAAACATTGATAGGAGAGAGAATTATGAGGATCAACCTAATTATGAATACAAATCTCTATTGGTCGTAATAGATGAATACTCTACCCGCCGTCAGCAATGGTCAAAAATTAATCATCAAAAATTGGGCAAATTTGGGATTTATAATTTATGGCGAATTCAAAAAAGTGATTTAAATAAGTATTCTAGATTTTTAGTTAAAAGTGGTTATAAATCTAACTGGGAAAATAGAAAAGTTGAAAAATTTTAACAAAGTCTTTTCTTAAGAAGAGCATTTTTTAAATCATCAATGCTGCACTTACTTGGGATATCAATTTTATTTAAATCTTCCATTAATTCTAGATCGATGACAGAATCTTCCGCTAAAAAACTAAAAACTTCATTAATGCTAATTCCCATATCTTGCGCCATCTCTGAGATAAGCCTTAGAGTATCCCTCCTCACAGAAATCCTTAGATCTAAAGGGATATATTCATTTTCAGGGTTTGCTGACTTCATACACTAAATCTTAAGACATTATTTAGTTATCAGGATATAATCTTTACAATATTCATCAATCATGCTTTTAAACCTTGATTCATGTTGCTTGAATAAATAAATTCATAAACATTTTTAATAAAGGAATTGTAATTATTGAAATTAAGGTTGTTGTAAAAAGAATTTTTGAAGCTATTTTTTGTTTCACACCATAAGCCTCTGCCATTAATATTGTTGATATTGCCGTTGGGGTTGCTGCCTGTAGAATTACTGCAGATGTTTGATAGAAGTTAAAATTTAAAAATTTGCACACTAAAAAAATAATAAAGGGAAGAATAAATAATTTTAATAAAATTGAAAATTTAATTTCTTTATTTAGATCAAAAATCCTCTCATTTTGATTTGTGATTATTCCAAGTCTTGTTCCCACAATTATTATTGCCAAAGCAATAACTATTCTTGCAGGAATCCAAAGATAATTGCCTAAAATTTCATCTACTTGAAAAAGATATGCAAGAAGTACACCAATAATCCCTCTTGATGCAGGGCTATTTATCAATGCATTTAATAGTCCTTTGATGTTTGGTATTTTATGTCTGTTGTATTTTTCTTGAAGAAAATAAGGTCCAAATATCCAAGCGAAAAGTGTTGTTCCTAAATCAAATCCAATAGTGAAATTTATAGTTGTTGAAGGTAGAAGAGCTAGCGCAATTGGTATTCCAAGAAATGATGTATTACCTATTAGACCAGCCAGCTGCAAGGTGTAATTTGGAAGCCTCTCCTTAAATATTGGAGTTATATTTATTAAAGTTATTAAAAATCCAACTACAGAGAATGCTAAAAATGCACTTTTAATAAGATTTAAATCTATACCTTGCTTTAATAGTAGGCCCATTACACTTAATGGAATTCCAAATCTTATTAAAGGTCTTGCTATATATTTTGAAATCTTTGGATTCTTTTTCCCCAAAAGAAAACCTAAGAATAAAAAAGGGATAATATTAATAAAAAGAGAGTAGATGGTATTAATTAAATATTTATTAAAGCAATATTAACTCGCCATAGTGCAGTAAAAAAGTTTTTTCTAATTCATTTAGAAATTAAATTATTTTCCAAATTGCTTTTTCAGGAATTAGAGGGGATTTATATAAATTTTCTGGTTCTTTAGTCAAAACTCTCCATGAAGGGACCCGACAAGTTACGTAAGCAGGACTTTCTATTAAAACTCCTGGTTTCTCATCAAAAGTACAAGTAAACCCCTCTTTCCAATAACCACCATCGTTAAGGCTTCCTTTAAACCAAACCCAGCATTTTGAAGTTTTCAAGATCAGTAAATTTTTGTTCTATTTTAATCAAGATTTAATTATTAAATATAAAGGGTATAACTTTTAAAAAAAAATTTACTCAATTTAGTTTTTTGAAAAATATATTTTAGAGATTAATATCAATAAATTTAAGATCAGGGTGATCAAATTTGCTATCAATATTGGTGTAGACGAAATTTTATAACCGTAAATAATCCAAGACAAAACACCGATAATAAACATTATTAATGTTGTCAAAGAAACATCATCTGCCTTTTTTGTTTTTAAAGTTTTTATCAATTGAGGTAGAAATGCTGCTGTTGTTAAAATCGCTGCAAAATATCCAAATATATCTACATTCATAAAAATATTTTAAAAACTATTCTTTAATTAAGTTAGTCAAAAATCCTAATGGATCCCTCATATTTGATGAATATCCAAGCACATCGTTTGAAAAAAATTTATAAATAATTTGATTGTTATTATTCAAAAGAAAAGAAGCCCCTCTTTGAGGAAGGTATTCTTCATTAAGAATATAATCACTCCAATTTTGAATTATTTCATTCATATTATTTAGTCTAAATGTTGCTAATTCAAATGGTCTTAAATAACCATCCCCGAAAACCTTTTTAAAAGAATTACCTGAAAATTTTAAAAATTTTAATACATCAATTTTGTCAACTTCTGAATAAATTTGCTTTGCTTTTCGGTCGCCAGTATAACCCCTAATAACTTCTTTAATAGTTTTAAAGGAATTTATCCCTGATAACATCAAAAGCATATTGATCCAACCGCCTAAACCAATATCTAATCCTCTTGAGACTTTTAGATTATTATGGATTTGATTATCAGAAACTACTATTAAATTTTCTTTGTTAAAGCCAGTAAATTTACAGAATTTATCTTTCCCACTTTGGTTCCCAATAGCAATTGCAAAAATATCTAAATTTTTATCTTGATTCTTATTGATGTAATTTTTCAAATTTATTGCATATTCAAAGCTATCAAAATCTCCTAATAAACCAAATAAAATAATTAATTTGAACTTTTTCTGCCCATTAAATTTGTATTCATCAATGATTTTATTTAGATTGTTATCAGAAGTTTTACTATTCATGCTTAAAGATTTTTGAGTAGATTATTTTTAAAAGCTTTTTCTTACCTTTATTAGTATAAAATTTAACTTGAAAAAGTCTTTTTTGGAGAAATTTTTCGTTTGTTTGTTTCTATTATTTTAAAGAAAACAATTTAAATTTATGACAGTAGGAATTTATTACGCAACTACAACTGGAAAAACTGAAGATGTCGCAGATCGTCTTCACAACTTTATTCCTTCAGCAGAATCACCAAAAGATGTATCAGATGTTGATGATCTTTCAGAATTTGAAAATCTTGAAGGTATTATTTGTGGCCTGCCAACTTGGAATACTGGAGCGGACGAGGAGAGATCTGGAACTTCGTGGGATTCAATATTAGAAGATATAGGCAAACTAAATTTATCAGGAAAAAAAGTAGCAATTTTTGGTTTAGGAGATTCTTCTACCTATACTGAAAATTATTGTGATGCAATGGAAGAACTTCATAGCTACTTCACAAAAGCAGGCGCTGAAATGGTCGGTTACGTAGATAAATCTTCTTATACATTTGATGAATCTAAAAGTGTTATAGGGGAAAGCTTTTGTGGATTACCTCTTGATGAGGATAGTGAATCTGATTTGACCGATTCGCGTCTTGAGGCATGGGCTTCTCAGCTTAAAGGTGAAATCCCCTCTTTGGCTTAAATTTTTGACAAAAAACCTAAAAAAATAGTCAATTTAATAAATTAAAACTATCTATCCCAATTAGAGATGCCTTTTTGTATGATTGCTTGTAAATCTTAAAAATAATGAAAAATTTAAAAGAACAGAGTTGCAAAGATATTTTTAAAAATGCTTATGAAAAAAGATATACATGGAATACTGATTTCAAAGGCTATAAAGGCAAGTGTACTTATTTATTTGAAGATAATTCTTATGAGGGTGAGTTCTTATTAGGTGAAGACTTTAAACCTGAGATTAAAAATATAGATGAAGAAAACATAAAGAAAAGTATTGCTTCTCAATTGTTTGAAGTGTGTATTCACAGGGTAAAAAGAGAATTTAATTCAGTTCATTCAGAAAATAATTTTAATTTACTTAAAAGTTCTGAAAATGGGATTGAAATGAATGTTTCTGGGAGAAATGAAGGAGATAAGTATAGGGTTAAAGATGATTGTATTAATATGGTTTATAGAAAAATTCATGGAACAATTATTGAGATTTTTGTTGAGGAATTTTTTGATACTGGAGTTGGTTTTCTTAGTAAGAAATATACTAGTCAACAAATTAATCCAAAAACCCTAGAATCAAATTCTCAAAAAATTGAATACAAAGATGAATTTATAAATATAGGTAAAAAAGATTATTGGATTTTAAATTCGAGATCAATAAAATATTTAAACCAAAATCAAGAAGAAGAAATACAAAAGTTTGTTTTCGAGGATTTAAGTTTATTGAAATAAGTTTTTTATTCAACCAATCTAAATCCTTTATCAAGTAGTTTTTGATAAAGAAGTCTTGCTCTGAAGGCTAAAATTTGTTCTTCATTTTCATTACTAATTACATGAAAATAATTATTGTCTAATTTGTTTTTGCTAAAACACACGTTTGCTTCACCTAATCTTAAAGTCCAGTTTTCTTCTTTAGCTAAGTTTTGATTAGGTCCTAGATCCCAAGGGCATTTTTCAGGATATTTTTCTCTTTTAGAGCCCATATTTTTAATATTATCTATCCAATATTAGTAAAAATTTAAAAGTATGGCTATAGATCTTTGTTCAAAGCTTTATCTGAAATGCAGTAAAGGTATTATTTACTTTTTACTTGCAATCAAGCAATAAAATGGGTCTTTACTAAAAAAATTGAAGATATTTTGGACTGGTTCATTAAACTTTTTAATTATTCTTGGCTCATTAAATCCGTTTGATATTACGACTTTTCTTACATATTTAATTCTCTCTTCTTCAGTGGATGAAGTCCAAATGTTGGGAGCCTTATGCCAAAATGCTCTATTTGAAAAAGATATTATAAACTTGCCATCATTACTCAAAATTCTTACGATTTCTCTAGATAAATTTTCTGGGTATTGTAAATATTGCCAAGCTGCGACCATTAAACAGAAATCAACACTTTCATTACCTAAAGGAATTTCTTGATTTAAATTGAAATTTTGTATCCAATAAGTATCAAAAATTTTATTTTTCTCAAGTTCTTGTTTGTTTAATCCATGCCCAATAACTTTTTTATATTTTTTCTCTTGAGGTAAGTAACTATCCCAGCTGGACATTAAATCTAGGACAGTTGAATTGTCTGAAATTTCTTTTTTATAAACATTTGATAGATATTGCCTGAAGTTCGCATCTAAATGATAAACAAATTTTGGGTCAGAATAAAATTCTTCATCATTGCTCTCATCAAGTTTTTTTCTTTGATAATTATTTAGAACTTCCAAAACGATTATTAAGTGATCTAATTCAAATTTAATAAATAGTTATTCATATTGTGATTCAGAAATATATTTTGCATTTAATTAATTAAAGATTTTTAAAAAAGCTAGACATCTATTAAAAAAAAGTTAAATTAATAATTAATAATTTTGTAAAAATGATTGAATTCAAAAGGAGCAAAAAAAGTAGATCTAAAAATGCCCTTTTCAATCCCTATAAAAACGGAATAAGTCAATACGATATGGCATATCTTTCATCAAAAAAAGTTTTAAAAAATAAAACTTTTAATCTACAAAATGATTTTCAAAAAGATAATTTAGCTGCATAAATATGCCTTATATTAATGTTTCTACTTCAGCAAAAATAGAGGATAAGAAGAAATTACTTGAAGAAATTTCAATATTAGTCGCGTCTTTAACAAATAAATCAAAAAGATTTGTTATGGCTAAGTTAGATGATAATTTAGAAATGTATTTTGATGATGAAAGACCTTGTTGTTTTTTAGAAATTAAGTCGATAGGCTCTTTAAATCCTTCAGAGATGGCAAAGCAAATATCTAATTTTGTTTATGAAAAAATTGGAATTCCAATAGATAAAATTTATATTTCTTTCGAGGATGTGCCCGCTTCATTATGGGCTTGGAATGGAAGAACCTTTGGTTAATAATTTATTATTTTAGGTACTAATTTAATGGAAATAAATAAATTAGCTGATTTAAACAGTCTTAGAACTGCTCCTCATTTAAGCAGTAGTCAAGAAAAAAAACTATTAATAGAATTAGAAACTAATATTTATAATGCCGATTGGATAACAATAGGAATAATGGCAGCTTCTGATACCAAAGCTATTGAAGCACTGAAATCAATTTCTAATAAATATTCCTCAATAAAATTTGGTAATTTAGATTCTCTTCATGCTGATGGATATGTTTTTTTAAAAGGCAACCAAAAAACTGGTAATGTTTTTGTTAGATCTGAGAATGGTCTGGGAGAAGGAATTTTAATAACTTGCCAATATGATGAAGATGCAGAAGAATCTAATACTTTTGGACCTTTGCCATTAGATTTTTTTTCATGATTAATTTCTAATTTATGTTTATATTGGATTAAGTTTTATGCTATCCAAATACCAGATAATGCTTCTCAGAAATTAGAGTTAAAAATATTTTTTGTTTTAAGTTTTGTTATTATGTTTAATGGCATTGATCTAAATTCTAAACTTCTTAAAATTTGATGTTTTTTCAGGATATAATTCAAAATTTAAATAATTTTTGGTCCAAAGAGGGTTGTTTAATTATGCAGCCATATGATACTGAAAAGGGTGCTGGTACAATGAGTCCTCATACTTTTTTGAGGGCAATTGGACCCGAACCTTGGTCTGTTGCATATGCTGAGCCATGTAGAAGACCCACAGACGGAAGATTTGGTGATAACCCTAATCGTGCACAACATTATTTTCAATATCAAGTAATAATTAAGCCTTCCCCAGATGGGATCCAAGAAAAATATTTGAAATCTCTGGAATCTCTTGGAATAGAGGCTAAAAATCATGACATAAGATTTGTAGAAGATAATTGGGAGTCGCCAACTCTTGGAGCTTGGGGCGTAGGTTGGGAAGTATGGCTAGACGGAATGGAAGTTACTCAATTCACTTATTTTCAACAATGCGGGGGAGTTGATTGTCAACCAATACCAATTGAAATTACATACGGTTTAGAGAGAATTGCAATGTTTTTGCAGGATAAAGAAAGTATCTGGGACTTAAATTGGAATAAAGATCTGAAATACAGCGATATTTGGCTTCAATTTGAAAAAGGTCAATGTTCATATAATTTCTCTGAATCAAATCCTGAAAATCTCAGAAAATTATTTGAGATATATCAAGATGAAGCAAATTCATTAATTGAAAAGAAGCTAACTTACCCCGCGCTTGATTATGTTTTAAAGTGTAGTCATAGCTTTAATTTGCTTGATGCTAGAGGCGTAATATCAGTAACTGATCGTGCCCAGTATGTAGAAAAAATCAGAAAGTTAGCTAGAGAAGTCGCTTCTTCATGGATACTAGAGAGGGAACGCATGGGCTTTCCCTTAGTAAAGTAAGATTTATATCTCGAAAGTATCAGAATGTTATTTCCTAAGGTAAAGAAATATACATGACAAAGTGATTTTTTATTTTTGGATTATTTCTACCAAATTTTTGTTGTAAGGTAACAAAAATAACAATTTTAATAAATGAAATTAAAGAATTATTTAAAAAAGCTATTTTTTACTTCAGTGACATTATCGCTACTTCTAAATAATCAACCTGTAAATTCTGCAGAGAAAGAGGTTAGGTTATTTTCTGGTAGGCATTACAATACAGATAAAGAGGTTTATCAAAAATTTCAAGAACAAACTGGCATCAAAGTTAGATATATAGAAACAGATGGAAAAGCTATAATTGAGCGCTTAAAAAGAGAGGGTAAAAATTCTCAGGCTGATTTAGTAATTCTTGTTGATGCAGCAAGAATTGAAAATGCATCAAAGGCAAATTTATTTCAAAAAATTAATTCAAATATTCTAGAAAATAGTGTTCCAAATAATTTAAGAGATCCTAGAAATAAATGGTTTGGCCTTACTAGGCGATTAAGGGTAATCATCACAAATCCGGATATTGTGGATATTACAAAAATCAAAAATTTTGAGGATCTAACCAATCCTTCTTTTAAAGGAAAAGTATGTCTAAGAAATAGAAAAAGTCCTTATAATCAATCTTTGGTTTCTAATCAAATAGCAAAGAAAGGCGTTGGCCAAACAAAAATTTGGCTTAAGGGTTTGATATCAAATGTCTCCACTCCCTATTTTTCTGGAGATTCTTCATTAATAAGAGCTGTAGGGCAGGGAACGTGCGGTATTGGAATCGTTAATCATTATTATGTCGCAAGGATGCTTGATGGAGTTAAAGGCCCAAGAGATGCTTCTTTAGCAGAAAAAATAAAATTAATAATACCCAATCCTGCGCATGTAAATATAACTGCTGGGGGCGTATATAAATATGCAGAAAACAAGAATGAGGCTATTAAACTTCTTGAATATTTAGCTTCTAGTGAAGGTAGTCAAGGTTTAGCTAATAAAACTTATGAGCACCCTTTAAAGGAATCAAGTCAAAATAGAATTGTTAGTAAATTTGGAGATTTCACTCCAGATAATGTGACTATAAAAGAAATTGGCAAATTCAATAGTAAGGCAATAGAAATAATGAAAGAAACTGGTTGGAATTAACAAAAATCTAAATATATTTTTAGTATAAATTTTTTAATTTATATTTTAAATATGGGAGAGGTGGCTGAGTGGTCGAAAGCGAACGACTCGAAATCGTTTAATAGGTAACTATTCGTGGGTTCGAATCCCACCCTCTCCGTTAATTTATCGTTTCTGGAAGTCCCAATAATAAAATAAGAGGGCATTTATTTGCCCTCTTCGAGTCTTATGCACCTCGCTGTCCACAAAGTCGATGAAGTGCTTTTGACTCCTGAATTATTTCTACTCCTACTTAATTAGAAAAGATAGTAGCGACAACCGCAAAGCACTAATACTCGGGTATTAATACTCTATTAATTTCATATGAATAAGAGGATAATTAAGGAGTAGAGATATAGGAGGTTTTATGAGACTCACCACTCCATTCACTGCCCTTAGAAATGCGACTTCAGATATTTGGAGAATGCATGATTTTAATTATCAACTGCCAAAAGATTCAAGACAAGATTATTGGGAGAAAGAGTGCATAGATCACCCAACAAGTTCTCATTGCAAAGTTTACTAAAGGTAATATAAATTCAAGACATTAAAAAACTTTTGAGGTTATGTACTTCTATAAGTAAGCAGATATTCTTTTAGTATAAAACTAAAGAAAATATGGCAATTAATAATTCAATATCTAAATATGATTGGCAATACATCCTAAGCGCATCTCTTTTAATTTCAGTTTTTATACTTACAGATTTAATTGGAGTTATTGATAAAGAATATTTTTACTTTGTACCAAAATTAATTAGTGATCAACCTTATAGGATTTTCACCTCAATCCTAATTCATGCAGATTTAAATCATTTATTATCAAATATTGGTGGAATAATCATTACTAGATATTTTTTGATGAGACTTGGAATAGAAAGCAGATATTTTTATGTGAAATTTATTTTAATTTGTTCTTTTTTGAATTTTTTTATTATCTGGTTTTACGAAAAGATCTTATCGTTTTTTAATATTTATCCGAATTATGCCGCTTTAGGATTTAGTGGAATAATCTATGCTTTATTTGGATTCTTACTGTTAACGTCTTTTTATGGAAAGAGTAACTTTTTAGGCAAAAAAATTGGTTTAAAATCTAATTACGAAGTGCAAAAAATGTCAAAGACAATATGCCTTATAGGTTTGATTTTCTCATTTTTGCCAGGGGTAAGTTTGTTAGGTCATTTAAGTGGATTTATTGCAGGGTGTTTTTTATTCTTGATCTAAATAAGATAATTCTTTATTGATTGAATTAAGTAGATATTTACCCAAATATCCAACTTTTTTTTATTATTTACTTCTAAACTAATCAATTTTGATATCGAAAGTAACTACTATTCCAATACTTATAAGCAGTAGTCCTATCGCAATTTGGGGAGAAGGTAATACCATATAAGACTTATTTACAACCAGCCTATCGAATCTTACCCAGTAACGATGAAAGATTGAGTAATATTAACTCTGAATAAAGCATCACCTTAAAAATGGCAAAAGTAGAAAATGATCTTGATATATATTACGCAGTTGGAAATGCAAATACTCAAAGACAAGAAAACGAAATTGCAGCAATAATGAAAAAACGTAATTCTGCAGGATGGAAGTTGATATCAACAAGTACCGCAATAGTAGATACTAAAAACCAGTTTTCAAATCTTTATCTATTTTGGGAAAAGAATTAGTAATCAATATTGTAGATACTTTATATCTTTCCCCAGTAAGTTTTACAAATTAGAAACTCTTCACACATTAATCTCTAATAAGTAAATTCCCTTTTCTTTGAATTAGGATATTTCTTTATGTCAAGAAATGAAAAACTGGCACATGTGACAGTTAAGCAACATTCCATTTAGCCCTTCCACAAAAAAGAATTTAATGAGATAGTTTAAATACGTGTGAAGGAGTGGTTTTACTGAAACAGTGGAAACAAGGAAACACTTGATTTAGTAAAACCTTTAAAGACCCTAATAAAGGGTCTTTTTTTTATGCAAATTCATTTCCTCTATTAACTTTCATGTGTTTCCTCAAGTATTCCCTATAAATTAAATTTGATAGTGGATAAAGTGAGTTACTTGCTAAATATTTCCTGTTTGGTTCTATAATTCCCCTGTAAGAAAAGATGTTATTTGCCCTCTAAGTTTTTGATAATCATCATTAATGTTCATCTCATATGAATCAAAAAGATCTAAATTTTAAATCAGTAATTTTTAAAATATTTTTTACCTATTTAGGGGTTTATTTTCTTGCTCTAATATTTAAATATACCTATGATCTTGAGTCCCTTTTTAATAATATCCAATACAAATATTTGATTGCTTTAAATATAGTTTCTATATTTTTAGGCCTCCCTTTATCAATTATTTTTGATTTTATCTTAATAAAGATTTTTGGGTTAAATTATGTTTTATTCTTTTCTCCTTCTTTAACCATTTTAAGTGTTATTCAAGTTCTTATTCTGAGGAAAATTAAATTTAAATTTTCTAGAAATATATTATTTTTAAAAAAACCAGAAAAAAATAATCTTTATAAATTTTTTGACAATATTACTTTCAAATCTTTTTATATTTTAATCATTAGATCTTTCCCAATCTTACCTCATGTTTTGGGTAGCTATATTATTGCCTCGTCAAAAATTAAAAAGAAAGTTATTCTGATAAACACATTTTTTGGATCATTTTTTTACTATTTTTTCCTTTATCTAATAATTAGGTAAAGTTTAATGAAATTTATTTTTCCCAAAAGGGGTCTGTAGTTAAAGAAACCCGTAATGTACATTGTTTATTATTTTTAATTTCACTTATACAAGCCCTAATTGTTTCACCGTTTACATCTATTTCACAGGCTCCACAACTTCCTGTGAGGCAGCCAGTAGGGATTTCTAAACCTGCTTTTTCAGCAGAATAAAACCAGTCATCACCATCTGAAACAAATGTTTCTTTATTGTTTGGCCATATTACTTTTATATTTTTTTTTTCTTTCAACTTAAAAATGATTTGAGATTTAAATGTTTATGGAATTCATTCGCAAGATTATCAATAATGTGCTGTCTCTTCTCTTTATAAGATATTGATTTTTTATTTAATATTGGTAGATTTTTACTCTTCCTTATTAAATTAATATATTGAACTCTCCAACTGTCATTTTCAAAGATCCCATGAATGTATGTACCTGCAATAGTTCCTCCTTTATTATTTTCTTTGTACCAACCAAGGTCTGAATCTTTAAAAATAGGATTAATCATTAATGAACTTTGGATGTTATCTAATACAGTTTGACCATTATGAATTTCAAATCCATTAATTTCTGATTGGCACGGCCATATAGATTTAGATTTGATTTGACGTGTTAATTTTTTTTTAAAGAAAGTCGTTTTTAATGGAAGTAATCCAATACCTTTAATTTTTTGTTCAGAATAATTTTTGGAACCCTCTTTTAAATAAGGATCTTCAAGTGTAGTCCCTAACATTTGTAAACCTCCACATATGCCAATAATATTTCCTTTGTTTTTTGAATAGTCCCTTATATCCTTAGATAATCCAGAATTCTCAAGAAATATTTGATCTTTAATCGTTTGTTTACTGCCCGGCAGAATAATGAAGTCATACTTACTTAGGTTTTGTGATTTTCTTATCCATTCAATAAATATTGTTTCTTCATTTTCTAGGGGATCAAAATCCGAGAAGTTACTAATAGATGGTAATTTTATAATTCCAACTTTGATTTCAGGATTTTTAGAAAGTGATTTTTTCTCTATTAAATCTAAAGAATCCTCTGGAGGAAATGAATCATTTAACCATGGAATAATGCCAATAACAGGGATTTGAGTCTTACTCTCTATCCATTTCTTCCCATCTTCAAATAATGAAAGGTCTCCTCTAAATCTATTTATAATAATTCCCTTAATAAGCTTCTTTTCTTCAGGCTTCATTAATTCAAGAGTACCAATTATTTGTGCAAATACGCCTCCCCTTTCAATATCAGTAACCAAAATGCAATTTGCATTTAAATACTTAGCAACTCTTAAATTAGTCAGATCTCTATGAATTAAATTCATCTCTACCGGACTTCCAGCCCCTTCGATAATTAAACGGCAATTCGGATTCCCTTCGTAAATAGACTTTAAACTTTTTTTAATTACTTCCCAGCCTGGGTAAAACCAATCTTTATAGTAATTTTGTGCGGTTGTGGTCCCTATGCTTTTGCCAAGGTGAATAACCTCGCTTATTGAGTTTCCTTGTGGTTTTAATAAAATGGGATTCATCTCTGCAGAGGGATTAATACCACAAGCAAAAGCTTGAAGTGCTTGTGAATATGCCATCTCTCCACCTTCCCAATCAACCCAAGCATTGTTACTCATATTTTGTCCTTTAAAAGGTATTGGTTCTTCTCCTAAATTTTTAAGAATCCTGCAAATAGCAGTAACGGTTAACGATTTACCTGCTCCACTGGAAGTACCTAGGACCATTATTGGTTTCTTTATTTCATGTAATTTTGCTTCTAACTCCATTAGTAATTTATATTAATTTTAAAATTTATTAATTATTAAATTGAATTATAATTTGGTAAAAAATTTGTGTTAATTCTAGCCTCTGCTTCTCAATCTAGAAAGAAATTACTAGAAAATTGTCAAATCGAATTTATCCAAATATCAAGTGACTTTGATGAAACTACTATTCAAGAAAAGAATATATTTAATTTAGCTTTGGAATTATCTTTTCAAAAGGCTAATAATATATCTGGAAATATTCAAAACATATCATTGCCCGAAGAATTTAATTATGGTCCTTTGGAAATACTTGGGTGCGATTCAATTTTTGAATTTAAAGGAGAAGCTTATGGAAAACCATCTAATAAAGAGGAAGCATTTAATAGATGGAAAAAAATGTCTGGAGAGTTTGGATTTTTACATACTGGTCATACTCTAATAATTGGGAATTTTGATTCAACTTCCAAAATTTTTAAAATCACAGAAATAATAAAAAAGACAGTAAGTTCAAGAGTTTATTTTTCTAATTTGGAAGATTGGGAAATTAAGAGTTACGTAGATACAAATGAACCTTTATATTGCGCCGGGGGATTTGCCTTAGAAGGTATAGGGGGTAAATATATAGAAAAAATAGAAGGTTGCTTCAGTAATGTAATGGGATTAAGTTTGCCATGGCTTAGAGAAAATTTATGTAGGTAATAAAATCGAGCAAAAAAAAACCCTATCCAAAGATAGGGCTTTTTTAGTTGAGTTAGAAATTAATCTAAATCAGGCATTTCTAGAGCTGGTTCACTCTTTCTGTCGATTCCTTTTTCGAAACCAGCAGCGGCTGCTCTAGCACGTCCAGCATGCCAAAGATGACCAATGAATGTAAACCATCCTAGGAAGAATTGAGCTGCAGCTAACCATTGTCTTAAGTTAACGAAGTTAACAGCATTAGGCTCTGTAATGATTCCACCAACAGAGTTGATAGAAGCGTTTGGAGCATGAGTCATATATTCAGCTGCTCTTCTTACTTGCCAAGGCTGAATATCATTTTGGATTTTCTCAAGGCTCAATCCATTAGGTCCTCTTAAAGGCTCTAACCATGGCCCTCTGAAATCCCAAAATCTCATTGTTTCACCACCAAATATAATTTCACCAGTAGGAGATCTCATGAGATACTTACCTAGACCTGTTGGTCCCATTGTTGAACCTACGTTAGCTCCAATTCTTTGATCTCTCACTAGGAAAGTAAAGCTTTGAGCTTGTGAAGCTTCAGCATTTGTTGGGCCATAAAACTCTGAAGGGTAAGCAGTGTTGTTAAACCAAATGAAAGTTGAAGCAATAAAACTTGCTACACAAATTCCACCAAGAGCGTAACTTAATAGTCCTTCACCATTCCAGATAAAAGCTCTTCTTGCCCATCCAAAAGGTTTGGTAAAGATATGGAATATTCCTCCAATAATTGCAGTAATACCCACGTAAACATGTCCACCAACAATATCTTCAATGGAGTTGACACCGATTATTGAACCAGCTCCTCCCCATGGAGATCTAAATAGATAACCAAGAATAACTCTTGGGTCTAAGGTTGGGTTTACAAGTCTGACTTCACCACCACCAGGTGCCCAAGTGTCATATGCACCGCCAATAAAACACCAGTTAACTGACCATGCTAATGCACCTACACCTAAGACAATCAAATGATATCCAAGGATATTTGTCATTTGATTTTTATCTCTCCAATCAGTAGAGAAAAATGGAAAATCTTCTTCAAGTTTTTCTGGACCTGCTAATGAATGGTAAATACCACCAAAACCAAGAACAGCGGAAGCTATTAAATGAACCACGCCTGCCTGGAAGAAAGGCATGATATCTGTAACTTCACCACCAGGGCCTATTCCATAACCAAACATTGCAACGTGTGGCATACAGATTAAACCTTGCTCCCACATTGGTTTATCAAAAGTAAAATGATTAACCTCAAAGAGCATCATTGCTCCCGCCCAAAAGACAATTAGTCCAGAGTGAGCAATGTGAGCTCCTAATAAACGTCCAGATAAATTGATTAATCTAGCGTTGCCTACATACCAGGCATAACCAGTTTCCTCAATACTTTGGTTTGGAGCTCTTAATAAATTATTAAAGGGCGTTTCCACGTGGAAGAACCTCCTCAGGGAATACAAAGTTTTCGTGTGGCTGATCCACAGAAGACATCCATGCTCGCATACCTTCGTTCAAAAGTATATTTTTTGTATAGAAAGTTTCAAATTCTGGATCTTCTGCTGCACGGATTTCTTGGCTTACGAAATCATAAGCTCTTAAGTTTAGTGCTAATCCAACAATACCGATTGAAGATGTCCACATACCCATAACAGGTACAAAAAGCATCAAGAAATGTAAGAAACGCTTGTTTGAGAAAGCAATACCGAAGATTTGACTCCAGAATCTATTCGCTGTGATCATTGAATAAGTTTCTTCTTCTTGAGTTGGATCAAAAGCTCTAAATGTTGAACTTTGAACTTTACCATCTGTATAGATACTTGTGTCTTCATACAAAGTATTTTGTACTGTGGCTCCATGAATAGCGCAAAGTAAAGCACCACCAAGAATTCCAGCAACTCCCATCATGTGGAATGGGTTTAAAGTAATATTGTGAAAACCTTGAATGAACAGAATATAACGGAAGATTGCTGCAACACCGAATGAAGGTGCGAAGAACCAACTATGCTGTCCTAAAGGATAAATGAGGAAAATACTTGTAAATACTGCTATTACTGCTGAGAAAGCTAGTGCATTGTATGGTCTAATTCCAACAAGGCCAGCAATTTCAAACTGACGAAGCATAAAACCTATTAGGCCAAATACTCCATGTAATGCAACGAAGTTCCAAAGACCACCAAGTTGTAGCCATCTTACGAAACTACCTTGGGCTTCAGGACCCCATAAAAAAAGAAGACTGTGTCCCATGGCATCACCAGGGGTACTTACAGCTGCTGTTAAAAAGTTACAACCTTCAAGGTATGAGCTTGCAACTCCGTGTGTGTACCAAGAGGTAACAAATGTTGTTCCGACAAACCAACCACCTATAGCAAGATATGCACAAGGAAGTAAAAGTAGTCCAGACCAACCAATAAATACAAAGCGGTCGCGCTTCAACCAATCATCGAGGACATCGAACCATCCTCTTTGTGGGGCGCTACCAACTGCGATCGTCATGAGAAATCGTTTTTTAGCTTCGGGATACGCAGTGACTGTAACAAAGATTGAGAGTAATGTGGGGAAATATTTGTATATCTGAAATGCCTTGTAAAGCTTTCCTGACTTTTTTATTAAAAATTAGGTAAGAATACTCCCTTAGTTTGTTAAATTATCTGAATTAGGCTCTAAAAAAGGATAAAAATGAATTCAGACCTCACGTCTTTCGATAAAATCGAACAAAAAATTGGTGGATCTAGAAAAATTTCAAATTATATTATTGGAGGAATGCTAACAATAGGAGGTATTGGTTTTCTCTTGGCCTCTTTATCTAGTTACACAGGTAAAGATTTATTGCCTTTAGGAAATCCTTCAACTTTATTGTTTATTCCTCAAGGAATAATAATGGGAGCATACGGCGTAATAGCCAATTTATTGAATCTTTATTTGTGGTATTTGGTTTACATAAACTTTGGTTCAGGAAGTAACTATTTTGATAAATCATCAAAATCTGTGGAAATAAAAAGAAAAGGATTATTTAAAGATATTGAAGTTAAATTAAATTTCGATGAGATTAAATCTGTTAAGTTGGATATAAGTGAGGGATTTAATCCTAGAAGAAGAATTGCTTTAGTATTAAAAGGTAGAAAAAAACCTCTCCCTTTAAGCGGAGCAGGTGAACTTAAACCACTTCTTCAAGTTGAAGAAGAAGGAGCTCGTCTAGCTAAATTTTTAGATGTTAACTTGGAGGGTCTAAAATAAAAAAAAAATATCTTTTCAAAACATTATCTTTTATACAGGTTTTGTTTTTAGCTCAAGCTTGTGGTTATAAAAATAAGATTGATTCAAATTATTACTGCCAAAAACTTAAATTTAGTTGTACAAATAGTAATAAAGTAGTCTATTTTAAAACTACAAAAGGTAATTTTGCCGTTGAATTATTTGGTAAAGATAACCCAGTAACAGTATCAAACTTTCTGGAAAATATAGAAAATGATATTTACGTAGATCAAAAATTTTATAAAATAATAACTTATCCCCAAATAAAATTTATACATGGGGGTGTTAATCCAAAAAATAAACTTTACTTTGAACGAAATCAAAACCTGAATAAGACAATTCCCACAATACCTTTAGAAATAAAATTCAAAGAAGAAAGTAAACCAAGATATAACTATCAAATACATAATCCTAATGAAACTGAAAATTTAGTTAATACTTTTGAGAATGGTTCAATAGCTATGGTTAAGAGCGGTAAAAATAAGTCTTCATCAACTGAATTTTTCTTTGTTACTACTAAGATTCCAGAATTAGATGGAAGATATTCAATTTTTGGCAAGATTATAAAAGGATTAGATGTACTCAAAAAAATTAATAAAGAAGACTACATCAGGGGAGTCCGAATAATTAATTAGATTTCTAGAGAATATTTGTTTATTTTCAACATTTCTGTATTAACTCCTGAAGAGCGTTTTAGAGCTACCTTGCCAGTCCTCGCTATCTCAAGGATGCCATATGGCTCGAGTAATTTCTCTAGAGCAACTAACTTCCCAGGATCTCCAACAACCTCCAGAGTTAAAGCCATATCTGATACATCAACAACTTTTGCACGGAAAATCTGAACTATATCAAGGATATTACTCCTGGTATCTTCTTTCGATGAAACTTTTAGCAACATCAATTCCCTCTCAACAGCTGCGAGATTAGTAAAATCTACAACTCCTAGAACATTAAATAACTTATTAAGCTGCTTAGTCATTTGTTGAAGAGTTTCATCATCACCTTCTACTACCATTGTTAGCCTTGAAATCCCTTTAGATTCTGCAGGGCCTACGGCAAGGCTGTCTATGTTGAATCCCCTTCTAGCAAAGAGACCTGAGATTCTACTCAAGGCTCCAGATTCATCTTCTACAAGAACTGATAATGTATGTTTCATATTTTAAAAGGTTTTTAAATCTCTAATCCATTCATAAGAGATTCTATTGAATACTGAAGGGTCTTCATCATGGATACAATGCCCTGAATTGGATACTATTTTTAATTTTACCCATCTATGGAAATTTGCAATCTTTTTACCAACAAACAAAGGTATGAAATTATCTTTTTCTCCCCATATCAATAAAAAAGGAACTTTTTTCGAGGCGCTAAGTTTTCTCAAAAGGTAAGAAGCTTGAAATTTTTCATCTCTTGAACACATGCCAATACACATCGCTCTTAATGATCTAGCTGAAGTTCTCCTTAAAACTGGTTTTGTCACCAAATCAATTAGTTCGCCATCAATATTGTCTTTTTTGAAATAGGCAGAATTTAATCCTAATTTTATAACACCTAATTTCGTTATTAAAAATAAAATAATCTCTAAAGGGAAAAATATAAAAAATATTGTTATTAATCCATCTTGAAATTTTTTTAATAGTGGTTTTTTTGTTTTTGATTTTTTATTTTCTTGGATTTGATCTGGCAGAGGTGATGCAATAACTGTTGCAATCTGATCATGAAATGAGACAGCACATGTTAAGGCCACCAATGATCCGAGTGAATTGCCAATGAGAATTACTTTCTCAGAGTTCTTTGGTCTTATTACCTGCGATATAAAATCTTTTACTTGATTACACCAAATCTTATTATTTAATTTTCCAATTTGTCTTATCCCAGGTTGATCTGAATCTCCAAATCCTATTAAATCTAAAGAATATGAGGCACAATTCCTATTTGTGAAATATTTTATATTATTCCTCCAATGTTTTCGACTGGCACCAAATCCGTGAAGAAAGATAATTGGAATTTCATTATCTTCGCCTGAAACACTCCAACAAACTTTAAAACCATTCCAATCCCAGAAATTAGGAAGATTAATATTTTCTTCTTCAAAATTTTTATTCATATATTCAAAATTTTCAAGATATTTGCATTATCTGCTTTTTTAACAAATAAATGTATATTAAATGTAAATTATAGTAATCATTTAATTTTACTATGGCAAAAGAAATTTTTAGTATCGCTGCAGTTTTTTGGATACTTATACCAATAGGATTGGTTGGTGGAGCATTATTATTAAAGTTTCAGGGAGATTGATTCTCACGAACACATCTCAAATTGAGTTATTGTCTACAGGTTTAGTAAATCTTAAAATATGAAGATTCTTTTAGTAGGAGCAACAGGTACACTTGGGAGGCAAATAGCTAAGCAAGCTATAGAGGATGGACATGAAGTTAGATGCTTTGTAAGGAACCCAAGAAAAGCTTCCTTTCTTCAAGAGTGGGGTTGTGAATTGACAAAAGGAAACTTATTGAATTCCTCTGATATTGAATATGCATTGCAAGATATTGAAGTTGTTATTGATGCTGCTACCAGTAAACCAGATGATCCTAAAAGTATTTATGAAATAGATTGGGATGGAAAAGTTAACTTGTTCAATGCTTGCGAATCTTTAAATGTAAAAAGAGTAATATTCCTTTCAATTCTTTTAACAGAAAAATTTAGAAATGTTCCATTAATGGACATTAAATATTGTACTGAAAAACTTCTTGAGAAATCTGATCTAGAATATACAATTTTCAAATGTGCAGCTTTTATGCAAGGAGTTATAGGTCAATTTGCCATCCCAATTTTAGATAGTCAAGCAGTATGGATGAGTGGAACTCCAACTAAAATCGCATACATGAATACTCAAGACATGGCAAAAGTTATTGTCGCAGCCGTTAATAATCCAAAAACTCATAGAACATCATTGCCATTGGTTGGTCCCAAAGCATGGGATTCAAACGAAGTTATATCTTTATGTGAAAAATTTAGTGAAAAAAAGGCGAAAATTTTTAGAGTTTCTCCCTTCCTAATTAGTGTGACTCAAAAAGTAGTTTCCTTTTTTCAAGACTCTTTAAATGTTGCTGAAAGGTTGGCTTTCGCTGAAGTAACTAGTAGTGGTGAATCATTAGATGCTGACATGAGCAAAACTTACGAAATCTTGGAACTTAAAAAAGAAGATATGACCTCACTAGAGAGTTATATAAAGGAATACTACCAACAAATACTTAAAAGATTAAGGGAAATGGAAGCAGATCTAAATATTGAGGAAAAAAAGAGATTACCTTTCTAATATTGCAATCTTAGACATTTATAGTATATTTGTACTATATAATTATTATTGATTATGTCTGTTTCTAAATCTAAAAATCTTGAACGTAAACTAGATAATTTTGCAAAAGAAGCAAAAAATGAATTGAATAATGTTTGCGGATCTTCGTTATGGGAAACCCTTGGGTTTGTTTTTTTTGATCAATTAGAAGATTCTGAAAAAATTGCGAAAGCAAATTTTTACTATGGTCAACTTCAAATAATTAATGAAATTAAATTTTTAATTTGAATTGAATTTCATATTTTTACGTATGTAATTTTTCTTAAATCAATTTTGGCCAATCTTTTTCTGATAATATTAACTTAGTAAAAGATTATTAAATGATTGAAACTTCAGGTGTAATAGAAAAAGAGCAGGGGAATGGATTTTATTTGGTTACCTTAGAACAACCTGAAGGTCATCAATGTTTATGTAGAGCTGCAGGTAAATTGACTAAATTTAGAATTAAATTACTAGCTGGAGACAAAGTGTTAGTTGAGATAAGTCCTTATGATCTTTCTAGAGGAAGGATAACTTATAGAGAGAGAAATGCTGGTGGTTCTAAACCTACCACAAATAAAAATAATCCTAAAAGAAATAATAAATAAACAATTACTTTAGATAATACTTTTTATCGCTTCTTTAAACTCACTTCTTTGTTTAACACCTTGCCATTGTTTTTTTAATAATTTTTCCTTAAAAAGTTGAACAGTTGGTGTGCCATTAATACCAGCTTGTTTTGCAATATCTTGATCTTTATCAATATCTATTTCAACGCCAAGCACTGCTCCATCAAGTTCTCTAATTACTCTTTTTAACTGAGGTTTCAAAACATGACATGGGCCACAGCTTGGGGAACTAAAAATAACTAAGATAGGTTTTTTACTCTCGTGATAAAGTTTCCTTAATGCATAACTGCCTTTTTGCCATTCAGAATTTGAATCGAAAGTATCTTCATTAACTTCTTCTTCATTAAAATCTGATGAATTAAGTTTTTTTTCTGGTTCTGGTGTTTCTCTGGCTATAGTTTTTGCTAAGTTTTTCTCGGCTAGCCACCTTTCGGTAGCTAATGCTGCCATACATCCAGTGCCCGCAGCAGTAACTCCTTGTCTCCACTCAGAATCAACTACATCGCCTGCTGCGAAGATGCCTTCTATTGATGTTTCTGGTCTTCCTGATTTACAAGCAATATATCCTTTATTGTCTAAATCGATTTTGTTGCCCAAGAATTTCGTATTTGGTGTGTGCCCTATCGCGTAAAAAAGACCTTTTATATTGATTTCCCCTTTTCCTTCTTGAGAGTGAATAGTTTCTATTCTCTCAAGCCATTCGGAACCATCAGCTTTATCAACTTTTGTGTTCCAATGAATTTCTATCTTTGGATTAGCTTTTACTCTGTCAACCATTGCTGCGCTAGCCCGTAATTTTTCTGATCTAACAATCAAATGAACTTTGCTGCCATATTTTGTGAGGTATGCTGCTTCTTCACATGCAGAGTCGCCTCCTCCAATAACAGCTAATTCCTCATCTCTAAATTGTGGAGTTGCTCCATCACAAATTGCACAAGCACTTATTCCTTTACTCCAGAATTTATCTTCATTTATAACGCCTAATCTATTTGCACTTGCTCCAGTAGCAATAATAATTGAGTTAGATTTTATGGTCCCTTCTAAAGTTTTTAATTCAAAAGGATGTGAATCAGTATTTATTGAGACAACATCACTTTCGTATAAATTAGTACCCCATCTTTCTGCTTGAGCCTTCATTAGATCCATCAACTCAGGACCTAGTACACCATCTGGGAAGCCTGGATAATTTTCAACAAATGTTGTAGTCATTAATTGTCCACCAGGAATTCCACCAGAACTAAATCCTGTTACGAGCAAAGGTTGGAGATTTGCTCTTGCTGCATATATTGCAGCCGTATAACCTGCAGGCCCAGAACCTATAATTACAACGTTTTCTACGTTTGAAGTATTTTCTTTATTTTCCATTTATTTTTGATATCACTACTAATATTAATAAACAAACCCAAATAATGTAGGGCGGATTTCACTCGATCGATTTATTATTTAATCGTTGACTTTTTGGTCTAATAATTTTTTTAATTCCGTTGGGAAATTTAGAACAGAATCTTTTAAATTTTCGTTCTTTTCTCCAATATGTAATATCCACTCTCTAAACTCTTCTGCGATTGCATAACTATCCTCATATCTTTCTAGAGTATCCATTGCTGAAATTCTGTTGGTAGCCCAACAGGTTGCAATGTCTATTCTTTTTCTAATGAAATTGTCCATTGAAACTTTAAAGTTGTATATAGATAAACACAAAACAAAGCTTATGTATTGTCTAATAAGTTACAACTTTGTACTTCCAAACAATAATTTAATTTTTAATTTATATTTGAGCCAAATTTTGGGCAAATTATAAAGAAAATATAAAGAAATAGGCTTAAACTGCCTCGCTGTGATTTGCAAGTAGCCTTTCAACTTCCTCAAAACCCTCTTTAGCTGAATTTATTGCAAGTTCCTCGCTAACTTTTTCTTCTGATATTAATTTTGCGGATATTTTCTTTAAAAGTGTTTCTTTCTTTTCTCTTAGTGAACTAACAATTTCCTCTTCAATGATAGATTTTATTGCTTTAGAAATTATTTTTTTATCATTTGCCTCCTCAAATGTGCCTTGAACTAATTCCTGAATAAATAATCTATGCACCTCACTACTTCTTAGAAAGCTTTCTGTGGCATTAATAATTCCTTCAACAAGTGCTTCATCAGGTTCAGAATCATTTTCTGCCAGCTTAAATTCCCAATCTAAATGTCTTCTTTGCCAACCTGCCGAGTGGAGACTGGGCATGACTGTCTGTGAATAAGTATCAACTGACATTTCATAAATTCTCTCTGCTAATTTCTCGCACCAGTCTTTCCCATGCTTTTCTAGATTTTTCTGCATAGCTTGCCTTGGAACAGCATGGCCACCATGATGACTGTGACATACTCCATCAGGACATTCGATTGCTTTTATACTCATTTGATTATTTAGTACTTATATATTCTAGATAGCTATTTTTTACAGAAAAGAAAATATATTTTTAACAAAAATCCAAGACTTTTGACTTTCTTCAATTTATATTTAGTATGTTAAAAAAATAAATAAATTGACAAAGATACTTATTCCTTCCGAAACAAGCTCTGGTGAAAGGAGAGTTTCAGCTACGCCAGAATCGGTAAAGAAATTAAAAAGCCTTGGATGTGATATTTATATTGAAAGTTCAGCAGGAAAATTATCAGGATTTAGTGACTTATCGTATAAAGAATCGGGCGGAACAATAATAAATAACTTAGATCAAAAAATTTGGGGTGAAGCTGACTTAATATTTT
The DNA here is from genome assembly GCA_902527105.1 of uncultured Prochlorococcus sp. Lineage (GTDB taxonomy): Bacteria > Cyanobacteriota > Cyanobacteriia > PCC-6307 > Cyanobiaceae > Prochlorococcus_A. Next base: position 10,391 of record CABZNT010000007.1, on the reverse strand, counting down.
GTGTTCAAATTCCATCAGAGGACAATTTAACTAAGTTAAAGAAAGGCGCTGTTCTTCTTGGTCTTCTTAACCCATATGGTAATAAGGAGCTTCTTAGGATTATAAAAAGTAATAAGATTTCAGCTTTATCATTAGAGTTGCTCCCGAGGATTAGTAGAGCTCAATCTTCCGATGTTCTTTCTTCACAGGCCAATATTGCTGGATATAAAGCAGTACTTTTGGCTGCAAGTGAGTTAGATAGATATTTCCCAATGCTTATGACTGCAGCGGGGACAGTCCAACCTGCAAAAGTAGTGGTTCTTGGTGGAGGCGTTGCAGGATTACAGGCAGTTGCTACGGCGAAAAGACTTGGAGCAATAGTATTTGTATCTGATATTAGACCTGCTGTTAAAGAACAAGTAGAGTCACTCGGAGCAAGATTTATAGAACTTCCTGAAGTTGAGGAAAAGCCAGGAGAGGCAGGAGGTTATGCAAAAGCTGTAACACCCGAATTCCTCTCAAAACAGAAAACAACTTTAACTAAATATTTATCTGAAGCTGATGTTGCTATATGTACTGCCCAAGTTCTAGGTAAAAAGGCTCCTGTTTTAATAGACTCACCCATGATTGAAAAAATGAGGCCTGGGGCAGTAGTTATTGATTTAGCAGTTTCTCAGGGAGGGAACTGCGAAGGAACAAAATCAAATGAAACTGTTATCAAAGATGGGGTAAAACTTATAGGAGCGGGCGAATTACCCTCTTCAGTTCCTTATGATGCAAGTTCACTTTATGCTAAGAACTTAACATCTTTGATTACACCATTTATAAAAGATGGTGTAATTAAATTAGATAAAGAGGATGAACTCATTTCTGGATGTTTATTAAGCGACGAAGGAGTTGTTCTTCAAAATAAAGTTTTTGAAAATTGAGGTTTTAAAATTATGTCTTTTATAAGTCTTCTTTGGGTTCTTTTACTTGGTAGTTTATTAGGTCTCGAGTTAATTGGAAAAGTTCCTCCTACTCTTCACACACCTTTAATGAGTGGAGCAAATGCAATTTCAGGAATAACAATGCTTGCAGCCTTGACTTTAATTGTAAAAGCGGAAGGTAACGTACCACTTTTAATCATTGGTTCAGTTTCTCTTGGATTTGCTCTTTTCAACGTTGTAGGAGGTTTCTTTGTAACTGATCGAATGCTCGCGATGTTTAGTCGTAAACCATCAAATAAGAAGTAATTTTAAAACATGAATCTACCTGTAATCATTAAATTCGTTATTGACCTTCTAGCAGTACTTTTACTGGCTTTGGGAATAAAAGGATTGTCAAAAGTAAAATCAGCAAGGGATGCCAATAGATTAGCTGCATTTGCAATGTCGCTATCAGTAGTAGGATTACTTTCTTATTATTTAGGCACTTCTGGCATTGCTATTCAGTCTTGGATTTGGATAATAATTGGGTCAATCATAGGTAGTTTATTCGGAGCAATTCTTGCAAAAAAAGTACCTATGACCTCCATGCCTGAAACAGTGGCGTTGTTCAATGGTTGTGGAGGAATGTCATCACTTTTAGTGGCCTTAGGAGTAGCTATTTTTCCTATATCTGGTGGCCAAGAAACTTTTGATTTTTTCAAGTCACTTATTAACGAAGTTTCAATATCTGTTTCTATATTTGTTGGTGCCATAACTTTCACAGGTTCAATTGTGGCGATGGCAAAGTTACAGGGTTGGTTGTCAACTCCAGGATGGACTCAGAGCAAAGTTAGACATTTTGTAAATATTGTTTTTGCAGTTGCTTCCTTGATAGCCTTTTTTGACTTGATAAACGGCAATACAAGTTCTATTTGGCTTTTAGTTATAGTTTCTTCTTTATTAGGTATTGGAGTTACTTTACCAATTGGCGGCGCTGATATGCCAGTCGTTATATCTTTATTAAATAGCTATTCAGGTATTGCAGCAGCAGCAGCAGGTTTCGTTGTAGATAGTCAGCTTTTGATAGTAGCAGGCGCAATGGTTGGAGCAGCAGGCCTAATACTTACTCAAGTAATGTGTAAGGGTATGAATAGATCATTGGTCTCAGTTCTTTTTGGAGGATCTTTATCTGCACAAAGTACAGCCTCTTCTGGTTCAGGAGAATATACAAATATAACTTCTTGCAGTGTTGAAGAATGTGCATTGACTTTAGAGGCAGCCAACAAGGTAATTATTGTTCCTGGTTATGGTCTAGCGGTAGCTCAAGCTCAACATACTTTAAGGGAAGTAACAAAAAAACTAGAGCAAAATGGTATTGAAGTTGTTTACGCAATTCATCCTGTAGCAGGGAGGATGCCTGGACATATGAATGTACTTTTAGCAGAAGCAGATGTTCCATACGAACAACTTAAAGAGATGGACGTTGTAAATCCTGATTTTCCAGCAACGGATGTCGTTTTAGTTTTAGGAGCAAATGATGTGGTTAATCCTCAAGCTAAAAATGATAGCTCTTCACCCTTATATGGCATGCCAGTTCTTGATGTGCAGGAAGCAAGAACGGTATTTGTAATTAAACGTGGTATGAGTGCAGGTTACTCCGGAATAAAAAATGATTTATTTGATTTGCCAAATACCTCAATGGTCTTTGGTGATGCAAAAAAGGTACTGAATGATTTGATTGGAGAATTAAAGGATCTTGGAGTTGGGGAGAAATAATAGTATTTCTTTTAGTTTTTCAGATTACATAAAAAATAAGCCATTTCGAGAAGTCTTACCTTGGATAGGTGGTGACTTACAAACTTTGAGAGATACTTTTGTTATTGATTTTGGTAAATCAATAACAAATAAAAAAATATTCTTTCCGATTAATAAAATTCTTTCTAAAAAATTTGAATGTGATTATCTTTTAGGTTTTTTAGAATTACCTGAAAACTTAAACTCACTTAGGGGTTTTGTAATCGTTACACATGGCTTAGGGGGCTCAACTAAACGGTTTGGTTTAAGAAGAATATCTAGGAAATTAGCAAATAATGGTTTTGGAGTTCTTAAATTAAATCTAAGAGGATCTGGATCAGCGAGATATTTAGCTAAAGGAAATTATTGTGCTAGATGCTCCAGTGATGTTATTTCAGCAATTAATTATTTTAAAAAATTGATTAATTTAGAGTTCAAAGATCTTTTTAAAAGGAATAATAATCTTCCAATTTACGGAGTTGGATTATCTTTAGGCGGAACAATTCTTTTAAATGCCTGCCTAGATTACGACGAAAACAAAGGAGAAAAACTTTTAGATGGCCTTGCTTGCGTGAGTACCCCTTTAGATTTATCTTCATGCAGTCTCTGTATTGAAAAACCTAGAAATTCTATCTACCAAAAATGGTTACTTCACCGCTTAAAAAATCAGTTATGGGACGGATTTAATGATGAGGGCAAAATTCTTAATAATGAGAAATTAAGAATAAAAATTAGAAATTTAAAAAGCATAAGAGAATTCGATCAGAAATTTACAGCTCCAAGTTGGGGATTTAATTCTTTAGAAGATTATTATATTAAAGCTTCTCCAATATTTAGAATCCAAAACTCAATAAAAAAATTACCTCAAATGCTTTTTATTCATGCCAAGGATGATCCCTGGGTTCCATATAAAGATACTTTGAATTTAAGAAAAGAATCTATTGATAAATTCACTATTTTTATAACTGAAAAAGGAGGTCATAATGGTTTTCATTCGATTAATGGCTGCTGGTCAGACGAAGTCGTAAAGAACTGGTTTATGAGTATCTAGGACTATTTAAAAATGGTGTTTTTTTAAAAATCCATTTTTCTATTGGCTTACCGTTAATAATATGTGAGGTAAAAATTACAGAAATTTTTTCTGGAGAAACTTTCTCATACCAAATACCATCAGGCCAAATAAGAAGAATTGGGCCGTTCTTACATACCCTTAAACAGTCAGCTTTTGATCTTAATATATGAACGTTTTTTGTAGAGGGATCATTCTCAAATTTTTTTAAAGTCTTTTTCAGACATTCCCATGTTTTTTGACCTTCATTGCCTTTAAAGCATTTCTGTTTTGTTGGTGTTGCGCATAGTAGAAGATGTTTTTTTATATTCACTTTTATCCAATACTTACGTATTTTTTTCCTTTTTTAATTTCTTGCTCAACAAAAAATCTGGCCCAATTGTCTACTTCAAGAATATCCTCCAATTCGGGACTCAAATTCAAATTCTCCATGTGTGATTCACAAGCTTTACTTATATATGTTGGAATTTCTTGAAAAGAAATTTTTTCTTTGAGGAATTGTTCAACAGCCATTTCATTAGCAGCATTTAAGACTGCAGGCATAGTCCCAGAAGATTTTCCTGCGGCATAGGCAAGTCCCATACATGGATATTTAAACTCGTCTGGCTTTTTAAAAGTTAATTTTCCAATTTCACTTAGGTTTAATCTTTTCCAATTTGTTTTAAATCTTTCAGGCCAACTCATCGCAAATAAAATGGGTAGTTTCATATCTGGCCAACCTAATTGAGCTAATACTGAAGAATCTTCCATCTCAATCATTGAATGAATAATACTTTGAGGGTGGATAACTATTTCGATATTTTCGTAAGAGGTCCCAAATAAATAATGAGCTTCTATAACTTCTAATCCTTTATTCATAAGAGTTGCAGAATCTACAGTTATTTTTTTTCCCATATCCCAATTAGGATGTGAAGTCGCATCTTCCACTGTGACATGCTTTAAATCCTCAACGGCCCAATCTCTGAAAGCACCACCAGAAGCTGTTAAATGTATGGCTCTTAAACCCTTAGGCATCTCTCCTGTTGAAAAATCTGCATTTTCATAATTAGGTAATCCTTGTAAACATTGAAAGATAGCAGAGTGTTCTGAATCAGCAGGTAAAAGCCTGCTATTATTTTTCTTTAATGCAGGAATAACAATTGGCCCTGCCGCAATTAAAGTTTCTTTGTTAGCAAGTGCAATGTTTTTCCCCGCATTAATTGCTGACATTGTTGGAATTAAGCCTGCACAGCCTACTATCCCTGTTACCACAGTATCTGCCTTATCCCATGCTGCAACTGCGTTAATCCCCTGCTTTCCACCTAAAACCAAGGGAGCATCATCCAAAACTAAGTTATTAATATTATCTTTTAAATCTTCTATGAGATTTTCATCCTCAATTGCAACTACCTCTGGTTTATGTGTTTTAACTTGTTCAGTTAATAAATTAATATTTCTTCCTGCAGAAAGAGCAACGGCTTTAAACTTATCAGGCTGCTCACTAGCTATTTCGAGAGTTTGAGTCCCTATTGAACCAGTAGAACCGAGCACAGTAATGTATTTCAATTTTCTCTGATATTTCTAATATCTTCCCATTTAAAGGTGTATTTAAAAAACAAAAATTTCAAATTGGTTTTTTTCTTAAAATTTAGACCCTTATCCATGTTGTTATTTCCTTTGATTGATCAATAAGTTCAATACCTTTTTCTTTTAACAAATTCCTAATTTCATCGGCCTTCGTATAATTCTTTTCCTTTTTCGCTTTCAATCTTTCATTAATAAGCATTGATATTTCTTCTTCTTTTATTTTACTTTCTTTTACTAAAACCTCTTTTTTAAGACCAAGTACCTCAGTCAACTTTTCAAGAGTTTTAAAATTCTCAACTAGAAAGAATTTTTCATTTAGGTCTATTTTAAAACCTTCTACCCTTTGAAATTGGTTTAAAAAGTTTTTTAATGGTTTTGCTAAATCGTAAATAATTGCAATAGCACCTGCTGTATTAAGGTCATTTCCAAGAGCCTCAGAAAATTTAAGCTTTTTTTGAGATAATTCAAAGCTTATTTTCTCTTTATATCGGTTTTCGATAGATTCATTCTTATCAATAGTTTTAAAAGTATCTTTTGTAAGGTCCAAAAAAGAAAGGGCTACATTAATGTTTTTCCAAGCTTCTGAAGCACTCCTTAAAGCTTCTTCAGTAAAATCAAGTGGTTTTCTATAATTCACAGTCATAACAAAATATCGCAAAGTCATAGGGCTTATACCTGACTTAATTAGTTCTCTGATAGTTTTAAAATTTTTAAGGGATTTACTCATCTTTTGTCCATTTACATTGACCATCCCATTGTGTAACCAATAGTTCGCTAGCTTTTTGCCATTGGCTGCTTCTGATTGGGCTATTTCATTCTCATGATGTGGAAAAATCAAATCAGAACCACCTAAATGGATATCAATAGTATCTCCTAATTCATCTTTAACCATCGCTGAACATTCAATATGCCATCCTGGCCTACCTTTACCCCATGGCGAATCAAAAAATGGTTCATCATCTTTGGCTTTTTTCCATAGTGCAAAATCTTGCGGATTAAGTTTTTTACTATTTTCATCATTAGCCATTCTTCCTTGCTGATTGATATTTTGTTCTTGTATATTTTGATTACTTAGCTTTCCATAATTTTTATTTTTAAAAACAGAATAATAAACATCTCCATCCCTAGAGTAGGCATAACCTTTATCCTCAAGGATAGTTATGAAGGAGCAGATATTGCATATATGATTCGTTGCTCTTGGCATGCTATCCGGACGCATTATCCCTAAAGAATCCATATCTTTATGAAATTCAATGATATTCTTTTCAGATACTTCCTTCATTGAACTGCTCTCTTCTTTCGCTCTTTTTAAGATCTTGTCATCAATATCTGTAAAATTTTGAACATACTTCACTTTGAAATCACTGTAAATTAAAAATCTTCTCAATACATCCCAAGCTATATAACTTCTGGCATGACCAAGATGACATAAATCATAAACAGTTACCCCACAACAGTAAATTTTTACTACATCATCAATAGGCTTAAAAACCTCAACTTTTTTGCTTAAAGTATTAAAAAGTTTGATCATCTCAAAATAAGTATTTCACAAGGTTTATTTTGTCTCCATCCAATTGTCTCCAATTCCAATATCAACTAAAAGAGGCACATTCAATTTTACACAATCTTCCATAGTTTTCTTTACTAATTTCGTCGTAATTTCCAAAGAATCTGGTTCAACTTCAAACAATAATTCATCATGAACTTGTAAAAGCATTTTTGCGGGAACATTCATTTCTATGAATTTTTTATTTAGTTGAACCATTGCAATTTTAATAATATCTGCACTTGAACCCTGAATGGGAGCATTGGCTGCGGCTCTTAGTGACTGTGCTTCCATGCCAGCTCTTCTTGCGGACTGCAAGTCAATTTCGTAAGGATCTTTTCCTATTAGTCTTCCAAGTCCATTTTTATCAAACTTAAATTCTCTCTTTCTACCAAAAATTGTTTTTACATAACCTTTTGATAAGGCAAGCCTTTCTTGAAGTTCAAGAAATTTGAAAATTTTTGAATATCTTTCTTTGTATTTTATTAGGAATTCTTTTGCTTCTGGAGTACTTACTCCTGTAGAACGTGCAAACTTTTTAATTCCCATACCATAGATAACTCCGAAATTTATTGTCTTCCCAACTCTCCGCTCATCAGAAGAAATTTCTTCTTTCTCAAAAATTAATCTTGCAGTCAAAGAATGAATGTCATCATTTTTATGAAATGCATTTATTAGTATTTCTTCATCCGCTAAGTGAGCGAGTATTCTTAATTCGATCTGAGAATAATCAGCTGATAAAAGTTTCCAATTTTTTTCAGGCAAGAATGCTTTTCTGATTCTCCTACTAAATTCAGTCCTAACCGGGATATTTTGAAGATTAGGATTGCTACTACTTAGTCTCCCCGTCGCTGTAGCAGCTTGATTAAAGTTTGTATGAACTCTTCCTGTCTTTTCGTTAATAAGATTTGGAAGAGCATCAATATATGTGCTTAGTAATTTGCTAAGAGTTCTATGTTTTATTAAATGTTGGATTATTTCATGTTCGTCGACTAATCTTTCCAGAACTACTGCATCTGTACTCCATCCTGTTTTGGTTTTCCGTGATTTTTTCTTATCCAAATTTAATTTTTCAAACAAGATCTCACCAAGTTGTTTTGGTGAAGATAGATTGAAACTCTCTTCTGCTAACTCATAAACTTTACTTTCAATATCTTCTAAGGTACTTTTTAATTCTTTTGAGAGTTTATCCAAGTAAGGGATGTCGATGGTTATGCCATTCATTTCCATTTGGGACAATACCGGCTCTAAAGGCAGCTCGATTTCTTCGAACAATTTTATTAATTCATCTTTTTCCTTTGAAAAACTTTCTTTAAAAATTTTGACAATCTTAAAAGTTATAAAAACATCATAACCGCAGTAAATACTTGCTTCATCAATATCAACATATGAAAAATCTTTATTTTTCCCAACTGTCTCCTTAAATGAAGGAGGCTTAAATCCAAATAATCTAAAACTAATTTCACTTAACCCATGTTTCTCCTGATTATTAAGAAGGTAGTCTGCTAACAAGGTGTCAAAGGTTACGCCTTTAAGATCAAGTCCATGATTAAAAAATATTTGCCTATCAAATTTAGAATTTTGGAGTGCCTTTTCTTTTTTTGGATCTTCTATCCAATTTCTTAGCTTTGAGAAAACATCTTCAATTGATAATTGATTAGAGGTCTCCTTTTTTGTTTGATGACCAAGAGGTATATAAAATAAATCATCATTTTCTTCTCCAAGACATAACCCTATCCCAACAAGTTCCGCATCGATTGGATTCAAACTATTGGTCTCTGTATCTAAAGAAACTATTTGATTAGTTTTGTCTAATCTTTGAATTAATTTATCAAGTAATTCGAAATCATTTACAACAGTTACGTTGATTTTAGGGATTTTATTTTCACTATTTTCTAATTCATTATTGCCCGCGACTTTTGGTGCCTTCTCCTCCTCTTTAGCTACATTATTTTTGTCAAAACCACCTTTGCTGAAAGTTGAATTGAAAATATCAATTTGTCTAAGTAGTGTTGATAGTTCTAATTTTTTTAGTGACTCTGAAAGTAGTTCTTGATTTATACTTTTTAATTCATAACCGTTACTTAAAATTAAAGGCACCTCAGTATTTATTTTTGCTAAATCCCTGGAAAGAAAAGCATTATGTTTATCGTTTCTGAGCTTTTCTATAACTGAACCTTTAATGAATCCTTTATATTTTTTATCATTGTTCTGCTGAATCTTGTCCAAAGCCTGATAAATCCCATCAAGAGTGTCGTTTTCTTTTAGTAGATTAATTGCAGTTTTTGGACCTACCCCTTTAATACCCGGAATATTATCAGAACTATCACCAGTTAGGGCTTTAAGATCAACTACTCTTTCTGGCGAAACACCTAATTTTTCTTTTACTCCATTTTCATTCATAAGAGTTGGATTACCACTTTTCGCATATGGACCACCACCCATATAAAGTACATAAATATCTTTTTGATCATCTACTAATTGAAATAAGTCCCTATCTCCAGAAAGAATATTCACGCACCATCCTTTAGAAGAAGCATCATTAGCAATTGTGCCTAGGAGATCATCTGCTTCGTATCCTGGAGATTTAAAAATTGGTAAATTAAGGCTTTCTTCTAGAATGATTTCTAGTTGTTCAATATCCTGAAAAAAAACATCTGGTGCTACATCTCTATTGGCCTTATAATTTGGATCTAATTCATGTCTGAAAGTTGGTTTTTCGGTATCAAACGTAATACAAACACCTTCAGGACTAATATTTTTGCAATTATCCAGAAGACTTTTTAGAAATCCATAAGTGACACTTGTTGGAAATCCCTCTTTAGTGGTTAAACCTCCATCAATCCCTTTACTAAATGCATAGAAGCTTCTAAAAGCAAGTGAGTGGCCATCGACTAAAAGTAAAATTGGTTTTTTAGAGTTTTCAGATTTTAAACTCATTTTCTCTTCTTAGCCCAAGGTGGAATATCAATAAAGATTTGCTCTCCAGGTTCTAATCCATCAATGACTGAAGTTTTATTTCCACTACTAATACCAATTTCGATTTTTTCAAATTTGGGAGAATTGTTTTTGTCAACTTTCAATATGCCTTTTTCACCTTTTTCTGTGACAATAGAAACTGTTGGCACTAGGATTTTTTCTTCAATACCTTTGACTCTAAATTCAAGATCTGCAGTCATTCCAATTTTAATTTCTTCAAAAATATCTTTAAAATTTAAAGTTACTTCGAATGAGGTTACATTATTATCTTTTACAGCTCTTGTAGCTATTTTTTTTACTATGGCACTATATTTTTTTGAGGGATAAGCCTCAATTCTTACTGAAGCTTCTTGACCTATTTTTATTCTGCCAATGTCACTCTCAGGAACTTTAGCAACAATTTCTAGACCCTCTGATAGTTCAAAAATAAAGTTTTTGGTTTTAGGGTCTGAACTTAAGTTTGTACTTGGTGTGACATAAGATCCTATCTCAGCATATTTTGCAGTTATCTTTCCTCCATAAGGAGCTTTAATTAGATAGAAACTTTTTT
>CABZNT010000006.1 GCA_902527105.1 uncultured Prochlorococcus sp. | reverse complement strand
CCTCCCATTGGATCTCCGCCTGGCCCACCAGGGGCTGTGGCTTCAGGCTCTGGAATGTCAGCCATAGCAACTTCTGTTGTGAGGAGCATAGCTGCAATAGATACTGAATCTTGAAGAGCCAATCTTATTACTTTGGTTGGATCTAATATTCCTGAATCTTTTAAATCCTCATATTTTCCTGAATTAGCATTAAAGCCTTTGTTAAGTCTTTTAATTTCAGCGACAACTATATCCCCATTGAAACCAGCATTTTTTGCTATTTGTTTGGTGGGTTCCAAAAGTGCTTCTTTAATTATATTTATGCCTGTTCTTATATCATCGGAAGATGTTTGACTTAAATTTAAAAGGTCATCTGATATTTCAATTAAAGTTTGTCCTCCTCCGGAAACAACACCCTCTTCAATAGCAGCTTTCGTAGCATTTAGGGAATCTTCGATTCTCAATTTTTTATACTTCATCTCTGTTTCTGTAGCAGCTCCTACTTTGATAAGAGCTACTCCTCCAGCCAGTTTGGCTATCCTTTCATTAATTTTATCCTGATCATATTCTGATTCAGTTATATTAACTTCTCTCTTTAATTTCTCTACTCGCGCTTTAACTAAATCTTTAGTGTCTTCAAAGGCAACAATTGTAGTTTTATCTTTTGTGATAGTTATTTTTTTTGCTTTTCCTAAATCATTAATCGATACTTTATCAAGTGTCATCGATTTATCTTCGCTAATTAACTTACCCCCTGTAAGAATTGCAATATCTTCAAGGGCAGCTTTTCTTCTCTCACCAAATAAGGGAGCTCTTACAGAAGCAACATTTAAAATCCCACTATTCTTATTTAAAACCAGAGTTGTTAAAGCCTCTCCTTCGATATCTTCAGCAAGAATTAGAAATGGTGAGCCTGACTTTTGAATTTCTTCAAGTATTGGAACTAGATCAACTAAAGTTGAGATTTTTTGATCAGTTATTAATATTTTAGGATTTTCTAGTTCACAAACTTGTCTTTCTTGGTCTGTTACAAAATATGGAGAACTATAACCTCTATCAAAAGACATTCCTTCAGTTATATCTAATTCTGTTTCAAGTGATTGAGATTCTTCAACAGTTATTACACCATCTGAAGTAACAATATCCATTGCTTTCGAAATTATAGATCCAATTTCTTCATCTCCTCCAGCACTTACTATTGCAACTTTTTGAATATCAGAGCTACTTAATGAAATACTTTTGGAACTTAATTTTTCTAGGGCAAAAGCTAGGCCTGCCTCCATACCTTTTTTTAACTCCATAGGGTTTGCGCCAGACGCAATATTTTTTAATCCCTCTTGAACCATCTTCTGAGTCAGAATGGTTGCTGTTGTTGTTCCATCACCAGCACTCTCTTTTGTCTTGGTTGCGACTTGCTCTATTAATTTTGCACCTAAATTAGAAATAGGGTTTTCAATCTCGATCTCTTTAGCAACTGTAGATCCATCTCTTACTATATCTGGAGACCCAAATTTCTTTTCTATTACAACGTTTTTTGCTTTTGGCCCTATAGTAACTTTTACTGCATTAGCTACGAAATTCACACCTTTTTCTAGCGCTTCTCTTGATTCATTAGAAAAACTTAACTGTTTAGCCATGTTTATTTGATCTTTTAACTTATTCTAATCTCCCATAAAATCATTTTTAAGGGATATTTAATTAAGTGGGGAAAGCCGAATTTCTTCCAATGAGACATACAAATTTACCTAAATGTTAGTATCTTTAAGTTATGGAAGAAACAAATAATCTTATTTTTACTCTTACCGCAATCCTCGCGATTGCTATGACAGTAATATACTTTCCTTTAAGATTTTTCTTGACATTAACTGCTAGAAGTCGAAGACTAAAACTTTTACAAAAAATTAGAAAATTAAGAGATGAATTGGGTCAGCCTTACCAAAGTACATAACTAAATACTCATACCCCCATCAATACTGATTGTTTGACCTGTAATGTAACTTCCTGCATCACTTGAAACTAAGAATGATACTAAGTTTGCAATTTGAGTACAACTTCCTAATTTCCCTAAAGGAATTACTTTAAGAATCTCTTCAGTATTAAGTTTTTCAGTCATCTCTGTTTCTATGAAACCTGGAGCTATTGCATTTACGTTTATACCTCTTGAAGCAAATTCTTTAGCGCAAGTTTTGGTAAATCCAATAACTCCAGCTTTGGCGGCAGAATAATTTGCTTGCCCTGGATTACCTATTATTCCAACAACAGATGAAATATTTACGATGCTACCACTTCTTTTTTTCATCATAAATTTTGAAGCATATTTTGTACAAAGAAAAACTCCTTTTAAGTTTGTATTTAGTACGTCATCCCATTGTTCCGATTTCATTCTCATCAATAGTCCATCTCTCGTGATGCCAGCATTGTTAATGAGGATATCAATGGTGCCATTAATTTTGATTATTTCTTCAAAAGCTAAACTGACAGAATCCTCTTTTGAGACATCAAATTTTAATTTATGAGCTTTTCCTCCCAAATTTTTTATTGAATTTACAACTTCTTCAGCTTTTTCATCAGAAGAAGAGTAATTAATAAAAACTTCTGCTCCTAAGCGGCTTAGTTCTAAAGCAATTTCTTTACCAATTCCTCTGCTAGCTCCAGTGATTAAAGCAACTTTGCCTGATAATGAATCTGTATTGGACATTATGAAATTTTATAATTTTCAATCGTAGTACTATTTGTGTAAAGATATTGCTTTTATTTATAATTGTCTAGAAAATATTAAGACCTTCTATTGTGCACTTTTTAATACCAGCTGCAGGGAGCGGTAGCAGAATGAAAGCTGGAAAAAATAAATTACTTATTGATTTAGATGGAGAGTCTTTGATTTATTGGACACTTAAATCTGTATTTTCTGCAAGCTCAACAAATTGGGTTGGAATAATTGGGCAACCGAAAGATAAAAATTTATTATTAAATTCATTAAAGGAATTTGCCCATAAAGTTCATTGGATTAATGGTGGTGACACCAGACAAAAGTCAGTTTTTAATGGTTTAAAAGCGCTACCAAAAGATGCTGTAAAAGTTTTAATACACGATGGTGCTAGATGTCTTATTAATCCTGAATTGATAGACCTTTGTGCAAAGCAACTAGATGCAAATGAAGCAGTAATTTTGGCTACTAAGGTAACTGATACCATAAAGATGGTTGATAATGAAGGTTTCATTAAAGAAACACCAGATAGAAATTATTTATGGGCAGCGCAAACTCCTCAGGGCTTTTTAGTAGATAGATTAAAAAAAGCTCATAAGATGGCAATTGATAAAAACTGGAAAGTCACAGATGATGCCTCACTATTCGAAATGCTTAATTGGAAAGTAAAGATTATTGAAGGAACTTATTCAAATATTAAAATTACATCCCCTGTAGATTTGAAAATAGCAAAACTTTTTGTGAAGAACACCTAGTTAAAAAGGTGTATCGATACTAAGAATGCCATTATCACCATTTAAGGTGGCTTCGTATCCTAAAGGAATGCAAGCATTTCCCGATATGTGGCCTATTGGGAGGTCAAAAAGAATAGGAAAATCAAACTCTTGGAGTCTTTCAATAATGCAGTTTTTTAGTAAATCTTTCCATTCAAGGTCGCAGTAATCATTAGAAAAACTTCCGAATCCAATACCAGCAATTTCAGTAAGTGTTTTAGTCATTCTTAGGTAAGTCAACATGCGATCAATTTTATAAATATCTTCATTAATATCTTCAAAAATTATTATTTTCCCTTTGCAATCTGGAAAGTGATTAGTACCAATTAAAAAAGTAGCAATAGTTAAGTTAGAAACGATAATTTCTCCTTTAGCTTTCCCACCTCTTAAAGGAATTCCTCTTATGTCCTCAACATATCCTTCAAAAAGTAAATTTCTTAATCTGTCAAGACTCCACTCTGGTTCTTTGAAAAGGCCAGTAACCATGGGGCCATGAATAGAACCTATAAATCCTTGAGAATATTTAGATAGTAATAAAGAACATGTATCTGAGAATCCAAGCATTAAACCATGCTGCCAAGAAGGTTCTTTTTCTAATATTCTTGCTGAACCCCAGCCTCCTTTTGCAAAAATTATTAGCTTACTATTTTGTGCTTTTTCTAGTTCTTCAAATCTACTTAGATCATCACCTGCAAAATAACCAAACTTTTTTGACAGAGAATTATTTTCATTAATTTCCAAGCCCCAGTTTTTTAAGATTTCTATACCTTTTTGAAAATTTTCTTCTTCATTAATAAAGGAGCCAGGAGCTAAAATATCTATTAGATCACCTTTTTTTAATCTAAAGACCATTTTTAGAATTTATGAGGCAATAATAATTCCTAATAAAAGAACACCCCCGTAAATTGATTGATTTTTGAAGTGATTCCCAATATTTTTTATAGATTGCTTTTCCTCAGGAAATACCTTTAGTATATCTCGCTGCATTAAGATTGCCGTTAAAAGCCAAATTGGCCAAAAAATAAAATCCATTTGATTAATAAATCCGCATAATGCAAGAAAAATAGAAGTTAATAAATAACAAATTTGAATAGTTATTCTTGTATTGTTCTGAAGGTTAACAGCAGAACTATTTATTCCAATTTTGATATCATATTTTTTATCTGCTAAAGCATAAATTGTGTCAAAGCCAAAAGTCCAAAAAATAGTGGCTAGCCAGCAAAACAATAAAACAATACTATTTAAATTGCCTTCATTTGCGGCCCAGGGAATTAAGACAGCAAAACCCCAGCATATGGATAAGATTAATTGAGGATATTTAAACCATCTTTTGGCAGAAGGATAAATTAAAATAATAGGTAAAGCTAAAAAAGCAAGTGAAATGGAGAGGATCCTGCCAGGTTGAGGTAGTGACAAAGTTAAAAAGAAACTACATAAAATCAAAAAGAAAAGAATTGAATAAGCTGTTTTAAGGCCGATTTTATTTGCAGCTAGAGGTCTATTTTTTGTTCTGAAAACTCTTTGGTCAATTTTTTTGTCCCAAATATCATTAACTACGCAGCCTAATCCACTTACTAGTAGCCCTCCCAGGATTATTCTTAGCAACATTAAAAATGTTGGATTAGCATCTGGGGTTAAATATAAACTCCATCCAGCAGGAATCAGTAAGATCATTCTTCCAGTCGGTTTATTCCACCTTAATAATTCAAAAAAAGTACTTAATTTAATTTGTTGATTTTTATTTTGCATATGACCTATTGTATATTTCATAACTTTAAATAATCTTACTAGGATTAAATGATTTCTATTATTTAATAATCAATCTTGGGTATATTTATTAATGGATTAAAAATATCTGCATCTTATAAAAAGAAATGATAGAGAAAAAAGATTTAAGATATTTTCAAGAAAAGCAAATTTTAGTAGCTTCTATAGATATTGGAACTAATTCTACACATCTCTTGGTAGCAGAAATTAATCTAGAATTAAAATCATTTTCAATAAAATTCACTGATAAATCAACCACCCGTCTTGGAGAAAGAGATGAGGAGGGTAATCTTACTGAAGAATCAATCCAAAGAGCATTGGTTACTCTTAAGCGATTTAAGGAATATTGTAAAAGTAATGGAGTAAAACAAATAGTAACAGCAGCTACAAGTGCAGTTAGGGAAGCTCCAAACGGTCAAGATTTTATTAGAAGAGTTCTTGATGAAACGGATTTTCAAATAGAAATGATAAGTGGTTCTGAGGAAGCCAGATTAATTTACCTTGGTGTTCTTTCTGGTATGGCTTTTGAAGATCAGTCTTTTGTAATCATAGATATTGGAGGAGGATCTACAGAGTTAATACTTGCCGACAAAAAAGATGCTATTGCTCTTACCAGTTCTAGAATTGGTGCAGTAAGACTTAAAAATGATTTTTTAAATAAAGATTCTATAAATTCAGAAAGATCCATTTTTCTAACAACTTTTATCAAAGGATCTTTAGAACCATCTGTTCGAAAAATAAAGAGTAGATCTAAGGGAGATAAGCCTTTATCTATGATTGCAACCAGTGGCACTGCAACCTCATTAGGAAACTTGATTTCAGATGATTTAGGAGAATCTAAACAAAAGTTGCATGGTTATAAATTTAAAAGGGAAAATTTGCAAAATGTATTGGAAAAACTACTTAGATTACCGGTTTCGGAAATTAAGAAAATACCTTCATTAAGTGAGAGAAGAGCAGAAATAATTATTCCAGGAGCACTGATATTAAGCACAGCAATGGAGATGTTGGACTTTAATGAATTAATAATAAGTGAGCGGGCGCTTCGAGAGGGTTTAGTTGTTGATTGGATGCTTCGTAAAGGGATAATTAAAAACGAGTTAAATATTCAAAGCAATATTAGAAAAACAACTATAGTTCATCAGGCTAGAAAGTTTGGAGTAGATAATACAAGAGCTGAGAAAGTTATTGATATTGCCTTCCAAATCTATGATCAGACTAAAAATATCTTTCATAGCGATAATGACCCTAAGGCTAAAGAACTTCTTTGGGCAGCTTCTAATCTTTATAATTGTGGGAAATACGTGAATGTAGGTTCATATCACAAACACTCTTGGTACTTAATAAAAAATTGTGAGTTGTTGGGATATTCTGAAGCAGAAACAAATATTATTGCTTCAATTGCCAGATACCATAGAAAGACTCTACCCAAGAAAAGACATGAGTCTTGGCAAAATTTAATGTCCAAAGAAGATAAAACATTAGTTCTTGAAATGTCATTAATTTTGAGACTAGCAGCATCTCTTGATCAAAGACCTGATAGAGTAATTTCCTCAGTTCAAATAAAATTGCAGGAAAATATTCTTACATTTGAACTTCTACCTTTCGATAGAAACAATGATCTTCTACTTGAAAAATGGAATTTAGGATTATGTCGTAATGTAATAAAAGAACTAAAGAATTTAGATTTAAAAGTTATTTAGTTTTTTTAATAAGTTCTTGTTTTGGAGTTTGATTCTGAGAAGAGTCTGAAAATAAATTGAAAATTAAGGATGATGCGATTAGTCCCAGAAAGCCTGAAATTAAAATAAATATTAGGAACCCTACTGGATTAAGATTTTTAGATTGCCTAGACTTGTAATTTTTTTTGGAGACATCTTCAACTATTTCTTCAATTTTCACTTCTTTCCTCTCTGTCTTGAATTCAGCCATTATAAAATCTGTATCAAGTTTGAGCTTCTGTGAAATCCTTCTAATCATTGCTTTGACAAATACTTTTTCAGGTAGCTTTTCTTCATTACCCTCTTCTATAGCTTCAAGTTGATGAGCTCCAATTTTTAAATCAGAAGCCAATTCTTCAATAGATTGATTTCTACTTAACCTTGCCTCTTTAATGAAATTTCCAATTCTCTTTAAAGAGGAATTTTCTCCTTTATTGTTGTTTTCCGAAACAGATTTTATTTCTTTCAAAGTAAATAAACTTTTACTAATTATAGTAATTAATATTTTTCTATCAACTTTAAGATTATTTATTCCTAAAGAGATGCCTATAAGATGGATTATAAAGATTAGATCTTTTTTGAAAATTACTAATTGCTGGGCTAATTATGTAAATGGTTGTTCTAATTAGTTTTTTCTCAATAGAAAATTTTTCCATATCTTTTAATTCTATTAATGATGTCCAACCATCATCCCAAGATACTCTAAATCCAACAATAACTTTAGTCTCTGGAGGGTAAAACTCTAGTAGAGTTTCTTGAGACCTTTTAACATGCCTAGCACTTAGATATAAACATATAGAGGAATTGTGTTTCGCAAGATCTTTCAGAGATTCTTTTTCGGGCATCCCTGTTCGTCCTCCTGCTCTAGTTAAAATTATTGTTTGCGTTACGTCAGGGATGGTTAACTCAGCTTCATGATATGCTGCAGCAACTTGAAAAGCACTTACTCCAGGAACAACCTCGATTTCAATTTTTTCGTTTTTTAAAATTTCGATTTGCTCTCTAATTGCTCCAAAAAGGCAAGGGTCTCCATCATGCAACCTTACAACAGTTTTCCCTGCCTGAAATTTTTCTATCATAATTGAGGTGATTTGCTCTAAGTTAAGTGAACTCGTTTTTATTTTTTCAGAACCTTCTTTAGCAGAATCTAAAATCTTTTCAGGAATTAGAGAATCAGTCCAAATAATGACATCTGCAATTTTTATCTTTTTTAATGCTTTTAAAGTTAATAATTCTGGATCACCTGGACCAACACCAATAAACGATATTTTGTTATCCATTCTTTCTGTTTTTCCCACTATATGTCCTCAATCTTAAAAAAAATATTCCAATTAATCCAGAAGAAAATAGAAAAATACTTATAAATTGAGCCATTCTTATACCGCCATCACAGAAAGGTGGGAGTCCACCAATGCATAGAGGGTCAGTTCTTAAACCTTCAATCCAGAATCTTCCAAAGCTATAACTTATTAAATAAAGACAGCTAATAAAGCCAGGCCTGAAAAAATCTGTTTTATTTTGTTTAATAAAGATAATAATAAGGACGATGAAAATTAAAAGATTCCACAATGACTCATAGAGAAATGTAGGATGAAAAAATTCATAATTAATAAATTCTAAAGGCCTATTTTGGATAGGTATAAATAATTTCCAAGGCAAATTTGTAGGCACTCCAAAGGCTTCATTATTGAAAAAATTTCCCCACCTTCCTATTGATTGTCCAAGAATAATCGAGGGTATTAATATATCTATAAAAGTTTTTAAATTAATTTTTTTCGACTTACAGAAATAGATAATAGATATTAATCCTCCAATTAGGCCTCCATGGATTGCTATGCCTCCTTCCCAAACTGCAAGAAAAGAAGGTATTTGAATGATGTTATTGAATAGCTCAAAAGAAGTAAAAAAGTTCTCTCCGCTATATTGCCTCCACTCAAAAATTACGTAATAAGCTCTAGCTCCAATTATTGAAGAGATTATTAATGATGGAAGTATTTCACTAATGTACTCTGGGTTAATATTTCTTGCCTTTGCTAGTTTTTTAGAGACAAATAGGCCTATTAAAACTGAAACCGAAATAAGAAATCCGTACCATCTAATAGTTATAAATCCTAAATTTAAGAAAGTTTCTCCTGGGGATTCTATAAAAGCTTGAAGTATAAGCATTTAGAGAAAGTTAGATACCCTCTGCTGCTTGCACTTTTTCAACTTGTTTTTTCTTTAATACTAAAAGTATTTGTGTTAAGCCTACACCAATGAAGAATGCAATCAATCCAATAACTCTATAAGGGCTCTGAAGTACAACCTCAGCATCTAATTGCCCAAAGCCACCAACGTTGGGATCATTAGTAAGAGGATCACCTACATTAATTTTGTCTTGCGCTTTTACGATAAGTTGAGGACCAACAGGGACTGCTTCAGTAGTTATTTCACCATTATCATTTTCTATATTGACTTGATAACTACCATCTTCAATTGTTTCTATTGAATTTATAGTTCCTGAGGTGGAAGAAGTGAATACTACATTATTGCTCTTGTCTCCAGTTGGATATACCTGACCTCTACCTCTATTGCCTCCAATATGTAACGAGTATTTTCCATAGTGATATTCTTTATTAGTGGATGGGTCAGGAGAAAGTACAGGGAAAACGATTTCTTTATTGGTATCGCCGGGTAAAGGTCCGACAATAATGATATTATCTTTCTCTTCACTGTAATTAGTGAAATAAACCCCTTCTGTCTCCTCTTTTATTTCTTCGGTCCATCTTTCTTGTGGAGCAAGTTTAAAGCCATCAGGCAGCATTACAACAGCACCAACTTGTAATGGGACTTCCGAACCATCAGCCCCTATCTCTTTTAAATCATTTTTGTAGGGTATTTTGACTACAGCTTTGAAAACACTGTCTGCTCCAACAGATTGTGGAACCTCTGCAATTGTAGGCATCTGAGCTAGATGACAATTTGCACAAACTATCTTGCCTGTGGCTTCTCTTGGGGATTCGTAGTTTTGCTGAGCCCAAAATGGATAAGCAAAACTGATCTTTGGATAAAATACAATGCTTGAAATGAAAAGCAGAGTACAGATAAATAAACTTGTTTTTTTCATGATTTGATTTTTAAGACCTTTCATTTTTATTATGCCCACCATGGATTTTCATTAGTTCTAAAGTCAGTTTCTGACCATTGTTTGACGAGTACAGCATCATCTTCAATATCGACATGAGCTAGAGCTAAAGATAAAGGCGCAGGCCCTCTTACTACCTTCCCGTTAGTATCGTACTGACTGCCATGACAAGGACATATGAATTTATTAGCACCACTATCCCATGGGACAACGCAACCTAAATGAGTACAAATTGCATTTAAACCAAATTCTCCTATTTCCCCACCCTCATTAACTATTAAATAAGTTGGATCTCCCTTTAGACCCTGAACTAGACTTCTGTCTCCTGCTTGATGGGTAGCTAACCAACCTGTTTTAGTTATTGGATTCCCTAATTCATCTTTAGCAGAAGTTCCACCTCCACCACCGCCTGCTCTTAGAGGCATGAAATAATTCGCTACAGGGTAAAGGGCACCTAAAGCTACACCAGTAGCAGTACCAAATGTAAGAAGATTCATAAATTGCCTTCGACCCATAGAAGGGACATCATTGGAACTTAATTGAGTCATTCGCTACTTGGTTCTGTTATTTATTAGTTATTATGGAGCAAATTGTTCAATTTCTGTTGCAAATAGATAGGACTTTTAATAATTTAAAGTAAAAGTTTAGGAAGTCTTAATTAATTGATTTAAATGAACCCATTGCTAGTAGATGAAGTTATACATTATTTGATTCATCGCTGGGGGAAAAAATATGATTTTAGACTTTTTAGAAGAGGAAAATTCGTGTATTTTCAAATGATGTGGGGGTTTCTTGGACAGGAATCATTCCCTTTAAGTGAAGATGAATATAAAAAATCGATAGCTGATAAAATCGAGATTTTAAATAGATGTGGATATTCAGAAGAAGTAAGGGAATGGCTAAAGAAAGTCAATGCTAAGCCAAGGTTAGGCAGAGCTGTCAGCTTGCAATTACATCTTAATGAGAAGATGAAAGAGTTTTTGACTTAAGATTTTCTGATAAGTAAGTTAATCCAGTACCCACAAAAAATAAAAATACAATCGATATAGATAGCAATGACATAGTCAATGGGTCAGTTGAAGGGGTAATCACTGCAGATAATATTGCAGAGGAAATTACAACTATCTTCCAATTTGAAAGCATTTTTTCTGTTGTGATTATTCCAAGAGAACCAAGAATAAATTGTAATACTGGCAATTGAAAAGCTATTGCAGTGCTAGACATTAATAAGAGAACAAAATCAAAATATCTTTCTATAGACCAAGTTGGTTCAACAATATCAGCACCGAAATTAATGAAGAAATTTATTGCTGCAGGGACTAATATCCACCATGAAAAAATTAATCCTAAAAAAAATAGAAGACCTGAACCAAAAACTGCAGGCAAGATAAGGCTTTTTTCTTGTTTTGTTAAACCAGGAGAAATGAATAATATTATTTGATAAAAAATATAAGGCATAGAAACTATCAATCCGCTGTAACCTGCAACTTTAATAGCGACAAATAAAAACTCTCCTGGAGCAAGTTGTAGTAAATGAATATCACCAGCTGGAATTTCTAAAAAAGATATTAATGGCTTTATGATGAGAAAACTAAAGAATATTGAAATAAGTATTGAGTAAATTGAGTTTAGTATCCTTTGACGAAGCTCCTCTAAATGATCACTAAAAGTCATCGAATCTGATAATTTTTTTTCACTTTGACCTGTACCTCTCATTATTATTTGATAAAAATTGTGTAAGAAAAAGGTTTAAAACTACTATTGTCAAAGTCCAACTTATTTTTCGATAAACTTAATTATTTGCTTAATTTAGGATTTGTTGGATCTGGTAATAAGAAAGGAGGGGCATCATTTAAAGATGATTCGCCATAAGTTTCATATTCTCTATATCCACCCATTTTCCCATTTGTTTTCATTAAAGCGCTTACGAAGGCAAGTAGTAAGAAAACAGTAGGAGCTCCAATTATTAATGCAGCACCAAATAGATATCCAACAATAAATTCTGGAAAACTATGATTTCCTAAAAATTCATGAGTGCCTAAAAGAAAATCAAACATTTAGATTTAAAAATTTTTTTTATTATAAACTAAATTACTGTTTTAAGATTTTTTTTAATGTAATCTTCTCCTCTTGTAGGATTTCCCCAAATAATTTCTCCATTTTTAAAAGAAACGCAACCCGGCCCTCCGTTTTTGATTTTTTGCAAATCTTTAATCTTTACTAAATTAATTGGAACTTTAATGTTTCTTTTTGCCTTACTAAATAAAGCAGCTAAATCTGCAGCTATTTGAAGATCTTGTTCAGATGCCACTTGAGATGAAGACTTCAAAACTACATGACTGCCTGGTGATTCCTGTGCATGAAACCATAAATCGCCTTTTTTTGAGAACTTAAAGCTTATTAAATCATTTTGCCTCATATTTCGCCCTACCTGAAGCTTTAATCCTGTGGGAGTGTCAACTTGAATTGGTGAAGACTCTATCTCATATGTACTTTTCTGATCTTCTCTTTGCTTCTTAATATTGATTTTAAACTCGTTACAAATTTCTTCCATAATTTCTTCTAGTAGTTTGATTCTCATAGAAAGTTTTTCATGATTTAAAGAATTTAAATTTTCTAGAAGCGTAGTGAATTCGTCTAATCTCTCTATGTTTGTTTTGTAAATACTTAATCTTTCTTTTATTAATTCTCTAGATCTCTTTAGTTTTTTTGATTTTTTATATAGTTTTTGTCCCTTTATAATGTCTTGTTTTTTAATTTCATGTGAAGCAAATATGTTATCAGCTTTTTCTTTATATATCTCGTAGTTTTCTGATTTTGTCAGAAGATCATATTGAATATTTAAATTCTTTTTCTCAGTATTAGTCTGTTTAAAAATTATCCCTTCAATCTTCTTTCCCAATAATTCAAGTTTTTTTTGTTTCAGATGATAATCATAATAATTCTCTAAGCTTGTGCATAAATCTATTTTATTTTCGCAATTAATTTCCTTATCAAAAAACCAAACGCAATAAAAATCTTTGTTGAATGTAGAAAAATTAAAGTTATTGTTTTTAAACCTGTTTACCCAAATCTTCCAATTTTTAAATATCTCCTTTAAGTCTGAGTTGCAAATGAAATCAATATTTTTTTCCATTATTTCTGAATTAACAGTTGCGCTAACAATCTCTAGTTGTTTTGTGAGGATAGGGCTTACTCCTTGATAGGTATTTATTAAACAGTATTTCAAAGACTCAGGTACTATTGAAATTGAGTCTTTCCAAGATTGAAAAGACTCATCTTCTCTAGGTTGTTTTTTGAGATTGACTGGAGGGCCAGAATAAATTGATCCTGTTGAAATTGTTCTAAAACTAGATTGACTTGATTTAATTTGTTTACCAACGGCAATTATTTTGTGTTTATTATCCAGATAAAAAATATTACTATGTTTTCCCATTAATTCAAAAATTAAATACTTATTAATTTCATCTCCAGGTTTTTTTGCAAAACTAAATTTTATAACTCTCTCGAAATCATCTTGATCAATCGAAATTAAAGCCATATACTTTAATCCGTATCTTATTTGTTTAGAAAGTGTGCTTTCTCTCCCAATCTTTTCTGGCTTATTTATCTTTAGTATTCTTGGAGAGTCTCCATTCCATGAAACTTCTAACCATGTTTGAGAATCAACTCCTCTGAAACATAATTGAATTGTATTAGGCTCTGGTTGTTGGGCAGTCTCAAACTTTGTAGGTAAGATGTTCTTTGTCAAATAATGCAAGACAGATCTAATAGATGTAATATCCATTATCTGTGGAACACCTTTTTGCATTATTATTTTTAATTCACAAGATGTCTATTTTACTGTAAAAAATTTAATATGAAAAATCAAAAAAAACTTATTATCCTTACTGGACCCAGCGGGGTAGGTAAAGGAACAGTTGTTAAAGAAATACTATGTAAAGAAAAAAATTTTTGGCTTTCAATATCTGCAACTACTAGAGAACCTAGAGAGGGAGAGAAGGACGGAGAAAATTATTATTTCTTAAACCAAGAAAAGTTTAAAGAAATGATTGAACAAAATCTTTTCCTTGAATGGGCTCAATTTGCTGGAAACTACTATGGAACGCCTTTGTCTTCTGTTAATGAGAAAATAAAAAAGGGATTTACCGTACTACTTGAAATTGAAGTAGAGGGGGCAAGGCAAATAAAAAAAAAGTTTCCTAATTCACAGTCAATATTTTTACTTCCGCCGGATAAAGAAGAGTTAGAGAGAAGAATAAGAAATAGAGGTACAGAAAAAGAAGAGGCAATTAAAAAAAGACTCTCAAGGGCTAATTATGAGATTTCAGTATCAAATGAATTTGATTTTGCATTAACAAATCACAATGTAGATGAAACAGCAAAAAAAATAATCAAGTTAATAAAAACTTGATTATTTTCTAATTATCAACTCATTGGATGGAATAGTAAATCTGGGAAAAACCTATTAAATTCAATAATTATTCCAGCTGTAAGGCTTAGCCAAATTGCTGCTACCACTGGAGCAGATCTGACAAATTTTGTGTTTAGAATTTTGAACATTTGTTTTATGAAAGTTTTTTAAGGATGTTTAGCGAGGACCATTAAGTGTAATATTGTTATCTTTCTCTCTTAAATCTCCATTCCTACCTTGTTTATTAGCAAGAAGAGGCCATTGCGCTCCTTTTACAAGACATTTTCTAGCTAAGTCGAGGTCAATAATGATCTCAAGATCTGCTGGATTCTTAGTCTTTTTTGATTCAATGAGATACTCTCTTCCTGACCAACCTATAATTCCAGCAATGTAAATGAACAATACTCCAGGAATAAGTAAATCTCCTTCATGACCCCTATTTAGAAGAGCCCCCCATGGCTCAAGCGGAGGCCCAATTATTAAATGAGGAAGACCATCATCTCCGCATGATGCTTTTCCATATCTTTCAAATCTTGCTATGTCTTTTTGAGTAGTTGCAGAATTTGCTCTCTCAATGAATTTAGGATTTTCAGAGCATTTTGTGAGGGCTGAAGCGGTATATTCTGTGCTAGCTCTATCTGCGTTTAAGGCAGGCCCATTGGCAGCTAGAGCAATTGGAGTAATTCCGAGGAACAGAAAAACTGAGGTTATGATTGAAAAAAAGAATTTCATAAGTTGCAATCTTTAATTCCTTATAGTGTATTAAGTAAGAAATTAATATTAAAATAGAACAAGTTGAATCAAAAATGCATAAAGTTTTAGCTATTGAAACAAGTTGTGATGAGACATCTGTCTCAATAGTTTCTAATATTGGTGATACTTTCAGAATACATTCAAATATAATTGCCTCTCAAATTGAAGATCATTCAAAATGGGGAGGAGTTGTGCCTGAACTCGCAGCTAGAAAGCATTTAGAGTCATTACCTTTTGTTTTAGATAAGGCTTTAGAAGAATCAAAAATCAAAATTGAGGAAGTCGATTATATTGCATCAACTGTAGCTCCTGGATTAGTTGGTTGTTTACGAGTTGGCTCCATAACTGCAAGATCACTTTGCATGTTGCATTCAAAACCATTTTTGGGAATTCATCATTTGGAGGGGCACTTATCTTCAATTCTCTTTTCAGAAAACTATCCAAAGAAATCCTTTCTTACATTACTTGTTAGCGGTGGGCATACTGAATTGATAAAGGTTGATGAAAGAAGGAGAATGCAAAGACTTGGGAAAAGTTTTGATGATGCTGCTGGAGAAGCCTTTGATAAAGTTGGCAGACTATTAGGTCTTAGTTATCCAGGAGGACCGGCAATTGAAAAGATTGCTAAAAATGGGGATCCAATGAAATTTAATTTACCAAAATGTAAGATTTCTGATAAAAAAGGTGGATTTCTTAAGTATGATTTCTCTTTTAGTGGTCTAAAAACTGCTGTATTAAGATTAGTTGAGAGAATAAACTTGGATGGAAAGACCGTTCCAATTCATGATATTGCAGCAAGTTTTGAGAGAGTAGTGGCAGAGGTCTTGGTAGAGAGAACAATAAAATGTGCAGATGATCATAGTTTGGATAATGTTGTTGTGGTTGGGGGAGTGGCTGCTAACAATACATTAAGAAAAATGATGATTAGTGAAGCTAGGAAAAAATCTATTAAAGTTCATTTAGCTCCCCTTGATCTTTGTACAGATAATGCTGCAATGATCGGAGCGGCGGCGTTGTTCAGGATCAAATTTAAGGATCATTTAAGTTCCCTTAAATTAGGAGTCGCAGGAAGACTATCAATTGAACAAGCAAATACCCTTTATGAAGAAAATCCTCCTTTCTAACTTCAATGAACAAACAACCTAAAATAGAGATTAAAGAAACAAAAAACTTCGTTGATAAAAAGGAACTAAATTTGTGGAAAAGAGGTTTTACCCCTCAAGCTGAAATATGGAATGGAAGGATGGCAACTGTTGGTATAGGAATTATTTTTATAATTATTGCTTTAATAAGCCAGTTTTCTTAATAGAGATAAAATTCATTTTCTTAAAAGTAGTTTTGAAAGATTTAATAAAAATTACTCTTGTTTAGCCGATGAATTAAATTAAAAAGTATTGTATTTATTGGACTTGAGATAAGATTATTGATTTAATCAAAATAATTAGTATTTTTATTATTTATAATTTTATATGACGCCTGAAAGGCTAGGATTACTTTGGGGGATAACTGTATTTGCAGGTGCTTGCGCTCGATTATTTTCTTCTTTTACAGGATTCCCAAGTGTTGTTATTTTATTGCTTTCTGGATTATTAATTGGAAGATCAGGATTGGGACTTGTTGAGCCTTTAGATCTCGGGCAAGGGCTTGAAACTATTGTGGGGCTTTTGGTCTGTTTGGTTCTTTTTGAAGGGGGATTAAATTTAAAACTGCCTGAGGGAAATATAAGAAATACTGTTTTAAAAATTTCATTAGTAAGACTTTTTATTTCATTATCAGCTGGAATTTTCATTGCCCATTGGCTGGCTGGCCTCTCATGGCAAGTCGCAGGAATATATAGTGCCATAGTTCTAGCTACTGGACCAACAGTTGTCTCTCCATTAGTGGAACAAATAAAATTAGCTTCCCCACTCTCGGAAGTTTTAAAAGCTGAGGGGTTGCTGCTTGAACCAATTGGTGCAGTACTAGCATTACTGCTTTTAGAATTGACTTTAGGAGACCTTCGTGGGATTAACGATGTATTTATAGCATTAATGCAAAGATTAGGGGGAGGAGTTCTAATCGGATTAAGTGCAGGATGGTTACTATCAGAAATTTTAAAAAAAATAAAAAATGAAGCCTCATTTGGTATAGAGCTTCAAGTTACCCTTGGATTTATTTTTCTTGTGTATGGAATTTGCGAATATTTTTTACCAGAATCAGGCTTGCCGGCTTCAGTAGCGGCAGGTTTTATTGTAGGCAAAAGAGAAGTTATAGATAAGGAGAGATTGGATAATCTAATAGGTGAATTAGCTCAATTAGCAATAACAGTTCTTTTCCCTCTTTTGGCCGCTGACGTTTCTTGGGGTGAATTAAGTCCGCTAGGCTGGGGAGGGGTTGTTTGCGTTTTTATGTTGATGGTAATTGTTCGCCCTTTCTCTATCTGGATAGCAACAATGGGGAGAGACTTGAACTTAAAAGAAAAAATATTTTTAGCCTGGTTAGCCCCAAGAGGTATTGTTACTGCAGCTGTAGCTTCTCTTTTTTCTATCAGATTAGAGCAGGCTGGTATCCTTGGAGCTGGCCGTCTACAAGGTTTAGTTTTTCTTACTATTTTGATGACAGTAGGAATACAAGGCCTTTCAGCTAAACCTCTGGTAAATAGACTTAAATTAGGCCAAAAAAATAATTTTGATTGATTAAAGACATCTTTCAATTCGGGTTCTATCGGTTTTACTCTCAGCGAAAAGCTCCCAACTTTGAATTAAATCTGGCCCACTGAGAGATCCAAAAAAGGCAACTCTTAATGATTTCATTAATATCCCTTTTTTAATATTATGCTTTTTTGAGATTTCGTTTATTATTTCTTTGGCTTTCTCTTTATTTAGTTTTGTAGTATTTTGCTCAATTAAATAATTTAAGATTAGTTTTAAAGATAATTTGCTTTCCCGGTTTTCCAGAAAATCATGACCTTCTTTTTGAATTGTAGGTATTAAGAAAAAAGGTTTTGATTGATCAATTGAATCTTTTAAAAGAGTCATAGAGTCTCTAATCAAAATTGTTAATTTATTAGCCCATTCTTGAGATGGCGGCTCCCAATCATTTTCATCCCAGTATTTTCTTATGATCTCAATTAACTTTATTGATTCCATATCTTTTATATATTGAGAATTAATCCAGTTGAGTTTTTCCCAATTAAATTTGGCTCCAGCTTTATTTATTTCTGATAAGTCAAAAATTTCAGATATCTCTTCAAGTGAAAGTATTTCTCTGTCGGCAGATTTTGGAGACCAACCTAAAAATGCCATATAGTTCGATAAGGCCTCAGGTAAATATCCCATTTCTCTAAATTCGTCGATTGAAGTAACGCAATCTCTCTTGGATAATTTTTTCCCTTCGCTGTTTAGTATTAAGGGTGTATGCGAAAAAGTTGGCAAATTAAAATTTAATGCTTTGTAAATCAATATTTGTTTTGCAGTATTCGAGATATGGTCTTCACCCCTTACAACGTGAGTAATATTCATGAAATTATCATCAACTACAACTGCAAGATTATACAAAGGATCACCAATCTCATATCCTTTAGCCCTTCTTGATAAAACTAAATCACCGCCCAAATCCTTCCCTTGCCATTTAATTTCGCCTCTTATCTGATCTACCCATTTAATATCGATTTTTTCATCAATCTTAAATCTTATTACTGAAGTCCGCCCTTGGGATATGAATGTTTCTATTTCTTCTTTTGTAAGACTTCTGTGTCTATTATCATGCTTTGGAGGTAATCCTTTCTTTTTTTGTTCTTCTCTTAATTCAGATATTTCATCTTCTGATGTAAAGCACCTATATGCAGCTCCACATTCCAATAGTTTTTTGATATAACTTTTGTGAATCGAAATTCGGTCACTTTGCTTTATAGGTTCTTCATCCCATTTAAGTCCAAGCCATTTCAAGCCATCTAAGATGTTTTTTGTATATTCAGATTTAGATCGAAGAAAATCTGTATCTTCTATTCTGATAAGAAATTTTCCACCTATTTTTTGTGCATACAACCAATTGAATAGTGCTGTTCGCGCTGTCCCAATATGAAATAAACCCGTTGGACTCGGGGCTAGTCTTAAACGTTTTTCCAAATTTCTTTTAGAAAAAACGGGACCGACGGGATTCGAACCCGCAACTTCCGCCGTGACAGGGCGGTGCTCTAACCAGTTGAACTACGGTCCCAGAGTTTTGTTCTAAATTTATTTAGAACTTCATTCTTAAAATTATCAGATCATAATACTTAATTTATGGGGTTGTAATAAAAAAAATTTATTAATTTGAGGATTTACAGAAATAATTAGCTTTTCAACTGCCTTAGGGTATAAAACTATTTATTTTTGAGGTCTAAAGCCAGCAGGTTCTATCAACCTAACTTGATTGCCTCTAGCAGTAAATTCTCTGCCTTGGTCACTTTGTACGACAACTCTCCCACCAGACTTAACTCTGATAACTCTTGCACGAACCCATCCTAAAGCTGCTGATTCGAGGACTTTAACTACGTCCCCAGGTTGAAGATCTAACTCCATCTTATGAAAAAATGATTTACATAATGTTGATCAAACGCGTCGTGGAGGACTTGAACCCCCGACATCAGGTTTTGGAGACCTGCGTTCTACCAACTGAACTAACGACGCATTTAAGTAATTATAAGCGTCTTTGTGACCAATAAGTTGATTAATTTACAACTTTATCGATCAAAGCGTTGTTTTACGCGAGTAGCTTTTCCTACTCTATCTCTCAGATAGAATAACTTAGCTCTTCTTACTTTACCTCTACGTTCAACTTTTAGAGAGGCAACCTGTGGACTATGTAGCATAAATACTCTTTCAACACCTATACCCTGAAAAATTCTTCTAACTGTAATAGTCTGGTTAATTCCTCCATGTCTTTTTGCTATGACAACGCCTTCATAAGGTTGGACTCTTTCTTTATTACCTTCTGTAATTTTCACTCCAACTTTAACAGTGTCGCCAACATAAATTTCAGGTAATTCTTTTTTTAATTGTTCGTTCTCAAATTCCTTAATAAGATTGGATGCGCTTAAGGTTTGCGTAGTCTCAGAAACCGTATTTTTTTCTTTTTGTTCAACTGCTACATCAACTGATGCGTCAGTTTTAATCCCGGTTTCTAAATCCTTCTCTTGTTTCTCTTTGGCCATTTTGGTCATTATTATCCTACAAGTTCTATATCTTAACCTTTTGACTCGCCTTTAGTAACCTTTTTGGTAAATGAAATTGTTTTTGAAAACATTTGGAATCCTGTGACGAGCATCCATAAAACTCCAAGGGAATTAAATATTACATATATAAGTTCTCCATTATCTCCAAGCCATTCGCCCTCATGGAGAGACATTAACCAATGAACTTGTTCTCTAGAGTAACCCAGTAAATCTCTTGAAACCCTATACAGAAGACCAGTAATTGAAGATATAAATAATGGAAGAAAAATCCAGGGCACCAAAGCCTTATGAAATTGCCTAGAATTAAATAAAGTTTTCATTTTCGTTTCTTTCCCATTGTTATTGATAGATTTAAGATAGCCAAGATCATAAAGGCTATTTTGAAGATATTTACTTATTACTATTATTTATTCCAATGAGACATTTTGCAGATCTATTGTTAAATAAAAATAATTCCAAAGCTAATGATCAAGTTCCTTTTATTCAGAGGAGAAGAGGAATCGAAATAAAGTCTTCACGGGAAATAAATTTGATGAAAAAATCTAGCAGAATTGTAGCTACTGTTTTGAGAGAAATTAATGACTTAATTAAACCTGGAATGAGTACAAAAGATTTAGATGATTTCGCAGAAAAGAGGATAAAAAGTTTTGGAGCAGTGCCAAGTTTCAAGGGCTACCATGGATTTCCTTCTAGTATTTGTTCTAGTATTAATAATGAGGTTGTCCACGGTATCCCAAGTAAAAATAAAATAATTAAAAATGGTGACTTGGTTAAAATTGATACTGGGGCATATTTAGATGGTTTCCATGGAGATAGTTGTATATCAATTTGTGTAGGAGAAGTTAGTCCAAAGGCTCAAAAACTTAGTGATATAGCTTTTAAAGCATTGTATGCGGGTCTTTCGAAAATCAAAGCCGGGAATACACTTTTAGATGTGGCTGGGGAAATCGAAGACGTTGTTTTAAAAAATGGCTTTAGTGTTGTAGAAGACTATACAGGTCATGGAGTTGGACGAAATCTTCATGAAGAACCATCAGTATTTAATTTTCGAACCAAAGAATTGCCTAACGTCGTCCTTCGCGAAGGTATGACATTAGCCGTGGAACCTATTGTTAATGAAGGGACTAAATTTTGTAAAACACTAAATGATAGATGGACCGTAATAACAAAAGATGGAAAACTATCGGCTCAATGGGAGCATACAATAGTTGTTTTAAAAGATGGTATTGAAATATTGACAGATCGAGATTTTTAGGCACTAAGATTTATATTTATAGATAATTTGGCAATATAAAAAAATAAAAAATTCTTTCAATGGGAAAAGTAAATATGTTAAAGGGTTTGGACTAATTATTACTAAATAATTTTTTGAATTGGCTAAATCATAAATTTTTTTAGAAACAAATTTGGGACTCATTATTCCGAGAGGATTTAACTCTGATTTAAAGGGTCCTAAGATGATTTTTTTAATTATTAATTTTTTCTTTGTATTTTTGTCCAGTAGATTTTTTTTGAAAGAAACTAATTGACCAATAAGGGATTTACTAATCTCATATGACGGATTTAGGGCGGGTAATATTTCTGCTTCAGATGTATTTATCCAAAGCTCTTTTTTTATTTGTGAATCATTGCTTAGAGCAATATCTTCAAATAAATTTAAAAATTTGAATTTGCTTAATGCATTTATCTCAATTGAGTTTTCATAATTAGAATTTTCTCTACTCAAATCATAGATACCATGGTTCAAAATTAAAATGTCTATATTCTCTAATTGTTTTTTTAATGACGACTCCTTCCCACATTCCCATTTAATCCATTCATTTGGAGATTCAAGATTTATTTCATAATTAGTTTTACTATGAGTAAATCCAATCACTTTATATCCTTTTTGTCGAAACAACTTTGTTAATTCTTTCCCTAGCGCCCCTGAGGCTCCAGTAATCCCTATGGTTTTTTCGTTTTTGATCGGATTTTTCATTTTGCTTGATTTTTATGAGATACCAAAGAATTAAAATAAATTTACCAAAAAAAGATTATTTATTTTTTTATTTGATTAAAACTCATAAATAAATATTTGTTTAGTTCTGAAAAAAATATTATCTTAAACCTATTAATAAATAATTTACTAAATTATGAGCGATATATTATTAATTGGCTCATGTGAGCCATTTAGTGGTAAGTCTGCAATGGTTCTTGGGATAGCAAAAAAACTTTTACAGAAGAAAAAAAAAGTACGCATTGGAAAACCTTTAGCAACGTGTATTGAACTTACAAATCTTCCCTCAATGTCTTATGAAGGATTAATAGATGATGACGTTAAGTTTATTGGATCAACGTTAAATATCGAAGAGGAGAATTTAATTTCTTCAGTCGGGTTATTGGATAATATCTCAGCTGAAAAAAGAATCTTCAATAAAGACTTACTCCCAGGAAAAGGTTTTGATCAGATTGAAGGATTGGTTAATGATGATTTTGAAGGTCTTAACATTTTAGAGGCAGCCGGAAGTCTTCATGAGGGTATGATTTATGGCTTAAGTCTCCCACAACTAGCTAAGGATTTAGATGCGAAAGTTTTAATTGTCAATTTATGGGAAGATTGTAAAAGTGTGGATGCATTACTTGATGCGAAAAAACAATTAGGTGAGAAATTGGCTGGAGTTGTGTTAAATGGAGTTTTGCCGCAAGAACTCGAAAAAGTAAAAAATGAAATAATACCCTCTCTTAAAGATCTGGATATTGAGGTGTTTGGAGTGATGCCTAAATCACCACTTCTTCGAAGTGTCACCGTAGGTGAGCTTGTAAGAAGACTAGATGCCCAAGTAATTTGTTGCCCTGAAAAAGATCAATTGCTTGTTGAAACATTAAGCATTGGTGCAATGGGGGTAAATTCTGCAATGGAATTTTTCAGGAGAAGACGAAATATGGCTGTAGTTACTGGAGCTGATAGAACTGATATCCAACTTGCTGCTTTGGAGGCTTCGACTCAATGCCTTATTTTAACTGGTTTAGGAGATCCTTTGTCACAATTGATTCATAGAGCGGAGGAATTGGAGGTGCCAATTTTAAAGGTGGAATTAGATACTCTTTCCTCCGTGGAAATTATTGAACAAGCTTTTGGTCATGTCAGAATACATGAATCAATTAAAGCTTCTTATGCTATTCAATTAGTTCAAGAGCATGTAAATCTAAAAAGAATTCTCGAAAAGATAGATTTTCCCTGCAATTTTTCAGATAAATGCTAATTTCAAATATAGGAACTTTATTATTTTGAGTCGCTCTTTAGATCTACCAGCAACTGAAGGTGTTGATGCCTTAGCTCAAGAACTTGCAAAACTCCAAGATAATGGGAAAAGGAGAATTGCTTTTTTAGGTAGTAGACACGTACCGGTCGTAGATATCCACTTAATTGAGTTGATAGCAAGGTCGTTAGCAGAGGAAGGACATAATATCCTTACTTCTGGATCTCAAGGTGTTAATGCAGCTGTTATTCGAGCTGTCTTAGATATTAATCCATCATTATTAACTGTTTTATTACCACAAAGTCTTGATAGACAAATTCCTGAAATAAAGGACCAACTTGAGAGGGTTATGCATTTGGTTGAAAAAAGTGAAAATGATGAATTACCTTTGCCACTTGCAAGTAGTCTTTGTAATCAAGAAATTATTACTAGGTGTGATCAATTAATATGCTTTGCCTTTCACGATAGTGAAACTTTGCTAAATAGTTGTAGATGTGCTGAAGAAATGGGCAAAGTGGTTAGTTTGTTATTTTTTGATTAAATTAACCTATTTCCCCTTATTAAAAGATGATTTATGCTAATAATATTTAGCGTTTAATAATTTACTATGGCAGAAAGTTTTTCATTTGATGTAGTTTCTGATTTTGATAGACAAGAATTAGTCAATGCTTTGGATCAAGTTAAAAGAGAAATTTCTCAGCGTTATGATTTGAAGGGCACGGATACTTCAGTTGAATTAGATAAAGAAAATATTTTTATAATCACCAATAGCGAACTAACCTTAAATGCTGTTAATGACATAATTAGACAAAAGGCAATAAAAAGAAACTTATCTTTGAAAATATTTGACTACGGTGAAATTGAAATGGTTAGCGGTAATAGAGTTAAACAGACAATTTTATTAAAACAAGGAATTAAACAAGAAATTGCAAAAAAAATCAGTAAAAATATAAGAGATCAAATAAAAAAAATTAATGTCAGTATCAATGGAGAAGCTCTCAGAGTAGCTAGTAAGAGCAAAAATGATCTTCAATTAGCAATTAAGCTTGTTAGTGAGTTGGAAGAGTCTTTGAACATTCCTCTAAAAGCTAATAACTTTAGATAAGATTTTTGTAGGATTATTTTAAAAATATGACAGATCATTCAGAATCTCTCATTAAATCACTCATTAAGAAGGTAAAAGAATATCCTCGTTTTTCACAAGGAGAAATAGAGAAATTTTGTTGGATGGCGGTACATGAGCATAAGCATGGTGTTTTACCCTCTGAATATGACATAAGGGAGATAGATGAGGATCTTTATTTAGAACTTTTGCAAGAATTTAAATCAAATATCCACTAAAAAAATTTGTATTTAAATTTACAATTATTAAAAAAATATTTTAATTAAATGTCTTATTAATGCACTAATTAGTCTATTTAAATATGATTGATTAAAAGAAATAATTTAATGTCAACATCCTTTAAAAATGTCACACCAACAGGTCCTGGTGGGACAGCAACCCTTTTGATAGTCTTGTCTTTTACTGGCTTTCTTTTACTTACCCAATCTCTTTTTGTTGTGCCTTCAGGACAAGTTGCAGTTGTTACGACATTAGGGAAAGTAAGTGGACCCTCTAGGAGAGCTGGTTTAAACTTTAAACTTCCATTTATTCAGTCTGTATATCCATTTGATATAAAAACTCAAGTTCAACCTGAAAAATTTGAAACTT
The DNA here is from genome assembly GCA_902527105.1 of uncultured Prochlorococcus sp. Lineage (GTDB taxonomy): Bacteria > Cyanobacteriota > Cyanobacteriia > PCC-6307 > Cyanobiaceae > Prochlorococcus_A. The sequence goes on along the minus strand of CABZNT010000006.1, from coordinate 71,399 downwards.
TAACTAAAGATCTTCAAGTTATTAGAGCTACCGCTACTGTTAAGTACTCAGTAAAACCTAACGAAGCAGGAAGGATTTTCGCAACAATTGCAAGTAGAAATAGCGATGTTTATCAGAAAATTGTTCAGCCATCTTTGCTTAAAGCTCTTAAATCAGTTTTTTCTCAATATGAGCTAGAAACAATTGCTACTGAATTCGCAGTTATTTCTGAGAAAGTAGGAGATACTGTTTCAAAAGAACTTAATTCATTCGATTACGTAGATGTTAAAAGTTTAGATCTTACTGGATTAGAGATCGCTGAAGAATATAGAGCTGCGATTGAACAAAAGCAAATAGCTGGTCAGCAATTACTAAGAGCAAAGACTGAAGTTGAAATTGCTGAACAAGAAGCACTTAGATACGAGACATTAAATAGAAGTCTCGACGATCAAGTACTTTTCAAATTATTTCTCGACAAATGGGATGGCAGTACACAAGTTGTTCCTGGCTTACCAGGTTCAGCCGGGGGTACCCCTCCAGTAATAGTTGGTGGTAAAAGATAATTATTTAGAAAAGATCTATCTAAAATCTTTAATCATTTACATAGTTTTCTTTAGGGAAAAGCTAGTGAATGATTATTTTTTTATTGCGTTAAAAGATTCGTCAAAAGCTTCAATAGTTTTATCAATTTCTTCTTCGCTATGAGCAAGTGATGTGAAACCAGCTTCGAAGGGGCTTGGCGCTAGGTAAATTCCTCTTCGAAGCATTTCTCTATGCAACTTACCAAAAAGTTCAGCATCATTTGTTTTTGCTTCATCAAAGTTCCTAACTGGGCCATCGCATAAGAAAAATCCAAACATAGCGCTTACACTTCCACCGTGAATAGCAATTCCGTTATTTTCTGCAGACTGAATTATTCCTTCAATTAATCTAGAAGTTGTTAATTCAAGTTTATCGTACGTACCATCTTGTTTGAGCAGTTCTAGAGTTTTGATTCCAGCAGTCATTGCGAGTGGATTGCCGCTCAAAGTACCAGCTTGGTATACTGGCCCTGAGGGAGCTACCATTGACATTATTTCTTTCTTGCCTCCATAAGCTCCAACAGGCAGGCCTCCACCAATTACTTTCCCAAGGGTGGTTAAATCAGGAGTAACACCAAACTTTTCCTGAGCTCCTCCATAACTTATTCTGAATCCAGTCATTACTTCGTCAAAAACTAATAAGGATCCATTCTCAGTGGTTAACTCTCTTAATCCCTCCAAGAATCCAGGTTCTGGAGTAATAAATCCAGCATTACCAACGATAGGCTCAAGAATAACCCCTGAAATGGCATCAGGATTTTCAGAAAATAATTTTTTTACTGCTTCAAGGTCATTATAGGGAGCAGTAAGTGTGTTGGCAGTCGTTGTCCGTGGAACACCTGGAGAATCTGGTAAACCCAGAGTGGCTACACCTGATCCTGCTTTTACTAAAAACATATCTGCATGGCCGTGATAACAGCCGTCAAATTTAATAACTTTATCTCTTCCAGTAAATGCTCGCATAAGTCTCAAAACAGCCATGCATGCTTCAGTTCCACTATTGACAAATCTAACCATTTCTACAGATGGGACTGCATCTATTACCATTTCAGCAAGTTGGTTCTCTAGAACGCATGGAGCACCAAAGCTAGTGCCTTTCTCAATTGCTTCCTGTAATGCGGTGATAACTTCAGGGTGGGCATGTCCACAAATTGCAGGCCCCCAGCTTCCTATGTAGTCAATATATCTATTTCCATCAATATCCCAAGCAAAAGGGCCTTTGACTCTATCAAAAACAATTGGCTGGCCTCCTACAGACTTAAAAGCTCTTACTGGAGAGCTTACTCCTCCTGGCATTAATTGTTGGGCGGCAGAAAAAATTTCTTCTGATTTTGTGTAATTTAATATGTCAGTCACAATTTAGCTAAATGATGTTTTGAGAAAAATCTAGTCATGTTCTAAATTAGAAATAAGTAAAAATTTTGTCAATCAGATTGAAATTCTACATTATGATATTTTTATTGCGATAGTTTGGATTGTAAATTATTAATTTTAAAGAAATCATGATAAAAAACAATCTTATTTTAGATAACTCTTTATTAATAAGCGTTTTCAAGCATTAGAGAAATTCAATTTATTTTATTTATATTTCGAAGAAATTATCCTCATCCTCAAAAAAATCTGCATTTATTTCGTTTAAGTTAAGATCTATCATTACTGGGGCATGATCACTTGGACGCAAATTACCTCTAGGAGAGCTGTCTATGACACAACTTTTAAGTTTTGACGACAGTTCTTTACTGATATATATATGGTCTATTCTCCAACCTTTATTTAATTCAAATGCGTTGTTACGGTAATCCCACCAACTCCAATGCCCAGCATTTTGTTCATAAATCCTGAACGAATCTATTAATCTTTTTTTTAGAACATTATTTAGTGCATTTCTCTCTATTTCAGATGCCATTATTCCTCCTTCATATTTCTTTGGATCATGAATATCCAAGTTAGATGGAGCAACATTAAAATCACCCATCAGACAAATTAATTCACCTTTTTTTTCTTGCTCATCCAAAAATGAAGCTAAACAATTTAACCAATTAATTTTGTATTCGAACTTAGTAGATCCTATAGAAGATCCATTTGGGACATAAACATTTATGATTTTAATACCATTAATATCAGCAGATATCAATCTTTTTTGATCTAGAAAAATTTCGATATTTTGAGTATAGTCATTACAACCGTAGAATCCTTTTTTAACATTTTCTGGCTTTATTTTGGAAATAATTGCCACCCCATTGTATGATTTTTGTCCGTAGATCTCTACTGAGTATCCTAATTTTTCAAAAGGTTCAACAGGGAAACTATCGTCCATCACTTTCGTTTCCTGCAAACATAGAATGTCTGGATTGCATTGATTAATCCAATCTAATATTTGTGAAAGTCTGGTTCTTATAGAGTTAACATTCCAAGTTGCTATTAACAAATTTCTACCAAATTATGTAAAATTAAAATAGCAAGAAATTTTTGGCGTTAAAGAGTTTTGAAATTAAATAAAATGAAAAATTACTTTTGCAAAAACGTTTTTAAATCAATTGCGATTGTATTTCTTTTTACTTTATCAATTTCCTTAAAAGTTGATTACCTAAATGCTGAATATCTATTTGAAGAATTAGAAATCGATAACTCAACTAAAACAGAAAATGATAGTTCTGCTCTTCCAACTAATCCTTTCGAAATTGTTGAAATGATTAGGAGACAAAATAGTATGAATGATGCGACTGATCCTTCCGATGCAATTGACGATGCGTTAAGGTCTTTTAATAGTTTGGAGGAAAATTAAGAAATTTAATACGATAAATTGTTATTTTCAAATTTTTAATATGTTAAAAAATCCTATCCCAAAAGTTACTAACCAATTACAACACAGAGCAATTGGTATTATTAACGCTAAATTCACTCCCCTTAGTAATGAACAACTAAATAGAGGCTTTTTAATTGACAATAAAGACGAAAAAATTGAAACAGTAGTACTTGGTAAAGCATTATCACTTTTAAAAAAGCATATTGATTTAAAGAAAAGTTATTATTGGATTGTTTATCCAAAGAATAAAAATACTCAAAACTTGCATTTACAGGTTGCAGGCATATGGGATCCCTATCAACTGAATGATTTCCCTAATGATTCTTCAAAAACTAACTTCTCAAAATTATTAGAGGAATTAGATTTAAAAGACAATTATTTTTCTGTTAGAGGAGAATTAGTTTTTGTTAATACTCAAAAGAAAGAAATTGTTATTAAAATCTGCCCTGCTGTAAAGTCAAAAAATTTTAAAAATAAAAATTTTAAATTAGTCATAAAAGGAGAGCTTCCTCTTAAATTTTTGCATAGCTTTGTAAGTTTAGATATCAACAGAGATGGAAATTCTTTGAAATTAATAAAGTACGAAGTGATTGAAAATAATCTTTCTTAAAATAACTAGAATGAAAGGTTGATTCCCACCGCAATTTTGCCAGTTTAGAAATCTTTGATTTATGGATGATGTTTTAATTGAATGTTCTCCTGGTATCTCTGGAGATATGTTGTTAGGAGCTTTTTATGATTTAGGGGTGCCTAAAAAAGTTATTGAACAGCCACTTATTGATCTTGGATTAAAGGGTCTATATCAACTAGGCTTCAAGGAATCAAAAAGTTGTTCAATCCGAGGCATCAAAGCAAAGGTTGAGAATATTGACTGTATTCCTATTAAAAGAACTTGGAGAAGTATAAAGAAACTTATTTTAAATGGCCACTTAGAAGATAAATTAAAAAAACTAATTTTTGAAGTATTTGAATCTTTAGCAATTGCGGAAGGAAAAGTTCATGGCATTAAATCTGATGAAGTTCATTTTCATGAAATTGGAGCTATAGATTCATTGGTGGATATAATTGGAGTATGTGCTGCATTGAATTACTTAAATCCAAAGAGGGTTTATTGTAATGAACCAATGTTGGGGAAAGGTTTTGTTCAAACTGAACATGGTAAATTATCTGTACCCCCTCCTGCTGTAATAGAGCTAATAAAACAAAAAAAAATTAAGGTTTTATCAAGCCTTAACTCAATAGATGGTGAACTCTCAACACCAACTGGCATTGCTTTACTTGCTAATTTAGTCGACCATCCTGAACCTCCTTCAAAATATTCTATTAACTCTTATGGAGTCGGCATTGGTAATCTAAAATTTCCATTCCCCAATTTGGTAAGAGTTTATAAAATTACTTCATTTGAAGATTTTTGTATTAACGATAGTGAACAAATTAGTCCAAAGTGTGAAGAGATATCTATTCAAGAAGCATGGATTGATGATCAAACACCCGAAGATATATCCAATTTTGTGGAGAAACTGAGAATTGAGGGGGCTTACGACGTTTCCTATCAAGCTATCAATATGAAAAAAAATAGAATTGGATTTTCTATTCAAGTAATCTTGCCCATAGAGAAAAAAGAGTTTTTTAGGACATTATGGTTTGATTATTCCAACACTATTGGGCTTCGTGAAAGGACCCAATCTAGGTGGATATTACTAAGACGCAGAGGAGAATGTTCAACGACTTTTGGAAATATAAAAGTTAAACAAACTTTGAAACCAGATGGATCAATATTTACTAAACCAGAAAATGATGAGGTTTTGAGATTACAATTAGAGCATAAAATATCAACTCACGAAATAAGAAAAATAATAAAAGAGTCAGGTAAAAAATTTAAAGCACTTGAAAATTGGAAATGAGATTTAATAAAAGTATTCAACCATATTTGATATTCCTTAAAAAAATTAATTTTGGTGGTTTAAAGAGTATTTTCTTTATTTCAAGCTTATTATATTTTTTGATCTATTTTTTTTATAATATTGATCAAATTTCTTTTGATATCAATCTAGAAAGAAATGGAATTAATCTATCTTTATCATTTTTATTTTGTGTTTTAAGTATTTACCTAAACGCTTATGCATGGAAATATATTATTAAATGGTTCGGGATAGAATTTAAAAAATATAATCTAGTCTCTTTTTATGTTTTAACAAATATTCTTAAATACGTTCCAGGAGGGGTTTGGCATTTTGTAGAAAGATTTAATTTTATAAAAAAAATAAGTAATAGTAAGATTGCTTTGTATTCGACTCTCATAGAACCTTATTTTATGTTGTGTGGATCTTTTCTATTGGCATCGCTGGGATTAATTTTTTCACCAATTTATTTTTTCTTAATTTTTCCTTTAGTATTTTTAAACAGAAAATTAATTTATCTTGTATTAAAAAAAATAGGGTCTTTAAAAGGAAAAGTATTTGAGGTTTTGAGACTTCCAAATTCAAAAGACCAATTTGAAGAGAGAATAAATATAGTTTCTTTTTTACCTATCAGAGCTTTAATACTTGAAATTGGGTTTGTTTTATCTAAATTTATTGGTTTTTATATTTGCTTAAATACTTTTTATGCAAGTAATACTCTCAATGGCATATTTTTATTAGTAATATTTTCTTTGTCATGGTCTTTAGGATTGGTAGTCCCAACAGCTCCTGGAGGAGTAGGTGTTTTTGAGGCCTGCCTACTTTTTTTTGTTGGCAAAAGTATTCCACAAAATATAACTCTTATTTGCTTAATTTATTTTAGGGTTATATCAACCTCGGCAGATTTGTTGTTAAGCTTTCCTTTTTTAATAAGAAAACTATCTAAAAGAATTTAGTTTTTTTTCTCTAAACTTGGTATCAATGTCATTGATGCGATAAGGCCTAAAGTCATAATTAGAATGGATGGTAATATTGCCTCTACCATTCTTTCATCTCCAGCATATTGATATATTCTCACAGATAGTGTATCAAAATCGAATGGTCTTAAAATAAAAGTTATAGGTAATTCCTTTATCGTGTCTACAAAAACTAAAAGTGAGCCTACTAATATCGGCCCCTGGAGAAGAGGTAAATGAATTCTTTTGATGATTCCCAGCCATTCCTCTCCTAGTCCAAGTGCTGCTTCATCAAGACTAGGAGAGATTCTCTCAAGACTTGAATCAATAGAACCCTTAGAAATAGTTAGAAACCTGACAAGATAACCCCAAATTAGTAAGCCAATAGCGACGAAATTAAATCTTGAAGAAGAAATGCTTATTAAAGATAAAGCTAATACAGTGCCTGGAATTGCGTAACCTATTCCCGCAAGGTTAGTTATTATTCCAAGAAATAAGCTTTTATTTGGACGCCTGGATAAGGAAATTATTAGAGAGAATAGCATCGTGATTAATGCAGTAAAAAATCCTATACTTATGGTTCTGAATGATAGGGTAAGTAATTCTATAGATAATCCTTTTTGAATTTGATCGATGTTGAGCAGAACCCAAAAACATGGAATTCCAAAAGAGAAAATTGGAGGAAATAAGGATATGGTTATTGCTAAAAGAGCTCTGGTTTTTTTTAATTCCCAACCTTGAGAATCTGTTGATGCAGGATTTTCACTCCACCTCTTAGATTTTCTTCTCGAGAATTTTTCAAAAATAATTAAAGTGAAAATTATTACCAAGGCTACCAAAGATAGTCCAATAGCACTTTTTGGATTACCCTCAATTATCCAATTTTCTGTTATACCTGTAGAAATACTTGGAATATTTAATAATGCAAATGTACCTAACTCATTCATTACTTCCATACACATTAAACTTATTCCTGTTATTAGTGCTGGTAATGCCATTGGTAAAGCGATTTTAAAGAAGCTCTTCCATGGCCCAACTCCTAATCCCCTACTAGCATTGATTTGATTAACTCCAAATTTATTAAAACTTTCGTTAGCAAGAATGAATACATATGGATAAGTAGAAATTGAGAGTATTAATACCCCCCACCATAAACCTGTTACTTGATACCCAAAAATACTCCCCAAATCCTGCAAAACAGCAGTTATTAGATATGCTGGGGCAGCTAGTGGAACTAGCTGACAAATTCGGAGAACTTTTCTGAACTTAAAATCGCAATTTGAAAGTAACCATCCATTCAAGGTTCCCAAGCCTCCTCCAAATAAACTTGTCAGTGCTAAAACTTTTAAAGTGCCTTTTACCTCTTCGCCTCCAGCAAAACCTAATGAAAAATTTCCACTTAAAACATATTGAATTCCCTCAAGAAGAAAATTGCATATTGGAATGATTACTGATATTGAAACAATAAACGAGATTGTATAAAGAACTTTTAATTCGTTTAGCGCTTTTTTAAATCCTTTAATAAGTATTTTCAAAAATTTATTAAACCCTAATATGTATACTCTAATCTTTACTAAATCTACATGATGAGAGTTGCTTCTTAATAGTTTGATGATCTAAGTCTTTCCCAATTAATACTATTTTGTTAGATTTTTCTTTTGTCCATTCTTCATCATCTAGAGAAAATCGTTTTCCAGATAGGTGAAAAATGTGTTTCCTGTCACTTTCCAAAAACCATAATATTCCTTTCGCCCTAAATACATTTTGTGAGATTTGATTATCTAAGAAATATTGAAACTTCCTTAAGGAAAATGGTTCAAACGTCTCATAAGAAACTGATGTGAAACCCTCTATATTATTAATCAAATCGTGTGAATGAGAAGAGTGGTCGTGTGAATGAGAAGAGTGGTCGTGTGAATGAGAAGAGTGGTCGTGTGAATTGTCTTTTACATCTTCTTTATCCTTATCGAATTTAAAAGTATCTGTTTCAAATAGACCAACACTCATTATTGTTTGTAATCCGACTTCACTATTGGTTGATCTTAATATCCTTGGTTCATTTTTTATTTTATTTATAAAATCTTCGACTTTCTTTAGTTGTTCTTCGTTGACTAAATCACATTTATTTAGTAGGAGGATATCCCCGTATAAAATCTGAGAATAGGCGACGCTTGTATTATTAATTTCAAAATCAAAATTTTCTCCATCAATGACAGTGATGATTGAATCTAATCTTACTTTTTCCCTAAGATCTCCAGCTGCAAAGGTCATCGCTACTGGTAATGGATCTGCTAGCCCAGTAGTTTCGACAATCAAGTAGTCTATTTTTTCAGATCTTTCTAAAACTTTGGATACTGTATTTAATAATTCACCATTAATAGAACAACATATACAGCCATTATTTAATTCGATCATATCTTCTGAGCCTTCTATTATTAAGTCATTATCTATTCCTATCTCTCCAAATTCATTAACCAAAACAGCAGTTTTAAGACCAACTTGATTTTTTAAAATGTGATTAAGAAGTGTAGTTTTACCAGAACCTAAAAATCCACTAATAATCGTAACAGGTAATAACTTTTTAGACATTTTGACGAATTTTTTAAATGAATGAATTTAATTTGTAATTCTATTGATCGAAAACTTTATTTATTTCCGAAGCTAATGTTTGATCAAGATTTGTTATGCCCCCCAAATCATGAGTACTTAACCTAATTATTACTTTTGAATAAACGTTTTCCCAGTTTGGATGATGGTTATATTTTTCGCAGATTAAAGCAATTTTAGTCATAAATGAGAAGGCTTCAATAAAATTAAAAAATTTAAATTCTCTCTGGATTTGTTCATTGTTAATTTCCCAGCCTGGTATTTTGACAACTAATTCCTTCAATTCTTCATCTTGCAAAAGGTAAGGTTTCATTAAATGATTAATATTAGGTCTTATTAATTACATTATAAATATTTTGCCTTTTCTCACCAATTATATGTAAATTTAAAACCCTTTCTTTTTGATCAAATCTATGTTCCCATAAATACACAGCTTGCCATGTGCCAAGCATAATATTGCCGCCCTGAAAACTTAAAGATAAACAAGTGTTTGTTAAAGAAGTTTTAATATGAGCTGGCATATCGTCAGCTCCTTCTTGATAATGTTTATATGAAATTTGTTCTCTATTTTTTGATAAAGTTAAGTAGGAATTATATGGGACTATAGATTGTATATATTTTTTTAAGTCTCTTAGTACGTTTGGGTCAGCATTTTCATTAATAGTTAAGCTGCAACTGGTATGAAGTGAAGTTAAATTTAAAATTCCTGAATCAAAATTATTTTTTTCAATAAATAAATTCAAATCATTTGTTATGTCAATAAAACCCTCACCATTAGTTATAAATTCTAATTTTGAAAATATTTGTTCCATATAAATTAAAACTCAATTAATTGATATTCTATTATGGATAAACAAAATATGTTTTATGCAAACATCAAAATTTTTATCTTAAAATGAATTTAATTTATATATAAATTTTGGCAGAAATTCAATGGAATAAGCTGGGAGCTTATCTTAAAGAAACTCAAATATTAGGTTCAATCCAAAATACACTTTATTGGGATCAGAATACTGGGATGCCCAAGAAAGGAGCTTCTTGGAGATCTGAACAACTCACATATATTGCAAAAATCTTGCATAGTAGAAATTCTTCTGAAGAATTTTTTAATTTAATACAAGCTGCTAAAAATGAATTATTAGATACTGAACAAAATTCTAATAATCTATTTTTTATTGAAGGAAAAGAAAGAAACATTAATCTTTTAATTCAGGAATTTAATAGAGCGAAAAATTTAGATCCTAAATTAGTTGAGTCTTTAGCAAAGGCAAAATCTAAAGGATATGAAAGTTGGCAAGAAGCTAAGAAAAAATCAGATTTTCAGGTTTTTCTCCCATTCTTTGAAGAACTAGTCAAATTAAGGATTGAAGAGGCGAAACAAATATCAGATCAATATTCACCATGGGAGACTCTAGCCCAACCCTTTGAGCCTGAAATAACTTTAAAGTGGTTGAATAAAATGTTTCAGCCTTTGAAAGATACTCTCCCAGAATTGATTAAAGGAATTAGCAAGTCAAAGAAATTTCACTGGGATTTAAGTCCAGAATCTCAACACAATTTATGTTCTAAATTACTTGATGAGTTTGGGAGAGATAAAGATGTAGTTGTTGTTGGTAAATCTCCCCATCCTTTTTCAATTACTTTAGGACCTAATGATTATAGGATCACTACACGAATAGTTTTAGGTGAACCTCTATCAAGTTTTTTAGCAACTGCGCATGAGTGGGGGCATTCAATTTATGAGCAAGGTCTGCCATCTCAAAGTCATCAATGGTTTGCTTGGCCTTTAGGTCAAGCAACTTCTATGGGTATACATGAAAGTCAGTCTTTATTTTGGGAAAATAGAATAGTTAAATCTAAGTCCTTTTCGAAGAGATTTTTTAAAAAATTTGTTTCAGCTGGATGTACATTAAATAATTATTTTGAACTCTGGAAATCTATTAATCATTTGGAAGCAGGACTAAATAGGGTTGAAGCAGATGAATTGACTTATGGTTTACACATTCTTATTAGAACTGAACTTGAAATAGATTTAATTGAGGGAGGTTTACCTGCTGAGGATATTCCAACAGAATGGAATAAAAGATATGGTGAACTGTTAGGAATAAAACCATCTAATGATTCTGAAGGTTGTCTTCAAGATGTTCATTGGAGTGAAGGTGCGTTTGGATATTTCCCCTCATATTTGTTAGGACATCTTATAAGTGCACAAATATCCAATCAAATGGAAAAAGATGTTGGTTTGATTGATAATGTAATTGAAAATGGTGAATATCAAAAGATCATTTCATGGTTAAAAAATAATATACACAAATATGGCAGATCAGTTAACTCTATGGAGCTGGTAAGAGCTGTCACAAATGAAGAATTATCGCCAAATTATTTTATTGATCATTTACGATCTAAAATAAATGATTTTTGCTGAAACATTACCTTAAAAGAATTTGTTTGAGTGCGAGGATGTAAAATAAACAAAAATAATTTTTTGATGGCAAATCTTAATCAACCCCCAAGTAGGGTTACACCGAATTTATTGCATATACTAAATGCTTTCACTGACAGCTCAAATTCAATAGTTAATACTATTGTTGAATTGAATTCTAATACAATAAATAAATATGAATTAATTACAGAAACGGGTCATCTTAAACTTGATAGGGTGGGTTATTCTTCACTTGCTTATCCATTCGCTTATGGATGTATACCAAGGACATGGGACGAAGATGGAGACCCGCTTGATATAGAAATTGTTGGAGTAACTGAGCCGTTAATACCCGGATCCATTGTCGAGGCAAGGATTATTGGGGTGATGAAATTTGATGATGGTGGAGAGGTGGATGATAAGGTAATAGCAGTTCTGGCAGATGATAAAAGAATGGATCATATCTCAAGTTTTAAAGATCTTGGAGATCATTGGCTAAAAGAAACCAAGTATTATTGGGAACATTATAAAGATCTAAAAAAACCAGGAACATGTACAGTAAATGGTTTTTTTGGGATAGAGGAAGCTATTGAAGTAATTAAAGATTGTGAAGATAGATATAAAAAAGAAATTGATCCTAAATTAGTAAATTAACTAATTTTATTTTTCTCTAAATTGTTCAAATATTTCGCTTAGTATTTCATCGGCACCTAGGAGCTTTAGTTTTTTAGCGAGTTCTTTGCCTACTTCATCAGGATTATTAATGTTGCCAATATACTGATCTTTAATAAGCCTTTCTCCATCGAGAGATGCAACCATGCCTGTAAGGCAAAGTTGTTCATTTTGAATTTTACTATTGACACCTATTGGAACTTGGCATCCCCCTTCAAGCTCTCTTAAAAAAGCCCTCTCTGCTAGACATCTTTGACTAGTGGGTTGGTCTTCTAAGACATTTATAATCTCTAAAACTTTTTTATCATTAGATTTACATTCAATCCCCAGTGCTCCTTGACCAACAGCATGAAGGGAAATTTCATTTGGAATAATCTGGTGAATTCTTGATTCAAAGCCCAATCTTTTTAAACCAGCTGCAGCGAGAATTATGCAATCAAATTCACCGGCATCTAATTTTTCTATTCTTGTAATCACATTTCCCCTGATATCTTTAAATTCAAGATGTGGATACTTATTTCTTAATTGTGCAAGTCTTCTAAGAGAGCTTGTCCCCACAATTGAACCTGCTGGTAAAGTTTCTAATTTGTAACAATCATTTTTTTTGTTTACTACTAAAGCATCAGCAGGGTCTTCTCTTTTTGTTATGCATCCTAATTTAAGGCCACTAGGTAAATTTGTTGGTAAATCTTTAAGAGAGTGTACTGCTATATCTGCTTGGCCTACTAGCATTTGTGCTTCAAGTTCTTTTGTAAATAAGCCTTTGTCTCCTATTTTTGCTAAGGCTACATCAAGAATTTTGTCTCCTTGAGTTGCCATGGCTTCAACAGATACCTCTAAATTGGGAATATTTTTTTCTAGTTGATCTTTAACCCATAAAGTTTGAACCATTGCTAGTTTACTTCTTCTACTAGCTATTCTCAGTTTAAAATTAGTCATTAAATATTATTTTGAGTTTGGATTAAAATAAAGTCGAATTTATTTTAAGCTATTCTTTTGCAACTTTTCAAAGCTGAAAATTATATTTAACTATTATTATTTTATATATTCTTTTAAAACCCCATTTCGATTTGGATGTCTCAGTTTTCTAAGAGCTTTTGCTTCTATTTGTCTGATTCTCTCTCTTGTTACATCAAAAATCTGTCCTATTTCTTCAAGAGTTTTCATCCTTCCGTCATCAATCCCATATCTCAACCTAAGCACATCTCTTTCTCTTGGACTTAAAGTTGCTAAAACTCCTTCTAAGTCTTCTCTCAATAAAGTTTTAGAAACATCTTGCTCTGGGTTTTCGATGTCAGCCTCTATGAAGTCTCCTAGTCTTGAGTCTTCTTCTTTTCCTATTGGAGTTTCTAAAGAAATAGGTAGCTGAGCACTTTTAGCTATAAATCTTAATTTTTCAATTGTCATTTCCATACTCTCGGCTATTTCTTCTTCGCTAGGCTTTCTTCCAAATTCTTGGCTAAGAACCTTTGTGGTTTTTTTGATTCTGGAAATTGTCTCATATAAGTGAACTGGCAATCTAATGGTTCTACTTTGGTCTGCTATTGCTCTAGTAATTGCTTGACGAATCCACCAAGTAGCATAAGTAGAGAATTTATAGCCTTTTTCATGGTCAAATTTTTCTGCGGCTCTGATTAGACCTAAACTTCCTTCTTGTATTAAATCTTGAAATGATAGTCCTCTATTCATATATTTCTTCGCAATCGAAACAACTAATCTTAAATTTGATTGAACCATTTTTTCTTTTGCTCTTCTCCCTAAAAGAAGTCTTCTCCTGAATTTAGGAAGAGGCATATCAATTAATTCAGCCCATTCTCTAACGGAAGGGAAATGGCCTTTTTCTGACTCATATTGAGTCGCCAGTTCTTCTAGTTGGAGTAAGTCCGCAATTTTTCGTGCAAGTTCTATTTCTTCATCAGGTCTTAAAAGTCTAATTCTTCCAATCTCTTGTAAGTAAACTCTTATTGAGTCTTCAGTATATATTCCTTTAGGGCCAAGTTTTATGTTCCCTAGGCCTTTATCTTCATCTTCAGTATCACTAAATTCATTATTCGTTTCTATGCCGCTTTCGCTTGAATCAGAGGATGTATTTAAACTTTGTCTATTTATATTATTTTCTTCATCTACTGCTGTTTCTAAATTAGTATTAATTTTTTTGTTAATCTTTTTTTTTGAACTGGGCTTGGAATTCTTTGATTCTGCTGCTACTGGACACATGATTTACTCCTTTCTACGGTGAATTTAACTAGATTAAATTTTATTTAGGGCTAATTTGTACATTTAGTAGTAAATTTCCCGGTTAATTTGTAAAAGAACTTTTTCAGAAATTTGAATAAAAAAGTTTTTTAAATTGTTGAAAAATTTAAATAGTGCTATAGATTACCTAAAGTAAAAAGTCTTGGGATTTCTCAGACAGGCAGATCATTTTTTGAATTTTAACTCAATGATCAAAGCTTCATGTCTCCCTTAAGAGCAGGATACTTACAATGTGCTAAAAACACTTTGTGGAATGTTCAACAATCCAATACTAAGAAAAAGTTTTGAAGCCGGCAAGTAATCAGTTATTAAATATCTCCTACAAATTGGAAATTTTGCTTGATACAGGTAGTAGTAATGAAAGCTTTTACTATTTAGATGGAAATAATCTTGGGGCAGAAGTTGGCGATATTGTAAGTGTGAAATTAAGAGGGAGATTATTGAATGGGTTAGTGATTTCCAAAAAAAACTTTTCGAAAATTAATAAAAATGAATCAAATATTAATGTAGGAAAAAGTATAAGTTATTTATTTGTTGAAGATATTTTGCAGAAAAAAATAATTGACGACTCATGGAGAGAATGGATAGAGTCCCTAGCTTCTTTTTATATGGTTAGCAATTTAAAAATGTTTAAAACGGCATTTCCTCCTGGCTGGATTGGTAAATATAGGAAAATTTCTCAAGGTTTAAAAGATCAAATATGGATTAAAACCAACAAAGAATTTGATATTCAGAAAAATGAATTAACAAAAAAAGAATTATTTTTGGTAAATGCTTTGTCTGAAGAAGGTCATTGGCAAAGTGAATTAATAAAGTCTGGTTTTAATTACACGCTGATTAACTCAATGGTAAGTAAAAATTACCTTGTTAAATCTAAGAGAAAAAAAAATATAAATACTAAATTAAATTCTTTTTTAAATGATCATATCGCAACTAAAAAACCAAATCCTACAAATGAGCAAAAAATTGCATTTAAAGAATTTCAAACTATGAAACCAGGAGATGCGTTACTTCTATGGGGCGAAACAGGTTCAGGTAAAACAGAAGTTTATATGAGAATTGCTGAAGATCAATTTCTTAAAAATAAAAGTTGTTTGATACTCGCTCCAGAAATCGGACTAATTCCTCAACTTATTGATAGGTTTAGTAGGCGATTTAATAATGTTGTTTACGAATACCATAGTAACTGTTCTTCCTTTCATAGAACTTTAGTTTGGAAAAAAATTATTAATGCTACTGAACCTTTGATAGTAATAGGAACAAGGTCTGCAGTTTTTCTTCCAATTAAAAATCTAGGATTAATAATAATGGATGAAGAACATGATGTTTCATATAAACAAGATAGTCCTATGCCATGTTACGACGCAAGAGAGATTGCTATTGAAATAGTAAAAAGGAGTTCTGCAAAGTTAATTTTAGGGAGTGCAACCCCCTCAATGAAGACTTGGAAAAAATGTATTTTTGAAAAGAATTTTAAATTGGTAAGAATGATTCAAAGGATATCCAGGAATGAGATTCCTGAAATAAGAATTATTGATATGCGGGATGAGTTCAAAAAGGGGAATATGAAAATTTTTTCCAATGAATTATTACAATTACTTCCTCAACTCCGCCTAAAAAAAGAGCAGGCAATAATTTTGATCCCTAGGAGGGGTCATAGTGGGTTTTTAAGTTGTAGAAGTTGTGGATATTTAATAAATTGCCCCAACTGTGATGTTCCTTTATCAGTGCATCTCGGTTCACAGGGAAAAAAATGGTTAAATTGTCATTGGTGTGATCATAAATCGAGATTGATCAATCGTTGCCCAGATTGTCATTCGACTGCTTTTAAACCTTTTGGAATTGGTACACAAAGGGTAATAGAGTTTTTAAATAAAGAATTTCCTGAATTAAGAGTTCTTCGCTTTGATAGAGATACAACCTCAGGAAAGGATGGTCATAGAGATATTCTTTCAAAGTTTTCTAAAGGTGATGCTGATATTCTTGTGGGGACTCAAATGTTGGCAAAAGGGATTGATATCCCTAATATTACTCTTTCAGTAGTTATTGCAGCAGATGGGTTGCTTCATCGCCCAGATATTTCGGCTGAAGAAAAATCATTACAATTGTTTTTGCAATTAGCTGGAAGGGCAGGCAGGGCTCAAAAAAAAGGAAAAGTGATTTTTCAAACATATAAACCTAACCATCCGGTAATTTCGTATCTTCAGAAGAGAGATTATGAAAGATTCTTAATTGAAAACTCGAGATTGAGAAAAAATGCTAATTTATTCCCATTTTGCAAGATTTGCCTTCTTAAATTATCAGGTGAAAATTATGAATTAACTGAATCAATTGCAATGAAATTAGCAAAATATCTACTCAATTTTTGCGAAAAAAAGAACTGGAAATTAATTGGTCCTGCTCCTAGTTTAATTGCTAAAGTCGGTAAAAAATTTAGATGGCAGATATTAATACATGGTCCTGAAGGAACAAATATCCCTTTACCAGATAGGTCAATATTATGGAAACTTATTCCAAAAAAT
This sequence comes from uncultured Prochlorococcus sp., assembly GCA_902527105.1. Classification (GTDB taxonomy): domain Bacteria; phylum Cyanobacteriota; class Cyanobacteriia; order PCC-6307; family Cyanobiaceae; genus Prochlorococcus_A. Next base: position 54,697 of record CABZNT010000006.1, on the reverse strand, counting down.
GTATTTTTAACAATTGATGTTAATCCAGCAGAGTTGTAATTATTTTGATGGAAGTTGAGGTAAATCTGTACCTAATTTAAATCTATAGGATCTTAATAAATAAGCTAATATCATAATGATTAAAATAATAAATATCCCAATTAAAAGTTTGTTGAGACTCCAGAAAGAAAATTCAAGACTATTTATCTGGCCTTGATTTAAATTCCAAATGATTTGATTTTTTGTGATTTCTAAATTTGAATTACTTTTATCTGTGAGGGTAGCTTTATTAGGGTGAATAATTTTGAAAATGAGTTCTAAATTATCAACACCTTGAATTGAACTTAGATCCAAATCTAACCTGTAAAAGTATTTTTTAAAAAAAATGAAGTTTTTTTGAGTAGTATTAATTTCTATATTTGTTGATCCGCCCGCTAACTCTCCTGCGGTATTTTGGGTGATTTTAAGAACTTGCTTTGTATCTTCAAGATTGAGATTTTTATGTTTCAAAGAAAAGGTTGATTCGTCTTGTTCAATTTCTGCATCAGGAAAAATAGCTTTCATCTTCTCTTCAAATTTTAATTGCCAAGGAAACTTCTTTATGTATTTGCTTTCTATCACTAAATTATTGGTTATTGAATCAAGTTCACCAAGATCAAGTGTATCCTCAACTTTAACGCAGCCACTTAAGAGTGGAATTAATAATAATAATATTAAAAAAATGATAAGTGAAAAACCTTTCTGAAACGGTTTTGTTTCACCAGTCGGAGTCTCAGTAACATTAATAAATTTCTTTTTCTGCAAAACTTCTTTTTTTTTGCGCAGTGAGTTAAAAGATTTTTTATTTAATGATGAGTCGCTTTCAAACTGTAGGTTCCAATTTTCTGGCTTTTTAATGTCAGGAGAATCTATAACTTCCATCAAATATTTTGCATTTTCTCTCGTCTTATTATCGTAAGATTTAAGAAGTTCTTTACAAAATCTTTTAGCCTCCTCCTTTTTATTAACTCCACAAAGAGCAGTAATTAAAATGGTTCTTAAATTTACTCCCTCTTTGCTTGATAAAGGAAACGATTCGATTTTGGGCAAAAGAAATTCAATACAATAATGATACTCACCTTTAGCTAAAGCAAGTTCTACTGTTTCTAAAACTTGCTCATAAGTTTTCATAGATTAGGCGACTATCATTGTACCTATTCCAGAATTTGTAAAAATCTCAAGAAGTAATGAATGTTCTATTCTTCCATCGATTATGTGAGCTGCTTTGACTCCTTGTGCTAAAGCTCTTATGCAGCATTCTGTCTTTGGAATCATACCTTCAGTCACAATTTTTTTATCAATAAATTCTCTTGCCTCTTTGAGATTCGTTTTTTCAATAAGACTATTTTTGTTATCTTTTTCTTTTAAAATACCTTGAGTATCTGTAAGAAGAATAAGTTTCTCTGCATTTATTGAAGCAGCAATTTCTCCAGCAACAAAATCTGCATTAATATTATGGGAAATACCTTCTATGGTTGATCCAATACTAGAAATGATAGGGATATAACCTTTAGAAATAAGAGGATCCAATATCTCAGGATTGATTTTTGTAACCTCTCCCACCAACCCATGGCTCCCATCTCCTAGTTCTCTAGATTGAATTAAGTTGCCATCGAGACCTGATATCCCCACAGCTAAAGATCCAGTTTTATTAATGCCTTTTACTATTTGTTTGTTAACTCTACCCATTAGAACCATCTCGACAATTTCCATTGTTTTTTGATCAGTAACTCTTAATCCATTTTCGAATTTAGGAGATATTTCTAATTTATTTAACCAATTATTAATCTCGGGCCCACCTCCATGAATTACTATCGGACAAACCCCAACGGTTGATAAAAGTGCTATGTCTCTAAAAAAAGCATTTTTTAAATTATCATTCTCCATAACAGAACCACCATACTTGATAACAATTTTTCTACCTGAGAAACTTTGTATATATGGGAGTGCTTCGCTTAATATTGATACTCTTTGAGAATCATTCATTATTAAAATTCATTAAAACTTGATTGAATTGAGAAATTAGGTTTTTACAAATATATCTCCATATTCAATAAAAGAGAATAAAATCAAATTCTTTTTTATTATCGTCGAAAATAAATTCTGATTCAAGACCTTTTACGAAAAACCTGTTTAATCTTTCTTGTTTTTCAATCCATTTTTCTAGAGGGACAGCGTTTAATTCGAAACGCATTCTTAAACCATTTTTTTCTTCCTTTGTAATTTCTTCTATTTCTTTTAGTTGAGGGGGATTATCCTCGTCCCACAAATTTAAAGATTCTAATGAAGATTCAAGATGAGCTTTTATCCCATATCTCCATCTTGTAACATCTTTAACTAGTGCTGTTAATTCTTTTGGTCTATTAAATTTATTTGTCGCAAAGTTTGTCTTGTCAAACAACTCTACAGGAGGTATTTCGGAAGTCTTTAAACCTAATCCAATTAAAAAAATAGGTACTCCATAAAAAAAAGTAGGCACACTTAAATTTACTGAGTCTGTAAAATAAGCAGTCATTCCTACAAAAGCTAATATACCCCCAGCGGTTACGATTAAGTTTCCAGGCGATAGGTATTTCTTCATTTTTATTTAGTAGAATGAGTTCAATTGTCTAACAAGTATTATGCAAGATCCTAATACTGCAAATCAAGGAGATTTAATTTTTAAACTTGATCAAGATAGATCATGGCTATTAGAAAATCTTGATAAGGGTAAATGGCCAGAAGTTAGAAGCGAACTTGCCGCACTTGAAAGAAAAATAAGCAAATTAATTATAAGTGTTCAAGAAAATAATGTTGATATTTGATTTAAAAAGGTATTTCGTCAACTTCAGGTACTAAAGGTGAACTATCCCAACTTGAATTTTTGGGGCTTTCTTTTTTTTCAAATGACTCATTATTTTCTTTTTGATCAGACTTAATAACATCAACTGGCGATATTTGATGAATTTTTGAAGCTGTTAGTTCTGGTTGCTTTTCTTTTGTTCCGTCTTTTCTAGTGACAGAATTCATCTTTAGACGTCCCTCAATAACAATATTTTGCCCCTCCTTTAGTTCATCTACCATTTCTTGGGCAATATTTCCCCATCCTATGATCTTGAGATCTCTGGTTGGATCTTCACTACGTAATCCTTTAAAATTAACAATCATTTCTGCAATTGGAGTTTGGTTTTCTTTGGTATACCTCATTTGGGGAGCGCTATTAATGACCGCCTGAATTAAACAATGATTCATTACTTACTATTTAATTAAAGACATACTGATGCAGAATCAAGGAAATTGCTATAAAAATGTTTGGATCCTATCAGGAACTTCGGATGGACCTGTAATAGCTAATAGGCTTCTTGAACTAAATTATTCAGTCTTTGCAAGTGTTTTAAGTTATAAAGCAGGTCAAGCTTATATTGAGAATCCAAAGTTACATATCATTACGGGGAAATTAAATAATAAAGATCAAATAATTAATTTCATAAATAAAAATAAAATCACATGCGTTGTCGATGCTACTCATCCGTTTGCGGTAATAATTTCTAAAAATCTTAATAATGCATGTAAAGATATTAATACACCTCTTTTACAATTTGAGAGGAAAACTCTCATAAAAAACACTAATAATTTTTTTTATATTGATGATTTAAAGGATATAAATAACGTTGATATTGAGAATAAGAATATTCTTCTTGCAATAGGATCAAGATTCCTTAACGATACAGCTAATTATTATATGAATTTTAGAGCAAATGTATTTACAAGGGTACTTCCAACTTATGCGAGTATAACTAAAGCTTTTGGATCATGTATTAAAAATTCAAACATAGCGATACTTGAACCGAGTAAAAATGATAAAAGCATTTTAGAAAAAAAACTTTGTGATTTTTGGGAGATAGATTATGTTTTATGCAGAGAATCTGGAAGTTATTCTCAGAAAAACTGGGAGAATATAGTTTCTGGAAGTAAAATGAAGTTATTTTTGGTTAAAAGGCCGAAAGTTAAAAATGATTATGCTTACTCTTTTGATCAATATCATAATTTGATAAATCACATAATTAAAAAATATTGATATTTAATTCATTATGGAAATATTAGTTATGATCACAACTGTATCAAGTAACGCAAATGCTTTGCGAATGGCTAAATTACTAATACAAAATAAACTTGCAGCTTGTGTTTCGATAAAGCAAGTTTTTTCAATTTATAAGTGGAATGATGATATTGAAGAAAATAAAGAGTTTGAAATCACAATAAAAAGTAAACTAGAATTTAAAGATTGTTTAATTGATTTCGTAAAAAAAAATTCCACATATAATATTCCTCAAATTATTTATAAAAAATACCATGCTGAGATGAAATATTATGATTGGTTTAATAAGACTATTTGATTAAATCTATTTTATTAACTCTTTAAGATCAATATCTGATCTAGATCCTAATTGAGTAATTATTTGCCCCGCACAAATTGAAGCTATCTCTCCGCATTTTTTGAGGGAAAAATTGTTTATTAATCCATGGATAAATCCTCCCGCATAGATATCTCCCGCTCCTGTGGTATCAATAATCTTGCCTTTCGTTATTGACTCAATTATTTCAACATCATTTTTATTAACTATGAGAGAACCATTTCTTCCAAGAGTTACTATGACTAACTCACATAAGGAAGATAGGTCTTCTTGGCAACTTGCTAATTTATCGTTTTTAAATAGACTTAATACTTCTGATTCATTGCAAAAAACGATATCTACATATTCATAAATTAATTCCAAGAAACTCTCACGATGCCTATCTACACAAAATGAATCAGACAAAGAAAGGATTATTTTTGTATTAGATTGTTTTGCAATTTGGGAGGCTTTAATAAAAGCTTTTTTCGCTAATTCGCTGTCCCATAAATATCCTTCTAAATATAAGTATTTACTTTCCTTAATTACAGTAAAGTCAATGTCTTTTGGCTCAAACTCTACAGATGCCCCTAGGTAAGTGCACATAGTTCTTTGTGCATCAGGTGTAACCAAAATAATTGAATGAGCTGTTGGAGCACCTGCAATAGTTGGTGGAGTATTAAATATAGTTTTACTTTTTTTTATATCGTCAGAAAAGAAATTACCAAATTGATCATTTTTCACTCTTCCTATAAACTGAACATGATTGCCTAATTCTGCTAAAGAAACAACGGTATTTGCTGACGACCCACCTGAAATTTGTTTGATAACTTTGCAATTTTCTAACAATCTCTGCGATTCATCAGAATTAATTAGATTCATTGATCCTTTATCCAGATTATTTATCTCAAGAAACTCATCTTCAATATTTACAATAATATCTACTATTGCGTTCCCGAGACCAATGAGATCAACTTTTTTATGTCCAAAATGTCTAAAGGATTCAATCATTAATTTGGAACTAAATTACCTTAACAGTGCTCTTTTAGGACCATGTATTGGGTCTTCAATTACTATAGTTTGATCTCTATTCGCCCCCAACGAGACAATGGCAATTGGAACCTCCATTAATTCAGCTAAAAATCTTAGATAATTCATAGCATTCTCTGGGAGATCAGATAGTTTTCTGCAATCTGCAGTTGAACATTGCCAACCTTTTAATTTTTTGAAGATTGGCTTACATTTTTTTAGGTCGTCTGAATTTGTAGGAAAGTAGTCTATTTCCTCTCCATCGAGATCATATGCAATGCAAACTTGAATTTCATCTAATTCATCTAAGACATCAAGTTTTGTAACGGCTAAACAATCAAGACCATTTACAGATACAGCATATTTACCAATAACTCCATCAAACCACCCACATCTTCTCCTTCTCCCAGTGGTGGTTCCAAATTCACTGCCTCTATCACAGAGTTGATCATTAATACTTCCTTGTAATTCAGTTGGAAATGGCCCTTCACCTACTCTTGTGGTATAAGCTTTTGCGACACCTATGACCCTATCAATTAAAGTTGGCCCCACTCCAGCCCCAATACATGCCCCTCCTGATATAGGGTTTGATGAGGTAACAAAAGGATAAGTCCCATGATCCAAGTCAAGTAGAGTCCCTTGAGCACCTTCGAAAAGAATATTCTTCTTGTTTTTTGAGGCTGCATGGATAGTCCTCGTACAGTCAACAACATGCTTTGATAATCTTTCCCCATAGTCAAGATATTCTTCAACAATATCTTCTAATTTAAGTGGTTTAATGCCATAGATTTTTTCTAGTAGACCGTTTTTTTCTCTTAATGGAATTTCGATCACATCACTTAGCCTTTCCTTATTGAGTAAGTCTCTTATCCTAATGCCATTTCTTTGTGATTTATCCGCATAAGTTGGGCCAATCCCACGACCTGTTGTCCCTATTTTGTTTGAACCTCTATCAGCCTCCATAGCTTCATCTAATATTCGGTGGTAGGGCATTGTTACATGTGATGTTGATGAAATTTTTAATCCTGAGATATCAATTCCATTATCAATTAACATGTCAATTTCTTTGAGCAAAATTTTTGGATCTACAACAGTTCCCGAACCAATTAGACAAGAAGTATTTTTATAAAGTATCCCTGAGGGAATTAAATGTAATTTTAAGACTTTATCATCTACGACTATAGTATGACCTGCATTTACTCCCCCTTGATAGCGAACGACAACATCTGCCGAACGACTAAGTAAATCCGTTATTTTACCTTTTCCTTCGTCACCCCATTGGGCTCCGATTACAACAACATTGGCCAATTTTAGAAGAGCATTATTTTTGTGCGAATATTTAATATATTCAAAAATCTTGGTTTACTTTTAAAAAGTAAATGAATTGTATCAACTTTCTCTTAGAACCATTTTTTCAGCAAGAGAAAATTCTTTTGTTAAACGCTCTTTAAGTTTATCTGGTAAAGGTCTACTTGCAAAGTTTTTGTAATGACCTGCCATAGCATTTAATGCTGTTTGCATTGTGGTAAATGATTGTGTTTTATTCACCATCCCTCTATTTCTGTATCTGGAAATATAGTCAGTTATGAGTGTAAGAGCCTCACTTCTTACTTCATCTTTATCTGGAGAATCTTTTGGAGTATCAACAGCTGTTTGTAATGTTTTAACAACTGAAATTGTATCCTTTGTATAGTCACCTGTCATAGCAGTTTTTGCAGCTACTGAAGGGGAACTAAATAGTGTAAAAACAACAATTAAAGATATTGCAAAAGATATAGCTTTGGTAAGATTCTTAAAAAATAATTTTGATGTCCATTTCAGTAACATAACTTAGCTCCCAAAAAAATAAGCCTTAAGACTTTTTATTGTACATTATTTCAGATTCGGAAATAAATGTTTCTAACAATTTATCAGTACTTATTTTAAGCTTAGTATTATTTGTTCTGCATAAAAGTTCTACTTCTTTATTAATAGAATCTCTGCCAATAATTATCTGAAAAGGAATACCAATTAATTCCGCATCTTTAAATTTAACTCCAGCTCTATCGTTTCTATCATCAAGAAGTACATCAATTTTGTTAATTAAAAAGTTGTTATAGACTTGCTCAGTAAGATCACTTTGAATAGGATCTTTTAGGTTTGTTGGGATAATAATAACTTCAAAAGGAGAAATCTGGATAGGCCAACAAATTCCTTTTTGATCATGATTCTGTTCGATAGCCGCTTGAGCTATTCTTGTCACTCCTATTCCGTAACAACCCATCCATAAACTTTTTAACTGACCGTCCTTATCAGAGTACTTTGCATTTAATTTTTCACTATATTTCTGACCTAGTTGGAAAATATGTCCAATCTCGATACCTTTTTTTTCTTTAAGTTCTTCATTATCATAAATACTTACTTTATCTCCTTTTTTGGCATTCCTGATATCCCCAATTAGATAGTCTTTCGAATCAAAAGAAAATTTTTGAAAAACTTTATGGAAATTAACTTTATTTGCACCACTTATAAACCTTGAAAGGTCACTTGCAGAATGGTCAATTATTCTTGTCCATTTTTTTTCCCAATTAGAACTAGCTTTAATAGTTTTATTATCTAAATCTGGCCCGATAAAACCTAAGGGTAAATCAACTAGATTTTTTTCGATAATATTTTTGTCTTCAATCTTTTTAAGATTAAGGAGATTGAAGTGATGAAGTTTATTGATTAAGTTAAAAAGCTTTACCTCATTAATGTGTTGATCGCCTCTTATGCATGCAAGAATTGGAACCTCAAATTTACCTTCAAACTGTGCAAGGAATATTACTACTTTAATAATCTGACTTGGGTCTAAATTGTTATTATTGCAAACTTCTAGAATTGTTTTTTGATGAGGCGTTTCCAACCACTCTGCAATATTATCTTTTAGTGGAATAGGTTGAGAGGGTAGAGAAACAGCTTTTTCGATATTGGCAGCATAAGAACCGCTTTGAGTGAACAAAATGGAATCTTCCCCAGCATCAGCAGTGACCATAAATTCTTTAGATGAAGCACCGCCAATTGCTCCACTATCAGCTTCAACCCCTACTGTCTGCAGTCCACAAGATTTAAAAATATTTTCATAAGCATTGCCCACTTTTTCATAGAAAGAAGCTAGATCGTTTTCTGAAGAATGAAAAGAATAACCATCTTTCATTATGAATTCTCTACTTCTCATCAATCCAAACCTTGGCCTTATTTCATCTCTAAATTTTGTCTGAATTTGGTAAAAACATTGAGGTAATTGCTTATAAGAGTTGATGGTCTCTGATGCAATACTCGTTATCACCTCTTCGTGAGTTGGTGCTAAACCAAATTCTTTACCTTGTCTATCTTTGAGATTAAACATTATTCCTTCACCTGCGGTATATCCTTCCCACCTTTCACTTTTTTTCCATAAATCTGCAGGATGAAGTTGGGGTAATAATAATTTCGTACAACCAATACTATTAAGTTCTTTATCTATTATTGCGGATATTTTTTCAATGACTCTAAGCATTAGTGGCATGTATGCATAAATTCCGCTGTTAACTCTGCGAATATACCCAGCTTTTAAGAGTAATTGATGTGAAATAATCTCAGCTTCAGAAGGTGTGTCACGAAGTGTCCCCAGAGGAAATGAGGTGGTCACGCGCATACAGAAAAATCCTTAGATAATATTTAATTTTATCAATTAAGATGAAAAAAAAATTCAAAGTGTCTTGAGTCCCTCAAGGCGGCTAGTCTAAGAATGTGCTTTCTGCTAACTTCTTCAGTAATGAAGTTCAAACTCTTTAAAAACTTCATTACTACTTAATCATTTTCTTAAGTTTATGGAAAATATAGATTCCAATATTTCTAGTGAAGAGGAATTAGTAGGTATTGATGAAGTTCAAAAATTTCTAAATAGATCAAGAGCTTCTGTCTATAGGTATACAAATACAGATTTAAGAAATCTAAACCCTAGTTTTAACCCCAGAAAATTAAATCCCGAATTTCGGACTGATCAAAAAGATCCTTTAAAATTCCATCCTAATGAAGTAGCAAGATTTGCAAAAGATATTTTAAGAATAAAGGAAGTTACTGTGGAGGTCTTTAATACACCTTCGTCCGCTGCTCAAAATATACTGGCGCAAATTTTAGACGAACTAAAATCTATTAGGTCTTTGCTAGAAAAAGAGTAATTAAAAAAGTCACCAATCAATGTTTTGATTTATTGACATTTTGAATGTAGGATATTGATGTTTAATTATCTCCTCAATCTTTACCAATTAAGAGTTCTTGAGTTACACGAAATCAAAGCAGTTTATTCAAAGTAAATCAAGCGAAGAATCTTCTCATGATTCTGCTCGAAATGATTTTGAAAGAGATGATGATGACCCCTTAAGTATAAGGAGTTTATCAATAACATCTTTAGGTATTATTTTTGCCTTTTTGACAATTTTTTTACCTTCAATAAGCATTTTAATTGGCAGACCTTTATCTCAAGGAAACGAGATAATTCATAATCACGATTTTAAAAAAGATGGAACTTAGTTCAATACCTCCATCTCCAATGAAGGGAATAGTGAATATTGTTATTGAAATACCTGCAGGGAGCAGGAATAAATATGAATATTGCTCTGACGCAGGAATAATGGCTCTAGACAGAGTATTACATTCTTCAGTGAGGTACCCTTTTGATTATGGTTTTATCCCAAATACCCTTGCGGAAGATGGAGCTCCCCTTGATGCAATGGTGATAATGGACGAACCTACTTTTGCGGGTTGTCTAATAAAAGCTAGACCTATTGGAGTTTTGGATATGCATGATTGTGGTGCATATGATGGAAAACTTTTATGTGTGCCTATGGCTAATCCTAGGCAGGCTAACATAGTGAGTATTAATCAAATTGCTTCTAATCAGCTTGAGGATGTTGCAGAATTTTTTAGAACAAGTAAAGGACTCGATGGAAGAACAGTTCAAATTGATGGTTGGAGGGATTTTGATGTGGTTGAAAATTTATTGAAAAGTTGTATGCTTCTAAAAAAGAAAAACTTTAAAGTAATTAAGAAATCAAATATTAGTAAATTAAATTGAAAAAAATAATTTTTTATAGTTATTTAAAATGCTCTACATGCCGAAAAGCTTTAAAGTGGCTTGAAAGAAAAGATTTTGATTTTCAGTTAATTGATATTGTAAAAGAACCTCCACTTGTTAATTATTTAAATCTAGCCTTAGAACAATACTCTGATGATAAGAAAAGGATTTTCAATACAAGGGGTAAAGCCTTTAAAACTCTTGATCTTGATATTGAGCGTCTGTCAAAGGAAGAAATTATTAAACTTCTTTTAAGTGATGGCAAGTTAATAAAAAGACCATTTTTGATTTACGAATTGAAAAAAGTAATATTAGGTTTTAATGAAATTGAATATGCAAAACAATTTATATAAGTTTAGAAAATCAAGACTTGATTAATCCTATGCCTAGTTCCATAAAAAGTTTTTTAAAAGAATGGGGTCTACTAATTCTATTAACTTTTTTTGTTTCTTCTTGTAGATCATTTTTGGCAGAACCACGTTATATCCCCTCTGGTTCAATGCTCCCAGAATTACAAATAAACGATAGGTTAATTATTGAAAAATTTTCGATAAGAAACTCTTTATTAGAAAGAGGAGATATTGTTGTTTTTAACTCACCTTACTCGTTTGACAAAAAATTAATTTCATCAAGGTCTAAGCCTTTACCAAAAAAAAGATATTGTTTTTTTATGAGTTTTCCTCCAATGTCGTTTATTCCTGGTTTGAGGGATCAAGCTTGCGATGCTTATATTAAAAGAGTGGTGGCTCTTCCAGGAGAAATTGTAAGTGTAAACTCTAATGGTGAATTAATCATAAATAATCAATTAATTCCTGAACCCTATGTCTCTTATAAGTGCTCATTATCCCTATTTAATAATTGTGGTAAATTTGAAAACATGAAAGTGCCAGAAGATCATTTTTTAGTTTTAGGTGATAATAGATCAAATAGCTGGGATGGAAGATATTGGCCTGGAAGTAAATTCCTTCATAAAAAAGAGATAATTGGTAAAGCATATTTCAGATTTTGGCCTCTTAGTCAAGTTGGCTTTTTCAGTAAATGAAGCCTTTTTTCTGACTCTGACTTTATCAAAATAAATTTTTAACAAGTATTAATTTAAAGTGCTCCTGAAGCAGTTGAATCAAGTATTCCCCCTAGGTGAGTTGTAATGTTAAGAGCGCTAATCAAAGGGGGCTTATTTGGATCATTAAAAAGATCAATTATAGTTATGCCTCCATTACCCTGTTTTATCATCCAAATATTTGAATAATTAATCCCAAGGATATTACAAATAAGAGTTTTATTGACTGCATCATGAGCAACCAAGAGGGTTTCATCATTATCCTTTTGAGATAAACAAATTTTGTCAAAAGCTTCTACTGACCTTTCTGATACATCTTTTATACATTCACCTTCGGGCATTATTACTTCTTCAGGTTTATCATGCCAATTTTTCAGTAAAGCAGGCCACTCTTCTCTAATTTCTGCTTCCAATTTACCCTCCCATAATCCGTGACTGATTTCTACGAGTGAATCTATTTTCTCAATTTTTAAATCTTTGTTATTTTGAAGGATTATTTGTGCAGTCTCATAAGGCCTATGCATTGAACTTGAAAATGCCTTATTGAAAGAAATATTTCTCAAATATTCAAAAGTCTTTCTAGCTTGATCTTTTCCGTTTTCATTTAAAGGGATATTAATTTGCCCTTGAAATCTTCCTTCTTTGTTCCAGTTAGTTTCACCATGCCTTATTAGAAATATTCTGGAATCTCCAATTTTATTTGGAATATTTTTATTAAGATGGGAAGTTTGATTTAAGCATTCAATTTGAGTCTTAAAAGTGTTATCTTTCTTTGTAATATTGAGTATCGAGAAAGAAGCATTTTCTAATCTTATTTTTCTAAAACCTTGCTTAGGCTTTCCTAATAACAAGAGTATTAAACATCTGAGAATTGCATTATGTCCAACAACTAAAATATTTATATCATCTTTGTCTTGATAAATTTTTAAAATATCTTCTACAAAATTTGTTGCTTGAAAAAATAACTCTTGAATTGGTTTATAAGTTTTATTGTCATTTCTTTTTAAGATAAGATTTTCTGGATCATTTTTCCATATAGGGTAAATTTCTGGAAATTTCTTTTTTATTTCATCAATTTTTAGGCCAGACCATTCACTAAGATCTACCTCTAGCAAATTATCGTCGAATACAATATTTTGTTCTTTATTGAAGGTCTTTTTAATTGTTTTTGCAGTCTCAGCAGCTCTCACAAGCGGGGAGGAATAGATTTTATCGAAGTTTATTTTTGATAATGCTTTTCCTGCTTTTCGGGCTTGTTCGTATCCTTCATCAGTTAATAATGAATCGTCTGTTCTTCCTTGAATTAATCCCTTTGCATTGAAACTGCTTAGTCCGTGCCTAACTAAAACTAATCTTATAGCCATTATATAAATTTGAAAATTAAGATAATTTAATCATCTCATGGCGTGATTAAAATAGATACATAAATATAAGGAAATTCAATGATAACTAACTATAGTTTTCAAGAATATAATAAGTTATGATCTTTAAAAATAGTTCTAAGTCAAAACTCACTTTAGCTTTTATTTCTATCGTCATAACTTTTTTTGTATGGCAACAAGGCTTAAGGGACAGTTTAAATAGACCATCTGTTTCATTTGATATTAGTCAAAAAGAGCATGAAATTGCTGAATTATCTGTCCAATCAATACCTGTAAATCTTAAAAAATTTTTTATCATAAATGATCCTGTTGATCAAATAAATAAATTACTCTCTGATGTCTCATTTGAAGAGCTAACAGAAAGAAATAAATTAATTCGAATAATCACTTCAGAATCAAATGATTCTTTAATTTATAAAAATATATCCAAAGATTTTAAAGATAAAAACTTTAAATTTCTGATTGATGAGATAGAAAAAAAATCTAACAATAATTCATATAAAGCAAATTCTGATAAATTTGATTTATTTAAAGGTGATAGATTTTTATATCACCTTTTAAGCAGGAAATTTGATTTTGACGATAGTGCATTAATAACAAAATCATTTTCAAGAAAAATGTTTTTTAAAATATTAGCCATAAGACTAATTCCACTTTTAACAATACTTATTGGCTCTATTCTGGCTTTAAAAATATTATGGAAAACAATATCTTTGAAAAAGTTTGATTGGAAAGAAATTAAATCTTTAGATTTAGAATTAATAGATATGGTTTTATTAATTGCAGGTGGATTTGTTGTTTTAGGAGAAGTGGTATCACCTTTATTTTCTATCAGTTTGGTTGAACTTTTTTCTAAAAATATCTCTAATGAATTGTCTCAATCTTTAAAAATTTTCTTTGGATATCTTTTTATGGCTATTCCGCCATTATGGATAGTTTTCTATCAAATTAAATCCTTGAATGGTGAATTTACTCTTAAAAAGGATTATTTACAGTTCAATTTCTTGCCAATAAAATATGCAATTATTCAGGGAATTAAAGGTTGGTTAACAATTGTTCCTTTTGTTTTATTGATCTCTCTAATTATGAATAGTCTGATCGATAATCAGAATGGAAGTAACCCTTTGCTGGAAATTGTTCTTAATAATAATAATTACTTATCATTTTTTCTATTATTTGTAACAACAACACTATTAGCTCCTCTATTTGAAGAGATTATATTTCGCGGTATTTTACTGCCAACTCTCTCAAGAGATTTTGGAGTAATTTCGGGCATCATAGTTTCAGCTTTTATCTTTGCATTAGCCCATTTAAGTTTGGGAGAAATGCCACCATTATTTGTTCTAGGGATTGGATTAGCAATTACAAGAATTGCTTCAGGGAGTTTGTTTTCCACAGTGATTATGCATTCTTTATGGAATGGATTGACTTTCTTAAATTTGTTCCTATTGAGGACATAAAGAATTTAATTTTTACTTGCGAATTAAACAAAAAGATGTTTATTTAATTAATAACACTTCTTTTATTTAAAAAATAAATCATAGATGAAACCTTATGGGAATCAACTTAATTTAAAAAAAAAAGTTTCATATAAAAGTAAAAAAAACTCTGAAAAAATATCTATAATTAATCTCAAATTAATACATCAAATCTTCGACGCCATTAATATCTCTATTTTGGTATTAATTTTCACCTTGTTTTTCTTGTCTTTTAATAGTCAAAGAAAATGGTCAAATACATATAAAAACTTATCTAAAACAAGAGCTATCAATAATAATCTTATTGATTATATTTCCAAAATTGAGGAATTTTATATTAGTGAACTTGAGTCTATTAATACTTATACAAAAACTAAACCTAAAGATTTAATCTATCTAGATAAACTTTCAGAAAAAAAAGAAAGTTTATTTAAGAAAAATTTAAGTAGTTTCATTGAAGGTTTTTTAGATAGCAAATATCAAAGGGGATATTGATGAAAAAATACAAAAAAATTGTTCCTCTAACACCACTTGATCAAAGAAGATTTAAATTTCTCTATATTTTTAGCTTACTATTAATATTTTGCTTGTTTGGTAGGTTAGTTAAATTGCAAGTCTTTAATGCCTCTGATTTGCAAAGGAAAGCTAGGTTAATACAGTCTTCTAAAACTAGCGCCTTAAAAAAAAGGAGAGCGATTGTTGATAGAAATAATAGACTAATTGCTTACGATAAACCGCTCTATAAATTATGGGCTCATCCAAAATATTTTAATTTTCCTGGTGATTCAATTAACAGAGTTCGTAGTATTGAAGAAGTTACTGAAAAATTGTCACCTATCTTGGATATAAATGGTGAAATACTCTTGAGTAAATTTAATAATAAAATCGGTGGCATCAAGCTTTTGGATAAAATTTCCGAAGAAAAGGCAGAAAAGATTAAAAACCTTCAAATAAGCGGACTTGATTTGTTTAAATATTCGCAGAGATATTATCCACAAGGGGAGATTTACTCTAATCTTGTCGGTTTTGTTAATGATGAGAATATAGCTTCAGCAGGTTTAGAGCTTCATTTAGATAATCAAATTAAAGTTTTTAATAAGAGTAATTTTATAAAAATAGGAGGAGATGGAACTCCTCTTCCGGATAATTCATCCCCAGGTGATTTTATTTCTGATTACAAAAAATTAGGCCTAACTATAGATTCAAAATTACAGAAAGCGTCATTCAATGCATTATCAAAGCAAGTAAGCAAATGGAAAGCAAAGAAGGGATTTGCAATAGTTATGGACGTTAATAATGGTCAGATTCTCTCCTTAGTTTCAGTACCGTCGTACGATCCAAACAAATTTTGGCAATATGATTCTGAACTTTTTAGGGGTTGGTATTCTCAAGATTTATTTGAGCCTGGTTCAACTTTTAAACCTATTAATCTTGCGTTAGCTTTAGAAGAAAAAGTAATCCAGAAAGATGGGGTAGTTGAAGATATTGGAAAGATTAATGTTGGAGGATGGACACTTTCTAATTGGGACAAAAAAGGTAATGGATATATTGACTATCCAAAAGTTTTGCAGGTTTCAAGTAACGTTGGGATGGTAAAAATAATGCAAAATTTAGACCCAACAATTTATTGGGATTGGCTAAAAAATTTAGGTATAAGTAAAAATTTAGAGACTGACTTATTCGAATCAACTGCTGGCCAACTTAAGAGAAAAGATTTGTTTGTAAATCAATCAATTGAGCCTGCCGTAACTTCTTTTGGTAAAGGGTTCTCAATCTCGCCACTTAAATTGCTTCAACTTCATGCGGCTCTGGCAAATGGGGGTTTTGAAGTGACTCCACATGTAACCTCAACTTTCAAGGAAAGATTTAATAAAAATCCAAAAAAACAATTTTTTTCACAAGAGGTTTCTCAAACTGTTCTTGAATGGATGGAGAGCGTAGTTGATAAAGGTAGTGGATCCGGAGTGAAAATCGAGGGTTATAGGATTGCTGGGAAAACGGGCACTTCTCAAAAAGCCTTAAATGGTTCGTATACAAGCAAAAAAGTTTGTAGTTTTGTCGCGATCTTACCAGTTAATGATCCAAAATATGCTGTCCTTGTAGTCGTTGATGAGCCATCTAAATCATATGCATATGGTTCAACTGTTGCTGTACCAGTTGTGAAAGAAATTATCGAGAGTTTGATAGTAATTGAAAAAATACCTCCTAATGTTAAAGATCGTGGAATGATTGTTAAAAAACCCTAAAATTTACCATTTTTATAAATATTTAGTTCATTATTTGATGATTTCATCAGGAATAAAAGCTAGTTTATGTATATATATGATTATCTAGATATGAAATCAATTTTAGAACAATTGTCCTCAATGACCGTTGTTGTCGCTGATACTGGAGATTTAGATTCAATAAAAAAGTTTCAACCAAGGGACGCCACCACCAATCCATCGCTAATTCTTGCTGCTGCCAAGAATCCTGATTATCTGAAATTAATTGATAAAGCTTTAGAAAGTTCAGAAAACGCGTTACCCCAAGGATTCTCAGAAATTGAATTAATTAAAGAAACTGTTGATCAAGTTTCAGTATTTTTTGGAAAAGAAATATTGAAACTTATTTCAGGGCGCGTATCTACTGAAGTTGATGCAAGACTGAGCTTTGACACCGAAGCTACGGTGGAAAAAGCGAAAAAATTGATCAATCTTTACAAAAATTTTGGAATTGAAAAGGAAAGAATTTTGATTAAGATTGCTGCAACTTGGGAGGGAATTAAGGCAGCTGAAATTTTGGAAAAAGAGGGTATTAAGTGCAACTTAACTTTACTTTTTAACTTTTGCCAAGCGGTAACTTGTGCCAATGCAAAGATAACTCTAATTTCTCCTTTCGTTGGCCGTATATTAGATTGGCATAAAGCAAAAACTGGTAAAACAAGTTTTGCTGGTGCTGAAGACCCTGGTGTTATTTCGGTTACGCAAATATACAAGTACTTTAAAGAAAAAGGATTCAAGACAGAAGTAATGGGAGCGAGTTTTAGAAATCTTGATGAAATAAAAGAATTAGCAGGTTGCGATCTTTTAACAATCGCACCAAAATTTCTTGAGGAACTGAAAAAAGAAAAAGGAGAGTTAGTTAGAAAATTAGATGAAAATACCCAAATCAATAATTCTATTGATTACGAATTTGAAGAAAAAGATTTCAGATTAAGTATGTTAGAAGATCAAATGGCAAGTGAAAAGCTTAGTGAAGGTATTACTGGATTCAGTAAGGCTATAGAAGAATTGGAAGAGCTGCTACTAAAGAGATATTCAGAGATTAAAAATCATAAATTGATTTCTGCGAACTAAATTTAAGTTTGAATTGAAAAAGAATTAAGTCCCACTTTTTGTTAAAAGTCTTCTGATAACTCTTTTTGCAATATCTTCATAACTCATTTCTCCTGATAATATTTGAGCAATACGTTTAGGTGCTGTTTTTCTTTTGACTCCTAATTGGTATCCAGTTCTGGGAAATCTATAAAAAACTTGGGCTATTCTCCTCCCCCAAGCCATTGATCCTCCCCAAATTTTGTTAATTTTTTTCGTATAAAGATTTAAATCATCTACTTTTCCTGATAGAAACTGATCTATATATTCTGCAGCATAAAAACTGCTAATTAAAGATGGTCTAATTCCTTCAGCTAAGAATGGATCACATAGAGACGCTGCATCTCCAACCGCTAAAACTTTGTCACCATTAATAGAGTTGAAACCATTCCATATTCTCAGTTTCTTACTTATTGTTTTATAAGGAAAATCATCAAAACCGAAGCTTCTGATTACTTGTTTATTTATAGCCTGATTTTCTAGAAGACCATTATTTATAAAAGTACCTAAACCAATATTTAAGCTTTCTCTTAGGGGGAATGCCCATGCAAACCCATATTTTATAAATCCAAACTCAAATCTAACTGCATCTCTAGGGATTTCGCCTAACCCTTTCAATCTTAATGAGATTGTATTCGCAAATTTCGGTTTTCTTGGCCCTAAATTGAAATAACTCGCCCATTTCGATTGCGACCCGTCTGCAATTACAAGAAACTCTGAAATATATTTTATTTTGTTATTGCATGTAATTTCCCATTTATCATTTTTTTTTATAATTTTTTCTATCAATAATGGTCTCATTATCTGAGCTCCATTACTTAAGGACTCATCAAGTAATAATTGATCAAGTTTCTCTCTTTTAATAATCCAAAATGGGGATTCACCAGTCAGATCAGCAGTTACATTATCTGTAGCCTTCCATCTGAATTCAACATTCTTAATTTTTGAAGCTATGGCATCTTTTATATCTAAAGGAAGAAATCTTTGCATTGAAGATGCCATCCCACCTGCACATGGTTTGTAATCTTGTAATTTTTCTTTTTCGATAATTAAAACAGAATATCCCTTCTTTGATAGGTTAAGAGCGGTGGAAGATCCTGATAAACCTCCACCAATTATTACAACGTCAAATCCTATCAAACTTTTAGAATTTCCTTTTCTTTTTCAGACAATTTAGTTTCTATTATGGAAATATATTTGTCAGTAATTTTCTGAATTTCAGATTGATTATCTCTCGATTCGTCAATAGAAATAAGGCCATCTTTTTCGTCTTTTTTTTCTTTATCAACTGCATCTCTTCTGATATTTCTCAAAGCTACTTTCCCTTCCTCTGCGTATTTAGAGGCTAATTTGCAAAATTCTTTTCTTCTTTCTTCTGTTAAAGGAGGAACATTTATTCTTATTACTTTCCCATCATTATTTGGAGTAATACCTAAATCACTCATAGAAATAGATTTCTCTATCGCTTGCAAACATGAAATATCGAAAGGTTGTATTGAAATTGTTTGCGAATCAACAGTGCTTATAGTGGCAAGCGATTTGATTGGTGTTTCTGCTCCGTAGTACTCAACACTTACTCTGTCTAACAAGGAAGCATTAGCTCTGCCTGTCCTAATTGTATTAAAGTTTCTTTGTGTGGCTTCAATACTTTTATTCATATTTTCTTGAATTTCTTTTTCTTTCATAATAAAAAAATTAAATGATCTCTAACTAATTAAAGAGCCTATTGGCTCACCAGCAACAGCTTTAGAAATGTTTCCTTTTTTGAATATATCAAAAACCATAATTGGGATATTATTATCTTTGCAAAGTGCAATCGCAGTGCTGTCCATTACGGCAATTTCGTCACTAAGAACTTGTTGATAACTGAGAGAGGAATATTTTTTTGCATCTTTAAATTGATTAGGATCACGATCGTATACTCCATCAACTTTAGTAGCCTTCATAACAACTTCAGCGTTTATCTCTGCTGCTCTCAAAGCTGCCGTAGTGTCAGTTGTAAAAAATGGATTTCCGCATCCACCTCCGAAGACTACAACTCTACCTTTTTCTAGGTGCCTCATGGCTCTTCTTCTTATGTAGGGTTCGGCAATTTCCTGCATTTCTATTGCAGTTTGTACTCTTGTTGCAACTCCTACTCTTTCTAAACCATCTTGAAGTGAAATGGCATTCATTACTGTTGCAAGCATTCCAACATAATCAGCTGTCGCTCTATCCATGCCATCTGCGGAACCTTTAAGCCCTCTAAAAATATTCCCACCCCCAACAACAATTGCAAGTTCTACATTATTTTCGACTACTTTTGAAACATCCTCTGCAATTGACTGAACTATAGCAGGATCAATACCATAAGGTTTTTCACCCATTAGTGCTTCACCACTAAGTTTTAAGAGAACTCTTTTGTAAGTCATTCAATAATCGTACTTTTAAGACCTTAGCAAGTAAAAGCACCAAATTTATTTTTTGTTCAGATATTGCTTGCGTCTTTAAACATTTCTAAACCTGCCTAAAGAAAATTTAAATAATAATATTTACCTTAACTAAAATTCAACACACTTTTGTGCTTTTATTCCTTGTTCTTTAAATGGATGTCTTATTAGTTTCATTTCTGTAACTAGATCTGCGTAATCCATAATTGAATCAGATGCTCCCCTCCCAGTTAAAACAATATGATTTTTTCTATTATTTAAGCTTTTTAAAAAAGTAATTATTTCCTCGGGTTCAAGATAACCAAGTTTTGTCGCAATATTAATTTCATCAAGAATGATTAGTTTATAAGATTCGTTTTGTATATATTTTTTGGCAAGTTGCCAAGCCTCTTGAACTAATTTTTCATCTCTTATTCTGTCTTGCGTTTCCCAAGTAAATCCTTCCCCTAATGAATGCCAAGATATCTTTGAAGAAAAGCTTTTAAGTGCTTTTTCTTCTCCTGTGGTCCAGCCTCCTTTGATAAATTGAATTATCGCCACTTTATAACCATGCCCTATCGTCCTTAAAGCCATCCCTAAAGATGCAGTGGTCTTGCCTTTGCCATTCCCTGTAAAAACAATCAATAATCCTTTTTTTGTTTTTCTAATTTGTAGTCTTTCAGCTTGAATATCTTTTCTTTGCTGCATTCTTTTTTTATATGAGCTCTCATCGCTATCCGGAGATAATTTCCCTCCCATTCCAAGTTTATTTGCTTGATTATCGAGGTTAAATATTTTCTCGGAAGATGAGGGTTTTTCTTGCATATGACTTTAATTTTTAATTAATTATTATAAATCTTTAAATATTTTTAGCTCTTTTAGCTTTTAAAAGTGCATTATTTACTGCCTGTTGTTGATCTCTTTTAGTAATCCAGTGGTGATAAGTTTGAGTATGTAAACTAACCGAGTGTCCCATCATTCTGGCGGCCACAGTATCAGGTAAATCATAAAAAATTGTCCTTACTGCCCAAGCATGCCTTAGATCATAAGGTTTTATTTGTAAAGAGTAACGCTTAAACTGGTCTGTAATTTTTTTTCCAATATTCTGTAAGGTTGTAAATTTAAGGTCTCTATTAATATTTGGTAGTAGTTCTGGATTATCACCAAGTTTTGATAATTCGAACTTTTCCACCCATTCAGGATGAAATGGCCAAACTTGATGTTCCCCTGTTTTGGTTGTAGGCAAAACTCTAATAATTTTGTCCCCAGAACCAGTAAGAGAACTTAAATCACAAAAAAATACTTCATGATTCCTTAATCCATATGTAGCCATCAGACCAAAAACAAATTTCCAAGACTCGTTTGGTATGGTCTCCCACAGTTTTTCTATTAATTCATCTTTAGGTAGATCCCTAAATCCTGCTTTGTTTAGACCATATCCTCTAGAATTTAATTTCCAATCTTCTGGTAGTTTAATGTCCAAAAACTTAGCCAAAACACTTAAAGAAGTAGCGCATTGTTTCCTACTTCTGGTACCTTCTTTATAACTTTCAAGTGTTTTTTGAAATATTTTTTCTAAAGCTTCATTCTCAGAGTCATTATAAATATTTAGAATCCTTTTCATATATGGCTTGTAAGAACTTCTCCAAGTAGTTTTTCTAGTGCTGGTTCGAAAATCACTTTTATTTTCTTTAAAAAAAAATTCCTCAAATTGATTTAATCTTTTTGGGAATTCAAAACAATCTTTTATTCCCTTTTTATAAGGTTTGCCTATCCAATTAATCCAATCAAATTGATTCAATTCCAATTGCAAATTGATTAATTGTAATTTTTTTTTAGCCTCCTCTAATCCAGAAGTATCAGCCTTTAACCCAAGAGATATTCTTTGAATTTTAAAGTAATTGTTATCTTCTTTGGAGGGTAGTGAACCACGAATATTTAATTTCTCTCCTCTTTTCTCAATTTTAAGCTTGCTGCCTTGAGTAGCAAATTTATCATTGACATTATTAATTTCCTGAATTACGTTCATTTACTTATATAATTGTCCTTATAATGACGTTTTTAATGTTGATTTTCAATCTCCATAAAATCTAAATGGATAAAATAGGCGTCTTACTAATGAATTTAGGAGGGCCTGAACGCATTACTGATGTAGGCCCGTTTTTATACAATCTTTTTTCTGATCCAGAAATTATCAGAACGCCTTTCCCTGTCTTTCAAAAGCCCCTAGCTTGGTTGATTAGCACTCTTAGGAGTACTACTTCACAACAGGCATACCTTTCTATAGGTGGAGGTTCACCAATCAGAAGGATAACTGAACAACAAGCAAGAGAATTACAATCTAAATTAAGGGACAAAGGGTTTAATGCTACAACCTATATCGCTATGAGGTATTGGCATCCTTTTACCGAATCAGCAATTGCTGATATGAAAGCAGATGGCATAGATCAAGTTGTTGTAATACCTTTGTATCCTCATTTTTCAATAAGTACTAGTGGTTCGAGCTTTAGGGAATTAAAAAAATTGCGAGATTCTGATGCTGAATTTAAAAAGGTTCCAATGAGATGTGTAAGGAGTTGGTTCAGTCAATCAGGTTATTTAAAGTCTATGGTCGAATTGATTTCTGAACAAATTTCACTTTGTGAATTGCCTTCAAAAGCCCATATATTTTTCACTGCTCATGGAGTTCCTAAGAGTTACGTGGAGGAAGCTGGAGATCCTTACAAACAACAAATTGAAGATTGTTCATTATTAATCATAAATGAGCTTGAAAAATGTTTAGGGCATAGTAACCCCCATACACTTTCTTATCAAAGTAGAGTCGGCCCCGTTGAATGGTTGAAGCCTTATACAGAAGAGGTGTTAGCTGATCTTGGAAGGTCAAATGTTAATGATCTGATTGTGGTTCCTATAAGTTTCGTTGGAGAGCATATCGAAACATTGCAAGAAATTGATATTGAATATAAAGAAATTGCTGAAAAGGCTGGTATTAAAAACTTTCGGAGAGTTAAGGCTTTAAATACTCATCCTACTTTTATTGAAGGCCTTAGTGATCTAGTGATTTCCTGCTTGGAAGGCCCTCTTGTTAATATAGAGGAGGCTTCACAGTTGCCTGAAAAAGTTAAACTTTATCCCCAAGAGAAGTGGCAATGGGGTTGGAATAATAGTTCAGAAGTGTGGAACGGAAGGGTTGCAATGATTATTTTTCTTGTTCTTTTTATTGAACTTATTTCAGGCTCTGGACCTCTACATAAATTAGGCATTTTATAAAGAACAATTGAAATTTATTTGATAATTTTTAAATTTATTGAAAGATTATTTTAAATACATTTCTGACATTACATTTCTAAATGAGGCAAAAGTATTTAATTAAGTTTAAAATTTATAGTAAATATTGAATTTCTTTAGTGACCCTTACTTCGAGATCCTTTTTAAAGGGTAATTCAAAACATGAAAATCCAGTTTGGATAACTGGAGCAGATGCACTAATGGATTCTTTGAAAATTCATGGAGTAAAAGTTATATTTGGATATCCTGGGGGAGCCATACTACCAATATATGACGCTGTTCATAAGGCAGAACAAGAAGGTTGGTTAACTCACTATATGGTTAGGCATGAACAGGGTGGTTCACATGCCGCTGATGGATATGCAAGATCTACTGGTGAAGTAGGAGTTTGTTTTGGAACCTCAGGACCAGGTGCGACAAATTTGGTAACTGGAATTGCCACTGCGCAAATGGATTCAGTCCCCCTAGTTGTAGTTACAGGTCAAGTCCCAAGACCTGCTATAGGGACAGACGCTTTTCAAGAAACTGATATTTTTGGCATAACTCTTCCAATAGTGAAACATTCATGGGTAATAAGAGATCCTTCAGATATCGCGGAAGTAGTTTCAGAAGCTTTTTTTATAGCCTCATCTGGAAGGCCTGGCCCTGTTTTAATTGATATCCCCAAAGATGTAGGTCAGGAGTTTTTTAATTACCAAAGAGTTTTGCCTGGTGAGATTATTCCTAAAGGATTTAAAAGAAATGGAGAAATTAATGATTGCGATATCAAAAAAACGATTAAACTTATAGAAGATTCTGAAAGACCTCTTCTATACGTAGGAGGTGGGGCAATATCTTCAGGGGCTCATGATGAAATAAAAACTTTGGCAAAGAATTATCAAATACCAGTTACCACAACTTTAATGGGGAAGGGCGCTTTTGATGAAAAAGATAATTTATCAGTAGGGATGTTAGGAATGCATGGTACTGCTTACGCAAATTTCGCTGTTACAGAATGCGATCTTTTAATTGCTATTGGAGCTAGATTCGATGATAGGGTGACAGGAAAATTAGATACTTTTGCACCTAATGCAAAAGTAATTCATATTGATATCGACCCAGCAGAAGTTAATAAAAATAGACGTGTAGATGTTGCAATTGTTTCTGATGTTTCAAAAGCAGTTCTCAAAATTAATGAACAATCTTTAAAAAACAAATTTACTTGTCAAACGAAAAACTGGTTAGAAAAAATTGATTCTTGGAAAAATAAACACCCTTTATATGACCCGCCCAAAGAAGGAGAAATTTATCCGCAGGAGGTTCTTATAAAAGTGAGGGAACTTTCACCAGAAGCTTATGTAACCACAGATGTAGGACAACATCAGATGTGGGCTGCTCAATACCTTAGGAATTCTCCAAGAAAATGGATTAGTAGTGCAGGCTTAGGAACTATGGGTTTTGGATTGCCAGCGGCAATTGGAGTAAAAGCAGCTTTACCTAATTCAGATGTAATTTGTATTGCAGGAGATGCAAGTGTCTTAATGAATATTCAAGAATTAGGAACTTTATCTCAATATGGTTTAAATGTGAAATTGATTATTATCAATAATCGCTGGCAAGGGATGGTTAGACAATGGCAGGAAAGTTTCTACGATGAAAGATATTCCTCATCTGATATGAGTTGTGGCGAACCTGATTTTGTAAAACTTGCTGAGTCTTTTGGAGTTAAAGGATACTTAATTTCTGATAGAAAACAATTACAGGATGAATTAAAAAATGCGCTTGATCATGACGGCCCTGCCTTGATTAATATCCTTGTCAGAAGAGGTGAAAATTGTTATCCAATGGTTCCTCCTGGTAAAAGTAATGCTCAAATGGTTGGATATGTTAATTGTGAAGACTAATTTTTTTAATTCGTCATTTTAAAAAATTAAATTTAGGATAATTTAAAAACTTAAGATATTATTGAATTGAAAAAATTATTTAAAATTTTAATTATAGTTTGCTTGATTGTTCTTAATCCTATAGTAGTTAATTCGGCCGAAATTCTTCAAATTAAAAATTCAAATACCATTTTGGTGGGGGATCAAAATAGAAATTTAACGATTGGACTATTTTGTGTAGATGTAAAAAAAAATGATGAGCTTGAAGCAACAAATTTACTTAAGAGTGAATTTCCAAGGGGAAGCAAAGTGAAAATAAAACCTTTTGGTTTCAAAGAAAATGTTTTGTTAGCCAAAGTTTTTAATATTAAGGGTACCAAGGAGATGACCGAATTATTAGTCGCCAGAGACTTAACTAGTGAAATTTGTCCAGGTTAACAATCTCTATGAGCAGATAAAGTTCCATTGTCTCGAGAATGTTTTGCTCCTTCTCCAGGAATTAAATTCATTTTTTAATTTGTATGTACATAAATTTGAGATGTCTATATTTGTACTGGGAATGTTCTCATTTAAAAGTTGTCTATAAGCAGTTCTTTTAAGATCAAGTTGATTTAAGCTATTTTCTTTAAAGTATTTTGAGTCACTAAAACAAAGATCTTTTTCAGCTTTAGTCAAATTTACCGTAATGTTTTTGTTTTCGGCCTTTCTATAAAATTCTTTGAGTGTCAATTTATCAACTAGATAATATTCCTTCGAAATCGCTGGTCCAATAGCAACAAGTAAGTTATCTCTAGATATCCCTAAATTATCGAAAATTTGAACCAGATTTTTTATTATTTTTTTTTCTAAACCTTTTCTTCCACAATGCAAGGTTGCTACATTTCTTGTCTTTTTATCTGCAAAAAATACTGGCATACAATCAGCTGTGTAAATCCATAAGTTTTGATTGCATTTATTACCAACAAGACCATCTGCATCAGGCTTAATCCCTTCTCCCGAATGTGATCCAAACACTATTAAATTACTGTGAATTTGATTGGAAACACAATTTATGTAATTTTCATTAAAGTGATTTCCTAATAATTGGAGAAATTTCTCAGAGCTTGACTTCGTAAAATATGCATGTTTAAAATTATTTTGGCTAAGTATAGGCGATGAATAATACTCAAATTTTTTGTTTTGAATGAAAATTTCAGCTTTTGAGAAAGATATTTCTTTGTATGGAATAGTTCCTGCTCCTAAGCTGAATTTATGAAACTAATTCAATATCTCTCAAGATCCAGAATCCTGCAAATTTTTCGATGTATGGCGTTGACTGTATGGAAATAAATTGATAATCAAAAGAATTTTTTTTATTATCTAAAAACTTTGTACTCAAGATGTTTGCTTCTTTTTCTTGCAAATCTGTTACCAGCCACTTATCGTCTTCTGAAGCTTCAAGTATGAGTTGGTTCTTATTGATGACTAACTTAATAGGTTCTAAACAACTGAACCATGCAGAAAGTGCTAAAGATCTATCTTTACTAAAAAGTCTTAATCCTGGAACTAAGTAATTATCATCTAAATCTTGCTGAATTGGGAAAATTTCTCCAAATTCAATAGGCCAATTTTCTGCTGATTTTAATTCTCCAATTGATATCTCAGAGATAGTTAAGGCATCACCCCTTACTTCTTCTGGTAAAGGTGTTGGAGGGGTTTCCATTTTAGAAGTAAAAGTAGGAGCTAATACACCTCTTACATAACCTTTTTCCTTTGGATAAATCTCTTTCTCAAGAAATTCAATTCTATCTAATAGATCGTAAGTTCTCCTACTTGCAAGAGCCTCAATACTTACCGCCTCCAGAGATTTCTTAATGATTGATTTCATTGACGACCTCCAGAATCTAACTATTGAAGGTTTCTCCCATCCTTGTTTTTTTGCTTCACTTATTGCTTCATTTAGTGCCTTTGTAAGCCATACTGAATTTACTTCATTAGCAGGGCATTTTTTATTCCAAAGAAAAATATCTTCTGTCTTATAACTTCTTGTAGAGCAAATAATTAACTCCCACCTTTTTTTTCCATTTGATTCAATGATTGGTCTTGAGTAGAAGTCTAATTCCCAATCTGAAATTTTTAATTTAAGATTTGACTCCATTGTTTTATTAATGTTCATTTATCTTGTTCTTTTTTATCGAATAGTGCTTTAGTTTTTAGTGCTCTCTCTGTAGCTTCTTGCATAACTTTTTGCTTATCAATAATTAATTCTCCCGCAGAGTTTTCTAAAAGTGCTGTATTGAGACCAATGCGCCCTTTTTCTAGGTCAATTTCAGATATTAAAGCTTTTATCATTTCCCCTTCTCTAAAAACTTCTCTTAAAGAACGAATCGATCCATTTGTTAGTGAGGATTGATGAAGAAGTCCACTAGCTCCACCTAAATCTATAAAGAAGCCATATGGTTTTACTGCTAAAACTTCTCCTTCAATTAATTGACCTAATTCTAAACTTGTAAGTTTAGAGACTAATGATGCTTTCTTTTCAGAAAGAACTAATTTTCTGGATTCTGGATTCACCTCAAGAAACGCTACTTTTAGAGTTTTGCCAACAAAAGATTGATAGTCTTGACCATCTTCAAGTTGGGATCTTGGGATGAATCCTCTCAATCCATCTACATCACACGTAAGACCACCTCTGTTAAATCCATTAATTAAAACGTTAATTAATTCTCCATTTTTTGCGGAACTTGATACTTTTTCCCAACTTTGCCTAAGAATTAATGCCCGAGCGCTCACTGTTACCATCCCATCAGCATTTTGTTCTTTGATAACCAAAACTTCCATTTCAAGGCCTATAGAAAATTTTTCTTTAAAGTTAGTTATGACTCCCAAACCACATTCTTTTTTGGGCATATAACCAGGTGCTTTCCCACCGATGTCAACATATAGTCCATCACTTTCGATTGCTATAACCTTTCCTGAAATTGTTTCTCCTGTAGCCCCAATTGGCTCATTTTCATTTAAAGCCTCCAAAAAAGCACTTTCATCAAAATCGAAATCATCAACAGTTCTTTCTAATTGAAAATCTCTGTTTTGTTCAAAAAATTTAGGAGGTCTATTTAAGTCTTGTTGAGTTAAATCTTGTTGAGAAATATCAAAATCTTTAGTGTTTATATTACTTTCATCAATTTCCTTTACTGAATCATCTTTAATGATTTGAGGTTTGATAGCGATATTTTCTTTTTTAATTTCTTCTTGCGAATTGGTTTGTTCATTATCTATTACTTGAGATTTTTTTTGAGTATCTTTCTTGCTAATGTGTAGTACCTGAAGAGGTTTTTTATTGCCCTTTGCTTGGATATTATCTTGGGCATTTTTATTATTAACTCCCATCGTAGGTAAAATAAGACTAATTAATTATTAACATACTCTAAATCTTAGTACTCAAAATTAAAATTAATGAACTTTAAACCAATACCTAATAAATTTGAACATTTAAATTGGCAAGAAATTGAGAGTGTTGCAAAAAACAAAAGATCTACAGTAATTTGGCCATTCGGTGCTGTTGAACAACATGGGCCGCATTTGCCTCTTGCGACAGATAGTATTTTTGTCGATGAAATTATTAACGAAGTTTTTAAATTGTTCCCTGCCGATATTCCATTAAAAAAACTTCCAACTCAATATATTGGTTTTTCTCCAGAACACAAAGGTTTTGCCGGGACAATTTCACTTTCCTCAAATTTAATATCCTCAATGATTAAGGAAGTCGGAAGTCAATTATCTGAAATGGGTTTTAAAAGACTGATATTGATTAATGGACATGGAGGTCAAATCTCACTATTAAATACAGCTGCAAGAGAGTTAAGAAGTTTCTCACCAGGGATGGCAATTTTCCCTTGTTTCTTATGGAGTGGTG
The DNA here is from genome assembly GCA_902527105.1 of uncultured Prochlorococcus sp. Lineage (GTDB taxonomy): Bacteria > Cyanobacteriota > Cyanobacteriia > PCC-6307 > Cyanobiaceae > Prochlorococcus_A. Next base: position 25,471 of record CABZNT010000006.1, on the reverse strand, counting down.
TTAATGGGTTAAGTGAATTGTTGACAAAAACTGAGATCGAAAATGGGCTTCATGCTTCTTTAGCTGAAACAAGTTTGATGCTCGCTTTAAAACCAGAGTTAGTAGGCGATGAACGCCCAAATGAGTGTATCAAAGGACAAATCCCAGAAGGCTGGAGTCTAGAGGGAAATGCTCCTACTGCTTGGCTGACTGACGACTTTAGTAAATCAGGGGTTATAGGGGATAGCAGGGGAGCAAATGAGTCTTTAGGAGAAAATTTAAAGAAATTATTGATTAATCATTGGTTCAAATTGATTATGAATCTGATGCAATCAGATTGGCCAAACAATTCTTAAAAAGTTTAAGTAAAAAATGTGACTTAACAATTGAAACTATTTTCATGATATTTAAATAAACTCACTATAATCATGTAATAATCATGCATAATGAGCTAAAGATTACTGACATGCAAACTCTAGAATCAAATAAAAAAACTATTGAAGAATCGACTAATCCGATTTCTTTAGATTTGCCCGACTTCACTACAGATTCTTATAAGGATGCATACAGCAGAATAAATGCAATTGTTATAGAGGGAGAGCAAGAGGCTCATGATAATTACATTTCAATAGCAACTTTAATACCAAATGAGTTAGAGGAGTTAACTAAATTGGCCAGAATGGAAATGAAACATAAAAAAGGATTTACTGCATGTGGAAGAAATTTAGGCGTAAAAGCTGATATGGAATTTGCCAAAAAATTCTTCTCTAAATTACATGGCAATTTTCAAATTGCTCTTGAAAAAGGAAATTTAACAACATGTCTCCTAATACAAGCTATTTTAATCGAAGCATTTGCAATTTCTGCATATAACGTATACATAAGAGTTGCTGATCCCTTTGCAAAAAAAATTACAGAGGGAGTGGTAAAAGATGAATATCTTCATTTAAATTATGGTCAAGAATGGCTTAAAGAGAATTTATCTACTTGTAAAGAGGAATTAATGGAAGCTAATAAGGTTAACCTTCCCTTAATTAAAAAGATGTTAGATGAAGTAGCAGAAGACGCATCAGTTTTAGCCATGGACAGAGAAGAATTAATGGAAGAATTTATGATTGCTTATCAAGATACATTGATGGAAATAGGTTTAGATAATAGAGAAATCGCAAGAATGGCTATGGCAGCTATCGTCTAATCACATTTTTACTTAATTAAGCTTTTTAATAATTAATCTTTCTTTTTAAGTAGTTACCTCTGTGCTATTCTTCATAACATTGTATAGAAATCATTAATAAATTTTTAAATGTTTGGGTTAATAGGCCACTCAACTAGTTTTGAAGATGCAAAGAGAAAAGCTTCGTTACTTGGTTTTGATCATATAGCAGATGGCGACCTGGATGTTTGGTGTACAGCTCCTCCTCAACTGGTTGAGAATGTAGAAGTTAAGAGTGCTACTGGAGTATCTATTGAAGGATCCTACATAGATTCTTGCTTTGTTCCTGAAATGCTTTCTAGGTTTAAAACCGCCAGAAGAAAAGTTCTAAATGCTATGGAACTAGCTCAGAAAAAAGGGATTAACATTACCGCTTTAGGAGGATTTACTTCTATTATTTTCGAGAATTTTAATCTTCTACAGCATAAACAAATTAGAAATACAGCATTAGAGTGGGAAAGGTTTACTACTGGTAATACTCATACCGCCTGGGTTATTTGTAAGCAACTAGAGATAAATGCGCCTCGCATTGGGATAGACCTTAAAAAAGCAACTGTTGCCGTAATTGGAGCTACAGGTGATATTGGAAGTGCTGTTTGTAGGTGGCTTATCAATAAAACTGGGATTTCAGAACTTCTTATGGTAGCGAGACAACAAGAACCACTAGCACTGTTGCAAAAAGAATTAGATGGTGGAACGATAAAAAGTTTAGATGAGGCATTGCCTCAGGCGGATATTGTTGTGTGGGTTGCAAGTATGCCTAAAACTATTGAAATTGATACCGATAACTTAAAAAAACCATGTTTAATGATTGATGGTGGATACCCCAAAAATCTTGATGAGAAATTTCAGGGTGAAAATATTTATGTTTTAAAAGGAGGAATAGTAGAGTTTTTCAATGATATCGGTTGGAATATGATGGAACTTGCCGAAATGCAAAACCCTCAGCGAGAGATGTTTGCTTGCTTTGCAGAAGCTATGATTTTAGAATTTGAAAAGTGTCATACAAATTTTAGTTGGGGAAGAAATAATATTTCCCTCGAAAAGATGGAATTTATTGGAGCAGCTTCTTTAAAGCATGGTTTTTCCGCCATTGGACTTGATAAGCAGCCTAAAGTATTAACGGTCTAAATTATGGCTAAACGTTACCTCCTTGATTTTGAAAAGCCTCTTGTTGAACTTGAGAAGCAGATAGAGCAAATTAAAGAATTAGCTCGAGATTCAGAGGTAGATGTTAGCCAACAGCTTCTACAGCTTGAAACCTTAGCTGCTAGGAGAAGAGAAGAAATATTTAAATCTCTCACCCCTGCTCAAAAGATTCAGGTAGCTAGACATCCTCAAAGACCAAGTACTTTGGACTTTGTTCAAATGTTTTGTGATGACTGGATAGAATTACATGGAGACAGAAATGGTGGCGATGATATGGCATTAATTGGGGGGATAGGCTCGATAAATAATAGACCAGTGGTGATGTTAGGGCATCAGAAAGGAAGGGACACAAAAGAAAATGTAGTAAGAAACTTTGGGATGGCAAAACCTGGAGGTTACAGAAAAGCTCTCAGATTAATGCAGCATGCAAATAGATTCTCTCTGCCAATTCTTACATTTATTGATACTCCTGGAGCTTATGCTGGTTTAAAAGCTGAAGAACAAGGTCAAGGGGAAGCGATTGCAAGAAACCTTCGAGAGATGTTTGGTTTAAAAGTTCCCATTGTGGCTACTGTCATTGGAGAAGGAGGTTCAGGAGGTGCACTTGGAATAGGTGTTGCCGACAGATTACTAATGTTTGAACACAGTGTTTACACTGTTGCTAGTCCGGAAGCATGTGCATCAATTTTATGGAGAGATGCTGCGAAGGCACCTGAAGCTGCATCAGCACTTAAAATAACAGGTAAAGATTTACTTAAATTAGGGATAATAGACGAGGTATTACCCGAACCTTCTGGTGGGAATAATTGGGCTCCTTTAGATGCTGGCAACACATTAAAAGAGGCTATTGACAAACACCTTAATGCTTTACTGCAAATGCCTGAAGACGAATTAATTGAGGAAAGATACAAAAAGTTTAGGGTTTTAGGTAAATTTATCGAAGCAAATAATATTGAGGAGATTTATAGTGAAATCCCCCAAAAAACTGAATAACTTGAAACTAGCTTTTATAACGGGTGCTACTAAAGGTATTGGTAGAGCTACTGCAATTACTTTTGCTAATGCTGGCTGGGATTTAATTTTACTCTCCAGGAATATGGATTTAATGGAGAAACTAAAGAATGAACTATTGACTACTAAATCAAAGATTAACCTAGTAAGCTGTGATTTATCTAATGCTCTAGAAATAGAGCGTTGTGTTAAAGAAGCAATTGAGAAGTATGGGTGCCCTTCAGTATTGATAAATAATGCGGGTTGCGCATTTAATGGCTCTTTAGTGGAAATGGATTTAGGTCAATGGGAACAAACTATCCAAATAAACCTCACAAGTGTTTTTCAAATTTGCAGTTCAATAATTCCTCAAATGAGAAAAAATGGTGGTTTAGTTATAAATATTAGTAGTCATGCCTCTTATAATGCATTCCCCCAATGGGGAGCTTATTGTGTTTCAAAATCTGCACTAGCTATGTTTACTAAATGCTTGAGGGAGGAGGAGAGATCTAATTCAATAAGAGCGTGCACGATAACTCTTGGTTCAGTAAATACCCCTCTTTGGGACTCCGAATCAATCAATTCTGATTTTGATAGAACTTCTATGCTCTCCTCAAGCGAGGTATCAGAAACTATTCTCTACATGGCTCAAAAACCTGAATCACAGTTGATCGAAGACTTGATTTTGATGCCTTCTGGAGGAGCCTTTTAAATATTCTGTTTAACTACCTTATCTTATAACGGTGATTTATTTTAGTGCTATTTGAACCCGATTGAACAAGAGAATGTGATATAGTATATGAGCAATTAAGCTTTTGGAAGATACAGTTAATTAAGTTGCATACAATTTTCTGTTTAGAATTTTATGACCTCTACATTACCCAACGATAATATTAGAAACTTTGACGACCAGATTACTAATAAACTAATTTCTGAAATTATAAGAGACAGAATTAAGAATTCTGGGACTAGATTTAGTGCTAACGATAATATTTCTGATTTTATAAATCCTGGAGAATTAGAAATTTTAGAAAAAGAAGTAGCCTCAAGAGTCAAAGACTTACTAAAGTCTCTAGTAATAGATGTTGAAAATGATCATAATACTCAAGAAACTGCTGAAAGAGTTTCAAAAATGTATTTAAATGAAGTTTTTAAAGGCAGATATCATGAACAACCTAAAGTTACAAGTTTCCCTAATGACAAGAATCTTGATGAAATTTATACTGTTGGCCCAATAACTGTAAGATCTGCATGTTCACATCACTTAGTTCCAATTTTAGGAGAGTGTTGGATAGGTATTAAACCTGGAAATAAAGTCATAGGACTTTCAAAATTCGCAAGAGTTGCTGATTGGGTTTTTTCAAGACCTCATATTCAGGAAGAAGCTGTAATGATCCTCGCAGATGAAATTGAAAAACTGTGTGAACCTAAAGGTTTAGGCATTATTGTAAAGGCTCAACATTATTGTATGAAGTGGAGGGGAGTCAAAGAACCAAATACAAGTATGATTAATTCCGTGGTGAGAGGAGATTTTAGACACGATTTAAGTTTAAAACAAGAATTTTTTGAACTAGTAAAACAGCAGTCAGCTACTAATAATTACTAATTCTTTTTAAGTACTTAAAAAGATCCTCTGTTTTTTTAATATCTTTTAATCCGGGAGATACTTCAATACTACTTGAAATATCTAATCCATCTGGTTTGAAGTTAGTAAGTATTTCATCAATCCATTCAATTGATATTCCACCTGCTAACCACCATGGTTTGCTAAATTGCAAATTCTTTAGATAAATAGAATTTATTTTTTTCCCTGAACCTCCATAAGTTTCTTTATTCCAAGAATCAAGTAGTATCGCATCTATAAAATCCTCAAAAGGTTTTATTTTATCAATGTCCTTTTCCGTTTTTATTCTGAAAGCCTTCCATAGGCCAATATTCGGAATTTTTTCCCTTATTTTTTTGCAATATTCAATATCTTCATCTCCATGTAATTGAATGATAGTTTCACTTGGTTTTCCTAAGAAATTTTTAATAATTAAGTCTATTGGACAATTTTGTACCACTGATACCCTCTCGATTTTGGGATAAAACCTTTCTAAGGTTGTAAAAATATTTTTCTTAATTTCAGCTGATATATATCTTGGTGACTCTTTCACTGAAATAATGCCGATAGCATGCGCTCCTAATTTTGCGACTTGAAGAGCTTGTTCTTCTGAAGTTAGGCCACAAATTTTAATTAAAGTATTACTCTTGAGCATATGATTGGCGTGTATGTAAAATTGATATTATTGCTAAATATAGCGGAGATTATTTTTGAGAAGTTGGCAGATTTTTAAAATATGGGGAATTCCCTTTAAAGTTCATCCTTACTGGTTTGCTATTCTCTTTTTATTCTCATGGAGTATAAGTAATCAAGTTAATTTAACTTCTGGTGATGTTTTTAATATTAAAGAATCTTGGATTATAGGATTTTTAACTTCTTTTTTCTTATTATCTTCAATTGTTTTTCATGAGGTGTTTCATACTTTTGTTTCGCTTAATCAGGGTGTAAAAATAAAAAAAATTACTTTTTATTTCCTAGGAGCAATTTTACAAATAGATAAGTATTGTCAAACCGCTTTAGGTAATATAAAAATTGCAATTGTTAGGCCTCTTTTGTGTTTCGCTACAGCATCTATCCTAATTTTAATTAGTAATATCAGTGTATCTCAAGAACAAATAGCAGTTAATGTAATTTCTAGAGTAGGTATATTCAATTTATTCTTAGGTTTCCTAAATTTGATTCCAATTGGTTCTTTAGACGGGGGGGATTTATTAAAAAGTATTATTTGGTATTTCTCAGGGAGTAAAAATAAAGGAAGAAATTTCCTCAATAAAGTAAATTTTTTCTTATCTGTTTTTGTTTTATTTTTTGGGATAGTTTGTTTATTTAGATTTAACTTTTACTTTGGTTTTATTCTTTCTTTTTTGGGCTTGTTTGGAGTTAATTCTTCAAAATCTGAAAGTCAATTTTTTAAAATTGAAAACATACTTAAATTTAGTAAAGTTTCTGAAATTAAATTAAAGCCTTTGAGGAAAATTGCATACGATTCAAATTTCTCAGAATTTAATACATTAATAAAAAATAAAAAGGATGCATCGGAAAAATATTTTTTTGTAACGAATAATGGTAGATGGATCGGTTTTGTTGATGAGAATATTTTAAAAACTGTTTCCTTAAAAAAATGGGAACGGAACTTTGTTGGAGATTTTAAGAAACCAATCGATAGTCTTGAAACTGTATCTTATAACGATAAATTATGGAGAACTATAGAAAGACTTGAAGAAACAAATGAAGGTTTTTTGGTGGTTCTCAATGCTGCAGATATCCCTTTGGGTATAATTGATAGGTCAAAAATTGGAAACTTTGTATTGAATAAATTAGGTTTTAATTTGCCTTCAGAGATTGTAAACAAATTAAACTTTAAAAATCATTATCCCTTAGGAATTGAACTGCCAAGAATAATTAATTCAATGAAGCAGAAAGGAGATCTTTAATAATTCTTGTAATTATAGTTTTCTATTTTTTTTATCTATGGCAATATTTTTGAAATTTATATTTTGTTTATTTTTCAGGAATGAATTTCTCAAATGTTGAACTATTTCATCATTTGTTAGTTTTAAATTTACTTTTGGTGGAGCTTCTTCTTTGAATAATTTGAACCACAAATCTCTTGAAGGATTTGTTTGAATCTCTCCATGTTGAAGGAATGCACCTTTTTTACGAAATTGGGCACTACCTATTCTTTTAAACCCATCCTGATCAACTAAATCAGAAATTAATGAAGTCCCAAAACAATTTGTTTTAATGCTTGATTTTCTTGAATTACCATATCGTAAGTTTAGACCTAATTCTCTAAAACTTTTAATTAACCAATTATTAACCATTTCATAACTAAAGACTTTATAGTAAGTTTTTTTAAATGTTAATGCATATGTTATGCCTCCTGAATGCAGAACAGCACCACCTCCAGAGGGACGTCTAACAATATTAATTTCCCCATTTGACAATAAATTTTCCCAATGAAGAGGAATTTCCTTTTGGTGATAGCCAATTGAAAGCCAATCCCCAGTCCAATAGTAGAACCTCAATGTGAGAATTATTTCAGGATTTGAAATTGTCTGATCTAAAGAATCTAAATCTAAAGCCATTTGATCAAATCCAGGTAAATTATTTGTTGAAAAAATTAAAGCCTGATTTTCTTTTCCCAAAACTAATTTTGTTAGGTTTATTTATGATAATTTTCAATAAATTTTTTCTTTCAATTTGTTAATTACGTAACATCATTTTGTAATAGTGTTTCAAATCTCCTCTTTTCGGAGGAGAATATAGAAAATAATTTTTTACCATGGAGCCAACTCAAACAATTAATCTTATTGCTTTAAGCCTCATAGTTGTTATGCATGCAGGAGTTTTAGCACTAAGGCTAGGAATTAGTTTAGGTAGGAACTAAAGCATATTAGAAAATTTAAAAATTATAAGGTAATAATATAGTTAGACTGAATTTATTTGTTCAGTAAAAATATCTAGCACTCATTTTGTCAAAATCTTTTTATAAAAATAGTATTTTACAAAAAAAATATTTTCGGTCTGTATTTATAAACAGACAACGGGAACAGGAAAATTTTGTATCATTGATTTTTTTAATTATAAAAATTAGCTTTTCCCTTGTAGCAATAATAAGCCTGATTAAACTTGGCTATAGTTCCAAAGTAAGGATGACCAGATTAAGGGAAATTGAAGACTCATTTTTACACGAAAAATTTAGATTTAATGTTTTAACAAATAAGTTTGATGATTTATTCTCTTCTGAAGGTGAGCAAAGATTTATGAAGGATCAGGATCAAATAATTTCCAGGGACATTATCAGAGTAATATGGCGTTGATAAGGGTGATCTTGAATCATTCTACTTTTCATTTTTCTATTATCTTTTTTGCTAGTGAGTAAGAACATTAAGGGTTTAGTCCTAATAACAGGAACAACTTCTGGAGTTGGATTAAATACACTAAAACCTCTATTAAGATTTGGGTGGGAGGTTATCGCTGTTAATCGATCAAATAAAAGGGCTATAACAATAGCTGAGGAATTCTTGACAAAAGAGGAAGTTAAAAATGTTCACTTTATAGAAATAGATCTTTCTAACTTGGATGATGTGAGACAAGGTTGTCATGAAATATTAGAAAGATTTAAAAAACCAATAAATTCTCTTATCTGTAATGCAGCGGTTTATAAACCCAGACTAAAGAGACCTGAAAGGTCTCCTCAGGGGTTTGAAAACTCTATGGCAGTAAATCATTTTGGGCATTTTCTTATGATAAATCTACTTATAGAAAATATTTTATCTTCTGAGAGAGAAATTGTTTTAAATGGTAAATCAACTTTATTCAAGCCAAGAATTACGGTATTAGGTACTGTTACGGCTAATTATTCGGAACTTGGAGGAAGGATCCCCATCCCTGCCCCAGCCGATTTGGGAGATTTATCTGGATTCAAAAATGGTTTTTTATCTCCAATAAGTATGGCGAATGGAAAGAAATTCAAACCTGGCAAGGCTTATAAGGATAGTAAACTTTGCAATATGGTGACCGTTCAGGAATTATCAAAAAGATATCCTACAGAGAAGATTATTGTAAATTCTCTATATCCTGGATGTGTTGCTGAGACAAAACTTTTTAGAGATACACCTTGGTTATTTAGATTCCTTTTCCCGATATTTCAAAAATTCATAACAAAAGGATATGTGTCACAAAGATTGGCAGGAGAGAGGGTCGCTCAAGTGGCAACTTATAAAGAATTTGCTAAACCATCAGTACATTGGAGTTGGGGAAATCGTCAAAAAACTGGCAGAAAAGCTTTTTCTCAAAAGTTGTCAAAAAGAATAATTGATACGAAAACCTCTCAGCAAACTTATGATTTAACAAGCAAATTGGTTGGATTAGATTAATGAAGACTAATCAAAGCCTAGTAAATCAAAAATTTCCCTATCTTTAAGAGGATTGCCTTCCAGAGGCTCTACGTTTTCAAGCATATTTTTGGCAAGAGATAAATATTCATTTTGAACTTCAATGACATCTTCAGTTGGTTCCATTTCAAAAATGGTGCATTTTTTTAGTCTTGATCTTCTGATGGCATCGACATCTTTAAAATGAGCCATGGTTTTTAAACCTGTTCTTTCATTGAATTTATCAATTTGGTCTGTATCTTTTGATCTATTTGCGACTACCCCACCTAATCTGACTTTATAATTTTTTGCTTTTGCTTGAATTGCAGAGACTATTCTATTCATAGCGAATATTGAATCGAAGTCATTAGCAGTAACAATCAGACAATAATTTGCATGTTGCAAAGGTGCTGCAAATCCCCCGCAAACAACGTCTCCAAGGACATCAAAAATAACAACATCAGTATCTTCAAGTAAGTGATGTTCTTTTAATAGTTTAACTGTCTGACCAGTTACATACCCCCCGCACCCTGTCCCAGCAGGAGGGCCTCCACTTTCAACGCACATTACTCCATTAAAGCCTTCAAACATGAAATCGGTTGGCCTCAATTCTTCGCTATGAAAATCTACCTCTTCAAGAATATCGATAACTGTAGGAACCATTTTGTGAGTCAAAGTGAAAGTGCTATCGTGTTTCGGATCACATCCAATTTGTAGAACCTTTTTACCTAATTTTGAGAATGCCGCAGAAAGGTTAGATGATGTAGTTGATTTTCCGATACCGCCCTTTCCGTATACGGCAATAACTAAAGCCCCTTCTTCAATATTTATTTTTGGATCTTGCTTTACTTGAACACTTCCTTCTCCATCAAGAGGTCTATTAATAGTACTTGTCATTTAAAGCTTAAAAACAAATTATTATTTATATTCTTGCAGCGTAAATACACATGAAATATGTTTCTAAACAAATATGTATTTATTTGTATTAAAAGTGGGAAATATGTTCTTATAACTGAATTTTTAGTATTAAATCTATTAAATTATGAGTGAAAATACTCATGACTTAATTATAGTTTATTAGTAACTAAATTAACTGAAATATGCTTTGGCATCGTAAAGCGTTTCATCGCTTATCTCAGGAATTCCTCTCAAGATTGCGTATTTTTCAGTATTTGTTTTGACTTTACCTCTTACAAAAAATGGGACTTTTGTTAATTCAGCTCTACCCGATTCAGTCCAGATAATGCTCTCTTTATGGTCATTATCTTTTTTATTGTCAGACTTTAAAAAGTCCTTTGTGTTTGTCGCTGTATGTCCTAAATGGCTTTGATGACCATCAACAAACTCAAAGTCATGTTTGAACATATCAATAAGATGCTCTTCTAAGCCCATCATTAGGGGATGTACCCAGTCATCAAAAATCACATTTGCTCCTTCCCATCCCATTTGAGGGCTGTATCTTGCAGGAACATCTTGAACATGCATTGGAGTACTGATTACTGCGCATGGAATGCCGAGTCTTTTTGCACTATGCCTTTCCATTTGGGTTCCTAAAACTAGTTCAGGGGCTGCTTTTTTTATGGCATCTTCCACTTCTAGATAATTATTGGTTATCAGAGCTTCTACATTTAAATCTTTTGCAGTAGCTCTTACTTGCCTGGCCATCTCCCTGCTGTATGTTCCAAGACCCACTACTGCAAAACCCAATTCTTCCTTAGCAATTTTGGCTGCAGCAATTGCATGAGTTCCATCACCAAAAATAAAAACTCTTTTTCCAGTTAGATAATTTGAATCAACTGATTTTGAGTACCAAGGAAGTTTTGATTTATTTTCTAATTCTTTTTTATTCGTTAAAGGAAGATCTAATTTCTTATGAACTTCATTTACAAAATTAATTGTATTTTTTATTCCAATAGGAATAGTATTTGTATATTCCATACCGAAGTTCCGTTTAAGCCACTCACATGAAGCTTCAGCAATTTCTTGGTAAAGACAGATATTTATTTCAGCATCAATTAGCCTTTCAATATCATCAGGACTAGCACCCAATGGAGCAACAACGTTTGTATCTATACCTTGTTCTGAAAGTATACGTTGGATTTCGATAACATCATCTCTACATCTAAATCCTAGCAATGAGGGGCCAAGTATATTTACTTTTGGTCTTCTACCTAATTCCTTCCACCTTAGGGGACTTATTTTATCTGAAGAACTTACTTTATCTTTTAAAAGGGTTCTTGTTAATTGATAAAAGGTTTCTGATGCACCCCAATTTTCCTTCTTGCTATAAGCAGGTAATTCAAGATTAACAATTGGCATATCAAACCCCATACCTTTTGCAAGAGCTCCAGGTTGGTCTTGGATAAGTTCCGCTGTACAACTTTCTCCCACTAAAAGAGTTTTGGGTTTAAATCGATCTACAGCTTCCTTAATATTTTTCTTAACTAATTCAGCTGTATCGCCTCCGAGGTCTCTAGCCTGGAAAGTTGTATAAGTCACTGGAGGCCTTTGCCCTCTCCTCTCAATCATTGTAAAAAGAAGATCTGCATATGTATCTCCTTGAGGTGCATGAAGTACATAATGTATATCTTTCATTGAAGAGGCAATTCTCATCGCACCAACATGTGGTGGTCCTTCATATGTCCATAGAGTTAATTCCATATTCTTTAATGAGTTACTAAAGTTTTTGAAGTTAGTATTTGATTCCTTCTTAAAGGTTTAGAGAATAGACCTGCCAGATCTGCGGCCTGATCAATACCATGAATTGGACTGAATACCATTTCTATTGACCATTTAGTACTAATTCCTTCCGCTTCCAGTGGGTTAGCTAAACCCATCCCACAAACTACTAAGTCTGGATTAGATTCCCTTACTCGATCTAATTGTTTTTCTACATGTTGCCCTTCGACAATTTTTGTATTATCAGGTAATAAATTAATCTCCTCTTTCATTAAATCCTTATTTAAGTAAGGAGTGCCTACCTCTATAAGATCCATTTCGCATTCATTATGCAAAAATCTTGCCAAAGATATCTCTAGTTGCGATTCAGGAAGAAGAAATAATCTTTTCCCCTTGAGTATTTCTTTGTGAGATTCAAGAGCAAGTTTTGATCTATTGATTAAAGGCGAAATAATTTCATGAACTTTAAGTTCAGTAATATTGAAAGCTCTCGCTGCAGCTAAAAACCATTTAGTACTTCCTTCGATACCAAGAGGAAATGGAGCTGAAATTATTTCACAACCGCGATGTTTAAGGTCTCGAACCGTATCACTTAGATAAGGCTGAGTTAATAATACTTTTGTATTTTTGCCAATCTTAGGTAATTCTGTTGATTGCCGTGGTGGAAAGCTCTCAATATTTGAAATTCCTAAATTTCTAAAAATCTTTTTAAACCTATCCTCTACATTATTTGCAAGAGTTCCAACTAATAATAATTTCTCCTCATTTGATGACCCCATTAATGGAATTAAAGCTTTTAATGCGCCATCTTCTCCTTGGGTAAAAGTTGTTTCTATCCCACTGCCAGAGTAATTAACGAATCTTACTTGACCAAAAAATCTTTTATTTAATTTCTCTGCGACAGTTGCAAGATCTAATTTGATCACTTCACTTGGACAAGATCCAACTAGAAAAAGAGTTTTTATTTCTGGTCTTCTTGCAATAAGATCATTAACCACTCGATCTAATTCTTCATGAGCGTCAGCAAGACCAGCAAGATCTTTTTCTTCAAGAATAGCCGTCCCAAATCTTGGCTCAGCAAAAATCATAACTCCAGCAGCGCTCTGAATTAAATGAGCACATGTCCTTGAGCCTACTACCAGAAAAAACGCATCAGGCATTCTTCTGTGGAGCCAAACTATTGAAGTTAAACCACAAAAAACTTCCCTTGGTCCAGTTTCCTTATTAAATTCAACTTTACTCATTAAAAATTTTCAAGAGCTTATATTTCAAGCTTGCATAAACTTTTTAATTTAAGAAAGTAATTAATAAGTTCTCTTACAAAATGAACACATTTAAAAAACTTATATGAATGTTTAAATACTTAAATGAGAATTATGAAAATTATTTTTAGGGCATATTCTAATTTCTATAGAAGGCATTTCCTTGACTTGTTTTTGAAAGCTTCCATACATTTCTAGCTATTTTCGTAGCTAATAATCCTGCTCTTTCTAACTTAGATTTTCCTGGCTTAGCTCCAATTAGAGCTGTCACTTCTGAAGTGGTTAAAGGTGCTCCAGTATTTATAGCTAATTGGGTTAACTCCAATCTATCTCTAAGGTTCTTAAGATTTACTTTCTCAATTTTATCTTCTTCTAACCAGCTAAAAGATGGGTCTTTCTGAGATAGTTTTTGCATCAAGCTTAGGCTAACTAATCCAAGAGTTTGATCAGGAGTTAATTCTTTTTCAGTACCAGAAACATTTGGTTCTTTTTTTTGAGAAGTTCTCATAAAAATGCATATCTTTTACTTGAAGTTATCGTTTTGTGGTAAGCATGCAAGTAAATTTAATAGAAAAAATGAACCATTATCCGTTATAGTCGCCTCAATGGAACCAACTTCTAGCTTAAACAGAGGGGAACGAAAAAAAGGGAGTTCTCTAGTCACAGGATCTGAGGTGCAATCTCAGGCCAGTGGTGCTAGCTGTTTTATTACTACCGACTCAGAAAAGTCTCTGGTATCCAGACAAGCAAGTCAAGTTGAGCAAATTGAGTTAAGAACATATGTTTTTTTAGATTCTCTGCAACCTCAATTAGCCGCATATATGGGAACTGTTAGTAGAGGTTTTTTACCTATTCCTGGTGATTCATGTCTTTGGATGGAAGTTTCGCCTGGGATGGCTGTTCATAGAGTCACTGATATTGCACTAAAAGCAAGTAATGTAAGACTTGGTCAGATGATTGTTGAAAGAGCATTTGGATCTCTTGCTCTCTACCATAAAGATCAAAGCACGGTTTTACACTCTGGAGATGTCGTTCTAGATGCTATTGGAAGCGAAGTTAGAAAAAGAACAAAACCTGCTACGAGTTGGACTGAAGTTATTAGAGCAATTACTCCAGATCATGCAGTTCTAATAAATAGACAAAACAGAAGTGGATCAATGATTCAATCTGGAATGAGCATGTTTATATTAGAAACTGAACCAGCTGGTTATGTTTTAAAAGCAGCTAATGAAGCTGAAAAAGCATCGAATATAACTGTTGTTGATGTTAAGGCAGTTGGAGCTTTTGGTAGATTAACTCTCGCCGGGAAAGAAGGGGATGTAGAAGAGGCTGCAGCTGCTGCTATAAGAGCAATTGAAGAAATTTCAAATTATTGATAGTTCTTTAATTTAAACCTATCTCTTTTTTTAAAAAAGGTGACATAATTTTTGCAGCTTTACCTCTACTACCTAATTTATTTAATTGTGATTGTGAGAGCTCACCGTAAACACAGTTAGCCTCTTTTACCCAAAAAATAGATTCGAATTCCCCGTTTGGATATTTGGGATTCTTAAGAACTTCTCCCCAGCATATTCCTGTTGTATCTTTAACCAAGTTTCCTGAGGGATCGCACAAAACCATGCAACTTATAAATCTTGCACTCCTATAAGGACTATCAGAAAGTTCATCAATTAATTTTTTAATTTTCTCATCATTAGTATTGGCATATCGAGCAGAATAAATTCCTGGCCGACCATCTAAAACATCTACTTCAAGACCCGAGTCATCAGCTAATGCCCAAGTTTTAGTTTCTAAAGCAGCTGCTTTTGCTTTTAGAAGTGCATTCTCAAAATATGTGTTTCCAGTCTCTTCGACATTTAAATATTCTGGTTGCTTCTGAACCTTTAAAGATAAAACATCCAGCATCTCTGAAATCTCAGATACTTTTCTTTGATTGCCACTCGCAATAGTTAGAACTGGAAGGTTCAAAATAACAAATAAATTAATTGTGAATATTATCTTACTTTAAAGCTTGATACGGAGACAGGAAAGGTTGAACATTCCACACCTGTGTAGACAGGGCCTGCCTCGTACGGAAATAACATAATGTAAATTTTTTCTTAACACAACAGTATGTTTTGATGCACTAACTAATTTGCATAAGTATTGACATATCAATAGTACCAAGGGTGATAAGTTTAACTTATGAATGATAGAAAAAACATTAATGGAGATTTTGTCGAAAACGCTTGACTTATAAGTACTTAATGAAGCATTCTTCGAATTGAACATTCCACATTTAGTATTTAGTAGACAATGGCTACAGAAACAATGGGTATCGCTCTCGGCATGATCGAGACACGCGGACTTGTACCTGCAATCGAAGCAGCAGACGCAATGACAAAGGCAGCAGAAGTTCGCCTTATTGGTCGTGAATTCGTTGGCGGCGGTTATGTCACAGTATTAGTTAGAGGCGAAACAGGCGCAGTTAACGCAGCTGTAAGAGCTGGTGCTGATGCTTGTGAAAGAGTTGGTGACGGTTTAGTTGCAGCTCACATTATCGCTCGTCCTCATAGAGAGGTTGAACCTGCTCTAGGTAACGGTGAATTTCTTGGTCAAAAGGACTAATTAAGTAAAGCAAGATTTATAAATTTTGCACAATAATTATTTTCCCTACAAAGACCTAAATTTATCCTTATGAGTAAGAAGTATGACGCAGGGGTAAAGGAGTACAGAGATACCTACTGGACTCCAGAATATGTACCCCTAGACACCGATTTACTAGCCTGTTTCAAATGTACAGGTCAGGAAGGTGTCCCAAGAGAAGAAGTTGCAGCAGCTGTTGCCGCTGAATCTTCGACAGGTACTTGGTCAACTGTTTGGTCCGAGTTACTTACTGACTTAGAATTTTACAAAGGACGTTGTTATCGAATCGAAGACGTCCCTGGAGATCCTGAAGCTTTCTATGCTTTTATTGCATATCCTTTAGATCTTTTTGAAGAAGGCTCAATTACAAACGTATTAACATCTCTTGTAGGAAACGTTTTTGGATTTAAAGCTCTAAGACATCTACGTCTAGAAGATATTAGATTCCCAATTGCTTTCATTAAAACTTGCGGTGGACCACCAAATGGAATCGTAGTTGAAAGAGATCGACTTAACAAATACGGAAGACCTCTACTAGGTTGTACTATCAAACCTAAACTAGGATTATCTGGTAAAAACTACGGTCGAGTTGTATATGAATGTCTTAGAGGCGGTCTTGATTTAACGAAGGATGATGAGAATATTAATTCTCAACCATTCCAACGTTGGAGAGAAAGATTTGAGTTTGTTGCAGAAGCAGTTAAGCTTGCTCAACGAGAAACTGGAGAAGTTAAAGGTCACTATTTAAACTGTACTGCTAACACTCCTGAAGAACTCTATGAGAGAGCTGAATTTGCCAAAGAGCTAGATATGCCAATCATCATGCATGATTATATAACTGGTGGTTTTACTGCAAATACTGGATTAGCTAATTGGTGTCGTAAAAACGGCATGCTTCTGCATATTCACAGAGCTATGCATGCTGTTATTGATAGACATCCAAAGCATGGTATTCACTTCAGAGTTCTTGCAAAATGTTTGAGACTATCTGGAGGAGACCAATTACATACTGGAACCGTTGTTGGAAAACTAGAAGGTGATCGTCAAACAACACTTGGTTATATTGACAACTTAAGAGAATCATTTGTTCCTGAAGATAGATCAAGAGGTAACTTCTTTGATCAAGATTGGGGTTCAATGCCTGGAGTATTCGCAGTCGCATCAGGTGGTATCCATGTTTGGCATATGCCTGCACTTCTAGCGATCTTTGGGGATGATTCCTGCCTTCAGTTCGGTGGAGGAACACATGGTCATCCATGGGGTTCAGCCGCTGGAGCTGCAGCTAACAGAGTTGCTTTAGAAGCTTGTGTAAAAGCCCGTAATGCTGGTCGCGAAATCGAAAAAGAGAGTAGAGACATTCTTATGGAAGCTGCTAAGCATAGTCCTGAATTAGCTATTGCTCTAGAAACTTGGAAGGAAATTAAGTTTGAGTTTGACACTGTCGACAAGCTTGATGTTCAGGGTTAACTCAAGTTTCGAAATTGAGGAGATTTATTCTCCTCAAACTTATTAAAATCTCGTTTTTACGAGTAATTTCATTCACATTTTGATTAATTATGCCTTTCCAGAGCACAGTAAGCGACTATCAAACAGTTGCAACCCTGGAAACATTCGGTTTTTTACCACCGATGACCCAGGAAGAAATATATGACCAAATTGCGTACATAATTGCCCAAGGTTGGAGTCCTGTTATTGAGCATGTTCATCCTAGTGGATGTATGCAAACTTATTGGTCTTATTGGAAACTCCCATTCTTTGGGGAAAAAGATCTTAACTTGATCGTGAGCGAATTAGAGGCATGCCACAGGGCATACCCTGATCATCATGTAAGAATCATCGGATACGATGCTTACACTCAAAGTCAAGGAACAGCTTTTGTAGTTTTCCAAGGACGTTAAAGCTACTCATCGTAGTTAATATCTTTCTCCAAAAAATTTTTTTGGAGAAGGTTTTTCAAAAGAGTTTCACATTTGAAGATTATGTCAAAAAAAACCAGTAGAGAGATTGCACTTGAAAGAAGAAAGGCTATGAGTGATAGCGGTAAAAAAGCTGCTGCTTATTCTTCAACTACCAAAGATAGAGTTCGATCTTCTCAAGATATACAGATTTCTGGGACTCATTCTTCTAATAATATTTCTAAACCAGCTACAAAACATATTCCAAAAACTCAGGTAAACAGAAATTCTTCAATAACTTTATCTAGTAAAGAGTTAGTAATTGAGAGAAGAAAAGCAATGTCTACCCATGGGAAATCAGCTATAACTTCATCCGATAGAACTCGTACTGATGTTAAAAAAGAAAGTCCTGTAAACACAGTTAAATCAACTACAAGTAAAAATAAAGAAATTCAGGATTTAACTAGTACAGAATCTAAGTCCCTAAAACCCAACGTTAAAAGAAGAATTAATCAGAAGAGAAAGCCTATTACTAATACAAGTAGAGATATTGTTTTAGCGAGAAGAGAAGCTCAATCTAAGCATGGTAAATCAGCAACTAAACAAAATACCAGTGCCGCTTCTTTAGCTAGAAGGGGAGATCCAGATTTAAGTAGTAGAGAAATTTCTCAGAGAGTGAGAGAGCTAAGAAGTAAAACTGGTGCCACAGCCAAAAAAGGTAATGGTAAATGTAGACCATGTGGTCCAAATAAAAATGGCGCTAAACAAAATATTGCAGATGCTAGCTGGAAAGTTGGCAAAAGTGAAACTGATTCAGGTCAAATAGTTACTGGAACACAAGCTAATAGATCTGTAAAAACTACAGGTAATGAAGCAAGTACATGCAGAACTGTCACAGGTACTCAATATATGGGAGCAGAAGTAGTAGACCAGTTTTGTCAAGATAGACCAAGTTACAAACAACCACTTAGATCTACTGTTACCTCTACAACAACAGGTAATAAAGTAACTGGAAATGAAGTCGGCAGATCTGAGAGGGTCACAGGCGATGAGCCTGGGACTTGTAAAAACCTTACAGGGACTGAATATGTATCTGCGAATCAATCAAAGAAGTATTGTGGTGATGTTCCAAAAAATCCTTCAAAGGTTAAACATAGTACTACAACTGATGGGTTAAAAGTATCTGGATCACTTCCAGGTAGATCATCTCTGGTTACTGGAGATGAATCAGGTTCTGGACATCAGTTAACAGGAGATCAATATCTTGGCTCAGAGCCAAATCCAAAAGGTAAAGTATATGAAAAAGTAGGCAGTTACAACACTCTTAATGGGAATAATGTGACTGGTACAGGTGTAGGAAGATCAGATCATATGACAGGCAATGAACATGGGAGTTGCAAGAATGTAACTGGTGATGAGTATATAGGATCTCAACAATATGAGAAGTTTTGCGGTTCAAAACCAAAACCAGAAGCTAGAAAAGTAGGTTTAAGCCTTTCTTCAAAGTCAAATTTAATAAGCGGGACTATGACAGGAAGATCAAAAACAGTAACTGGAGATGAACCAGGGTCATGCAAAGTGTTAACAGGAACACCATACGCAGGCTTAGATCAGATTAATGAGAATTGTAATAATGAAACTTCTGAGGATATGAAGTCACGAGCAACAATTAATTCTGGAAATAATTCAAATGCCAGACTTACAGGACAACAACCAGGAATTGGCGGAGTAATGACAGGTGCTAAGAAAGGCGCTTGCAAAAATCTAACAGGAACTCCTTATGTTGGTGGAGATCAATTCTCACAAGCTTGTGAGAATACTCCACATGATACTGATTATGCTAATCCGGAAAAGCCAGCAGGTAACTCTTGGAACGAATTCTCTGTTAAATCACCATCAAGAGACAAATATTCTGAAAAAAATACTCAAGGTGTCACGGGTAATGAATATGAAAATGGTTCAAAGGTAACAGGACCTTTTGATATGGCAGTTGATAAGGTCACTGGCACTGAAAAATTTAGATTTGAACCAAATAAAAATATTACTTATAAACAAAAAATGGAAATTGAAGAGGCAGACCGTGCTGCAAAGACTCCAGAAAAAAGAGTCGCATCAAGGATTACTGGAGAAGGACAATCAGTGGGAAACGTAACTGGCGATGATTGGGATCGCGGTGATAAGGTAACAGGCACAGAGGGAGCTTCTTCAAGAAAGCGAAATCCATCAAGAGCAGGATTAATGAGCGCAATGCCCCCAATGGAAATTAAAAGAAATGAAAAAACAGAAAAACCAGATTTCTTGATAACTGGATCTAGTGGAAATACTCGTGAAGGACAACTTGTTACCTTTTCAGGTGGTGCAAGAGGTTAAGTAAATAATGCCTTTAAGAGGACTGGCTAAAGCCAAGAACTTCACATTGGGACCTACCGCTCCAATGAAAACTTTTACTGAAAATATCCATATACAAACTAAAGAATCAAATAATTTCCGAAATTCTGGAAAGTCTCATAAATTAACCAATAATTTTCAAAATGAAAATCTATTTAAGTATGAAAGCAAAATAAAAAGTGATTTTGACGAAATTGTTCCAACTCTCAAGGAAATTGCTCGAATCCAACATCACGAAGATTTTATAAATAAGGCTCAGAAAATATCAAGAAAAAATTTGGGAATAGATTTACCTCTCCATGTATTAGATAAATCTTGGGTAAAACCACTTGATATGAGAGCTTTATATGCGTGGTGTGCTTTCAAGCAGCATGAGAAACTAAGCGACAATTTTTTTAACAATGATCCACTTGAAGGTGCTGCTGGAAGTAGGGATGCGGAAGATTTTGAAAAATTCCTCTTAGATTGTGGAATACATTTACTTGATATAACTCCTTGTTCAGATGGAAGGTTAGCTCATTCAGTTGCTTATGTAATGAGAATACCTTTTAGTTCAGTAAGAAGAAGATCCCATGCTGGAGCACTCTTTGATATAGAAAATACCGTTAATCGATGGGTAAAAACTGAACATAAAAGATATAGAGAGAATGTTCCTAATGAAGCTCATAAAGATACTAGGTACTTAAAAGTTGTAACTTATCATTTTAGTTCAGTAGATCCTTTACATCAGGGATGCGCAGCTCATGGGAGTAATGACGAGTTAGCTGCAGCAGAAGGTAGAAATAAATTATATGCTTTCAAAGAGGCTGTAGAGAATAGCTTTTGCTGTGGAGCTTCTGTGGATTTAATGTTAATTGGGCTTGATACAGACACTGATTCATTAAAAATACATTTACCAACTAGCGATGGAGGTATAGATTTAGAAAACACTATCTCTACATTAGAAATTTATAATTCAACAATAAATTTTTCAAAAGATGATGCGGAAAGAGAAATTTGCCAGACAATTTCTAAGCAATCTTCAAAAGATAAACTCAGTGGACTGGAAAAATTTACATATAAATTAATTGTCAATAATATCTCTCAAATTGATTATGTTAAGAGTTTTCATAATGGTTCTTATAAAGATATTGGACATGCAGAGAGGTTTATTGGAGTAGGTATAGGTTTCAAAGAAGTACATCTCAGAAATTTAACTTATTTTGCTCATTTAGATACAGTCGAAGAAGGGGCTCCAGATTTAGATGTTGGAGTAAAGATTTTTACTGGATTAAATGTTTCTCAAGATCTACCTATCCCGGTAGTAATAAGATTTGATTACTCTGGAAAAGTACCCGGCGCAAAAGAGAGAGCAATAAATGATTGTGAAAGAGTTAATAATGCGATATCAATTAGATATAAAAATTTAGTTGATCAAGGTTTGTTACATACTTGCTCTACTATTAGAGATAGGGACAACATTCATTCCGCCCAAATCATTGGAATGTCTTTAGATAAAAAAACAGAGGAGGCTCACTAATTATGTTAATTTGCAAGGTTGTAAAACCACTCGTTTCTACCAATAGGATCCCTGGTTTTGAACATAAACATCTGCAGGTTGTATTAGATGGTTCTTCTAGTAAAGTTGCAGTTGATGCTGTTGGCTGTAAGCCAGGAGATTGGGTTATTTGTGTTGGAAGTTCTGCTGCTAGAGAAGCTGCTGGAAGTAAATCTTATCCAAGCGATTTAACGATTGTTGGAATTATTGATCATTGGGATCCTGACAAGTCATAAAAAAGGAGGTCATAAACTGTGGAAATCATGAAGGTATTAGGAAGGATGGTATGCACTCAAAGAGTCCCTGGCTTAGGTCATATGAATTTACGAATTTTAGAAAATAACAAAGGAAAGAAATTAGTTGCTGTTGATCCTGTTGGAGCTAGAGAAGGTAACTGGGTTTTTACTGCTAGTGGCTCTGCTGCTAGATTTGCATGCCCTAATCCAGAAGTCCAAACCGATTTAACAATTGGCGGTATTATTGATTATTGGGAGAGTGACTAAAAATTTTAACTTCAAAATTTATTGATTAACTTTGTTGAAGGTATAGTGTAATTAGTCATGAATAAAGAATGTAATGTGGAAAGAAAGAGAATCACCTTTGAGGATTGAAAAAAGATTTGAATTTGATCAATACTCAAAAATTAGTAAATTCATGGGGGAAATTGAGAAATTATGTAAAGAAAGAGATATTTATCCAAACATCAGCTTTGGTAAGAATTTTGTAAGTCTTTCAATATTTTTAGACAATGAAGAAATATCAGATAAGGAAAAAGACTTTTCAATAGATATTGATAAATTTTATTTAGAAGATTAGTCCTTTTTAATAATTATTTGGCTTTGCAATATCTCTTTTGATTAAAGCCATTAAATATGTTGGTGCTTTATATCTACCAGGTAGACATCTATTTAAAGTTTCAAGATGACTCCAGCACACTGTCTTTTCTATATCTTTAACTGAGTTTCCTTTTAAAATTAATAGTCTAAGAGCTTTGCAAAATAAAGGATAACCTGCTTCTAGTTCATCTATATTAAGCTTTGCTGCTGACATAGACCAAAGATGAATTGTCAACTAATAATCTATACAACTATGGTGCACAATTGGTTCATATTTCAAATTTCTCAATAATTAGAAATTAATCTAGAAATGCGATGCAATCTATTTCAACCAAAACTCCTTTCGGTAGAGATGAAACTTCAACACAAGCCCTTGCTGGAGGATTCTCAATATTGAAAAAATCACTATATATTTTATTGACAATTTGAAAATTACTTAAGTCCGTTAAGTAAATAGTTGTTTTTATCACATCTTCTATTTTGGCTCCACCAGCTTTAAGAACTTCTGCGAGATTTTTTAAAACTTGACTAGTTTCCTTCTCTATATCACCTAAACATGTTATTTCATTTAAAGCTGGGTCTATTGCAATTTGACCAGAACAATAGATAAAATCACCTGCTTTTATTGCTTGATTATAAGGTCCCACTGGATCTGGAGCATTTGATGTTTTAATTACTTGTTTGGGAGACATTTGTTTAAGAAGATACCTATCTATTTAAACCCATAAATCTTTATTTGCTCTTAAAAAAGTAAATTCTTCTAAATTTTTTGCTCTTAAGAAAAGGTTTATTTTCATCTCTTCATCAAGTAAAAATGGAATTGTCAATTCATTAAGAGAAAGTTTTTTTTGAACTTCCGAAAGTTTATTTTTTATATCTTGATCTTTAGGCTTGAGATTTAATGCCCACAATATGTTTGATTTGGTATATTCATGCGCACAATATATAAGAGTATTTTTTGGTAAAGATTTGATTCTTTCTAGTGAGGAATACATTTGTTGATAAGTTCCTTCAAAAATTCTCCCACAGCCTCCAGAAAATAATGTATCACCAATAAAAAGAACAGGATTTTCCCCATTCAAAAAGAAGGAAATATGCGAGCTTGTATGCCCTAAGACTTCAATTATTTTTACTTCTTCACCTAAAATATTCAAAGTTTCTCCGTCTTCTACAGATACATTTTGCAAAGGTATTCGTTTTTTTTCTTTGGCGGAAGCAATCACCTTTACATTTGGCCATCTGTCAATAAGAGACTTCGTCCCTCCAATATGGTCTGAATGATGATGAGTTTGCAAAACAGCTTCTAAGTGAAAATTGTTTTCATTTATATATCTAATTACTGGTTCGTGAACAGATGGATCTACAACCACAACGGATTTATCTTTTACCCATAACCAAATGACGTTATCACTTAAAACCCTAATTCCAATTATATTTAGAGCTTTATTAAATTCCATTGTTAACTTAGAATGAAGAATCTTTTGAAGAAATTAATCTATGTTTACTATAGCTTTACCAAAAGGAGCTCTGTTAAAAGATTCAATTTCAACTTTTAAAAAAGCTGGGTTAGATTTCTCTGATGCGTTGGACGAAAATAACAGATCATTAACCTTTGAATCAAATTGCAAACGGGCAAAAGCATTACTTGTAAGAAATGGAGATGTTCCTGTTTATGTAAGTTATGGTCAGGCTGATTTGGGTATTGTTGGGTATGACGTTTTACGAGAATCTGAATTAAAAGTCGCAAAGTTATTAGATTTAGGATTTGGTGGTTGTTGTATGTCGTTGGCGGTTAAGAAAAATAGCAATTATTCAAAACCAACTGATCTTCCAGCGAATTGTAAAGTAGCAAGTAAATTTATAAAAACAGCAAGATCTTATTTTGAAGAATTAAATATTCCTGTAGAAATAGTTCATTTAACAGGATCAGTCGAGCTTGGTCCTATTACAGGTATGGCAGAGGCAATAGTTGATTTGGTGGCAACCGGAAAGACTCTTAAAGAAAATGGTTTAATTAAAATAGATGATCTTTATTACTCGACTGCAAGACTAATTGGAAATCCTTTATCTATGAGGTTAGATAATAATCATCTCAGAGATACTATTTTATCAATAGAATCTACTAATGCTTTATAGAAGATTAGCTAAATGTTTTTTAAAGATTTTAGAAGGATTAAAAAGTTAGGTAAATATTTAACTAAAGATAAAAAAACAATCTATCTTATTTTGATAGTTTTGTTACCTGTTTCTTTCTCTGGAGCTATTCAACCATTATTAGTTGGTCAAGCAATTACCATTCTCAAGAACGAAACTACAGATGTTTGGCTAAGTAAAACTTTCTTTGGGCAGTCAATAAATGCCATAATCATAACTTTATTTATAACTGTTCTATTCAGATTAGTTCTACAGGGATATCAAACTTATAATATCCAAGCAGTGGGACAACGATTGACAGCAAGAATAAGAAGAGAACTTTTTGAACATTCAATATCTTTATCTCTTAAGTACCACGATAAAATGCCTGTAGGGAAATTATTAACGAGATTAACAAATGATGTTGATGCTTTAGCCGAGGTTTTTGGGAGTGGAGCAGTTGGAGTCATTGCTGACTTCGTCAGTCTGATAGTAATTTCTTTGACAATGCTGTCAATTGATAGAGGTCTTGCCATTTTATTACTTTTGACTCAAATCCCAGTTTCATATTTTATTATCTGGCTTCAAAAACGTTATAGAAGAGCCAACTATCAAGTAAGGGAAGAATTGTCTCAACTCAACTCTGATTTTCAAGAGAATCTTCAAGGTTTGGAAGTTGTTCAGATGTTCAGAAGAGAGGCTTTTAATAGCAAGAAATTTTCTAAAACTGGAGTAGCTTACAAGAAAGCAGTTAATGGAACAATATTTTATGACAGTAGTATTTCGGCATTTATAGAATGGAT